>JBMORP010000006.1:0-649786 GCA_049322655.1 Patescibacteria group bacterium
CGTCGTGCAAAGAGGTTTTAATCATGTAAATCCTCCTCCGACTTCGATTGATACAGTTCCATTAACCTGGTAAAATGTACTAGGTAATTGTCGGAGAGCGGTTCAAAATAAGAATCGTCCTCCGCACATTTTAGTTATTTGAAGAGAGAAAATATAAAATAATTTTTTTTCAGTATTTAATTTATTAAGAGTTAACTTCTTGAGTGTTTAATCTACTCTTAGTAATCATGATATAGTCCATCTTATTAAATATTCCAAATGGTTATTTCAGTGTCTTGTGGATATGTTAATTAAATTGAGTATTTTGATATTTTTCAAGTACGTTCTTGGTGATAATTTTTATAATTATTATGAGTAAAATCAATAGACAGATAAATTTGGATATGTATTTTGGAGATTTAGTTTATTTTGTTATTTATATTTAAAAATTCTATCAAGTATTAATAGTGTAATAATTGTAATAGTAAAAGGTGCCATAAATAAAATAAAATATTTTGGTTGCTGATAAATTAAGGTACTTATAAAGCCTAAAATAAGGCCTAAAACAAACATTATTATAAGTAATTCTGTTAAATATACTTTGGTAATGGAAATAGACTTATGAGATCCGGGCAATATTTTAGGAAAACTTTTTATTGTTTCTTTATTTAGAATAGCTTTCATGACTAGCAAAAGATTATTAATTCCTGTTAAGTAGTTTTTACCAAGCAAATAAGTTACTTTTGCATACCCACTAACAAAATCAGTTCCTGCACTTGTAATTGCACTAATATTAGAAATTCCCGCAAGAAAACTATATTTATTAATTGTTATAGCCATTATTGGTTGTGTTGAAGATATAGATATTGATTTTGTGGTTGATGCAGAATTCACTGTATTTTTTAATTCACTCTCTGATATATCAACAATATTTATGTTGTCTCTTTGCTCTAATTGAACTAATGCAATTGAGTTATCAGAAAAATTTTTAATATAAATAAGAATGTTTTCTGAGCAAATATACATCGTTGTTTTAAATGCTTTAGAGCCATCATTACTGATTAGTATTCCTGGAATTTCTCTTAAGAATTGACCAGAGAAATATTTTTTTATAGTGCGAAATGGATTAAATAATGGAGTTTTAAGTTCAGCAATTTTTTTCATAAATAAATATCCGATTTATTTGATTCAACTTAACTTACTTTATATAATAGCAGATTTAAATTCTGTTTTAAAAGGAAGTAATAATCTTGATTTTTTTTATTTCAACAATATACTACTTGGCGTGCATGAACGTCTCTCCATCTTTGAGTTAACTCCAGGAAGAATTAATATTCCAGTTTCAGATCATGGTATTAATACTCATTCTGAACTAAAGGATGTTTTAGAGCGAACTAGATTGATCAATTCTGAGGAATGGTTAGAGAAAGTTTGTGCCGAGGAGACGTGTGGCATCTATCTTTCCCCGACTGGCACTCGCTTTGGTTTTGTTAGACCAGTGGCACCTTATGCTGATTGGGATTTAATGCCGATGGTTTTTCCCAAGAAAATTGAAAGTACTCTAGAAACAGAAGAAATTTATGATTACCCAGTTGAGGATCAACTCATTTACTGGAGAATCTTAACTACAGGTTTAGATCAGGCCAAAAAAGTAATGGCAGAACATGAACCACAACGACCTCACCGAGTTTTTGCTACCCAAAATTCCAATCACTTCTTAAGCAATGAAAAGCATCGTGGAGCCAGATCAATTCACTTGATTCATGCCAGAATTCTTGGTTTTTATTTGGATAATATTACGGCGGCTGGTGAAGTTGATTCAAATGGCCAGATTTTGCAACCAGGTGTTCCTGACCATTTATGGCAGGAGTGGGGTTTAATGCGTAAGTCTGAAACCAAAATTGTGGCTATCGTTAAAAAATATATGCGGGCAGAGTCTTTGCAATTTTGTGAATTTGCTATTCGTGAAGCTCCCCCGTTTGGTTATAGTTTGATCATTCCTGGTCCTGAAAATATTGATTATGGTCAGGAAGCTTGGTTGGAAAAAGTTCAACAAGTAACAGCAGATCATTATCAAGCTTATAGTCAAATTAGTAATAATGGTGAATTAGCAAGAATTTTAGGAGCTGAAAATATTAAGTTTCCTCAACCATCTTTTCGTTTTTATGCTTCTTTGGAAAATAATACTTTAGAGTTAATTCACTCGCCTATTATTTTGTCTCATGCTGGACCTATTGAAGCAGCTGGGATTATTTTACATCGCAATCAAGCGGTGCTTTCGCCTGAAAAATTAGCCCAAAAAACAGAGCATGAAGATTTGTTTTATCAGGCTATTATTTCCAAATTATAGTTTAATTCTTACCAAAAAACTGAAAAATTCACCCTTGGCTGAAAAAAATTAAATAATTGCCACAAAAAAACCCCAACTAGTAGTTTGGGGCTCTTTTGTCTCAGAACGTACTTCCCGGTGAGAGAAAACCTCCTGAGGTACTTTGAATTATATCAAAACATATCAAAATGTCAATAAAAGAGACATTTTCTCCTGATTTTATTAATTTATCAAGATCATCTTTTAAAAATTATTGAGACGTTTCAGCGTCTTCGCCCATAGCAAATTCTAAAACATTAGCATCTTCTTTTAGTGTTTTTCCTAGTTCCCGATCGTTATAACGCATCTCGGCCATCCACTGGTTGACTGAATTAGCCCAACTGCCATCGCTACTTGGGGTATATTTTTTCATGATTTGTTCTGGAGTGATTCTGCCTTGATCTACATAGTAAGCTCGCAGTTCTCTACCAGCTCTTTCAAAACCTGCTTCGTAGCTTTCAAAATCAAGAGTGCCTCGCTCATGGATACCAAACCCAAGGCAATTATGAGGAGCTTCTGAGTGAGTGTTACGACAAAGATTGCTTTCTTGCATTGAGATTGCTGGTAGTAACCTGAAATCCAAGTTATAACGATCGGCGATCTCGACTAGTTTTTGGCCATAGTAATCATATGGCACCATGGGAGATTTATGTCTCTCCAAAAAGTTAGCAATAATTGCAGCTCGGCTATCATCGGTTTCAATCACTGTTTCAACTCCTTTAACAGCGGGATTACCAGCTGAAGATAATGAGGGTTGAAGGTCATTTTTGGCTTGAGCAACTACAGCTGATTGCTCTTTTTGCAGGAGTGAATAAAAATGAAAACTAGCAATACTCAATAAAATTGCGCCGGTAGTAGCCAACAACCAAGCATAGGCTACAAAAAGGGTTTTGAAAGAGGCTTGCTTTAAAGCTTTCATAAGTAATAGTGCTAGTATAACAGCTCTAGAAAAATGGTTGAAAAAATGTTATCCTATAATTTCAAGAAATAAGGACTTTTCTTGAGTAAAAAATGAAAAAAATTATTTTATTTTTAGCTTTATTTTTAGTGATATTCTTCCCTCACAGTGTTTCTGCTCAAGGTCAGGTTTTGGGTATTCATTTATTAAGTCCTCATGAAATTAAAGAAGTGAAAAACTTTTTTTATGAACCTAGTGATGATTGGAGCTATGTGACGATTCCTCTTAGTCTTGCTGATCTTGATAAAAAGACAGAATGGGCCGAGTTTTTTCGGTTGGCTAAAGAATACAAGCTTATTCCTTTGGTTAGATTAACCACTAGTTTTGAAGCAGGGGCTTGGAAAGTGCCCAATAGAAAGGAAATCACCTCATATTTTGATTTTCTTAACCAATTTACTTGGCCTTCTGAAGAACGATATGTGATTGTATTTAATGAAGTCAATCATGCTAAAGAATGGGGCAACTCGATTGATCCAATTCAGTATGCTCAAGTGCTTGCTTTCACTAGCGACTGGGCTCATTCAGAAAATAAGAATTATAAGATTTTACCAGCGGCCATGGATTTAGCTGCTCCTAATGGTTATGACACCATGGAAGCTTTTAATTATTTGGATAAAATGTATAAATACGATCCTGATATCTTTCAAAAAATCGATTATTGGAACTCACATTCTTACCCTAATCCAGGTTTTAGTTCTTCTCCGACCAGAATTGGTAAAAACTCCTTACGTGGTTTTCATTATGAATTAAACTACTTAAAAAATAAAACAGGTTTAGAACTAGAGGTATTTATCACTGAGACTGGTTGGGTCAGTAATAAATATAATAATCGTTGGTTAAGCAATTATTACACTTATGCTTTGCAACATATTTGGTCTGATGAAAGAGTCAAAGGAGTAACTGTTTTTGTGTTGCGAGGAGATCCAGGGCCTTTCGCTGAGTTTGGTTTTTTGGATAGTAATAACCAGCCAACTAATCAATATTTTGCGGTTAAAAAAGCCATTAAGAACGTACAAAAAGAGTTATAGGAGTCAATTTTTTATAGTTGCTTTACTCAAGAGATATGATAAAGTCTTAGTTATCTTGTAACTGCGGGTGTAGCTCAACGGTCAGAGCTTCAGTTTTCCAAACTGATGACGAGGGTTCGACTCCCTTCACCCGCTCAAGCTAAAATGATAAAACCTAAATTTATTTATTTTGATGTGGGTGGGGTTCTGCTCCATTTTGAACATATTCGTCAGTTGATAGCAGAAGACCTTGGCATTCCACTAAAAGACTACTTAACAGTCTTGAGCTTTTTCCAGCCGGCATTAGCTGAAGGTAAGGTGACTGAAGTTGATGTTGAGTTAGAGTTGAAAAGGCGTTTCAACTTGGATTTTCCGCCAAACTTTTATGCTGATAGTCATTGGGTAGACAAATTCATTCCCATTAAAGAGATGCAAGCTTTGGTGGTTAAGCTTAGTTACCACTACCGTCTGGGTTTATTGACTAATGTAACTAAGCTGGTTTGGGACAGAGCTCAAACTATTCCAGGGATGTATCCTGAAGTTGATTATGAAGTGAAGATTAAGTCTTTTGAGGTCGGTTTGGCAAAACCAGATCCCAAAATTTATGAATTGGCAATTAAAGAAGTTGGTTTAGAACCTAGTGAAATCATGTTAATTGATGATTTGGTAGATAACATTCAAGCGGCTAGCGATTTGGGAATGCAAACATATAGATTTGACACGAATAATTATATTAAAGAGGTAGACTATCTGAGTAAGCTTTTATTGTCTTAATGTTTTTTTGTTATGGATACCAAAAACTTTTAAGGATGACTTCCTAAAACTAATTTTATGTCTAATTTATTTTTTCAATTCTCCACCCGCTCCGATGGTAATATGAGATTGGGTGATGGTTTTGATCCGAGTCAGAATAGACAAAGTTTTTTGGCAAGAATTGGCTTAAAACCAACTAATATTATTAGTGCGAAATTAGACCATGGTAATAGAGTCACAGTTGTTAATCAAAATGATTTAGGTCAGGTTATTGATAAAACTGACGGCTTGATTGTTGCTCAGACAGGAGTTTTTTTGGCTGTGACTGTCGCTGATTGTTTACCTGTTGTGCTTTACCAACCTGATAAGCAAATAATTGCTTTACTTCATGTAGGTTGGCAAGGTTTGGCTAAAGGAATTATTAAACAAGCAGTTAGTCAGTTGGAGCAAAAGTTTGGCCTTGCAGCCGCTGATTTATCGGTATCGATTGGTCCAGGAATTGGTGTTTGTCACTATGAAGTTCAGCCAGATTTTTTAGCCAACTTTATTGAAGCAGGAGTAAGTAAGAAACAGGGTGATAAAGTTTTTTTTGATTTAAAAATAACAGTTCAAAACCAGTTGTTGGCTTTGGGAGTTGCCGAAGAAAAAATAACTGTTAGCTCAGTTTGTACCTATTGTCAGGCAGATAAGTATTTTTCTTTTAGAAAAGATAAAACCAAACCGGTTGAAGCAATGTTGGTGGTGGCTGGATTAGTGTAACTAAATATCCTATAACTTTGACAAAAGTGATTGATTGTGGTAAGATCAGTGATCTGTTTTTTTGATAATAATAATTTAATAATTGCTCCTTAAAAATCTGCAAACAGGTGGTGAGTTTTTTATAGTTAAAGTTTATTTTTACTATAAAAAGGTCGCCATCTGTTGTCTAAACGAATCATTCATTTGACCACTTGCTGGTTGAATGGATAGAAAGGAGTTTTCCAGATGAACATTTTGCAATTTGCCGGGTTTTTCATGGCGGTGGTTAGTGCCATTTACCACGAGAGACTTGAGTTTGTGGAAAGAACTAAGCAACGAAAGTTTATTGGTTATCTCATCAATTGGAGCGGCATAGTTGCTGCCTTGGTGAGTATCATCGCTGCGGCACCATATGACAAAGTGATTGGGAGTTTCCACCTCTCGGTTTTTGTCATAGTAGTCAACGTCATCTTTATTCTATTTTTCTTGTTTGAAATATCTAAAATCAAACATATGAAGAAACGGATGCGAGACGACGATCATGGTGTTCCCTATTAAGTTGTTTGGCGACCAGACGAGTTATTTTTTCTTCCTCAGTAAGCTTGGGGAAAGATGAAGTTGCTCAATCAAGAAAAGAACATCCGCTGAAAGGCGGATGTTTTTGCATCTTAATCTATTTTTTTGACTTCTAGGTTGCTTTTCTTCATAATCAATTGTTGTATGAGAAAAAAATCTACTGGTCTAAAGAAAAAAACTCCGCCCAAAAGCAAGAGATTTTCTCCTTTAAGAATAGCAGAGCTGTCGGTTTTAATGTCTGTTGTTTTATCGATTTCCTTGATTGCTTGGGCTGTTTATACGGTTAAAGCTGCAGTAACCCCAATTGTTTATGTTCAAGATTTTGAGAAGCCTCCCAATCTTGATGCAGGTGGAACATATAATTATGATTGGTATCTCCCTAATTCAAGTGAGCCAGCTATTACTCAGGTGGCTGGTAACAACAGTTTGCCGGCTAGTTCTGGAGATTACTATGGAGTAGTTAGTAAAGCAGGCAGTTATTCTCATTTCGGCGAATGTCTTTCTGGGGGAACTACAGATATTTGGTTAACTCAAATTGATGTTTATTTAGATACTGGTTGGCAATCAGGTCAGGGATTTAACTATGCTATAGAAACAAGGCTGGATAATCCTGAGGGGCCTACCTATAAACACTTTATTTTTAATGTAGCCAAGGATAAATCGACAAAAAGTCTTTTGATCGGAGTTTCTGATGAGCTTAATTACGAATTGAGCGAAGATTTAGAAAATTTTAATCACTATAAAGTTAAAAAAAGTGGTTGGTTTACTCTTAGGTCTAAAATTAGGTCAGAAAAGTATCAAATTTTTGTTGATATGTTCGTTTTAGATGAGGGTAAGCAGGTTGTTTGGCAGGATACCCTCACTAGTGAAGATTTTTCTTATAACAATGCCGCGTTACTTTGGAATTGCAAAGCGACTTTTACGGTCTTATACAATGGTTATACTGTTAATGATCCAGCTTCAGAATTACCTTCAGAAGATAGTGGTTTTAACTTGCCAATCGATAATCACAAGTTAGTTTTATATAAGGAAATTGATTTGGTAGGTCCACCACTAACCAAAGCAGAATGTGATAATAATGGTTGGCAAACATTTAATTGGCAAACTTTCAGCGAGCCAACTTTTAAAAGTCAGGGAGATTGTGTCAGTTATCTTGAGAGTAGTAGCAACGCCGAAGGTAACTTAAAGTAGGTTTTTAGGGTAAAGAAACTGATACTTGGTTTGTGCTAACCTTTTCTGGTTAAATAGACAGATCAATGACTAGCATCTTTTTCTTTATGTTGGGTTTGGTTGGTTTATGGCTAGGAGCAGAGCTAATCACCAAATCTGCTTTGGGTATATCTAGAAAATTTCATTTAAGTGAAAGTTTTATAGGTTTAGTGGTTATTTCTTTAGGAACTTCTTTACCAGAAATAATGGTTACTCTAGCTGGAGCTTTAGAAAAAACTCCTTCAATTAATACAACAGACATTGTAATTGGGAATATTATTGGTTCTAATCTTGGTAATATGGCCTTTATTCTTGGTTTAACTGGATTGCTGGGCGGCACAATTAAAATGTCTCAAATAGCTGTTAGAAGTCAAGGTTTGGCATTAGTTTTTTCTGTTTTAATGTTTTTGGTTTTTGCTAGTGATGGCAGGATTAATAAATTTGAAGGATTAGTTTTAATTTTTACTTATGTTACTTATTTCTTTTTTACTAAATTTACTAATAGTATTACAACCTCGGTGCCAAAAGCTAGAAAAAAACATGGTTTGGGTAAATTACTACTTCAGTTGTTAATTGGATTAATGGTAATTGCTCAAGCTTCTGATTGGGTGATTAGCTCTGGCATAGAATTAGCGGTTGAGTTGGGAGTTAGTGAACTAATAATTGGTGTAATTTTAGTTGGTATAGGCACTAGTTTGCCAGAATTAGTGGTGTCAGTGACTGCTTTTTTTAAAGGAGCTAGGGAGTTATCTGTTGGCAATTTACTTGGAAGCAATATTGTTAATACACTTTTTGCCCTAGGTTTAGGAGCAGTAATTTCTGGTTGGGAAATTGATCGTAAAACAGCAACTTTTGATTTGCCCTATCTGCTGTTTGTCATGATTGTGGCTGTGTTATTTATGTTTTCAAGGAAGAAGTTGGAACGTAAAGAATCTTTATTAATGATTGCACTCTATTTTGTTTATGTTTCTCTAAAGTTAATGGGCTGGTAGAATTCAGTCATGAAAAATTGGCAGCAAATCAAATATTCTCCAGAGTTAAAAGCTAAACTTTTAGTTAGAGAACAGGTTTTTACTGGAATTAGAGACTTCTTTAAAAAAGCTGATTTTCATGAAGTAGAAACGCCTTTACTGGTTAGACATCCAGGTACAGAACCATACTTGGAGGTTTTTGAGACAGAACTAATAAATGCTGAACAAGTAAAACAACAAGCTTTTTTACTGACTAGTCCAGAATACGCAATGAAAAAACTAATTGCGGGTGGGTTAGGAAACATTTTTCAAATTTGCAAAAGTTTTCGCAATGGTGAAGGTTTGAGTGAACGGCATAATCCAGAGTTTACAATTCTTGAGTGGTATCGAACGAATGCCAGTTACTTGGAGATTATGGCTGATTTTGAAAATTTACTGTTGTTTTTACATCGAAAAATTCATCAAACTACTGACCATCATTTAACTTACCAAGGCAAAAAATATGACCTCTCTGCTCCATTTACTCGAATTTCTGTAGCAGAGGCTTTTCAAAAGTATTTACAGCTAGATGCCAAAGAATTATTGCAACTAGAGGTTTTAAAAGCTGTGGCTGTTAAAAAAGGCTATCAAGTTGATGAAGATACTTCTTGGGAAGGTGTTTATAACCAATTATTTCTCAATGAGATTGAACCTCATGTAGCTAACCAAGAAAAACCAGTGATTATTTATGACTATCCGGCTAGTCAAGCGGCCTTATCCAAAAGGAAAACAGCTAACCCAGACTATGCAGAGAGATTTGAGGTTTATCTAGCAGGATTAGAACTAGGCAATGCTTTTAGTGAGTTAACTGATGCTGTAGAGCAACAACAGCGCTTTGAAGAAGAGTTAGCTTTAAGGAAAAAATTGGGTAAAACTGAATATAGTTTGGACCAAGATTACCTGGAAGCTTTGAAGTTGGGTTTACCACCAACCGGAGGAATTGCTGTTGGAGTTGATCGCTTAGTAATGTTATTAGCTGACACCACTAATATTAATGAGACTATTTTTTTCCCAGCCACTGAAGTTTTCTCTCCTTAATGACAAGCATTATTCCTTGAGTTACAATCCAGCTCATGAAATTAAAAGCTGGTAATATCAAAAAAGGGATTTACGTTTTACATAACGGACGTCCTCATTTAGTCACCAAAACTCAATTTGTTTCTCCTGGCAAAGGTTCGGCTTTTACTAGAGCCAGACTTCAGGATATCCAATCTGGTTCTGGTTTTGATTTTGTTTATAAATCTCATGATTCTGTTGAAGAGTTAGAAGTTGAATCCAAAGAGATGCAGTTTTTATATGATATGGGTGATGAGATAGTTTTTATGGACCCTAGAACTTATGATCAAGTTAATGTGTTAACTAAATTGCTTGATGGTAAAGAAAAATTTTTGGTACCAGAAATCAAAGCTTATATTCAGTTTTACCAAGAAAAAGCTATCGGGATTAGTTTACCGCCAAAAATTAAAATGGTAGTGGCTGAGGCCGAAGAGGCCGTTGCTGGCGATAGACAAAATGCTGGTAAAAAGCCAGTGACCATGGAAACAGGACTGATAGTTCAGGCTCCTTTGTTTGTTAAAAAAGGTGATATTTTATTGGTTGATACCGAAACTGGTGAATACGTTTCAAGAGCAAACTAAAATCCAGATATTTGTATCCTATTTTTTGGGGTATAATACTGTTCGTTAAAAAAAGATGGGTCCGTAGCTCAGTCGGTTAGAGCGACAGCCTTTTAAGCTGTGCGTCCCGGGTTCGAGTCCCGGCGGACTCACTTGATAAAAAAGATCCTCAGTATGAGGATTTTTTTTATCAAAATGAGTTTTGCCTAGAGACAAGAAGACTAGGTTCGCTCTATCAAGAACATAGTGCAAACGAAGAGCACTATGCTGGATAGCGTGAGGAAGCGCAAGTGGAACCAGATACATAACTGAAAGTTATGCTGGTGAAACGAGCAAGCTCACTTGTCTCCGGCTTTCCTAATTTTAAAGATCCTCAGTATGAGGATTTTTTTTTATCAAAATGAGTTTTGTTTAGAGATTTGCTAAAATAAGATCATGTCTGAAACACTACCAAAACACATTATTCGTGAGCCAGAAGATTTTAAGCCTGGTTTGAAGGGTGAGTTGGTGTTTGTTGGTTCAGCTCTGAAGTGGATTAAAGGAATTTTAGCCATGAGACCACCGTACAGAAGAGATAGGCTTGATTTTGATAAAGAAACAGGTTTACCAACCATTCACTTTAAACCTAAAAATAAATAACTTTTACCTAATTAAAAAATGTTTTTGTTATAATACAACAAGGTATTTCTCTGGGGAGAAAGCCTCCCAAATTTTAGGAATACCATAAGGAGGTGAGATCATTGAAAAAATGGTTTAGCCTGTTTATATCGTTGTTGAATTCTTTTGGTTGCAAAAGGACCAGGCGACGGTACAAATAAATCCAATTTTAGGTAGCCGGAACTGTCAAAGATCCGGCTATTTTTTTTAGATCTTAAATTCAAGCCATTTTATCTGTATCATAGGAATAGGCCTGTTTTAAGTTTAAAGCTTCAGATGAGAATATTTAAAGTCATTAGGAAAGCCCTAGCTCCTGCTGTTGGTGATTTTTTGAAGAAATTTACAAAAGATCTCAGATTTAGTGCTTTTTTATCAGGTTTGTTGGGTCAACGGGAGGTTGGTAAAAGAACCAATATCTCAAGAGTTAAACAGATCTATTTAGAGTTAATTCAAAGTAAATTTTATCAATCAGATGACAAGTTAGAAATAGAAAATATTTTTTTAACTCAAGCTGGTGTAGTAATTTTTTACCACTTTTTTCAAAATGAAAAAATCGAAGTCTTGGCGATGTTGTTTGAAACAGCTCACCCAAGAAATTTATTATGGCAACAACCAAAATTAGTTTATGAGTTTGTAGATGACAATGATCAGTGGCAATTTATTTCTTTGGAGAAAATAAACGCTAAGCTAATAGCTAAGTGGCATTCAGCTAAGTTGGGTTTAGTAGTTAAAAGCTACCCCAAATATCGTTTTGAGAGGCAAATAGAAGTTAAACATCCAATTCCTCTACTAACCAAACACCAGCACCACAATCCAATGATTAAACCTCAGCATAAAAATCATTGGGAAGCATTTACTACTTTTAACCCAGCTGCTTTTGTTGCTGTTGATAAAGTTCATATTCTCTATCGAGCTCAGGGTTATGACTATGTTTCACAGGTGGGCTATGCTGTTAGTAGTGATGGTTTTAGGATTGATAAAAGATTTTCTCAACCAGTTTATAAACCTTCCCAAAAATTTGAAGGAGTAAGTCTGCCTGTGGGAGATCTTAATAACCCTTTTGTCTCTGGTGGTGGTTGTGGTGGGGTTGAGGATCCACGAACAACCGTGATCGATGACAGAGTTTATATGACTTATGTGGCTTATGATGGCTGGAGTCCTCCCAGAGTGGCTCTAACTTCTATCTCTTTAAAAAATTTTCTAAATAATAATTTCCTTTGGGAGAAACCGGTGTTGATTTCTCCACCTGGGGTGGTTGATAAAAGTGCGGTAATTTTTCCAGAGAAAATAAATGGTAAGTATGTAATTATGCATCGAGTTTTTCCAGATATTTTGCTTGATTATGTTGATTCTTTGGCTGATTTTGATGGTCGTAAGTTTATTTATGGACAAAATAAGATTAGCCCTAGATCCAAAGAGTGGTGGGATAGTAGAAAAATTGGAGCAGGAGCTCCTCCACTCAAAACAGAAGAAGGGTGGTTATTAATTTACCAAGCTGTTGATGACAAGGATGCCAGTGAATATAAAGTTGGAGCGATGCTGTTGGATTTAAATGATCCTACTAAAGTGTTAGCACGATCCTCCGAGCCAATTCTTTTGCCTCGTGAAGAGTATGAAAATGTTGGTTTTAAAGCTGGCGTGGTTTATCCTTGTGGAGCTGTTATCAAGGACAGAACCTTATTTGTTTATTATGGCGGTGCCGATTCTTATGTTTGTGTAGCTACAGCTGACTTACCTGATTTTATTAATAAACTCAAGAAAACCGGCAATACTGACTTAAATTCAGTTTTATTAGCAGTCGAACAGGAGTCATCAAATGAATAAAATTATTGCGGAACGTTGTAGTCATAACCCAGTATTATCTCCCAATGAAAGACTTTTGTGGCAGGCCAAGGCAGTTTTTAATGCCTCAGCGATTGATTTGGATAATGGAGATATAGGTTTACTTTATCGAGCAGAATCAGCAGAACAGGAACTAGAAGGTCAAACTTATCGCGTTTCAACGATTGGTTATGCTCAGGGCAATGAAGCTTGTGAGATCTCCCAGGTAAGGCAATTAATTTCTCCGTCTGAATCGTGGGATAAATATGGTTGTGAAGATCCAAGAGTAACTAAAATCGATGGCAAGTATTATATTTTTTATACTGGTTTAGCTAATTTTCCCCCCGATGCCGATAGTATTAAGGTTTGTTTGGCTATTAGTGATGATTTAAAAACAATTAAAAGTAAACACTTGGTAACGCCGTTTAACGCCAAGGCAATGGTACTTTTCCCAGAAAAAATTAATGGTAAGTATGTGGCTTTGTTGACAGTTAATACCGATCAACCGCCAGTTTATATTGCTATAGCTAGATTTGACTCCTTAGAGCAACTTTGGGATCAAGATTTTTGGCATAATTGGTATAAAGATCTAGAGAAACATGCTTTACCTATTTCTAGATTAAACACAGATCATGTCGAAGTGGGCGCTGTGCCAGTAAAAACTAAAGCTGGCTGGGTCTTTGTTTACTCTCACATTCAAAATTACTACAACCAAGAAAAAAGAGTTTTTGGGATCGAAGCATTGTTGCTAGACATAAATAACCCAGCAATAATTATTGGACGTACTCAACAACCATTTTTAGAACCTGAATTAGATTATGAAGTAAGAGGTCTGATTCCTAATGTGATTTTTCCCTCAGGTCTGATTTTAAGAAAAAATGAATTGTGGATTTATTATGGGGCAGCTGACACAGTTGTAGCGATGGCAAAATTAAAAATAGAGGCTTTTCTTAGTTATCTTAAACAAAGTAGTTACAAGGCTGTTCCCAAATTAATTAGAGAAAAAACAGAGCCCATCTTACAGCCAAGTTCCACGCATAGTTGGAAAGCTCAGGCTGTTTTTAATGCAGCGGCCACGTTGGTTGGTGATGATGTTTTTTTGTTTTATAGAGCAATGTCTTGGGACAATACTTCAACCATTGGTTTTGCTGTAAGTAGAGATGGAGTTAATTTTGAGAATGGTCTTGATAACCCAGTTTATATTCCCAGAATCGAATTTGAACAAAAAATTAAAAAACCAAATGGTTTTTCTGGTTGTGAAGATCCAAGAATTACCTTTATTGATAATAAGTATTATATGTTTTACACAGCTTATAACGGTGTTAACCCACCTCAAGTAGCCGTAACAACTATTGAAGCGGAAAATTTGATTAATAGGAACTGGCTTTGGAGTGAACCAATTCTTATTTCTGACCCAACAATTGATAATAAAAATGCCTGTTTATTTCCAGAAAAAGTTGATGGTAAATATGTTCTTTTACATCGGGCCATGGGGCATGAAATAGCGATTGATTTAGTTGATGACTTAAATTTTAAGGCAGGAGAATGGTTACAAAAAGAAGGAGCAATTTCTCCAAGATTAGATCATTGGGATAGTGCCAAAATTGGTATTGCTGGTCCACCGATGAAAACTGAAAAAGGTTGGTTATTGATTTATCATGGGGTTAGTCAGGAAGATAAAAACTATCGGTTGGGTTATTTAGTTATGGATATTAATGATCCATTTAGAGTTATTTTCAGAAGTGAGTACCCAATTTTAGAACCAGTGCTTAGTTGGGAAAAACAAGGTATTGTTGATAATGTGGTTTTTTCTTGTGGATCGGTGATAAAAGACGATAAACTATTTGTTTATTATGGGGGTGCAGATCGAGTCATTGGTGTGGCCTCACTAGAGTTGAAAAAACTACTGGAGCCAGTTCCTACGATTGATTAGATACAACCACCGTTGATTCTCTTGTCTTTTTCCTCCATAATAGTTGAAGAAACTTTTCGTTTATTAGTCTTGCAAGGATTTCTAGTTATGGCAGAAACCACTAAAAATTTTATTTATCTTCTTCCAGACGTAGCCTATATTGTCGAGTTGGTGAAAACCAAAGATGATGAGAGTTTTAAGATCAGAGACTATCTACAGGTCAATGGTAGTTTTATGGATGAGAATGAAATTCTAGATGAAAGTATCAAAAAGCTAGCCAATAGACTTCAATCAAAAACTTATGAGTTGGTTTTACCTGATTTTTTATTTACTAATACAGTGGTTAATGTTGAAGAAGCCGGAGAAGAAAAGATTCTTGAATATGTTAAAAGCAAGATTATCCCTGATTTAGATATTTCAGATGAAACTCATGAGCTTCATACTTTTGTTTTGACAGAATTTAAAGGTCAGGCTAAAGTTCAACTTTCAGCCTTGGAGAAAACTGTTCTCAAGCCTTTGCGCACGATTTTTACTCAAAGTGAAGATTTGAAAGTAGATAAGATTTATCCTTTGAGTTGGGTGACTAAATCACTTATCTCTCTAGAGCCATCAATTAGTGTGGTACAGCTGGGAGCTAATCTCTACATGGCTCAGCACTATATTGGTATTGATCAAGCAAATAATGCTGAAGTAGAAGATGTAGAAAAGATTATTGAATCAATTAAAACTCTTAAAGGGGCTGAACCAAGTATTCAGACAGTCTATTTATTAGCTAATGCGTTAGTAGAAGATAAATTAAATAATGGGTTGAAGGGAACTTTACCTGTCCAACAGTTAGCTAAAGAATCAGAAGACTCTGAAATGCCTTCTTATGTGAAGCAAGTCATCGAAGCTGGAATTAAATCAGTTGGAATAGCAGATTACAAGGTACCAAGTTTTAGTTTTTTGGTTACAACAGACTCAGCTGTCGTTGTTGATAAAGATCAACCTGAGGATTCAGTCGTTATTGAAAAAAAAGCAGTCAAGTTAGAAAGTCCTTTGCCTCCACCTACAGAACTCGGTACATCGGTTGAAGAATCTCAAGAACAAGTTAAAGTTTCTAAAGATGATGAAGAAAAAGTGGCTGACGAGCCTGAAAAACAAGTTGAAGAGTCTATAGAAGATAAAGCAGAGTCAAAAGTAGAAGAAGTTGAAGAGCAGCCAGTTGAAACAACCACTAAAGAAAAAACTGTAGAGAAAGAAGATAGGCTTGAAGAAAAAACCGATAGCTCTGTTGAACAAGTGGATTTACGTCAATTTATGAGTGAGGATTCTGAAGATAAAGAAACTAAAACACCCTCACCAGAGAAAACAGAAGCTAAGCCGGAAGAAACCCCGATGGCTAAAAAAGTGATCAAAAATGATACTGGGGTGAATAGCATGGTCAAGATGGTTTTTGTTGCCCTGGTAAGTTTCTTTATTACTGTCGGCATTGGTTTGGGCATTGGTTTGGGTTTTTTGACTTTTACCAACAAACAACAGACAGCTAATGAGTCGATGGTAACTCCTGTTGCTGAACTCTCCCCTACTTTGGAACCAACAACTACACCAACTTTAGAGCCAATTGATAGGGCTAGTTATACTGTCCTGGTGGTTAATGCTACGACCAAAGCTGGTTACGCTGGAGAAATAGCTACTGTTTTGGAAAAAGCTGGTTTTACTGATGTGCAAGCAGCTAATGCCAAGGGAGATTACGAGACAGGCAACTTTATTTTGGCCAAGGAAGATAATAACAATCTGATTAAAACTCTAGAGGAAGATATGGCTTTAACTTTGGAGTTTTCAGAGGAAAAAGAGCTTGAAGATGCGACCGATAAATATGATTTTGTAATTGTTCTGGCCGAGTAATTTTGAAAATTGCTCTTGTCTGAATAAAAACAATATGTATAATCGGGGTCGTGTTTTTGTTTTTGTTTGATATAAATTATTAATTATCTGGAAAGACACAATGGCAGCAAATCTGCATATTTCTATTTCAGCCGAAACTATTACTAAGTTCGGATCTCTCAACTACTCAAACTCACTTCTTACCAGTACGATTGTCACCCTTCTAATGGTGACTTTTTTTGTTTTGGTGAATCGAAGTTTGGGCAATAAAAAGAAGCTAGGTGGCTTGCAAAACTTGGCTGAGTTCATTATTGAAGGACTCTATAACATGGTCCAAGGAGTAACGGGCGATCATAACAAGACCCGTTTTTTTATGCCTTTTTTCATGTCTTTTTTCTTTTTTGTATTATTTAATAATTGGTTTGGCTTGCTTCCTGGAGTTGGGACTATTGGTTTCAAAGAAACCAAGACAGGGACTGAGCATGCTGTTTTATTAGACAGCAAAGTTAAAGTTCCTGTTAGTCAAGTTCAAGCCTCAGAACCAGTTGATACAGTTGAAGAAACAGTGACTGAAGTGGTTGGAGCTAGTGCTGAAGAGTCTGCAGAGATTTCTGCAGAAAAGAACGAGGTGTTTGTGCCCTACCTCAGAGCTGGGACAGCTGATTTGAACACTACTTTGGCTTTGGGATTATTTTCTCAAGTAATGGCTCAAATTGTAGGTGTTAAGTACCTTGGCTTTTCTTATTTTAAGAAGTTCTTTAACTTCAAAGACCCAATTATGTTTTTTGTTGGAATTTTAGAGTTAGTCTCAGAATTTTCTAAGGTTTTGTCTTATGCTTTCCGTTTATTTGGAAATATTTTTGCAGGTGAAGTTTTGTTAATAGTGATTGGAGCTTTAATTCCAGTGTTGGTACCAATGCCGTTTTATGGTTTAGAGATTTTTGTTGGTTTCATTCAGGCTCTAGTATTTGCCCTTTTATCATTGGTTTTCTTTAATGTTGCAACTCTTCATGGAGAAGATCACTAAATTAGTAATAAAAAAGTAAAAAAAGTACATTAGATACAAAAAAACAAGGAGGAACAAATGTACACAGAAATCGCTATTGGTATGGTTATGTCCATCGGTATGATTGGGCCAGCTATCGGTTTAGGTTTATTGGTAGGAAAAGGATTAGAAGCTATTGGTCGTAATCCAGAAGCTGCTGGTAAGATTCAAACCAACATGATTCTTGGTATGGCCTTTACAGAAGCTATTGCTATTTATGCTTTAGTGGTGGCTCTTATCTTAAAATTTGTATAAATAAGGAGAAAAAATGGACATTCAATTACCACAGATTATTTATCAGCTGGTTAACTTTGGTGTTGTTTTTGGCGCAGTAACCTATCTTCTTTATAAACCAGTACAAAAGATTTTAGACGATCGAGCTAAAAGAATTACCGATAGTTTAACTGAAGTTGAAAAAATTGAGGCTGAAAAAGAAAGAATGGCTACGCTGAAAAGTAAAGCTAAAAGAGAAGCTGACAAAGAAGCTACTGAAATTTTGGAAGCCGCTCAAAAAACAGCTGAAAAAAACAAGAAAGAGTTAGTAAATAAAACCAAGGAAGCTCTTCAAGAAGAAATGAAAAAGGCTCAAGCCTCTTGGCAAGAAGAGAAGAAAAAACTACTAGCTGATTCCAAGAAGCAGATGGTTGATGCTGTGATCGAAGTTAGCTCTTTGGTTCTAGGTAAGAAACTTGACGTTAAAACAGATAACAAGTTTATTGCCGATAATTTAGAAAAAATCCTTAAGGATATTTAATTTAGTTATGAAAAAAGTCACTGTGATTACTGCCAACGAACTTTCCAAAGCTAATCTGGAAACCTTGCAGAAAGCTTTAGTTAAAAAATATGGTCGAGATCTTGAATACGAGTTTAAATTAGATCAATCAGTAGTTGGTGGAATTAAGCTAATAATTGGTTCAAAAGCAGTTGATATGACTATCAAAGCTAAACTTTCCCAAATTGGGAAACAAGTAGTGGACAAGATCTAAGCCTAAAGAAAATAAAATATGCCAATTAATAAAACCTCTTCTAAAAAAACCGTTAATCAAGCCTTTGATTTGAAAGAATTATTTAAGGATGTTACCCCTACTTTGACCGTTGATTCGGTTGGAGAAGTAATCTCTTATTCTGATGGGGTGGTTAAGGCTTCAGGGTTGGATGAAGTCCAGGCTGGAGAAATTGTGCAAATTGCTGATAGCAAGTTTGGTTTGGCTCTTAACCTTAACAGGGATGATGTCGGAATTGTGGTAATGGGTGATGCAATGGGCATTGGAGTTGGAGATACAGTTGCTAGAACTGGCAGAATTCTTTCTGTTGGGGTGAGTGATGCTATGTTGGGCAGAGTAATTAATAGTTTGGGTGAAGCTATTGATGGTAAAGGGGCAATTAATCCAAGTAAGTTTATGCCTTTAGAAAAAGTTGCTCCAGGAGTGATGAGTCGTAAATCTGTTTCTGTACCTTTGCAAACAGGAATTAAGGCAGTTGACGCCATGATTCCAGTTGGTCGAGGTCAAAGAGAGTTGATTATTGGCGATCGTTCTACTGGTAAAACTGCGGTGGCTTTAGGCACAATCATTAATCAAAAAGAAGAAGATGTAATTTGTGTCTATGTGGTTACTGGTCAGAAAAGAGCAGCTGTGGCTCAAACCATGCAGATTTTGGAAGAACATGGAGCGATGGCTTACACCATTATTGTTTCGGCTACTGCTTCTGATAGTGCCGCTGAACAATTTTTGTCACCATACACAGGTTTAGCTGTGGCTGAATATTTTCTAGATCAAGGTAAAGATGTGTTAATTGTTTATGATGATTTATCTAAGCATGCTCAGGCTTATCGTGAAATTTCTTTATTACTTAGAAGACCAAGTGGTCGTGAGGCATATCCTGGAGATGTTTTTTACCTCCATTCAAGACTTTTAGAGAGAGCTTGTCGTCTCAATGATAATTATGGTGGTGGTTCTATTACTGCTTTGCCAATTATCGAGACCCAAGCTAACGACGTTTCAGCATATATTCCAACTAACGTCATTTCTATTACAGATGGTCAGATTTATTTGGAGGCTGATTTGTTTAACTCAGGGATGAAACCAGCTATTAATGTTGGTTTATCAGTATCTCGTGTGGGAAGTGCTGCTCAGCTAAAAGCAATGAAACAGGTGGCTGGTACCATGAAGTTAGATTTAGCTCAGTTCAGAGAACTCCAGGCATTTGCTCAATTCAGTTCAGACCTTGATGAACGTACCAAAAAAACTTTAGATCGGGGTTTAAGAGTCAATGCTGTTCTAAAACAGGGTTGGGATAAACCACTCAACGTAGCTGAACAAGTGGCGGTAATTTTTGCTGCTGTAAATGGCTATTTGGATGAAGTTAAAGAAGAATTAATTCGAGACTGGGAATTATCTTATTTAGACTACCTTCATACGGTGCACCAAGCTTTATTAAATGAGATTATGAAGGAAAAGAAACTTTCTGATGATTTAATTGCAAAGTTAAAAGAGATTGTTTCTACTTTTAATAGTCTGCACAAAGAGTTGATGATTGTAAAAGAAGAGACTAAGTAACGCTTATGGCCAACCAAAGACAGGTTAAACGCCGCATTGGCACTGCTCAAAATATCTCCAAGATTACTAAGGCTATGGAGATGGTTGCTGCTAGCAAAATGAAAAAAGCCCAAGATCAGGCTTTAGCTGCTAGACCCTATTCTCAAGCTCTATACGACTCAATTACTACGATCTCTCAGGCATCCAAAATCACTGAACATCCTCTTCTTTCAAGTCATGATGAGGGTATTTCTGTGGTGGTGATGGTTGGCACTGACAAAGGTTTGTGTGGAGCTTTAAATGGTAATTTATTGAAAGTGTTAGCTAGTTGGAAAAAGAATCACCCAACAGGAGAAGTAATTGCGATTGGTAAAAAAGCTGTTTTAGCAGCTAGGTCATTGGGGATGATTATTCATGCTCAATTTACTAATTTACCAGAGTATATTACGGTTGTTGATGTGATTCCGGTGACGACTTTAATTTTGAATGGTTTTACTAGTCATCAGTTCAAATCTGTTGATATTTTGTATACAGATTTTATTAATACTTTATCTCAAAAGCCAAAACAGGCTCCATTATTACCGATTTCAAGATCTTTCAAACCAGATGTAGTTGAGAAGAAAATCGAAGAAAAGATGCAAATCAAAGAATATATCTTTGAGCCAAACCCTAAGAAGATTTTAGATAGTTTATTACCATTTTTTTTGGAAAATACGATTTACCATTCTTTTTTAGAGGCTAAAGCTAGTGAGCACTCTGCTCGGATGGTAGCGATGAAGAATGCTAGTGAAAATGCTGGTGAACTAGTAGAAGAATTAAAACTAGTTTATAACAAGACTCGTCAGCAAGGGATTACCACTGAGTTATTAGATATTATTTCTGCCACGATGGCATTAAGTTAGGAAATAAAAAGGAATATTAATATGGCAAAAGAAAATACAGGAAAAATTATTAGTATTGTTGGTCCAGTGGTTGATGTGAAGTTCACTAATAATTTACCAGAAATTTATAATGCATTGGTTCTCGATTTGGCTAAGAATAATAAGCTTTATTTTGAAGTTGAACAACAGCTAGATGATACCACTGTCAGATGTATTGCTCTTGGTCCAACGGATGGGCTAACCAGAGGAATTGAGGTAGTGGATACTGGTGCTCCAATTTCTGTGCCTGTGGGCGAGGCTACTTTGGGGAGAGTGTTTAATGTGGTTGGTGAAGCTATTGATGGCTTGGGTGTGGTTAAAAATAAAGCGGTTGCCCCAATTCACAAACAAGCTCCTAAGTTAACTGCTTATGAAACTAAGGCCGAAATGCTTGAAACTGGTATTAAGGTGATAGATTTGATTTCACCTTTTGCTAAGGGTGGTAAAGTCGGTGCTTTTGGTGGAGCTGGTGTGGGTAAGACCGTGATCATTCAAGAATTAATTCGTAATATTGCTGAAGAGCACCAAGGTCACTCTGTTTTTGCTGGTGTGGGTGAGCGTACTCGTGAAGGTAACGATCTTTACAACGAAATGAAAGATTCTGGAGTTTTGGCTAGTACCGTGATGTGTTTTGGTCAAATGAATGAACCACCAGGTAATCGTTTGCGCATTGCTTTGACTGCTTTGACTATGGCTGAATATTTCCGTGATGAAAATAAAGAAGATGTCTTGTTTTTTATCGACAACATCTTTCGTTTTTCTCAAGCTGGAAGTGAAGTTTCTGCTTTGTTAGGTCGTATTCCTTCAGCCGTGGGTTATCAACCCAATTTGGCGACAGAAATGGCTGCATTACAAGAAAGAATTGCTTCAACTAAAGATGGATCTATTACTTCTATTCAGGCTATTTATGTGCCAGCCGATGACTATACTGATCCAGCTCCAGCCACTACTTTTGCTCACATTGATTCCACGATTAACTTGGATCGTCGTTTGGCAGAGCAAGCTCTCTTCCCTGCCGTTGATCCTTTGGCTTCGAGTTCAAAAATCTTGAGTCCTGAAGTTGTTGGTGATGAACACTATCGAGTTGCCCGAGGTGTTCAAGAGGTTTTGCAAAGATACAAAGAGTTACAAGACATTATTGCTATTTTGGGTATCGATGAACTATCAGATGAAGACAAGTTGGTGGTTTCTAGAGCCCGCAAGATCCAGCGTTTCTTGACTCAACCTTTCTTTGTTGCTGAACAATTTACTAATGTACCTGGCGCTTATGTCTCGGTAGCAGAGACCATTAGAGGGTTTGCTGAAATTCTCGATGGTAAGCATGATGGTTTGCCAGAGCAAGCTTTTTATATGGTTGGTACCATCGATGAAGTTATTGAAAAGGCCAAGAAAATCTAGTTTATGAAAAAGTTTTCGCTGAAAATTGTTTCTCAAGAAAAAGAACTCCTCTCTTCAGAGGTTGAGTCTGTTTCTTTACCAACAGTTGAAGGAGAAATTACGGTGCTTTATAAACATATTCCATTATTTGCTCATCTGAAAACTGGTCAGTTGATCTATAGGGTTGATGGTGAAGAAAGAATTGTGGTTGTCTCTGATGGTTTTGTTAATGTTTCTCCAAGTAGTGAAGTTACAGTGATGGTAGACAGTGGTATTTTGGCTAGAGATATTAGCCTTGAGAAAGCTGAACAAGCTGTAAGAGAAGCTCATGAGACGATGGAAAAAACTCAAGATCAACGAGAATTACTAATGGCAGAAGCCTCTTTGAGGCAAGCAATGATGGAAATTAGAGTTGCTCAAAAGACTAAAAAAGCCAGAAATTAATCGCTAATATTCTACTTGTCACCAACAAAAAACCCACTATACTAGGCACATTATGGTAAACGTTAAAATTCAATTAACTCTCGAGGGACTTGAAGAGCTTAAAGCAGAACTCAAAGAGCTTAAGGAGGTTAAACTTCCTAAAGTAATTGCTAGGGTTGCTAGTGCTCGTGAACAAGGTGATTTATCTGAAAATGCAGATTATCATAGTGCTAAAGAAGAGCAAAATTTTGTTGAGACTAGAATTTCAGAAATTGAGGATATTATTTCTAGAGCTGAGGTGGTTAAAGACGGTAAAGATAAATCTAAGATCTCGATTGGTTCTAAAGTAGAACTTTCCATGAAGGGTAAGGTTGGCAAAACTTTTACCTATGAAATAGTTGGAGAATTTGAGGCAGACCCAGAAGAAGGCAAAATCTCCTCTGTATCCCCATTGGGTAAGGCTCTTCTTGGTAAGAAAAAGGGAGAGTCTGTTTCAGTTACAGCTCCAGCGGGAGAGGTTGTTTATCAAATAGAAAAAGTACAGTAAATAATTAAAGAATAAACAAGAATCCCCCGCCAAGACGGGGGATTTTCGTTATACAATAGTCAAGTCAGGACAAGGAGAATTAAAAACATGTCACAACAACAATCAATTCATTGGTTAGACAAACTAGCTGCTGGTATTTTACGTTGGCAAGAAAAAACAGGGGCTAGTTTACATGTCGATGATATGAAAACTCCATCAGGCAGAGTTCATACTGGCTCTTTACGAGGGGTTTTACTTCATGATGCTATAGCAAAAGTGGTAGCTGAGAAAACAGATAAGCAAGTAGTTAGTACTTATGTGTTTAATGATATGGATCCAATGGATGGTTTACCAGGTTATTTGTCTGCAGAAGAATATGCCCAACATATGGGTAAACCAATGTTTAAGATTCCAGCCCCAAAGTTAGCTGAATCTGGTTTGGATGTGAGTAAGGTCTCGGCTGAAGAAAAAGCTCGATTTGAGCAAGCTCAAAGTTTTGGTGAGTTTTATGCCATGGATTTTATTGATGCTTTTAGAAAACTGGGTTGTACTCAAGAGATTGTTTGGAGTCACCAGCTTTATCAGTCTGGTCAAATGGATGTGATGATTAAGATTGCTTTAGATCATGTTGCTGAAATTAAAAAAATCTATAAAGAGGTGGCTGATTATGATTTACCTACCAATTGGTATCCTTTTCAAGTGATTTGCCCTCAGTGTGGCAAAGTAGGGACCACCTTAACTACTGATTGGGACGGTCAAGAAGTTAGTTTTGAATGTCAGCCAAACAAAGTTAGTTGGGCCAAAGGTTGTGGTTATGCTGGTAAAATCAGTCCTTTTGGTGGAACTGGTAAATTACTATGGAAAGTTGATTGGCCTGCCCATTGGACGGCTTTGGATATAACGATTGAAGGAGCAGGCAAAGATCATACCTCAGCTGGTGGATCAAGAGACATGGCAGATGAGTTGATGGACAGAGTTTTTAAAACCCACACTCCTTTTGATATTCCTTATGAATGGATTTTAATTCGTGGTGCCAAAATGAGCTCTAGTAAAGGTGTTGGGACTTCAGCTAGAGAATTTGTTGAGCTCTTCCCTGCTGAAGTTGGTCGTTATTTATTTGTCAGCAAAAACTATAACCAAGTAATTGATTTTGATCCTAATACAATGGCTATTCCAGATTTATTTGATGAATATGACCAAGCAGCTAGAATTTATTGGGGTCAAGAACAGGGAGATAATAGAATGGGGCGAGCTTTTGAGTTATCTCAAATCTCTAATAAACAACCTCAAGCGATGTTTTTGCCTCGTTTTAGAGATATTGCTACTTGGATGCAACACCCAGAACTTGATCTTGTTGAGAAATTTACTGAAGTTAAAGGGAGTGACTTAACGACTGAAGAATTAGCAGTATTAACAGATAGAAAACACTATGCCAAAATTTGGATAGAGCGTTATGCTCCAGCTGACTATCAATTGAGTTTTAAACCAGGTTTTATTCCTGAAGCAGCTCAAGAATTAACAGCAGAACAAAAAGCTTATTTAGTCAAAGTTGATGAGCTAATTGATAGTCAAACTTGGGAACCAATTGCTTTACAACAAGCTTTATTTGATTTAGCGAAAAACTCATTGGGAGCTAAACAAGCTTTTCAAGCTATTTACAAGGCTTTTCTAGGTAAAAACTTTGGGCCTAGGGCTGGCTATTTTTTGTTAGCTATCTCGACAGAAGATAGAAAAAAACATTTAAAAGATTTAAAAATCAAGGATTAAGTATGAAAACTAGACAAGAATCAGTCGAACTCTTAAAGCAATATGTTAAGACAGAGGCTTTGCGCAATCATTGTCAGATGGTGGCCAAGGCTATGGAAGCCTATGCTAAAGAGCTTGGTGAAGATCAAGAACTTTGGTACCAAGCAGGCTTACTTCATGATTTAGATTGGGAGATGTTTCCAGATGAACATCCCAACAAAGCTGTTAATGAACTTTTGATGGACTATCCAGTAGAACTAATTGAGGCAGTTAGAACTCATGCTCCAGGAAGAACTGGTAAACAACCAGCAACCACTTTAGAAAAGTATTTGTTCGCTTGTGATGAAATTTCTGGTTTAATGAATGCAGTTTCATTAATGAGACCAAATGGTTTCACTGATATGAATCCAAAATCTGTCAAAAAGAAACTTAAAGATAAATCTTTTGCAGCTAATGTTAGCCGCGAAGATATTAAGCAAGGTTTTGAGTTAATTGGCAAAACTCCAGATGAACACATTGCTTTTTTGATAGAAGTTTTTAAAAAGGAGAATTAGTCATGTTAGACATTTTTTTTATCAAAGAAAATCCTCAGGAGATTAAGAAGGCTTGTCAGGTTAAAAATCTGGATGAATCAATAGTTGATAGTTTATTGGCTGTTGACGAAAAAAGAAGGACTTTGCTTAGTCAAGTTCAAGTCTTGAGAACAGAAGTTAATAAAAACGCCGACGAAGTAAAACAACAAGTTCAACAAACTGGTAAACCAAGCCAAGAATTAATTGAAAAGGGCAAATTATTAAAAGCTCAACTCAAGGATGTAGAGCCAGAACTAAAATTAGTTGATCAAGAATTTATTGAGCTAATGTTAGAAATTCCCAATGTGCCTGCTGCAGACGTCCCTGTTGGTCTAGATGAGACTGGAAACAAGATTGAAAGACAAGAAGGGAAATTACCTGAATTTGATTTTGAGGTTAAAGATCACCAACAACTAATGGAGGATTTGGGTCTTTTGGATACTAAAAAGGCAGTTAAAATTGCCGGTTTTAGAGGTTATTTTCTCAAAGGTGATGGTTTATTGCTGGAAAGGGCTCTTTTGGATTATGCCTTAGACTTGATGATCAAGCATGGTTTTGAACCAATGAGTGCGCCAGTATTAGTCAAAAAAGAAGCCATGGTGGGAACAGGCTATTTCCCTTGGGGACAAGAAGATCATTATAAAACTCAAGATGAGACTATTTTAGCTGGAACTTCTGAAGTTGCTTTAACGGCTTATCATCTAGGTGAAACCTTGGTTGAAAAAGATTTACCAATTAAAATGGTTGGTATCTCGCCTTGTTTTAGACGAGAGGTTGGTTCTTATGGTAAAGATACTAAAGGGATCATCCGGGTTCATCAGTTTAATAAAGTGGAACAAGTAGTTTATACCGTAGCTGACGAAACAGAAACCAGAGATTGGCATCAGAAGATGTTGGGCTTTTCTGAGGAGCTGTTGCTTGGATTGGGTCTTCCTTATCAAGTATTGCTTATGTGTACTGGTGATATGGGTGCTGGTCAAAGAAAAAAATACGATATTGAGACTTGGTTTCCTGCTCAAAATAAATATCGTGAAACTCACTCTGCTAGTTACTTTAATGATTTTCAATCCAGGAGGCTTAATATTAGGTACCAGGCCAAAGATGGTAGCTTAAAGCATGTTTATACTTTAAATAATACTGTAGCAGCTTCTCCTCGATTATTGGCCGCTGTGGTAGAAAACTATCAACAAGCTGATGGAACTATTAAGGTTCCAGAAGTCTTACAGCCTTATCTGAAAAAGAAAGTTATTGGTTAATTGGGGATTAGTGAGTATGTCCAAGATTCTAATTTTCTCTGATTCTCATTTAACTCCTCGGTTTAATGAAGATTCTTTTCAAAAGTTAGTTGCCTTGATTAATCAAGCCGATCGAGTGGTTATTAATGGTGATTTTTGGGAAGGTTATTTTTTTAGTTTTGATGATTTTGTTAATTCTAAATGGAGTCAACTTTTTCCTTTATTAAAAGCAAAAAATACAGTTTATATTCACGGGAATCATGATTTGGCTAAGTATTTAGATGAGCGAGTTAATCTTTTTGCTGATGTAATTACCGATAAATTTGAGTTTTCTTCTGGAGACAAAAACTTTGTTTGTTTGCATGGTCATCAATATATTGAAAGTCCTGCTAGACAATCAGTCTTAATGAGAATGAAGTTTTTACTAGGTAGCTTATATTTGGTTTATTATTTATTAATGAAGATAATGAGGAAAAGATTTTGGAAAATTTACCAATTTGAAAACGATCGTTTAAAAAAAATTCAACAACGAGAATTTGCTAATAAATACCTAATAACTGGTCACACCCACCTCATGGAGTATGATGGTTTTTTCATTAATACTGGTTCAATGAGCTTTGGCTACTTTGATTATACTTGGATCGAAGATGGTAAAATTAGACAGTATAATGAAACTTATAAAATTCCTCTGCTTGATCGGTTTATTGGTGTTTTTCCTCTGAAAAAAAAGTCGGTTTGATCTATAATGGGTTTTCTATGTTGAAGTTTTTTAAGTCACTTTTTGATGAAAATAAAAGAAGTTTAGACTCCTATCAAAAGATTGTTGACCAGATCAACGCTTTCGAACCAGAAATCAAAAAACTATCTGATACAAAACTAGCCCAACAAACAAAAAAATTCCAAGAAATTATTGAAGAAGTTAGAGCTAAAGTTACTCCAGGTGATGTGGCAGCTATGGCTACTGCTGAAGAGAACATTTTGGACGAACTTCTCCCAGAGGTTTTTGCGACAGTTCGGGAAGTTTCTCGACGTGTTTTAGGGATGAGGCACTATGATGTTCAGTTATTAGCTGGGATAGCTCTACATAAGAAAAACATTACCGAACAAAGAACTGGAGAAGGTAAAACTCTTACGGTGACTGCTCCACTCTATCTCAATGCTTTGTTGGGTAAAGGGGCCCACTTAATTACAGTTAATGATTATTTGTCTGAAATTGGTGTTGGTTGGATGGGACCTATTTATCATTTCTTGGGGATGAAAGCTGCTGTAGTCGTTCATGATCATGCCAGACTTTATGACCCTAGTGTTGATAGCGAAGAGCGTGGAGACGAAAGATTAGAACATTTTGTTGAGATTCCCAGAAAAGAAGCTTATTTGGCAGATATTACTTATGGAACTAATAATGAGTTTGGTTTTGACTATCTTAGAGACAACATGGTTCAAAGTCTTGATGGAATGGTGCAAAGACAAGATTATCCCCATCATTTTGTGATTGTTGATGAAGCTGATTCTATTTTGATTGATGAAGCTAGGACCCCGTTAATTATTTCTGCTCCAGACAGTGAACCAACCAAGAAGTACTATGATGCCGCTCACATGGTTAAGTCTTTGGTTAAAGATCAAGATTTTAATATTGATGAAAAATCTAGATCTGTCACTTTGACTGATTTGGGAGTGAAGAGAATCGAGCAAAAGCTAGGAGTTAAAAATCTTTATGAAGAGAGTTTTGATACCATTCACCATGTTGAATCAGCGCTGAAGGCTATGACTCTTTATCACCGTGATAAAGAATATATTGTTCGTGATAATCAAGTAGTAATTGTTGATGAACATACTGGTAGATTGATGTATGGTCGTCGTTATTCAGATGGTCTTCATCAAGCAATTGAGGCTAAAGAAAATGTTCCTATTCAGCAAGAGTCTAGAACACTGGCCACAATCTCTTTGCAAAACTATTTTCGTCTTTATCATAAACTGTCAGGTATGACCGGAACAGCAGCGACTGAATCTGAAGAATTCAACACGATTTATGGAGTAAATGTTCTAGTTATTCCTACTAATAAGCCGGTTGCTCGCGATGATCGATCTGATGTGGTTTACAAAACTACAGCCGCTAAATATTCAGCTATTGTAAGAGAAGTTGAAGAGCTCCACCGACAAGGTCGACCAGTTTTGATTGGTACTAGATCGATTGAACACAACCAAATTATTGCTCAATTTTTGCAAAGAAAAAAAATTCCTCATCAAGTTTTAAATGCTAAAAACAATGAGAAAGAGGCATTTATTATTGCCGATGCTGGTAAAAAAGGAGCCATTACGGTGGCTACAAATATTGCTGGTCGAGGGGTAGATATTGTCTTGGGTGGTGCTCCACCAGAGTTAAAGGAGTATCGTAAGAAAAACCTAACCAAAGGTAAAGCAAAACTCCCCAAAGAGTATCAAGACCTTCGTTTACCAACTAATATCAATCCTGCTAATTATAAATTAAAAGAATATGCTGCTGCTTTAAAAAATTGGCAAGCTGCTCACCAAGAAGTAATTGATCTGGGCGGGTTGCATATCATTGGTACTGAACGTCATGAATCTAGACGTATCGATAATCAACTTCGTGGTCGTGCTGGTAGACAAGGCGATCCTGGTTCTTCTCAGTTTTTTGTTTCTCTTGATGATGATGTGATGCGTATTTTTGGTGGTGAGCAAATTGCTAAAGTGATGGACTTCTTGAAAATTGAAGAAGATCAACCAATTGAACATTCAATGGTCAGTAAATCAATTGAGTCTGCTCAAGTGAAAGTAGAGGGTTTTTTCTTTGATCAAAGAAAAAGATTAGTTGAGTTTGATGATGTAATGAATAAACATCGGGAGATTCTCTATGGTCGACGACGAAGATTGTTGGAGTTGGCTGAAGATGAAGACCATCAATTGCTGAGAGATAAAATTATTGAATACTTGGATGAAGAAATTAACAGTTTGGTAATGACGAGAACAGCAGCTGGTTTTTCCGATGAAATGTATGAGGCTTTGAATAAAGACTTAGTAAAATTAATTCCTTTTGATGAGACTTCACAAAATAGAATCAAGAAAGATTTAGCTCAAACAGAGAACGAACAAGAATTGATCGAGAAGTTTAGAGCAATTGTCAATAAAACCTATGATTCTAGAAAAAATGTTCTTGGAGATGATCAACTTCATAATCTAGAGAAAATTGTAGTTTTATCGACAATAGATGAAAAATGGATGGATCACTTGGATGAGGTTGATAGTTTGAGAGAGGGTATTTGGTTGAGAGGAGATAAAAAAACTGTTCTTTCTGAATACAAAAAAGAAGCCTTTGTGATGTTTGAGAAGTTGGTTGATAATATTGAAAGCACTATTGCACATCGTATTTTTAGAGTTCATCCTGTTCAAAGACCAATTACATCAGTAGTACCTAAGAACATTGAACTGAAAAAAGAGGATATTCATGAAAGCTTAGCCAAAGAAGTTGCTGATGCTACTCCTCCATCAACTAATAAGGCACCAACTAAAAAAACTGGTTCATTGGGAGATTTGGCTCAAGCTCTTGGTACAGCTAAGGCAGGTGCTGCCCCCAATCCAGGCTCAAAACAAGTTAAGATTGGGAGAAATGATCCCTGTCCGTGCGGAAGTGGTTTGAAATATAAGAAGTGTGGCTTGATTAATGCTCCTGAACATAAGGGGTAGCAATATGAAATACCTTATCATGCACGGCTCGTTTGGTTCTCCAGATGAAAACTGGTTTAGATGGTTAGAAAAAGAGCTTAAGAAAAAAAAATATCAAGTCATTCTTGAGCAATTTCCTGTAGATAACTGGAACAAATTAACCAGTTTGGGAATATATAACAGAGACAAATACAAAATTATTCAAACTGTTGCTAGTTGGGAAAAATTTTTTTTAGATAATATTTATCCAAAACTTAAAAATCAAGAATTTGTGTTTATTGGGCACTCACTTGCCCCGTTGTTCTTTTTACATTTATTAGAAAAGTATGATTTAAAAGTAAATAAAGCTATTTTTGTTTCGCCTTTTTTTGAATTAGAAGATAAATTAGATATCTGGCAATTTTATCCAGTAAATAAGGATTTTTATAAAACTAATTTTGATTTTCAACTTATAAAAAATAAAATTAAGCAATCTTTTGTTGTTTATGGTGATAATGATCCTTATGTTCCAATTTCTCAACCAAAAGAGTTTGCTAAAAAACTAAAAGCTAAGGAATTAGTAATTATTAATGGTGGACATTGTGGTAGTGTTTTTACTGAATTTCCAGAAATTTTAGCTATTAGTTTAGAAAGATGATATGCCTGAATTACCAGAAGTAGAAACCGTCGTTCGTCGACTCAATGAAGTTTTACCTGGTAATATAATTAAAAAAGTTAGTGTGTTACGTGATAAAAGTTTTCAAGGTGATCCTGCTGATATTACTGGTTCAACTATTAAAAGTGTTTCTCGTCGAGCAAAAATTATTTCTATTAATTTAGATAACAATTTAAGCATTTTGGTTCACCTTAAAATGACCGGACAATTAATTTATTTATCAGCTGATGGTAAAGTTGGTGGTGGCCATCCTACTAGTGATTGGGTCAAAGAACTGCCAAGTAAACATACTAGAATTGCAGTAAGTCTAAATGATCAACGTAAAATCTTTTTTAATGACATGAGAGTTTTTGGTTGGTGGAAAGTTGTTGATGAGCTTGGAGCTCAACAAGAATATTCAAATTATGGACCTGATGTTAATACTGATGACTTTACTCTTGAATACTTTACTGAAAAATTAAAGAGAAAAATCATGACAATTAAACAAGCGATCATGGATAATAAGATTGTGGCTGGTGTGGGTAATATTTATGCCAGTGAAGCTTTATTTTTGGCTGGTATTCATCCAGAAAGAAAAGCTAATAGTTTAAGTAAAGATGAGACTATTAGTTTATTTAATTTCATGAAAGAAGTAATTAATGATGGCATCAATTCTGGAGGAACTACTTTTGATGGTAAATATGTAGACATTTATGGTTTTTCTGGTAGTTACCAAAATAAACTTAGAGTTTATGGCCAGGAGGGAAAGAATTGTGCTATTTGTAGTAGGTCAATTAAAAAAATAAAATTAGGAGGAAGAGGCTCTTATTTCTGTGAGTTCTGTCAAAAATAATGAGAAAAACCATTTATTCAGTCACCAATTTTTTGCATTGTGGTAATGATTATTTATTTATTCATCGCATTAATAGAAGTAACAAGGTTGATGGAGGTAGGTTAAATGGAATTGGTGGCAAGCTCGAACCAGGAGAAAATTTTTTGCAAACAGCGATTAGAGAAACAATTGAAGAAACTGGTTATCAGGTTGCAGTGAAAGATGTTAAATTGGCTGGGGTGGTAAGAATGCATGGTGGTTATAGTGATGATTGGATGATGAGTTTTTTTAAAATCGAAGTACCAACGAAAAAAATTCCTTTAGGTGATAAGAATGCTGAGGGTGAATTAATTTGGTTGCCTGCAGAGAAAGTTTTGACTAGTGGTTATGAGTTGGTGGATGATCTCAATTACTGTTTTCCAGAAATAGTGAAAAATAATATTCCATTTTTTGTTCATGCTCAAATGACAGAAGAAGAAAAAGTTGAGACTTGGAATGTTAGTTACTTAAAGTGAATTTATAGTTTCTTTTAAAAAATATAACTAATATAGTGTTTAAGTTTGTCTGAGGAGATCTGTTAGTTAATTTTACAAATAGAAAATTTTATCGAAGAGATTACAAATTTAATTAACTATATTAGTTATGTGAATTATAAAAAAGTTTTATTTATTTTAAAATTATAAATAATTTTTCAAAATATTCACTGATTTTTCTAAAGATTTTTTTTCTTCCCATGAAAGCTTGATTTCAATGGTTTGTTCTACCCCACTGCGTCCGATAACACATGGTACGCTGAGGGCAACTCCACTATGACCATAGTAGTTGTGAAGTGGAATTGAAACTGGATAAACTTTTTTACTGTTAGTTAAAATCGTTTCAACGAGTTTAGCCGCAGCTGTAGCGATGGCATAATAAGTAGCTCCTTTGGCTTTGATAATATTGTAGGCAGCATCTCTGGTTTTGTGGTAGGCGGCTAAAGCTTTTTCTTCACTCATGCCAGTTATTGATAGTAGACTTTGGCCTCCGGCTATGGCTCCAGAAATTGCTGGAAAGGAGCTATCACCGTGCTCACCAAGGATATAAGCATGAATGCTTTTGGGATTAATTTTAAGATACTCAGATAAATGGAAACGAAATCTAGAGGTATCAAGGGTGGTGCCAGAACCAAAAATTCTTCCTTTTGGCAAGCCGGCAATTTTGTAAGCTTCATAGGTTAAGATATCTACAGGATTACTAACAATGATAATAATTGAATCCGGAGCATATTTTAAAATTTTGGGAATTGCATCATGAATAATAGCTTTATTTTTTTCGACTAGGTCAAGCCTTGTTTCACCTGGTTTTTGTGAATCACCAGCAGTAAAAACTACTACGTCGGTATTAACTAAATCTTCATAGTTGTCAGAAGCATGAATATTAGTATGTCTTAAAAAAGACAAGCCATGTTCTAAATCAAGTTTTTCTCCTTCGGCTTTAGCTTTTGACCGACTTAGGAGCAATAGCTCATTGACAGTTCCTTGTTGGAGTAAAGCAAAAGCGGTCGACATGCCCACCTTACCACAGCCAATAATTGCTACCTTATTATAGTTAAAATGTTTTTTTTTGATCATATTTTTTGTTTAAGCAGATTTTCTATGGTAGTTTTTATTGAATCTTGGTCTAAACCATGTTTTTGCCATAGTTCCAATGGTTTTCCAGATTCACCAAAAGTATCATTTAGACCCAAGAATTGATGAGGTAAAGCTAGCAACTGACTTGTTACTTTATCCTTGGCTAGGGCCTCTGTGACCGCCGAAGCAACTCCACCTGTGAGTTGATGCTCTTCAATGGTAATAAAAGCTTGAGTCTTTTTTAGAGATTCAATAATAGTAGTGGTATCGGTTGGTTTGAGAGTGTGAAGATTAATAATCTCAACTGAATAGTTGGGTAGTTTTTGTACTGCCTGCCAAGCTTCAGCCAGAATAGGCCCGGACCCAATAATAGATAAATCTTTTCCTGACTTTAAAACTTGAGCACTACCAATCTCAAATTTATCTTCTGGTCGAGTTAAATTTAAGGTTTTTTCTCTAGTTAACCTTAAATAAGCTGGTTTTTTAAGGTTGATCAAAGCATGAACTGCTTGTTTGGTTTGGTGGTAATCAACGGGACTAATAACAGTCATATTGGGTAAAACCCTCATTAGAGCTAAGTCTTCCAAACCTTGTTGAGTATAACCATCTTCGCCTACATTTAAACCAGTGTGCCCTCCCACAATAATGACTGGTAAATTTGAGTAACAGATTGAATCTCTAATTTGTTCCCAAGTTCTACCTGGGCTAAAAACAGCAAAACTAGTAGCGAAAGGAATCTTTCCTCCGATAGTCAATCCAGCCGCAACTCCAACCATGTTTTGTTCAGCAATGCCAACTTGAATGAATCTTCCAGGAAATTTTTTAGCAAATTGGTCTAATCTAAGTGATTCTGTTAAATCAGCCGTTAAAGCTACTACTTGTTCATTGGCTGTGGCTACTTCTAACATCGCTTCACCAAAACCGTCTCTGGTGCTTTTGGGTTGCTGGGTTGTTAATGATTCATTCATTTAGTTACTCCAAGATTTCTTTTAAGGCTTGTGCGGCTTCTTGTTGATTGGGAGCTTTCCCATGCCAATCTGAGTTTTTTTCCATAAAAGATACACCCTTACCAGCTACCGTATGGCAAATAATTACTGAAGGAAAATCATTAGCAAGGTCTTTCTCTATAGCTTTTTGGATTTGGTAGAAATCATGGCCATTGACCTCAAGTACATTCCAGCCAAAACTTTTTAATTTAGCAAAAAGTGGGTTGATGGCTAACGTATCAGCAATTTTTCCAGAAATCTGAATGTCATTAGCATCCAAAATAATTGACAAATTACCAAGTTGATATTTGGTGGCTAATAACAGTGCTTCCCAAGTTTGTCCTTCTTGATATTCTCCATCACTCATAGTGCAAAAAACATGATTCTTTTTTTGATCCATTCTCAATGCTAATGCCAAACCAACTGCTTGAGAAATTCCTTGCGCCAATGAGCCAGCCGAGATCTCAACTCCTGGCAACAGACCTCTTTGGGGATGACCTTGAAGACGACTACCCATTTTTCTGAGAGTAGCTAACTCCTCTACTGGAAAATATCCTGCTTCAGCCAAAGTAGCATATAAGGCTGGACAGTGATGGCCGTTAGACATTAAGACATAGTCTCGACCTTCCCAATTGGGATGTTCAGGTTGATGGTTAATTTGTTGGAAATAAAGATAAACCAAAATATCTACCATACTCAAAGAGCCTGCAGGATGACCACTGCCAGCTAAATAAAGCATACGAATAACATTAGCTCTAATATTTTTAGCAATTTCTTGAAGACGATAATGATCTTCTTTGGTGAGTTGGGCAGACATAAGATGTTATTCTAGTTTAACAGAATTTTTTCGACTTCTTTGGCTAGATCTTTTGACCAGGCTACGCCATAAGGAAGCTTCATTCTTTCTGGCTTGCCTCCATTAGGAATAATGATCACGATTCCTGTTTGGCCAGGATTAGCTTTAAGTAGTTTTCCTAGTTTTTGTAAAGTATCTTTACTAGTCTTTCTAGGAATGAAAATTTCTTGAGAATTTTTATCACTTTCATAGTCAACTTCTTCTTGTTTTGGGGCAGAAACTTTTTCAACAATTAGTTTTGCTTCGTCTTCTTGAATTTCAACTTTGGCCTTAATCAGAACAACTCCATCTTGAACAATATAGCTTTTATAAGCGTCATAGGTTTTGGGAAAGAAGACAACTTCAATACTGCCACTATTGTCTTGAAGATTACCAAAAGCCATTTCTGCTGCTGTTTTTTTGGTTTTAACTACTTTAATTCTGGTTAAAATTCCACCAAACAGAAAACTTTGATCTTTGTGTAGAAGTTGGTCAATCTCCGCAATATTTTTATTAGATCTACTTTGAACAGCCTGGAGTTGATCTGCCAGAGGGTGACTGGTTAAGTACATTCCCAGCAGTTCTTTTTCAAAAGAAAGCAGTTCTTTGGTTGGATACTCTGGGAGTTTGGCAAAACTATCTTGAATACTAGTAGTTGATTGAGAAGTTACATCAGCAAATAAATTATCTTGACCGTCAACTTCTGATTGAAATTGACTGGCAGTTTGTCTAATTGCATCCAGATTTTCTAACATGCTAGCTCTAGTGGAAAATTGATCCATAGTGCCAACTTTGATTAAACTTTCGATTACTTTTTTATTAACTTTGCGGCCATCTGTTTTGTAAAGAAATTCGGTAAAGGAATTAAATTTACCATCATTATTTTTCCTAGTTTCCAGGATATTATCGATAGCAGCAGTGCCAACATTTTTGATACTAGTTAAACTGAATCTGATAGCTTTACCTTCTAGTGAATTTTTGTTTTTTTCAATGGTAAAAGTATCATTTGATTTATTAATGTCAGGAGGCAGAACGACAATTCCCATTTCACGACAGGTCTCTACAGCTAAAGCAACTTTTTCATCACTGTTCATGGAGTGAGAGTTTGTCTCAATGGTCATTAAAGCAGCCATATATTCTATTGGATAGTTGGCTTTTAGGTAAGCTGTTTGGTAAGAAATCATGGCATAACTGGCAGCATGAGCTTTGTTGAAACCATAGTTAGCAAAAGCTTCGATAAAACCCCAAACTTTTTCAGCCACATCTTTTTTATAGCCTTTTTTAACTGACTCAGAGATAAATCTAGCCTTATTCTTATCAAGAATTTTTCTTTTTTTCTTACCAATTGCTCGACGCAGCATGTCTGCTTCACCCATGGTATAACCTGCCATATGGTGAACAATTTCCAAGACTTGCTCTTGGTAAACCATAATGCCATAAGTTTCACCTAAAATTTCTTTTAAAGAGGCATCTGGATAAACCACTTTTTCTGGATTATGTTTGCCTTCAATAAACCTAGGAATCAGATCCATTGGGCCAGGCCGGTAAAGAGCTAACATAGCAGTAATATCTGAAAATTGATTGGGTTGAAGATTCTTGGCTACTCTTCTCATCCCACCTGACTCTAGTTGAAAAACACCAGAAGTTTCTCCCGATGAAAGTAGGTCGTAGGTTTTTTTATCATCTAAAGGCAAAGTATCTATATCAAGATCTTTTTGTTGGTATTTCTTGATTAAATTAACAGCTGTTTGAATAGTAGATAAGTTTCTTAACCCCAAAAAATCAAACTTCAATAGGCCAATGGCATTATCATCGACATTGCAGTCCAAAGAATACATATCATATTGAGTAATCATTTTTCCTGAACGACTATCTCGTTGAATTGGGGTATATTCTGGCAAGGGGGCATCAGCAATAATCACCGCTGCGGCATGAACACTACTATGTCTAATGGTTCCTTCAACTCTTTTGGCTAAATCTAGAAGTTTTTTAAATTTGGGTTGCTTATAATATTCACCTAATTCAGGAACAGTTTTAATAGCTGTCTCTAAGCTAGTTTTTTTTCCAGGATCATTGGGGACCAATTTGGCTACTTTATCTGGATCTTCATAAGGTAGGCCTAAAACTCTCCCAATGTCACGAATAGCTACTCTGGCTTCCATTTTTCCGAAAGTAATCACATGACCAACATGATCATGACCATATTTATCTGCTACATAACCAATTACTTCTTCACGGCGGTCATCAGCAAAATCAATATCAATATCAGGTGGAGTTGGCCGTTCTGGATTTAAAAATCTTTCAAAAGGTAGGCCATGTTCAAGAGGATCCAGGGTGGTAATGTTTAAGCAGTAAGAAACTAACGAACCAGCCGCCGAACCACGACCAGGACCAACGCCAATTCCTTGAGCTTTAGCCCAGTTGACAAAGTCTTGAGTAATTAAAAAGTAAGTTGGATAACCTTTTTCGTTAATGATTTCCATTTCATACTCTGCTCTTTTTTTTAGTTCTGGAGTAATTTGGCCAAACTTTTTTTTCATTCCTTCATAAACCATTTTTTTCAACCAAGTTTCAGCTGTTTCGCCGTTTGGTAATGGATATTTTGGGAAAATTAGTTGGCCAGTAGGAATTTCTAGGTCACAGCGGTCGGCAATTCTAACGGTATTGGCAATTGCTTCTGGATAATCAGTAAATAGATCTTTCATTGCTGCGGTAGATTTTAGATAGAAATCTGGATTGTCTTTCATTTTCATTCTTTTTTCGTCAGCTATCAATTTTCTAGTTTGGACACACAGCAGTGCATCTTGAGCTTCTACCTCATCTTGTTCAATATAGTGAACATCATTAGTGGCCACTAATTCTAGTTTTAACTTCCTAGCAATTTTGATTAATTTTTTATTAAGTTCTTTAAGTTCTGGGATTGAAGGATGATTTTGTAGTTCAATATAAAACCTGTCACCAAAGATTTTTTGATATTTTTTAAATTTGGCTAAAGCTTTTTCATCCTTATTTTCTCTAAGTAATTTATTAAATGGACTATTCATACAGCCACTTAACACAATCAAACCTTCACTGTGCTGTTCCAAGACTTCTTCATCTATCCTGGGTTTATAAGAAAATCCTTCCAAGTTGCCAATCGAGACTAACTTCATTAAGTTTTTGTAACCAGTAATATTTTGAGCTATCACTGTTAGGTGTGCTTGATCAGATCCTGGTTTTACTTGTTTATCATGACGAGATTTTTTAGCAATATATAGTTCACAACCAATAATTGGTTTGATTTCAGCTGCTTTGCAAGCGTTATAAAAAGCGATCGTACCGTACATCCCACCATGGTCAGTAATGGCAATGGCTTGTTGATTAAGTTCTTTGACCTTATCAATTAATTTAGGAATCTTAGATAATCCATCCAGCATGGAATATTCAGTGTGAACATGAAGATGTACAAAATCAGACATTTAGCTCGACTATCCCACAGAAAAAACTAGCTTTCAAGAGCGGTTTGAATAGTCTGCCTGATGGTTTGAGGATCAACCTTTTTGCCAAGTGACTTCAGCACCTGCCCCATCAAGAAACCGATGACTTGTTTTTGACCACTTTTATATTTGGTCACAGCATCATTATTTTCCATGAATACTTTTTCAACTACTTTACTTAGCTCTTGTTCGGTGATAGTTTCAGTTTGGTGAAGTTGCTCAAAGCGATGAATAACTTCATCAGGATTAGCCAAAGTTTCGACTTTAATTTTTTTATTTAGGTAGTCATTGATAAATAAAACCAAATCAAGTTTTTTAGTTTGGAGTTTTTCCAAAATCTCAGCTAACCAAGAAATTTCTGAAGTACTTTCGACATTGGTTAATGCTTGAACTTTTTCAATTGGTAATGCAAATTTATGGGCCCAGTCAGCAGCAATTTTATCTGGTAAAATCGGTACCGTTTGGTTGATTTTTTCTAGATATTCAGCCGTAAAGTGAAGTGGAGGTAAATCTGGATCAGGAAAATAACGATAGTCTTCTGCTTCTTCTTTAGTTCTTTGAGAAAAAGTTTGATTTTTGTCAGCATTCCAACCTCTCGTTTCTTGAGTTGGAGTTTGACCTGTTTCTAGGATTTCGGCTTGTCTATTTAGTTCATAGTCAATCGCTGCTTCTAAGAACCTAAAAGAATTAATGTTTTTGACCTCAACTTTGTAATTTGGTAGCTGGGTTACTCCAATTTTTCTTAAAGAAATATTGGCTTCTAATCTCATGCCACCTTGTTCCATATCACAGTCAGCTACATCAAGAAATCTCAAAACTTGGCGCAGTTTTTTGCCGTATTCTTTGGCTTGAGCACCATTTTTAATATCTGGTTCAGTTACGACTTCAACCAAAGGTACTCCACCACGGTTGAAGTCGATTAAACTAACCTTTTTACCATTGATAGTAGTATGCATTAACTTACCAGTATCTTCTTCTAAGTGGATTCTAGTTAGTCCAACTCTACCTTGTGATGTTTCCAGATAGCCTTGATAACAAAATGGCAAATCATATTGACTGATTTGATAACCTTTAGCCAGATCTGGGTAAAAATAATGTTTGCGATCAAATTTAGAGAAGTTATTGATTTTACAATTAGTAGCAAGACCAATTTTAATCGTCCATTCAATCGCTTTTTTGTTAGCTACAGGTAAACCACCAGGCATACCCAAACAGACTGGACAAGTATAAATATTGGGTTTTGCTGCACCAAATGGATCGTTTTTACAACCACAAAACATTTTTGAAGTAGTTTTTAATTCAGCATGAACTTCCAAGCCAATTACTGCTTCATATTTCTTTTGCCAGTTCATGATTGTTGCCTCCAGGTATTCCAGTTAGTGTTTTTTTCAAAAGCATCAGCGGCTTGAATGAGTAAATCCTCACGCCACATTGGAGCCATGATATTCATCCCCAAGAAAAGGTTGGTTTTTTCATCACGATAATAAGGGATATTGATTCCTGGTAGTCCAGCAATTGAGCTAGCTTCAACCAGCATATCTTCTAGCTCGCCAAACATAGCTTGACCTTCGGTTACGCCGATTTTTTTGGCAAATCCAGGTGAGGTTGGAGCTATTAGCAAATCATATTTATCAAAGAGTTTGCTGAGATCATTAATAAATAAAGTTCTAACTTTTTGAGCTAGTTCGTAATATTTTTCAGCATAACCTTTACTCAAAGTATAAGTGCCCAACATTTGTCTTCTTTTGGCTTCAGCACCGAAAAAAGAACGATCATTTTTATAGCGAACACCACTGTAACGAGCTAGATTACTGCTCACTTCTCCACGCTGAACAACGGTGTAAACACCGATCGCATAATGTGGATCCATAGCTTGAGCTTTTTCAACAGTCACCCCCAAAGACTCAAGCACGGCAAGTTGCTCTAATAATTTTTCATTAGCAAACTCAACGCCTTTGATGTCTTGATAGATCACACCTATTTTCAAACCTTTAACAGAAGTGTTAAGCGATTGAGTTAAGTCTTGAGGTGTTTGAGCAGAAGAGGTGCCATCAAGAGGATCATGACCAGCTATTAGATTGAACATAAGAGCAGCATCTTCAACTGTTTTAGTAATTGGTCCGGGACTGTCAGTAGAAGAGGCCATGGCAGCTACTCCATAACGACTAACTCGACCATAAGTTGGTTTCAGACCGACTGTACCACACCAGGCTGAAGGTTGTCTGATCGAACCAGCTGTTTCACTCCCAATCGAGGCAATAGCTAGATCTGCAGCAATTGCCGCGGCGCTACCACCAGATGAGCCACCTGGTAAGTGAGCAGTGTTTCTGGGATTAAGGGTTCTACCAAAATCACTGGTTTCAGTCGAAGAACCATGAGCCCAAGCATCAAGATTGGTTTTACCGATGATTACTCCCCCACCATCTTTAATTTTTTTGGTAACTGTTGATTCAAATTGAGGAATAAAGTTTTCTAGAACTTTAGATGAAGCAGTCGTTCTAAAATCTTTAGTGCAAAAATTGTCTTTAATTGCAATTGGGACGCCAGCTAGCGGGGTGTTTAAGAGCTTTTCTGCTTTATTTAAAGCTTGGTCATCTAGATTAAGGTAAATATTTAGTTGCTTATTTTGTTCATCAATAGCTTGTTGAATATCCTGATAAAGTTCTCGATGAGAGAATTTTTTATTTTTCAAATCTCTGATAGTTTGGGCCAAAGTTAGCTTGTTCAACATATCTAGTCGACCATTTTTTCTGTTTTGCTTATTTCTTTGAGTTTCTTTTTATTTTTAATAAAAGAGATAAAGCTGTAAATTAAAGTAGCAAGAAATGAAAGCACATAAATCAGACCAACTGAAACGGCATATTTTTGAGAAACACCAGTCATATTCAGAAATATAAAAATGCTAAATACAATCAGTTGTAAGAGAATTGCTTCTAAAGCTGTAGCAATTCTTTCCTTTCTTAGTTGGTCAATTAAGAATTTTTTATCTTCAATAGATAGTTTAGGCATCTTTTTCCTCCAAAATTCTGGGTACTACAAAATATCCGTTATGAGTTTGCTGAGCATTAGCTAAAGCTTCTTGCTGAGTAAATGTGGTTTGTTGGTTGATTTCATCTTCACGCCAAACATTCTCTAAACCAGTGACTTGATGAGTGGTTGGCACATTTTTAACATCCAAAGTTGCTAGTTCATCAACAACAACCAAAGTTTCCTCAAAGGCTTTGGCCAAGGCTGTTTCTTCTTGTTCAGAAATTGGAATATTAGCTAATTGAGCAATATGAGCAACAGTTTGAGTTTTAATAACAGTTTTTTTCACATCTGGAAGTATAACAGAATGGAGATTTTTTTTCAGATTTAAAAACCCTTAGTGAGTAATGTTTTTAAGAGCAGTAATTCTTTCTGATAAGGGTGGATGAGTAGCAAACAATTTAGCAAACATCCCCACCCCTCCATGAAGATTTTTTAGTGGATTCGTAATGTACAGATGAGCAGTGGCTTTATTGGCTGCCTCTAGTGGTTCTCTATCACTACCCAATTTTTCTAGAGCACTGATCATTCCAGCAGGGTTTCTGGTCATGGCCACTGCTGAAGCATCAGCTAAAAACTCTCTTTTTCTTGAAATGGCTAACTGAATCAACTTAGCAATTAAAGGTGAAAGTAAGGCTAACACCATTCCTACCACAAATAAAATTAGTTGGATCTGACCATCCCCTTCTCTATTTTCTCTTTTTCTACTTCCTCCCCAATAAGTCATTCTTAAGGCCCAATCTGCCAATAAGGAAATAAAACCGACTAAAACCGTAACGAGAGACATCAAACGAATATCATAGTTTTTAATGTGAGCTAATTCATGAGCGATTACGCCCTCTACTTCACGACGGTTCATTCTAGAGAGCAAACCAGTGGTGGCGCAAATAACTGCATGTTGAGGATCTCGACCAGTCGCAAAAGCATTCATTGCCGAGTCATCAATCACATAAAGTTTTGGTAAAGGTAGTTTTTGGCTATGGCTTAAATTTTCAGCTACTGTATAAAAATCAAAAAACTCACTTCTGGTTGCCTCTCTGGCTCCAGATAAAGTCAAGATGATTTTATCTGAAAAATAATAACTGCCAAAACTAGTTAGTCCAGCCAAGATTAATGCCATTCCAACTAAATCTAGTCCATAACCCAATCCTTCAACCATTAAATGAGCGGCTGCCACAACAAAAACAATGAAGCCTAGGATAACAAACAAAGATTTAGCTTTATTACTAGTAACAAGCTGGTAATGTGTCATAGCTTTAATCTAAAGAAACTTTATGATCTTTGGTTTCTGTATCACTCACAGCCAAATGAGAGCCTGAAGTGGCTGTTTCTAAACCTTTTTCTGACTTGAAACCGAATAAACCAGCAACGACATTAGATGGGAAAACCACTAGTTTCTGGTTAAAAGTTTGTGTTAAATCGATGACTGTTCTTCTAGCATAAGTAAGTTTATCAGCAGTATCAGTTAATTCATCCATAAACTTACTAACAGTGCCATCAGCTTTTATTTCTGGATTATCTTCAACAGCAACCTGAATCTTTGGGATTAATGCTTGAACTGAAGCTAAAGCTTTTTCTAAATCGGCCGCTTTGCCAGTTTTGTCGGCTGTTTCAGCAGCTTTTCTGGCATCAGTTAACATTTGAAAAATACCTTTTTCATGTTTTAAATAGCCTTTAACCGCTGTTTCTAGATTGGGAATCAAGTTAGCTTGTCTTTTCAATTGATTACCAATTTCTTGAATACTGGCATGAATTTGAGTTTTCAAGGTTTGCAGAGAATTGTAAACACCAATAATGTAGAAGATTACTACACCAGCTATAACGATAAAAATTAACATATCAGTCCTTTGGTCAAATAACTACTGGGGATAGTATAGCAAATTAGTTAATTTTTGTTGGAACTTGAATTTACTTACAAAATTAGAATTATTTGCTATAATTACGGTTCTGTTCTTTTAACATCAAGTCAAGTGGGCCCGTGGTGTAGTGGTTAACATGCTTCCCTGTCACGGAAGAGATCGCCAGTTCGATCCTGGTCGGGCTCGCAGGTATGAAAAAATCTCCATTCTGGAGATTTTTTTGTAGCTACAGCTCATAATAAAGGCAACCTTGGTGGGTTGGTTAATCTTCATATTTTATTGCTAAAATTAGACCTATAATATTTGACAAATAAGTTATATTCAATTATAATTGTTGGTATATAAAACTTAGTGTACTGCACACTGCTGTTTTAAAATAAAAGGTAAGCAATTTATTTGCTTTCTTTCTTGAGTAAGGGCATTCATTTTAGGTATTGGTCAAGCTGATACTTAAATTGAATGCCATTATCATTCTGAAAGGAGGTGAAATGTAATGGCTACTTGTCAGCATTCTTGGTATACCAAGTCATATTTTCCGCACAGATTTTTGTTCTGGCGGTACATTTGGCAAAAGTGTACTAAATGCAATGCTTGGAGAATCAAACGATACTCTAAGTAAAAAAAGAGCCGTCTCGGAAGGGACGGCTTTTCTGGTATACTTACCAGATGAAAACTGTGCTGAAAGTAGCTGATCTCACCAAGATCTATCCACCAGAAAAAAAAGGTGGCAAGTCTTTTACTGCTTTGGACGGTGTATCTTTTGAGTTAAAAGCAGGAGAAATCTTAGGTTTATTAGGTCCCAATGGGGCTGGTAAATCTACTACTATCTCGATTTTACTGGGTAACTTATCGGCAAATTCTGGAACAGTTGAGTATTTTGGTAAAGAATTTAACCAACATCGTAGTGAGATTTTGGATCAAGTCACTTTTGCTAGCACCTATATCAAAATGCCATGGAGACTTTCGGTCATGGAAAACCTTCGGGTCTACTCTCTTTTATACGGTGTGGAGAAAAAGGTTTTCTTGGAGAGAGCAGAAAAATTTTTAAAGTTTTTTGAGGTTTGGTCACAAAGAGACAAAACCATGAATAATTTATCTGCTGGTCAGATTACCAGAATTATGTTGGCTAAAGCCTTTATTCCCCATCCTAAAATAGTGTTATTGGATGAGCCAACTGCTTCTTTGGATCCAGATATTGCCCATCAAGTCAGAGACTTTATTAAGCAACAACAGGGCAAGTTTAATACCAGTATTTTATATACCTCTCACAATATGGACGAAGTAGCTGATGTCTGTGATCAAGTAATGTTTCTTAAAAATGGCAAGATTATTGCTCACGACAAGCCAGAGAACTTAGCTCAATCAGTCTCGGTGGCCAAAATGACCTTGAGGATTAAAGATGGATTAAAAAGGGTGAATCGATTCTCCAAAGAGCAAAACTTGAAAATAGAAGTAGTTGATCGAGATGCCATGATCGAAATAGATGAACAAGAAGTAGCTGGTTTTTTGGCTTTATTGGCTAGTGAGGATATTACTTACTCACAAATCAGTATCGATAAACCCACTTTAGAAGACTATTTTTTGACCATTGGTGGTAAGAAATAAAAGATGAAAATACATAGAATCGAAGCCCTATTTTTAAGACACCTCTACCCACTCAGACGTGATTTTGATTTGTTGTCAGATATGATTTATTGGCCATTGATTGATACGCTAATCTGGGGAATCACGGGGCAATGGCTCAGCAAAGCTGGCAATGATGCTGGAGGCGTGGGAGCGTTATTGATCTCATTATTAATGGGTTTGGTTTTATGGAATGTGATTTGGCGTGCCCAAGCAGAAATTGCTCGCAACCTGATGGATGAGATTTGGAATAATAATCTGATCAATTTATTCTCTACTCCATTGAGAATGGATGAATGGGTTATTTCTGTCTTGCTGTTGTCGATTGTTAAAACCGGTGTAACGATGCTGATGTTATTACCAGCTATTTTCTTGTTGTACTCAGTTAACGTTTTTGAGTTGGGCTGGTGGTTACCAGTCTTCTTTTTAAGCACCACGATGACTGGGTGGTGGATGGGCTTTGTTTCTGCTGGGATTGTTCTGCGTTATGGTCCCAAGTCACAAACGGTAATCTGGACTTTGCCAGGAATTTTACTGCCTTTTAGTGCTATTTATTTCCCCTTAGCTCAATTACCCAGTTGGATTCAACCGATCAGTAGAGTCATTCCAACCACGTATATTTTTGAATCAATGAGATCATTAATCAATGGAGGTGAGGTTGACTTATCATTAATCTTTTTAAGTTTTGGCTTAAATTTTATCTTTTTAGGTTTTGCTTTTTGGCATTTTATTAAAAGCTTTAAATATAGTGTTGAGTTGGGCTTAGGCAGATTTAACTAAGTTATTTTTCTATTTTTTGAATGCCAAATGTTTCTTGGATCACAAAAGTGTCATTATTTTTTTCTAGTTTGATATAAGCAGTGTTATCAATACTGCCATGTGGTAGTTCTGCGTATTCTGCCCACTCAAGGTAGATCAAAAAAGTTCTCATAGCTGCACCATGGGTGACAATCAGATTATTCTTTTCTTTGGTTAAATCGGCTGTTTTATTAAAGAAGGTTAAAAATCTGTTAATAATTGATTGATCTGTTTCTATATCCAAGACTTGATGTTTAAACCGTTCTTCTTTTGGTAGGTTATCTCTTGCTTCAAGTAAGTCCTTAAGTTCTTGTTGAAAATCAGCAATTTTTCTACCCTCATAACTACCTAAATACATTTCTCGTAACAATTCATCTGTTTTCACTTCCAGAATATTTCTCTCTTCGGCAATTAATTGAGCTGTCTTATGAGCTCTTTTTAGATCGGAAGCAAAAACATTATCAAATTTCACGTCTTTTAGTTTTTTACTTAATTTTTTTGCTTGCTGGATGCCATTATCATTGAGTTCGATATCAATATGACCTTGAATAAGCTTTTGAGCATTATAGGGAGTTTCTCCATGTCTAATAATATAAAAGGTAGTTGGTTTCAGCATAGCAGGTTTTGATTCTACCATTTTTCCCATTGATTCTTATATCTGGATATTGGTATAACAAACTCTCTGAGTAGTAACAGAAAGGAATTATTAAATGTCAGACGATCAGATTAAAACGGCTGAAGATTTGGCCAAAGAGGCTTTGGCTGAAGCAGATGCAGAAGTAGAAAACTCCAACAAAGTGGCTGAGACACTAGGTACTTTGCAAAATCTAATTGAACGTCATGCTCTCAATTTAGAAGAAATTCGCAAACAAATTAAAGAAGCCGGTGAAAGTTTACGCAGTGTTTTTGAAAATGACACAACTTTGACAAATGCTGAAGCTGAGGCTCAAGCTTTTACCAGTAAGGTAAAGGAACGGAAGAGTCAGTTGCAATCTGATCCTCAAGTTACGTCTTTAAAGATTAAGATTGGAGAACTTAAAGAGCAACAGAAAGAGTTAGAAGAAACACTTAGTAACCACTTGATTAACTATCATTCTCTAACTAATTCAAGAAGTTTTGATACTAGCGATGGTGATCAATGGGATTTTTCCATTAAAGCCAAGATTAGACCTCGTAAAAAATAATTTTTTATTTAGAGATAAGCAAAAACCCCTCCATAGCTTTAGCGAAGGAGGGGTTTATTTTTTTGATTTTCCAAAATTATTTATGTTTTTCCTAATTTTTGGTTAATTCTAGCCAAAGCCTGTGGAGAAATATTTTTCATTTTCTTTAAGGAACGGGCTCTTCTTTTTAAACGATTATCAGTCGCTGTTTTTTCGGATTTGATTTTGGAAGGTTTTTTAAAGTAACGACGATCTTTAACAATTTGCACTACACCAGTAGCAGCAACCGCCTTTTTAAACTTGCGGATTAAGTCATTGGTCGAATCACTTTTTTTGGACTTAATTACGATAGCCATCTCTCTCACCTCCCTTCCAAATTAACTACTTATTAAGGTAAGAACCTGAATTATACACTAACTTACCAGATATTGCAGGAATTCTTTTTTTTCTTTTTCACTAACATTTTTTGTTATTATTTTTTATTAAACTAAACTTTTTGATGGTTTTCTTTAATATCATTGGCTAATTTTGCCAATTCTTGATCATTAGCTCTTGCTGAGTCATTTGAAGATAAATAACCAGGATATTGGTCAAAGTAGGTGTGAATAGTTTTACTTTCAATTGGGGCCCAGTTAGCCAGATCGCCAGTGCCGTGCATCGGATAGAGCTTACTATGAAGGTGATCTACACCAAAGCCTTCAAAAAACATGCCACATCTAGAGACATCGGCAAAGTAACTATCCAAAATATTGGCAACTTTTTTGGTGGCTACGATTAGTTCTTGCAAAACTTCATCAGTTTGGGCAAAAGCATAACTACCATAATGTTCTTTGGGAATGACGACAGAGAAACCTTTGGTATTAGGGAAAATCGATAAGAAGGCTAAGTGTTTGTCATCCTCCCAAATTTTATGACAAGGCATTTTTTTTGCAACTATCTGACAAAAAATACAATCATCAACCATAAAGCTCCTTTAAAATGATTGTTAATTGATCACTATTTAGTGGACTGGGTTTTTGATTGTGATTTTTTTGTGAGCCGTTGAGCAACATTTTGCCACTGCCATGGAAAAACCAAGTGCCTTCTTTATCTAGTTCTTGAATTTTTTCATAAAGGTCATGCAAGGTGATTGCTGAATCTGGTCTGGCTTTGATTCTGATGTGGCCAAGTTTGGGGTCTTTTCTTACCACTAAAATGTAGCCCATTTTCTGAGCGATTTTAATGGTGTCATCGTTTCTAGTATTAAGGATCAGGGCTTTACCTATGTTTAAGTTAAGCTCTTTGCCTTTTCTTTGAATGATCTCTTTGGCTTTATGATATTGAGTTAAAGTAGCATAGACATTATCTAAACATTGAAAACCAAAATGCATTTGGGAGTCATCATTATGAGGATCAGTAAACTCATGTCCTCTAATTAATTCGTGAATCATAAATAAGTATCGTTCTGTTTCTGGCTCTGGCCACATCACCTCTTCGAAATGATCAATTTGGTTTACCATCTCGACAATACTTTGTAAGGCTAGATCTTCTTTTTTATCAGGATAAACTTCGGTTAAGTAATCAAAAACTAGTGAAGCAGCACAGACTCTTTGGGTGGCTCTCGCTGGTTGGTGATGGTCAAACTCACCAAAGCCAGTATCAACGTAAGTAATTTCATGAAGTTGGCAACCTAGTTTTTCTGCTTCTTCCAATGAAATTTTTTCACCAGGACTAACAAAACCAATGTGAGCCTCTGCAAATTTTTGAGCGTGAAATCTTTTTAACAGCCAAGTAGCAGTAATTGCATCTAAATCAGGAGCATGGTGAGTAACAATTAGTGGTCTGGAATTGGACATAGTAACTTCATTATACAGATCTAGTGCAAGCAAGTAAGTCAGAAATAAAAAAACTCCCCACCGCAAAAATTTTTTAAAGATTTTTGCCGTGGGGTCCTCACCGGGATGTATTCAGTAATATATTAAATGATCTATAAAAATCATATAGACAAAAAGGATTGATCTATCTTCCTATAATTTCTTCTAATCTGTAACAACATTTTCATTATAGGTTAGTATATTCCAGCAATATTTGCATCAAAAAGTATCAAACTATTTTTTAGCAAAAACTTGAATAACTGTTTTTAAGGTCCACCATAAGATTTTAAATGGTAAAGTAAGCAGCAACCAAATTATAGATTGTTGATCTTCTTCACCTCTCACCCAAGTAGAAATAATTAGGAATTTATTATTTTCAATCGGGGTGGCTACTACGTGGATCTTTCGACCATTAATAATTCTAATGAACTTAAAATTATCTTGGTTGTGATAAGTCTTATCTGGTAAAGAAACTACTTGATAAATAAGGTCTTTACTAAGTGATCGATCTTTTGCTCTTGTCCAAGCATGTTTAGTGAAGACTAGGTTTTTATAAGTTTCACTCATTATGTTTTATTAGCTAGCTTAAAGTTGTGATAATCTCATCAAAACTGTATCGTAGTCTAGCAATTCTGTGTTGGTTTCTTTTCTACTTTTCCATTCAATCTTATCACCATTTCTCTCGGAGAGAACTAGTCTAACAGGAATACCCATCAGATCTGCTGCTGCAAATTTACTGCCTGGAGACTCAGGTCGGTCATCCCAAATAACCTCAACTTTATGCTCTTTGAGATCACGATAAAGTTGTTGGGCTTTTTCTTCTGTTCCTTTTAACGAGGTAATAATTACTTCGTAAGGAGCAATTGATAATGGCCAGATAATGCCTTTTTCATCTGATGATTTTTCTACGATTACTCCCATGGTCCTAGTTGTTCCCCAACCATAACAGCCCATAATAGGATATTTGTTTTGGCCTTCAATATCAGCATAGGTAAGTTCGAAATCTTTGGTATATTTTTGACCAAGGTCAAAGACATTGCCTACTTCTGAAGCTTTGGCTGCTTGGAGTTCAGCCTGACCACATTTGGGGCATTTATCACCAGCTTGTTGTTGGGCTATTTCACTATTCACACAAAATTCACAATTTGGACAATAGTAGATATCATCTTCTCCAGCATTAGTGAGGACCATAAATTCATAAGAAACTTTGTCAGTGAAGTTGCCACCTGAAGCTTCGGTAACTTTGGCGACTAAATCAACTTTACGGTAAGCTTTGATATAAGCCTCTTTGACTTGTTGGTAAAATTGGTCAAAATCTGCTTGAGTTTCATGAAAACTATACATGTCTTTCATCTCAAACTCTCTGCCACGCAAGATTCCTGATTTAGCTCTCAATTCATCTCTAAATTTCCAGTGAATTTGATAGAGTGCCAAAGGTAAATCTTTATAACTATTGATCATGTCTTTGGCCAACGGGGTAACGATTTCTTCATGACTCTGACCAAGGGCATATTCTTTACCAGTTCTACTTTGGAGATGAAATAAGACATCAATGTTATCCCAGCCACCAGTTGTTAGCCAGTTTTTTTTGGGATGGAGTGATGGCATCAAGATTTCTTGGCCACCAATGGCATCCATTTCTTGGCGAATAATATTACGAATTTTATTGAGAACTTTTAATCCCATCGGAGTATAGCTATAGACTCCAGCCATTAATTGACGAACAAAACCAGCTTGAACCAAGAGTTTGTGATTAATAGTATCAGCATTAGCTGGAGGGTTTTTTAAAGGCTTGAAAGCCATTTTGGACATTTTCATATAGCCTTATTGTATACGAAACCAGGCTATTATCCAGCCAATTTTTTATTATCTTCCAAGTTTCTAAGTCTTAAACTTTGAGGAGTTACCTCTAGAACTTCATTTTTACCAATTAAGGTGAGAAATTGTTCTAAAGATGGTTTCCAGGCTGGTGCTAAAACTACGGTGGCATCAGCGGAGGAAGCTCTCATGTTAGTTAATTTTTTGCCTTTAACCACATTCATCACCATGTTTTCTGAACGTTTATTAAAACCAACTACTTGGCCAGCATAAACTTTATCACCTGGGTTTACTAACATTTTGCCTCGTTGTTGAGCTTTTTCTAAAGAATAAGCAGTCACGGTTCCAGTTTCATGAGCAATCATCGCTCCACCACGATAAACCGGAGCCCTTTCAGATAGGGGTCGATATTCTAAAAAAGTATTGTGAATTATTCCTTCACCAGAAGTATTGGTGAGCAACTCGCTCCTATAACCGATTAAGTTAGCAGTGGAGATTTCATACTCAAATCTTACACCGGTTTTAGTTTGGTGCATATTTTTCATTTGCCCTTTTCTTTGAGCCATATTGGTAGTAATGGTACCGGTGTAACTTTCAGAAACATCAATTGTGACATATTCCCAAGGTTCTAGAGTTTGGCCATGTTCTTCTTTCAAAACCACTTGAGGTCTTGACAAGGCAAATTCATAACCTTCTCGACGCATAGTTTCGATCAAAATAGCTAAATGTAGTTCTCCTCGACCGACAATAATGACATTCTCACCAGTTGTGCCTGGTAAAACTCTCAAACCAACATTAGTTTCAAGTTCTTTTTTGAGTCTAGCTTGAAGTTGTCTAGATGTAGAAAACTCGGCTTCTTGTCCGGCGAAAGGAGAAGTGTTAACCAATAGCTGCATCTTAACAGTTGGTTCAGTAATACTCATTTGAGGCAAAGCTTCTGGTCGGTGAGTATCAGCAATAGTGTCACCAATACCAGGTTCAGGCATACCAGCGATAGCTACAATTTCTCCAGCACTAGCTTCTTCAACTTCTTTTCTTTCCAAACCAAAGTGATTGAATAGATAAACTATTGAAGCAGCTTCGATCTTGCCATTAGTCCTGAGTAATTTAACTGGTTGGTTTCTTTTGACCGTACCACGAAAAATACGACCAATCGCGATTCTTCCTTTGTGTTGATCCCAATCTAATGAGTTAACTTGAATCTGTAATGGTTGAGAAGCATCATCCTGAGGAGCTGGAATTTTCTCGATAATTGTTTCGAACAATGGAGTTAAATCTGAACTGTCAGTAATTTGGAGAGAATAATCTGAGTTTTCTTTGACTTTTTTACCAACAATACCTTCAATACCTCTGCCATAAAGCAAAGGATAATCTAGTTGTGAGTCTTGAGTAGCTAGCTCTAAAAATAAATCTTCAATTTCTTGTTCTACTTCATAAATACGTTGATCTTTACGGTCAACTTTATTAATTAAAACGATTGGAGCTAAGCCAAGTTCTAAAGCTAGTTTAAGAACAAATCTAGTTTGAGATAAAACTCCTTCAGCTGCATCAACCAACAAAATACAACCATCAGCCATGTTGAGCACTCGCTCTACCTCTCCAGAAAAATCAGCATGGCCAGGAGTATCAAGAATATTGATTTTATACTCTTGCCAAAAAACTGCTGTGTTTTTAGCTAAAATAGTAACCCCTTTTTCTCTTTCCAAATCATTAGAATCAAGAATTGTGGTAGCTTGGTTTTCCTTTTGGTGGACGGCAAAAGTTTTTGTTTGTTTGAGCATAGCATCCACTAAGGTAGTTTTACCGTGGTCCACGTGAGCGATAATCGCAATATTGCGTAATTGTTTTTGTAACATATTTTCCTATTTCAAGAGAAAAGAGGGATTATAGTCTTATCCTTGTAAATTATCTACTAGGATTTTTGAAATATCGATTACAGTAATTTTTTGGTATTGTTCTGGTCTTTCAATTGAGTTAGTGATTGTGACACTATCAACCATTGAGTCTTCTAACTCTGTTAAAGCTTTACCGGTAAAAACGCCGTGAGTGGCCAAAAAGTGGATCTCTTTAGCTCCATTTTCTTTGAGTAGTTTGGCGACTTCAACCACTGTTTGTCCTGATAAAATAGCGTCATCAAAGATAAAGACAGTTTTGTCTTTAACTTCACCATCTAGTTTAGTTGTTGTGACTTGACCAGTTTTTAGGTCTCTTCTTTTTTCGACACTGGCCATGTCCAGATGAAGCTGATTAGCAAATAACCTAGCCCTTTTGATGCCGCCAAAATCCGGGCTGACAACAATCGCTTTGCTCAAGTCAAAGTGTTCTTCAATGTGTTTAACAAATTCATCCATTGCAGAAATATGATAGGTAGGTACAGAGAAGAAGCCAGGAATACTAATATTATGGAGGTCTAAAAGGTAAACCTTTTTAATACAAGTACTTTCAATTATCTTGGCAATGACTTTGGCAGATAATGGTTCTCCAGGTAAAAAGACTTTATCTTGAAAAGAGTAGCCAAACCAAGGAATGAACAAACTAATTTCTTTTGCTCCTAATCTTTCTAACGCATCTGTGATTAAAGCTGTTTCAATGATTCTCTCATCTACTGGTTTATAAAAAGATTGAACCAATAAGACTTCTTCGTTTTTAACCTCATTAGCTACTCTAATTTTTTTTTCACCGTTAGCAAAATTATTAATTTCGCAATTAACTAGAGTGACATTCAATTGTAGGGCAATGTTTTGGGCTAATTTGAGGCTAGCAGAACCAGCAATGACTTTCATCAATGCTTATTTTAAAACTAAATTAGTAAAATTAATAGGCTTCGAGAGTTATCTCACCAAGCAAGACTTGTTCTATTAGCTTGGGTAAGTCACTCTCATCTTGCCAGCCTGGAACATAATCTTTGTTTCTATCCAGTTTTAAAGCTTGTTGAAAGATGACGCCAAACATTTGCAAGACATACCAGTAAACACTATCAGTATCGGTTTCTTCAGTAGCTTGTTTTTGTGTTTCTCGATACTCTTTTTTTAGAACCTTTAATCTATTTTCTAAAGCAATATTATTCAATAAGTCCCCTAGTCTAAGAACTTTAGTGAAGATTTTATTGTAGTTTATGTCTTCTTTGCCTTGATAGGCTTCAGCTATAAGGCTCTCAATCAATTCATTTTCCAAATTAAAATTATTTTTTCCTCCATTTTTAAACATTCTGGTATGGTATTTAGCGACTAACATTTTAATGATCATAAAAAGATCAAGCTCTAAAGCTTTAGCTAAATGATTAACCCATTCACTGTACCAAGCTGATTTTTCAGCATCAGTGATTTGTAAGTGCAGAAGATTATAAAAGAGATCAACAACTTCAGAAAAAACCACTGCTTCTGTAACATCTGGGTTTTTACCTTCCATGTAAACAGAGGCTACGCCAACTAATTCATGAAGTTCTGGCGCTTTCCAGTGATCTTCTTGGGCTTTGGTGCGAACTCTATTACCGGCAAAATCAGTGGTACAACCAAGATCAGAAAACTGTAGCCCGCCAATGGTAAAAATAATTTTTGTTTCTGGTCTAACACCGGCTCCGCCACGATATTTTTCACATTCTTGTTGGTATAAAACTTCACGCGCGTAGTAGGTTGCTTCTTCAGGATTTTTATCTAACCAGATCAATAACTCTCCAATGCTCATTTGGCCAAAAAACTCAAGATCATTTTGACCCTTTTTCCATTCGATTGGTAAAGAAAGTTGTTCAGTCATAAAAAGTGAATTGTACCAGATCAAATTATTTTTTTAAATCTTGATTCAAGTTGGGTTTTTTGCTTGTTGAAACCTATTAATAGCTAAATTAGTAGCTATTGTTGCTATAGCTACCCCTAAAATGTCCATACTGGTATCACCAATTAACTCATTATTGCCTGGAAATGATTCAATTAAGGCATTCAGCGTGAGAATCGAGCTAAGGCTTAAAGTGTAGCCAAGTTTAGTAATTTTTTTAGCTATTTCGGAGTGAAATACTTGGTCGAATAGGTTTTTGGCAAAAACAGTGGTAATAGCTAGAGAAGCAGAGATACCAAAATTTCCCAGATGATTGGTGATTGAGCCGATTAAGTTTTCTAAAGCTTGTCTTCTTTCTAGATCAGCAAGTCCAGCATGAGGGTGAGAATAAAGGTCAAGTAAAGTAATCGCCACGGTTAAAATTACCAAGGGAACAGTAATATCAAGTGATTTCTTTTGTTTTTCTTTTGCTAGTAACAGTGTTTTTTCTTTTTCCACAAGAAATGAATTATAACTGAAGATTGTTCTGTTTGATGTTAATCTGGGTTGAAATTTGTTATAGTAATATTAATTACTAAATTTGAATTAAGGAACGTTTATGTCTACTCTCCCCAGAGTTCATGTTGTTAATGATGAAGAAGCCAAGGGTGAGGTCAAAGCACTTTTTGAAAAAATGATTGAACAAAAAGGCGGAGTGCCTAAATGGATGGGCGTGATGGCTAATTGTGGTGATGTGTTAATGGGTTTTTTTGCTTTATTTAAAGCAACCATGGATGATTCTCCGCTTAGTGCTGAATTAAAGTGGCGGATTGCTTATCATATTTCTGAACTCAATAAGTGTGAGTTTTGTGTCAGTGTGTCAGAAATGCAGTTAGAGCAATTTGGACTGAGCAAAGAGGAAATGAAGTTGATTAGACAAGCAGCTACAGGAAGAGATGCTTTGGCTATGGAGTATGCTGAGGCAGTTAATGATCATGCTTATAAAATCGATCCAGCTTTGTTGGAAAAAGTAAAACTAGCTTTTTCTGATGAAGAGTTGGTTGAGTTAACTAGTGTGGTTGGTTTGTTCAACTTTATTAACAGATTTAACGACGCTTTGGGGGTTTTACCAGATTAGAAAAATAACTTTATCCGAGTTTTGCAAAAACCAGCCTAGTGGCTGGTTTTTGGTGTTTTTGTGTTTAGGACTAGTTAGGTCCCTTAGTGAGTCAGGTGGGACTCGAACCCACGACATTCTGCTTAAGAGGCAGACGCTCTAACCGACTGAGCTACTGACCCAGAGCTCAATGGCTCGTATTCTACTGTCTTTTACTAAAAATTTCCAGAGTTTATCCTTAGCGCTCTTAGATTTTTTAATCTATAATTTTATTTAATGTTGGAATCACAAGAACCAGTTGACCAAGCTTCGATTGTCTTAGAAAAAGAAGTAAAAGAAAACCCAGCCCTTCCTCCTGATGATGAATTGCTCAAGACTGTTTTACTTGGTTTAGCAGAGAGAATGCATAAGATTGGTTTGGTTGAAGATTTAAACTACTTAATTGAAGCCTTGATTGAAGCGGAAACTACCTATCTTCACCATTCAGCTGATTCTGGAGAGTCTTTTTATGATGTTTTTTATAAAAGTTTTTTTGGCAAAGTAAAAGGAAAAACTACTGATCAGAAGATAATTAACTTGTTAAGACTTTCCTTAGAGGACGCTTTGGAAATTTTTAATCAATTTAGAGGTAAAAACAAAGATTTTTTAACTCAATTACCCAATAGACAAGCTCTTGAGGGAGATTATCAAGATTTTATTCAAAGAAGAAGATCTGAAGACAATAACCAAGAATTTTCTTTAATAGTAGTTGATATTGACGATTTTAAGAAAGTAAATGATGAACATGGTCATTTGGCTGGTGATATGGTCCTGAAGTTTGTTGCTGATTCTTTACAAAAATTATGTCGAAGAACTGATGGTGTTTACCGATATGGTGGTGAAGAGTTTGTGATTATTGCTCATGGTAATGAGGAAGAAATAGAAAAATTAATGGTTAGAATTTTGGAATTTTTTAGAACAACAGAGATAGACCTTGAAGAATTAAGTCATGGTCAGGGTAAAAGATTTAAAAATTTAAAATTAAGAAAAACAGTCAGTTTGGGTGCTATTTCTAGTAAGAGAGTTAGTAACTTAAATTTTGCCAATCACTTCGATTTAGCAGATGTTGCTCTTTATTCAGCTAAAGAAGGTGGTCGCAATCAATATATCCAAAATTTAGTAGGGGCAATCTTTAATAGTTAAAAGTGCCCCAGGAGGGATTCGAACCCCCGACGCCAGGTTCCGAAGACCTGCGCTCTAATCCACTGAGCTACTGAGGCAGTAGTTGGAGTTATTGTAACACTTGTTAGGTTTTTTGCTAAGAAATTTTATTTCAGTTAATTAGTCAAAAACTAAACCCAAATAAAAGCTTAAAAAAAACTGAAAAGTAGTTTATACTCACACAGTAGTATGGCTATAAACTACTACCCCCTCATTAATAAAATAATTTCCACTTTGGGCATCAAAGATCGTTTACTTCAAGAAATCCCTGAAGATCATTTTTTTGCTCGACCGTTTATTACTATTGCTCGAGAACCAGGCAGTGGTGGTTTACCAATTGCCAAAGAGCTAGGAAAAAGGTTAGGCTTTGAAGTTCATGATGAAATGATTATTGATAAGGTTGCTGAATCAACCCAAAAGCGTCGAGCAATTATTCGTAAAATCGATGAAAAAAGTAGAACTTATTTGGAAGATTTAATTCATTCTGCGTTAAATCCCAATTATGTTGATGAGAACACCTACATTAAAGAGTTGAGCAAAGTGATTATGTTATTAGCTCATGAGGGCAATAACATAATTGTTGGTAGAGGAGCTAATTTTGTTACGCCTTTTTCTAAGGGTTTACACGTTAATATTGTGGCTCCTTACAAATTAAGAGTATTAAGAGCGATGAAGCATGAAGATTACACTGAAGAAAAAGCCAAACGAGTAATTGCCCACTACGAAAAAGAGCGTCGTGATTTTGTGAAGAAATATTTTCGCCAGGATTTAAACAGTCGTAATGCTTATGACTTAACGCTCAATACAACCCACTACACGATTGAGGAAGCTGCCAAAGTGATTGAAGTTGCCTTCAGAAGAAAATTCCCAGCTTGGCAAAGAATTAAATCTTCGCTGTTTTAAATTTAGTTTATAATAGCTAAATATTGCCAGAGTGCTGGAATTGGTAGACAGGCTAGTATCAGGAACTAGTGCTCTTTCGAGTGTGAGGGTTCAAGTCCCTCCTCTGGCACTAGCACATTTAAATATAAAAACTCGGTTTTTCACTTTGACCAAGTTGTTATATAATGTCAGTCTTGTGAGTGATCACGTCCTTTAAAACTAAACAATGCGAGAATAGCTCAGTTGGCTAGAGCGTCTCCTTGCCAAGGAGAAGGTCGCGGGTTCGAGTCCCGTTTCTCGCTCAGCGTGTGCAAAATAAGCCCAGGTGGCGGAACTGGTAGACGCGCAGTCTTGAGGTGGCTGTGGAGCAATCCGTGGAGGTTCAAGTCCTCTCCTGGGCACCACCATCCTTTGGACTCGTAGCTCAGTTGGTTAGAGCGTTCGGTTTACATCCGAAAGGTCAGAGGTTCGAGCCCTCTCGGGTCCACTTCTTTTGTGCAAACACGCCAAGCTAGCCAAGTTGGTCACGGCACATGTCTGAAAAACATGGGATTGAGGTTCGATTCCTCAGCTTGGCACTAAAACCCTTTACTCGTTTGTAGTATGGGGTTTTTTTATGGCTTTTAATTATCTAATTGCTTGCTTGGAACTCTACCTATTTTTTACCAACTAAAGAGGCAAATATTTCTCTAATAAAATCAATCACAAACTTGAAAGTATAGGCACCAATCCTGACTACATAAGTCATGGTGGCTTCCAAACCTTGGGCAAAAATCTTATTACGTTGTAAGCGACTTGATTCTGACATAATTATTCATTATTTTTATATAAAATTTTATTTCTCCACAGTGAATAAGTAGCTCTAATAATGATATAGACTGGGATTGCTAACAAACCTCCTACCACTCCTCCTAGTTGGAAACCGACCAAGACACAAAGCATCGAGACCAAGGGATTAACTTTAGCATTAGCACTCATGATTTTGGGGACTAATAGATTATTCTCTAGTTGTTGAATTAGGACATAAACTAAAACAGTGGCTCCGGCCATAGGAAAGCCATAAGCTACGTACGCCAAAACTACTCCTGGGACAGCAGAAATAAATGGTCCCAAATTCGGCAAAATTTCCAAAAAGCCAGCGAGAATAGCCAGAGGTAGAGCAAATGGAACTTTTAACATCATTAGACCAAAGTAGGTTGCAATAGCAATGACCACCATAAGAATTAACTGTCCTCTAACCCAGCCTCCAAGTTGTTTTTCAAGATCATCAATAAATTCTTTAGCAGTTACCAAATGTTCATTTTTATTAGTAAACCAAGCTACTTTTTTATGTAAATTTGGTCTGTCTAACAACATATAAAAAGACATAATTAGTAAAGTGACAAAAGTAAAAATACCTGTAAAGGTACCAGTAACTGCGCTAATTAAGAAGTTAACTGAGGAACTAAATTGATTGGCTAAGTTACCAATCTCTGAGAAGGAAAACTCCATTTTAGAGAACTGTTCTTGAAGATAAGGCAGGTTAATGGTTTTCAAAAAATGGATAATTTCAGTAATCAACGGTGGTAAGACCAAGGCTGTAGCAGAAACAATCACGATGATAAACAAAACATAGACTAAAATCATACTAATAGCTCTAGGCATTTTGAAGTATTTTTGGAAACGAGTTACGGCTGGGTTTAAAGCTACCATTAAAATAAAAGATAATAGTAATAACAGGAGAATGTTATTAATCGAGGCCATAAACTTTAAAGCCCCTATGACAGCTAGGGTAAAAATCACGATTGAGGGGCTAATTGATATTTGGGTTTTGTTTTTTGCGGTAGGCCAATCAAACATAGTAAAATGTAGTATAGAATATCAGCCTAGGAGTGGGAAGAGTTAAAGATTTTTAATTAAAGTTCTTAGAAATTCTGATTTAGAGGTTTTGTTGTTATCTGCTAATTTTTTAAGTTTTTCATCTATTTTTTCTGAAATTAAGAAGTTAAATCTTTTTAGTTTTTCTATTTTAGTGCTATTAATTAATTTGGGCAGTTCTTTTTTTAATTCTTCTGTTTTTTTATAAGGGAAAAAGGTAAACTTTCGAAAGTTTTCTAAAAAAACCGAGATATTAGGAGTAGCATCTGACCTAGATACGGCAATGACTGGTTTATTTAAAGTTAAAGCCTCATGAATTAAATAGCCAACACTAATACTTTCATGAGTTGCTTCAGAAAGGACCAGGTCTGTTTTTCTAATTTTTTTAATAATATTTTTATGAAATTTAATATTTTTTTCTAGAGACTGAGAAAGAGATTCTGGGCTTTCTTTTAAGATATGTTCGTAAAATACTTCATGACCCAGATCTTTTAGTAGTCCAATAATAGATAGATAAAAGAATTTTTGTTTGGCTTTACCGTTAATTGATGCGACCAAAATTATCTTCACTGCCAAGCTTCCCTCAACTCTTTCACTACATCTTTAATTAGTTTTTCCAAAGCCTTTACATCTTCATTCAACAACTCAAAATTTCTAGTCACAATTTTGCTAGAGTTATTTGGTTCTAAGAACTCAAATTCACCACTGACCACTTCATACGGAAAAGATTTATCTAGTTTGGTTAATAGTTTGTAGAATAATAGTTGGCGTTTATATGGACCACGAATATTTTCTGGTAATGTTCTTTCTCGTTCAGATAGTTTGGCATTAGCAGTTTTGCCTTCAATTTCATTAGCACTTTTGACTTTACCAGTTTTGTAGTCGATTACTTTGACTTGTTTTTGTTCGATACTATGCCAGTCAATTCGGTCAATTCTTCCAGTCAAAGCAATATCATCAATTATGACTTTTTGTTTACCACTGCCGAAGAACCGTTCGATAAATAATGGATTTGGATTTTTATTTGCTAACTCTAAGTAGTAGCGGTCTAACACTTCATAGCCATATTTAAGACGATTAAATTGTTCTGATGGTTCTAAAATTTCTTTTTCTAAGGCTAACTCAAACTGCTTTTTTAGATCATTCAAAGTTGGATATTGGCCTGTTTGTTGGAAAGTTTTGTAAAGAAACTCCATGGTGTTATGCATGGCAGTTCCAAAAGCCAACTGAGGAATCTTGGCTCTGGGAATTCTAAGAAGAGTATTATGTAAAAATTCTTCTGGATTACGTAGATAAGTATTCAAAGCAGTGACTGACCAGCGGAAGTTAGTTAGCAACCAGTTGAGGTAAAGTTTTTCTTTTTCACCAGTAATGAGAACATCTGGGGTGGGATTTGGTTTGAGGATTTTGGTTAGGTATTGGGCTGAGTTTTCTTCATTTAACTCACTCGCTAATTTTTGCCAGGTTTGTTGGTTATTAGTTTCTTGGACTTCTATCAGAAACATGCTAGGGACTACATCACGGCTATGTCCTTCCGTAATAACTGTATCTGGGTGAGAAATGACTATTTGGTTTTTAGCTCGAGTTAGAGCTACATAGAATAAACGGCGTTCATCTTCATTGCGTTCTTTAGTATCAAGATTAGTGTTTTTTAAGATTTCTACAGGTAGTTTAATAAGTTCTCTTTTTCGGTTATTACCCCACTTTTTATCAAGACATTGGTATAAAAAAACATTTTCCCATTCTCTGCCTTTAGCTTTATGAACAGTTGATAAATGGACAGCTTGTTTGCGGACATTGAGATCTTCGATGGTAATTTGTAGGTTATGTTCTTCAATCAAAGCGAGAGTTTTTAGTAAATCAACTAGTTTAAATTGGTGATTATGATTAACCAATTTTTTAATTTCACTAAACAAAGAGTTTAAAACGGTAATGCCATAAATTTTTCCTGGTTGGTTAATAATCCATGGTAGTAAACCAGATTCTTGAATAACTTGTTCAAAAAAAGCAGGAAAAGTTTTATTCGCATCAGCACTGTCCCAGTTTTTAAGGTTATTAAGATAGTTTTTAAGGGGGATTAATTCTAAAGGAGTAATTTCATGGCCTGGGTGAAGTTTGTTAATTGCTGTTAAATCTTGTTCGATTAGATCTAAGAGTGGTAGTTTAGTTTTACCGGCTGCTCTTGCTAGTTTTAGAACCACATCTTTTTCCCAAGCAAAAGTATTTTTTAACCAATCATATTGTAGAGTTTCATAAAGTAGTTCAGTTTCTTCACCAGTTCTAATCGCGACGATTACTCTGAATAAAGTAATCAGTTGGCGAACAATTTCTTCTTTAAGGGCATCTCCTCCACCTTCAACTTCATAAGGAATCTGCCAATTGTCAAATACCTCAACCAAAGTATGTCTGTCAGCATTGTGACGATATAGAACCGAGATTTCATGAGCTGGGACAGCTTGGTCCAAAAGTTGTTTGATTTGCTCGGCAATTTGAACAGCTTCTAATACTTGTGATGAAGCTGTTATTAAATTAATTTTATTGCCTTTGCCATGAGGACTTTTAAGATTATTAACTAAGGAGATTTTTTTATTACTAAGTTCAATTGCTAGCTTGTTATGACTAATAACAGCTGTGGCGGTATCGTAGATATTTTGTGGACAACGGTAGCCAGTTTCCAAAGTTATTACTGTTGCTTGTGGATACTTATGCACAAACTCCAACATGTTTTCTACTGAAGCTCCTTGAAAACGATAAATGGCTTGATTAGGATCTCCTACTACGAAAATATTAGCAGCTTCTTGCCAGTAACTAGCCAACAAATCAACAACAGTATTTTGCGCAGAGTTAGTATCTTGGTATTCATCAACCAAAAAATAATGAAGGTTTTCTTGATATTCACGTAGTAACAATTCATTTTTTTGAAAAGCTTCAACCACTAATACAATCATGTCATCAAAGTCATAGCGCTTACCAGCTCTTAATTTTTGTTGGTAGGTTTTATAAACCTCCAACAACTCTTTATTTTTGGCTAACTGTTTTTGATCTTTTTCCCAATCAGTTCTACTCAGTTCTCCAGGTTTTTTACGAGTCCTTTTGCCTGGTTTTGCTGGTGATGGCTCAGTTGCGATTAAACGTTGTTCCCATTGGTTTAATAGCTCTTGATACTGATAGGGGTTAATGCCTTCTCTTTTAAGATCAGAGATGCCTTTAATGGCATCTTTGATGTAAAAAAATGGTGTATTGAGAGGTTTGATTTCTTTTAAATTTAAATTATGAAAAATATCTTCAAAGAATTCATAACGTTCTAAGTCTGATAAAGGAGTACTATCTCTTTCAATGGGAAAAGCTTCTGGATGATTATCGATTACTTCTTTACAAAAGGCATGGAAAGTAGCAATTTGCACATAATAACCAGTTTTACCAATCATTTTGACTAATCTTTCACGCATATTTTTGGCAGCGCTTTCAGTAAAGGTCAAAGCCAAAATACTAGTAGGATTGGTGTCGGTTTTTTGCAGAATTTGGGCAATTCTAGCGGTTAAAACTTGGGTTTTACCTGTACCAGGGCCAGCAATCACCATTACTGGACCGTCAATGGTTTCAACTGCTTTTTTTTGAGCTGGGTTAAGTGCTTGATAGATGCGACTAAAATTTTGATCTTGTGACATCAGTGGTCATTATAGCTGATGGGAAAGTTGGGAACAGGTGAAAAACTAGGCTTTTTTATTGCGAGTTTTTTTATCAGGAAAATACCAAGCTTGGTCTTTTTGGGCTTGTTGAGTATTTCTAATGGCCACAGCACTCATTGCTCGGTCAAAGATAGTTACCCAATAGGGTTGTCGTTGGTTAAGTTTAATGTTTCTGGTTTTAATTGCCTCAGGAATATTAGCTGTTTCAACGGAAGTATCAGTGTAAATAAGTTTTTGAGCATTACGGCAAATGGTTAAACCATTCTCAGCAAAATCAGGATTAATATTGAATTTTTTGGCATACTTTGGGGGAATAATTTGATGAATAATTATTTTTCCTCCACAGTTATGTTCGCCAGGAAATTGACAAGAATGTTGATCTCGTTCTTTGATCGCTGTTTTTTGTTTTTCAGAATATGCACCCAAACTAACCAGAGTAGCAATAGCTAATAAACCCAAAGGACCAATGAGTTTTCCCCAGTCAAATCTTTCTACCAAGTTTTCTGGATTTTTGGCCATAGCGATATTATACAACCAAGAGTTGATGTTTTTGTAAAATTTCTTTGACTTGTTCGCTATTTTCTGTTTTTACTAATTCAATCCTAATATCACTGGCGTTGGGAAAGTTTTTAATGTACCAAGTTAGGTGTTTGCGCATTGGTAAAAACCGATAGCGTTCATCTTGTTGGTAGGTTTGCTCATAGAGCAAGCTATGTTCCAAAGCTAGAGCTGCTCGTTGTTGAATAGTAACTTCTGATTTATTTTTTAAGAACAACCAAGGATTACCAAAGCTGGCTCGACCGACTAAGATCCCATCAACTTGATATTGATTGATTTTTTCCAAAGCTTCTTCGGCCGAGTGGATATCACCATTGCCCAGAAAAGTAATATCTGAGTTATTTTGTTTGATTAGTTGGGTAGCTTTACCAATTTCCTCCCAACTAGCAAAACCAGTGTAAGCTTGGCGTAAAGTTCTACCGTGAAGAGCAATTGCAGCTGGTTCTACTTCTAATAAATATCTTAGCCAATCTTCAGTAATCACCTGGTCATAACCAACTCTAGTTTTAACACTAATAGGAATTATCCGGTTATGAGCTTGATATTGTTTGGGAAGTTGTTGGTGGCGTTGTTCAATAATTTCACAAATACTATTAGTTAAATCAGGACAGTCACGAACTGTTTGGCCACTCTGCCAATCAGCCACTCCTTGCTTGGCAGCTTTAACAATTTCTTGAGCAAGCTTTGGGGTTTTAATCAAGCCAGCTCCAGCCCCACTTTGGGAAACACTTTTGGCAGGACAACCCATATTAATATCAACACCATCAAAACCTAATTGGCATAAAGCGATTGTTGTTTGACGAAAATATTCTGGAGTAGTGCCATAAATTTGAGCCACAATAGGTCGTTGAGTTTCATCATAAAGAAAATCGACCAGTGGTTTTTCTACTCCACGACAAAAACCTTCAACAGTGGCGAACTCAGTATAAATTACATCAGGTTGACCATGTTTTTTGGTTAAATGACGAAAAGGATGATCTGTCACTCCGTCCATCGGTGACAAACCAATAATTGGTTTAGCTAATTTGCGCCAAAATCCAGATTCCATATCAGGTATTATACTTGAAAGCTTGCGTTATAATGTGGTTATTAAATTTGCGGGTGTAGTACAGTGGTAGTATGTCTGCTTCCCAAGCAGAAGATCGCGAGTTCGAGCCTCGTCACCCGCTCAGCAATGAAAAAGCTCCATACGGAGCTTTTTTAACTTTTATTTTCTTTTTTAATAGTTTTCCAATGATAAAAATAAACTGGTCCACCAACCAGCATCATGGCTAGGCTATTGCTAAATTGTCTTTTTCTTTGATTGGCTTGTTCTTCTTCATACATTTTTTTGTTTTGTTCTCTGATGGCAGGAGACTCTGTTTCGGCATAGTAGTAACCATAATCATTAACTTTAAACACATAAGTTTTTAGGGTAAGATCCACGATTTGGATGCTACCAATAATTAAAATTAGTAAGCCGACAAAAGAAAAAAGATACAAGTAAAGCAAACGTAAGTTGAGTTTCATCATTAGCCTTTCAACTATCAGTTTACCATTATAAAAAAAGCTCCGTATATAGGAGCTCAGATAAATGTTTTTGTTAAAGCCACACTGATTTTTAGTTTTTCAATGGAAGAGGAGGCGCACATGAGTTGTGCACCTCCTCTTTTCTAAGGGTACAAAACCTCATCCACATGGTCTTTCCAGTCATCAGGAATCGGGAAAATTGGTGAGTAAGCATAAATCAGGTGCTGCACCAACGATCCGATAGCTATTGACAGGATAATCCAAAGTCCAGGTTTTACGTGGATGGAAATCACGAAAAAAGCAATCATTGCAAGAACCATCACATTGTGGTGATAGTTATACTTCAGCGTTTTCGTAATTTTCCAAAGGAGGAAGGTCAGTACGTTTCCGGCTACTGCCTGGGCTAACGCCCAAAGTACAATCCAGATAATCCAAAGATGTGTGTTCATAGTTTACCTCTCGTTTTTTTACTCTCTCCTGTTTTACCAGGAGAGGCTTGGGGAAAATAAAACTTATTATAAATAAGCTTTATTTTCCCCAAGTACATAGAGGTAGCTAAAATCAGTGTGGCAGTATTCTGCTAATAATAAAGATTAGTTTGAAAGCAATTTTCATTTAAACTTTATTATTAATTTTAAAGAACCTGTCCATTATATCTTACATCCTATAATTTGTCAATATAAGACTATTTAATGAATAGTACTCCAGTGAGTTTCATCATTAGATCCTTTAAAACCGTAAATTTTCATCCAGCTGTTATTTCCGGCTGAATCAACTTGAGATTGCCACTCACTAAATTCTAGGCCAAACTCAGCAAAAGCTTTAAGTTTTCTTTTTAAGGCTGATTGTGAATCACTCATTAAATAACGAAGGCTTTCCAAAAAAGAATAGATTGTTCTGAGATGCTTGGCTGAAAGTTTATTGGCTAAATCAATTTCTATTTTTTGGTAATTAGCGGCTGAGAATTGATACTCAATTTCTTGTTGGTCAAAATTGTAGTTGGCACCAATCACAATGGTTACAGCTTCAAAATTACTTATTTTGATAATGATCATGTCAGCAGGAGAGGTGTCTGCTTCTAGGCTACGCAGTTGAAAAGTATCGAGTCTCATCTCAATGTAACAACCGCTAAATTCTTTTTGAGTCCGATCTCCCATTTTAAAAACAAAAAACTCATTACTTCTTTCTTTATTACCTAGATCTGGAGGGTTATTCATCACAATCAATTCGGTAATTCCAGGCATTTTTAACCAATCAAGGTATTCATGAGTTAAAAAGTTTTCAATATCAGCCACAGTTTTAATACCCATAACCCAAGGAGAATTGTTTGGCTGTGGAGAAAAACAAGTTCTAACACCAACATTACAACCTCTTTTTACACCATTGAGTAATTCTTCAATTAACTGTTCTCGGTTGTTAACAGGAATAATTTCTCTAGAAATAATGGTTTTTTTAGGAAGTAAATTACAGTTAGAAGTGAAAAATCCTTCAGTCTGGGCTTTTTTACTTTTCCAAATATGACTAACAGTATTACTAAATTGTTCTAAGATTTGTCTATAATTAAGAATTTGATGATTAGTTTCCTGATAATTAGTCATAATTAGGGAAAAAAGAACAACTTTATTATTCTCCCTAAAAAGCTAGTATACCATTTTTTTGCTTGATCTGGCTTTTAGTGGTACCAGGTTGTAAAATTTAGCCTACAACCAAGCCAGAATAGCTCAGTTGGTAGAGCGACGGTATCGTAAACCGTAGGTCAAGGGTTCGATCCCCTTTTCTGGCTCATCATGAGAAAAGTTGATACTGTTATTTTTGATTTTGATGGTACGATTGCTGATACTCTTGAGGCTATGGTCGATTTATTCAATCAAGTTTCAGTTAAATATCAGTTACCCCAAATTGCTCAAGCTGATCGAGAAAAAATCAGAAACTTAAGTGCTAGGGAGTTGATTGAAGAATTTAAGATTTCTCGATTAAAGTTTATTCGTTTAACCAAAGAAATTTTACCTAAATTAAAAAATAATCTTCAGCAGTTGAACTTAATTTCAGGATTAGAAGAATTACTAATTGATTTAAAAGAAAAAGGTTTTCAAATCGGGATTGTTAGTTCTAATTCTAAGGAAAATATTGAGCTTTTTTTAAATTATCATCAAATAAAAGGAATAGATTTTATTTATGCTGAAAAAAGCTTATTTGGTAAAGCTAAAGTTTTGAGCAATGTTTTGAAAAAACATCACTTAACTGCCGCTAAAGTAATTTATGTTGGTGATGAAGTGAGGGATATAGAAGCATCTCACCAGGCTGGTTTGCCGATTATTGCTGTGACTTGGGGCCTTAATTCTAAGGCAAGACTGCAAAAAGCTAAACCTGACTATATAATTGATCAACCGAAGGAACTTTTAACAAAATTAACTTAAAAATTAAATTGGTTATAATAAGCCTATGCTAAGAACTGCTAATTCACGTTTAACTAGAACTCAAGGTAAAAAAATTGCTCGTCAATCAGTGGCGATGATTGTTTTCTCTATTGTTGCTGTTTTAGTTTTCTTTTTGGTGATAATGCCTAGATTAATTAATTTATTTTTTAACTTTTTAGGTACAGGTGATATTAGTTTTAAAGAAAAAGATGAGGTTCCACCTCAGGTACCAATTATCTTACCTTTTCCGGACTCAATTAAAGATGCTGTTTTGACCATTGAGGGTTTTGCTGAGGCCAAAAGTAAAGTAGTGGTAGTCAAAAATGGTGAACGGGCCGAGGAGATTGTTGTTAACGATGAGGGCTCTTTTGAGTATCAACTGACTTTGACAGAAGGTGAGAATAAGTTGAGTTTTTATGGTGTAGATGAGGCTGGCAATGAGTCAAATACAACCAATGATATGTTCATTAATTTGGATAATGAAGCACCGATATTGGAATTAGAAAACCTTACTGATGGTCAAGAAATTTTGGCTAAAGAAAACCAAAACTATGCTATCAAAGGTAAAACCGAGCCCCATTCCAAATTACATATTAATGAGCGTTCCGTTTATGTAGACAGTGAAGGTAACTTTAAGGTTGCTTATTATCTTGAAGAGGGAGACAACGAACTTAAATTTAAAATTGAAGATCGTGCAGGAAATGTGACAGAGCAAACCCTAAGGATAAAGTTTAGACTTTAGTTTGTTTAAGCTAATCATTACTTATTTTTTTACTACTGAATAAATTCAAAAAAACAAAAGGTTGGAGCAAAGTATTATTGAATAGGCTGTGAATCAAAACAGTAATTAATAATATGCCCCACAATTTATCTTGTTTGTAAAATATTTTTATCCATTTGAAAGTTAGTAGGCCAAATAAAGTTAAACCAATTACTCCGGTGCCATTAATCACTAAAATTAACAGATTATCTGGTAATTGGGCGTGGTTGTTAGTGTAACTAGTTTTTTGAGCATCATTATTAAATAATCCTCTACCCCATAGCCATTGAGAGCCTTCTAAAGTAATCAAGTTTTCTTGAATATTTTCTGACCTAGCTTCAAGGGTACTTGTTCTAGCTAGATTAACACCTTCTCCTCCTGGTTTTGGTAATAGAATAATGGTTAGTAAAAAAACTATACCCAAAAAACTCCATTTAATTTTTTGGTTAGTAGTCAGCCACTGATGGGTGGTTAGCAGACCTAAGGCTAAGTAACTGGCCCTGGAAAAAGTGGCAGCAATCGCCAGAATGAGGATTGTTTGAGTTAGCCAACCGCTTTGTTGGTAGGCTGGTTTTTGATTAATAAGTCTTTGCCATAGGCCAACGGTTAAGACCAGAATTATGCCAGTGAAAGCTGGATCAAAAATAGTACTGATTAATCGATAGTAATGATTGTCCCAGCCGAAAATATTAAGAAATCTTACATCTGGTATGGCTATATATTGACCCAATCCCCAAACTCCAATCAGTGTCCCAGCAATTAGTAGACCTAGATATGGTTGATAAGTTAACTTAACTTTTTGTAGAGCATAAACAAATAAACCATAGTCAACTAGCCGCAAGAGGTAAAGCCAACTTTTGGGAGTAATTCTTCCTTCCCACGAACCAAGCAGCATGCCAACCATAACTAAAGCTAATAAACTTAATTCTAGCCTGAACTTTGGCCAGGAAATTTTTTTGTAGTTAAAAAAATTGTTTTTGTTTTGCCATAAAAACCCAACTACAAAAATAGTAATAATAATGTCGTGAAGATAAAAAGCGATATCACCTTGAAGTTGAATTCTTTGTAATTGGCCCAAAGAAAAAACCATCCAAAATAATGTAAAAGTCAAAGTGAAAAAATTAGTGGTAATGGTTTTAATGATTTTCATAAGAAAACACTCTAACCATGATGGAGTGCAAACTCATGATTGTAGCGTAAACTAAGCCTCGCCAACCATCTAAAAAACCCAGCTTAAAAAGATAATTTACTAAGAACTTACTTTTTGGGTAAATGATGGTTTTTAAACCCAAAACTGCGGGACTGAGTAAATCATCAGTTTGGTATTCTGCTTCTAGCTCAGCATAATGAGTGACATCTTGAATAAACTCAGAAATATTTTGGTGGGAGTAATGAATGATCTGAATTTTACTGTATTCAGTGGTACCTTGAACGATAGCTTGTTCATGAACAGGTCTTAAATATTGAGCTTTATCTTTGCGGATAAGTCTTAAAAATTTATTGCCACCAGTTTCTCCAAATTTAAGGGCTCGGTCATAAAAAATATCAGTTCGCTCAACCAGATAACCATCAACTCCACTATCATTAGTGACTAGAGCTGTGATCTCTGGCCAACTTGTAGGGATAATTTCTTCATCACTGTCCAAAAAGAAAATCCATTCAGAGTTGCTTTCTTTTAGAGCCAAGTTCCTTTCTTGAGAAAAATTCTCGATTAAGCCAGTTCTTTTAATTAGTTTGAAGTGATATTTTTTGGCTAGTTCTTGCCAGTTATTACCACTTTGGTAATCAATCACTAAGACTTCAGCGGCTAGTTGGGCTGATTGTAAAGCTTTAATAAAGCGTTGATCTTGACGATGAGTTAGGATAATGACACTAAGTGGTACTTTATTTTTTATCATGAGCTCTGTGTAGTATACCAACTAGAATAAGAGGTAAAGCAATTAATCTAGATACCAAAATACCATAGACAGCGCCAAGTAGTTGGTAACTACTTCCCCACCAAAGCAGTAAAATTATCATCAAAACCAATGAACTAAGTAGATGTAGGTTAAGAATCTTATATTGTTTTCTGGCTAAGAATAAGGCATAGCTTTGATTACTAATACTTTGGGCAATGCCAGCAAAAATTAAAGGTCTTACCAAAGGAATAACTTCTAGCCATTGTTGGCCTAGAATTAATTTAACAAAGAATCCTGGAAAAATAATTAAGGGTAGTGAAGCAAAGCTAATCAAAGCAATTAAAGCTAACATTGAACGATAAAAAGCTCTTTGTAATCTCAGGGGTGAATCAGTTAGCATGGTAAAAGCAGGTAAGGTACTGTGATGAACAGATTTAGAAAAATCATAATTAGCCTTGTGACTTAGAGCATAACTGTTGTGGTAGATGCCCAGAGCATGAGTGCCAAATATCTTGCCTAAAATGAAATCATCGACATTTTCATTAAGATAATTAAAAACAGTTGAAAGACTGAGCCACTTGGCATTATTTAAGATTGTTTTGCCTTTTGAAGGTAGATAGTTAAATTTTGGTTTAAGTTTGAAAAAAATAAAAGAAATAATTACTTCGTAAATAGCACCAATAATTAGGGCAAAAACTAAAGACCAAACCGAGTGAGTTAAAAAACCAAGAATAACTGCAGCTAGGCTTTCAACTAAAATTAAAGAAAATCGATAAAGACTATCTTGGAAAAATCTCATCTCTTTATGCAAAATGACAATATAAGGATTAATAAAACCTTTAATAATCGGCACTAGGGCTGCAACAGCAATCAGCATTAATAATTGTGGCTCTTGGTAGAAGTTTTGCATGAACAGACCCATGAGCAACATGATGATGCCAATGACAAAGCCTCTAATAATGGCGACAACCCAAGCAGTATCAATAAAGCTTTTTACAGATTGTTTTGATTGAAGAATCGTGACGTTAATTCCTGTTTGAGTCAGACTTTCGGTGATGCCCAAAGTAATAGCAGTTAAAGAAAATAGACCAAAAGCTTGAGGGTCTAAAAGCCGAGCCAAAAAGTACATTTTAATCATGGCAATCCCTACCAAGATTGCCTTGTAAATGGTTTGCCAACTAAAACCAACTAGAGTTTTTTGTGTATAACTCATCTGAATAATTATAGGTGAATTTTATTAGGGCTGATAGTAGCTCTCATTAACAAAAAGTGGCATAATTGTTTTCGTTATGTCAAATGCTACTAAAAAAATTGGTTCCTTTTTTACTGACCTAATGGAAACAATTGTTATTTCTGCTTCTATTTTTTTGATTGTTTATTTATTTTTTGTTCAGCCACATCAAGTTAATGGTCAATCGATGGTGCCCAATTTTCAAAGTGGTGAATATGTTTTAACTGACAAAGTTAGTTACAAAATGGGCAACCCTAAAAGAGGTGATGTGATTGTTTTTCATGCTCCAGAAGCCGCACACTGTGCAGAAGGAACGGGGTGTGATTTTATTAAGCGAGTTTTAGCAGTGCCTGGTGATACGGTTGAAGTAAAAAATAATGCTATTTATGTGAATGGCCAGCAATTACCAGAGCCATATATTCCGGCTGATTTTAAAGTTTTGCCAGGTGCTTATACAAAAAATGGTCCAGTTTTGATGGGTAGTAATGAATATTTTGTCAGTGGTGATAACAGGCCTTATTCTAGTGATTCAAGAACTTGGGGGCCTATTACAAAGCAAGACATTGTGGGGAAGGCTTTCTTCAGGTACTGGCCCCCAGCTGTTGTTGGTCCAATCTATAGTGCTACTTATCCATTTTAAAAATGCTTAAAATTTTACTTTTCGGTTTATTGGTCAAAGGCATTAGTTTCTTGGTGAGGTGGCTAAAAACTGTTCGCCAAAAGAAAAAGTTTTAGGATCAAAAATCTGCTGAGCCTGAGTGACATCATAATTATTAATTTTGGTTCTTCTTAATTCAGTCACACAAGCTCCCACTCCCAAATCCTGACCAATATCATGAATTAGCGATCTAATATAGGTTCCAGAACTTACTGTGGTTTCGATTGAAAAATAAACCTCTTTAGTCAAAATATCTTTTTTTAGTTGGGTTAAGACTAGAGAATAAAGTTCTACGTTTCTAGTGGGCAAATCTTGTTGGTTAAGAGTTTCTCCAAGAGCTTTGTCATAAAGTTTTTGGCCAGCAATCTTAACGGCAGAAAAAGCTGGGACAGTTTGGGTGATTTTACCTCTGAACTTAGTCAATGTTTTTTCCATAAGCGTGGAGTCAAGATATTTTAATTTTTCCCAGCTAGTTTGGTTTGTTTTTTGACCAGTAATATCATAAGTATTAGTAGTTAAGCCAAGTTTGGCGGTACAAGAATAGGTTTTGTCCAGCTTCAAAAAAGCTGATTGGAGTTTGGTGTAGTTTCTGCCAACTAAAACAATGAGCAAGCCAGAAGCCAACGGATCTAAGGTACCAGAATGGCCTACTCTTTTAATACCAGTGATTTTTCTCATTCTATTAACTACTCCATGACTACTAATTCCACTTGGTTTATCAATCAAAAAGATCCCTTCTGTTCCTTTAGTGGGTGGTTTCGATTGAGTCTTAGCTAGAGTCATGAGAGAATTATCTCTAGATATTCAGCAGAAAGCAAATTTTTGCGTTTTAAATCATGACAAAACTACAAGCACAACTAGCTCGTGAATTTCCTGATTACTTATTTCAGTTTGATTTACCAATGGCTCAAAAAACCTATTTTAAAATTGGTGGTCCGGCTGAGATTTATATTGAATTAAGTGACAAAAAGCGAATTTCTGCTTTGGTTAATTGGGCCAAACAAAATCAAGTTAAATTTAAATTATTTGGTGGTGGCAGCAACGTCATTGTGGCCGATACAGGGATTAAAGGTTTGGTGATCAAGGTTGTTTATGACCGAATTAACTTTAGTAAAGTTGGAGAACAAGGTAAGTTTTTAGTTGGAGCTGGAGTTAAAACGGCTTTGGCAGTGAGAAAAACAGTTGATTTTGGTTATACAGGTTTGGAGTACTTTTTGGGTGTGCCTGGGACAATTGGTGGAGCTGTTTACAATAATGCTCATTACTTGGAAGATTTGATCGGGCAGCACATCACCCGGGTGGAAATTTTGAATGACGCCGGAGAGTTTGTTTGGTTAGATCAGCAGAGTTGTGATTTTGGTTATGATAGTTCAAGATTCCAAAAGACCAAAGAAATTATTTATCAAGTTGAGTTTTTATTAAATCAAGGGAATAAGGATGAATCACTAGCTTTAATTAAAAAAGCAACTGAATACCGAGCCAAAACTCAACCACTTGGTTTGCCGAGTTCAGGTTGTATTTTCCAAAATGTGCCCAATAATCCATCATTAAAACAACAGTTTCCTCAGTTTGCTGACAGGCAACATGTACCAGGCGGTTTTCTCATTGATCAAGCAGGTTTAAAAGGTGTTAATGAAGGTGATATTGAAGTCAGTGAAAAGCATGCAGCCTTTTTTGTTAATCATGGTAGTGGCACAGCTGAACAAGTAAAAAAATTAATAGCTAAAGTAAAATCCGTAGTTGAGGAAAAATTTTCAGTTGAGCTAAAAGAAGAAGTCTTTTGGCTAGAATAGAAAGAAAATTATGACAAAAGGCAAAACATCTTTTGTAATTACTGGTGGCACTCCTCTAAGAGGTAGTGTCAGAGTGAGTGGCGCTAAAAATGCCTCATATAAACTGATGGTGGCAGCTTTGCTTGGTGATGAAGAATCTAGAATTTTAAACTTACCAGCTATCTCCGATGTGGCGATGGTGGGTGAAGTAATTTCTTCTCTCGGCGCCGAAGCAAAGCCAGCTGGAGAAGGTACTTATTTAATTAATCCACAAGGTTTAAACACTTTTTCTCTTGGTAAACAATATGGTGAAGTCTCACGTGCTTCAACTATTTTCATTGCTCCTTTACTGATTAAATTTGGTGAAGCTAGAGTGCCTATGCCAGGAGGTGACAAGATTGGCAAAAGACCTTTAGATCGTCATTTTGATGGGCTAAAAAAAATGGGTGCTACTTTTGAACAAGAAGCTGGCATGTTAATTGTTAAGGCAGATAAATTAGTTGGTACTAGGTATAAGTTTGCTAAGAATACTCATACTGGAACCGAAACCCTAATCATGGCAGCTGTTAGAGCTGAAGGTATTACTTATTTAGAAAATGCAGCCTTGGAACCAGAAATTGATGATTTAATTGATTTTTTAAATGGTATGGGTGCCAAGATTAGAAGAACTGCTCACAAAACTATTGAAATTCAGGGTGTTGATAAATTGGGTGGCACGATTCATCGTGTTATGCCAGATCGTAATGAAGCAGTCAGTTATGCTTGTGCAGCCATTGCTTCAAAAGGCGATATTATTGTAGAGAATGCTCGTGAAAAAGATTTATTAGCTTTCTTATCTAAACTGGATGACATTGGTGCTGGTTATGAAGTTGGAGATTATGGTATTCGCTTCTTTTACAAAGGTGAGTTAAAAGCTACCGATTTAGTAACAGAAATTCATCCTGGGTTTATGACAGATTGGCAGCCACTTTGGGCAACCTTGGTTTGTCATGCACACGGTACTAGTACTATTCATGAAACCGTGATGCAAAATCGTTTCCAATATGTTGATGTTTTAAAACAGATGGGAGCTAGAATCGAAGAATATACTCCAGAAGTTAAGACTGATCCAGATGAGTTCTATAATTTTAATTGGCAGGATCGCAAGACTAGTGATATTAGAGCTATCAAGATTATTGGTCCAACTAAGTTCCAAGGTGGTGAGTTTGAGGTTCATGACCTTAGAGCTGGGGCTACTGTGATGTTGGCCGCAATTAGTGGTGAAGGTGAAACTATTTTGCATAATGTTGAACAAATTGAGCGAGGTTATTCCAAGATTGATCAAAAACTAACTTCAATGGGGGCAAAAATCAAACGGGTCGAAGAGTAAAAAATGGGTTACAATTTAGGTAGTTATGGGTTCATTAGCATTATTTTTAGGTTTATTAATTTTTTCGTTTATTAGCACCAGTATTGTGATTGTGCCTTTTATTGATTTGTTGTATCACTTGAAATTTCAAAGAGCCAAACAAGAGACAAGAGATGTTTTCGGTAAGTTAACGCCAATTTTCGATAAGTTTCATGGTAAAAAAGCCGGTGTTCCAGTTGGAGGTGGTTTATTAGTTATTTTGGTAGTGTCTATTTTGTTTGCTTTATTTTTACCAATGATGAGTTGGTTTGGGATAGATGTCACTAGTGTTTATGCTAATACCCCAGCTGAAGTTAATATTATCTTTTTCACCTTTTTATCATTTGGTATTTTAGGACTCTATGATGATATTAAAAAGTTTTTTGGTTTTGAAAAAGAGAAATTTTTCGGTTTGAAAGCTCCTTTTAAACTTTTTTTACAATTAACTCTGGCTACAATTATTGCTTTGATGATTTATTTTCAACTAGGGATCTCGTTTTTATACATTCCATTTATTGGTACCTTTAGTCTTGGGCTTTGGTATATTCCTTTCGCTGTTTTTGTGATTGTTTCGTTTGCTAATGCAGTTAATATTACTGATGGTTTGGATGGCTTGGCCTCTGGAGTATTAATGATCTCTCTGTTTGGCTTATGGTTTTTATCAGCCTCTATTTTGGATGTGCCGCTTTCATTGTTTTTATCTTTATGGATAGGTTCATTAGTTTCTTTTCTTTACTTTAATGTTTATCCAGCCAGAATGTTTATGGGTGATGTTGGAGCACTAGCTTTTGGTGCTACCTTGGGAGTAGTTGGTTTGTTGTTAGGTAAAGTAGTGGCTTTGGGGATTATTGGTTTTGTGTTTGTTTTTGAAGTGGCAACATCATTGTTGCAAATCATTGCTAGGAAATTCTGGAAAAGAAAACTATTGCCGGCGGCTCCTTTCCATCTCACTCTTCAATCACATGGCTGGGAAGAGCCCAAGATTGTGCAACGGGTGTGGTTAATGCAAATCATGCTCACTTTATTTGGAGTTTGGCTAGCTGTAATTTAAGTTTTATGCAACTAAGGTCATTGCCTAAATCTAAAGATAAAACTAGTTTTTCTTTGGAAAAAATTCTTTTTCCATTGAGTATTTTTTTGGCTTTATTGGGTTTGTTTTTTGTGTTTGAAGCATCAACTACTGAAAGCTATAACTTAGTTGGTCATCAATATCATTTTTTAAAACAACAATCAATTGCTTTATTTCTTGGTTTGACTGTCGCTGTGATTATCAGATTTTGGTCGTGGAAGTTTTGGCAACAAACATCCTTAATTTGGTTTTTAGTCGGTCTTTTATTGCTACTATTAGTGCTCATTCCAGGATTTGGAGTAGAGTTGAATGGTGCTAGAAGATGGTTCGCTGTGGGAGGACGAGTTTTTCAGCCAGTGGAGTTTTTTAAGTTTGCTTTAATTTTATTTTCTGCTCACTGGATGGCAAAAAACCCCAAGCCTCAAACTTTTATGTTTTTTACTGCTATATTTTCTCTATTGTTACTCCTTCAACCAGACATGGGATCATTATTAATTTTATTAGTGATTAGTTTTGGGATGTTTTTTTTGGCTGGTGGAAACTTGAGATTTTTAGTAGGAATTAGTTCATTCGGAATTGCGCTTTTAACTATTGCTATCTTGTTGTCTCCATACCGCTTACAAAGATTAACTACCTATTTAGATCCAAGTAAAGATCCTCTTGGTGCTGGTTTTCATATTAGGCAAATTACGTTGGCCTTGGGTCATGGTGGCTGGTTTGGAGTAGGAATTGGCAATTCTCAGCAAAAGCATGCTTATATTCCTGAAGCTAGTAGTGATTCTATTTTTGCGATCGTCTCTGAGGAGGTTGGTTTTATTGGTTCTAGTCTAATTCTATTATTAATGATTTTTTATTTATTGATTATTTATCGATTAGCTAGTTCTTTTCCAGAAAAAAGCTTTGAACAACTATTAATTTTTGGTATTTTTCTTTGGTTTGGAGGACAGATCCTACTTAATATTTCTGCTGTGGTGGCTCTGGTTCCTTTAACTGGTTTACCACTACCTTTTTTTTCTTACGGAGGGACCTCAATCTTGATGACCTTTATTGCAGTTGGTTTAATGATGGCAGCGATTAGATCAAAGGAAACACAAGTTTCTGTTAGAACTAGAAAAAAGGTACAATAGCTAGTGATATGAAAATATTAGTAACAGGTGGCCATCTCACTCCAGCGCTTAGTTACATTGATTGGTTACAAGAAAATAAACCTTCAGTGAAGCTTTGTTTTCTTGGTCGAAAATTTAGTCAAGATTTTTTACAACAAGAGTCTGTTGAACAATATGAACTAGAAAAAAGGAAAGTAAAATTTATTCCTTTTTTGGCTACAAGGTTAGGTCCACATTTTTTAACTAATTTTTTTCAAGAATTTCCCAAGTTTTTTAAGAGTATTATTCAGGCCAAGAAAATTTTACAAGCAGAAAAGATTTCTATTGTAGTTAGTTTTGGTGGTTATTTGGCTGTGCCAGTAGCCATTGCTGCTTTTTTGAGCAGGATTCCGATTATTACCCATGAGCAAACACTAACAGTTGGTTTGGCTAACAAAATTATTGGTTATTTAGCAACTAAAGTTGCAGTGTCATTTTCAGCCACGAGTCAATATTTTTCAGCTAAAAAAGTAGTCATAACCGGGAATTTATTAAGAAAAGGAGTTTTTAGCAAGCAACAAACTAAACCCAGTTGGCTTAAAGAAACCAAACAACCTATTTTGTTAGTGATGGGAGGCAATCAGGGATCAGAAGCTTTAAATGAATTAATTTTGGCTTGCTTGCCAGAATTAGTGAGGGATTGGATGATTGTTCTTCAGTGTGGTAAACCGACAAACAAGAGAAATTATAGGCAAGTTTTTGCTACAGCTCAAAGTCAGTTAGCAGAAGAGTTTAAAAACAAGCTTTATGTCCAAGAATGGCTGGATGAAGCCGACTTATTTTGGTTATATCGGCATACAAAAGTAGCTTTATCTAGATCTGGAGCTAATGCCACACATGAGTTAATTGTGGCTAGAGTGCCTAGTATTTTTGTGCCCCTGCCTTCATCTCATCAAGATGAACAATATAAAAATGCCAAGTGGTTGGTTGACTTGGGGGCTGCGGTGTTAATTGATCAACAAGCTCTCAATCAAACCACCTTAATTTCAGCTTTAGAAAAAGTAGTTTCTTTGGAGGAGGAAATTAAAAATAACTTAGCGCAAATAAAATTTTCACCAATAGCCCCCTCAAAATTGCATTTATTAGTTGAGGAGGTGATTAAAAATTGTGAAAACTAGATGGCGTTTCTTATTTAGTTTATTGGGTTTGATTGTTTTACTTGGGTTTTTTGGTTTTTATTTTAAAATCAAACGGGTTAATTGTTTTATTGATCAAAGCCAACAGGACCAAGCTCCAGTTTGTCAGCAACTTCAAACTTTATTAGGCCAAAGAATTTTATTTAGAGATTTTTACCACGATGAGCAAGTGATGGTGTTAACCACGCTTGCTGGGACTAGAGAAGTCTTCTCGATTAATAAAGTTGAAGTATCGTTGGCTGGAACTTTAAAGTTTTTTTTGCAGCAGACTCCACCACTTTATCGATCAATTATTAATGGAGAAATGAGAATTTTTACTCAGTTGGGAGAAACGAGAGCTGATGAACCAAACACGGTTTTACCAATTTTAATTGATGAACAGTTGATTTTTGCTGATAACTTTATTAATTATCATTCTTTTTTAACCAAGTTTTTAGAAATTTTAACCAGTGAGGAACGACAACTAATTAAACAAATTGAGTTTTTATCAGTTAGTAAAGTGAAAATAAAGATGACTAATTACCCAATTTTTATTATTCATCCAGATCAGAGCCCGATAGATCAAGCTAGAAAACTTCAAATAATTTATCAGCAGTTGGATCCAAAAGAAATTGATCTGGCTTTGAAGGAAATAGATTTGAGATTTGAATTACCGGTGTTAAAAACTTACGAAACTAGTGATTCGGCAGAACTTCTCATCGACAGCCAAGAGTAAATTTTGTATTATTATTTTTAATCAACAGGTTATACTGATAGTGGTTTAAATTATGCCTAAAAAAAGAGTTATTGCTGCCATTGATCTTGGCACAGAAAAATGTGTCACTCTGATTGCTGTGGTGGATGAAGAAACTGGAGAGTTGAAAGTAGTCGGTGTATCAGCTGTACCCTCAAAGGGAATGAAGCGCAGTGTAATTGTCGACTTAGATCAAGTGCTAAACACCATTAGTCAAAGTTTGGATGCTGCTGAAAGAATGGCTGGTTTTGATGTTAAAAGTGTCTATTTAGCTGTTTCTGGCACTCATGTATTGTCTAAAAACTCCAAAGGAGTAGTTGCTGTAGCAGCTCCAGATCAAGAAATCACTACTACCGATGTTGATCGAGTCATTGAAGCTGCTAGAGCTATTTCTTTGCCAGCTGATCGTAAAATTATGCATGTTATTCCTCGAGATTTTAAGGTTGACTCTCAAGAAGGAATTAAAGATCCAGTGGGAATGACTGGTGTCAGATTAGAGTCAGAGGCTCATATTATTACTGGGATGAGTACCTCTCTCAAAAATTTAGAAAAAGTAATTAATGATTTGGGGTTAGAGGTTGATGGATTTGTTTTTGCTGGCTTAGCGGCTTCTGGTGTAGTCCTGACTGAAACAGAGAAAGAATTAGGAGCAATTGTGGTTGATATGGGAGCTGGTACGACTTCTATTTCTGCTTTTGTTGAAGGTGCTTTAGAATATTCAGGCGCAGTACCGGTTGGAGCCAGACATGTTACTCAGGATATTGCTCTTGGTTGCAGGATCAGTTTGGATAATGCTGAAAAAGTAAAGATCTTACTTTCTGGTGAAAGTTTTGCTCCAATTAAGCCTAGAGCTGGAGAGTCTAAAGAAGAACTAAATAAACGTCGTAAAAAAGCTGATATTTTAGATTTGGCCAGAAATGGTATTCAGGAGAGTGTTGAAGAACTATCCAAACGAACTTTAGTTGAAGGCATTATGGTGCCCAGAATGAAAGAGATTTTTGAATTAATTAAAAAAGAATTAGCTAAACAAGATTTATTGGGTAAAGTTCCATCAGGAATTATTTTATGTGGTGGTGGTGCTCATACTGTAGGTATGGTTGATATTGCTAAGAGGGTTTTTAACTTGCCAGTTAGAATTGGAGAGCCAGAGGAACTAAAAGGACTAGTGGGTGATATCAAAGGTCCAGCCTACGCTACTAGTATTGGCTTATTAAAATATGGTAAAGCCAAAGATGGTGGAGTGGCGACTGGAAGTGGGGTCGGTTCGATTTTAGAAAGTATTGATTTAAAGGGTTTTGGTGAAAAAATCAGAAGCCTATTAAAGTCTGTTCTTCCGTAAAAATTGTCTGTTTACTTTGTTTCTAAAATCAATTATGGTGTGTGTTACACTTTGATAGTATAAGCAAGTAGTTTAGCCTACTAGTGGGTAATAACAGTAGGATAAGAAGCGAACAACATGGGATTAGTTAAACCAACAAATACAACTTTTGCCAAAATAAAAGTGATCGGAGTCGGAGGTGGTGGTGGTAACGCAGTCAACTCAATGGTTGAATCTAAGCAAATTAATGGAGTTGAGTTTATTACCGTTAATACTGATGCTCAAGCTTTACTAACTTCCAAAGCAGACACTAAATTGCAGATTGGTAGTAATTTCACTCGTGGTTTGGGAGCTGGGGCTGATCCTGATGTTGGGCGAACTGCTGCTGAAGAAAGCCGAGAAAAACTTAAAGATTTGCTTTTTGATACTGATATGGTATTTATTACCGCTGGTATGGGTGGCGGAACTGGCACTGGAGCCTCCCCGATTATTGCTGAGATTGCCAAAGAAGTTGGTGCTTTGACTGTTTCTGTTGTGACCAAACCATTTGCTTTTGAAGGCATTCGTCGCATGCAAACCGCTGAAGAAGGCATCGAGATTCTTTCTGAGTCAGTGGACACTTTAATTGTGATTCCTAATCAAAGATTAATGGAAGTAGTTGACAAAAAAATGACTTTTTTGGATGCTTTTCGGTTAGCAGACAATGTGTTGGGCCAAGGTGTAAAAGGGATCTCTGATTTGATTACTTTACCAGGTTTAATTAATGTTGATTTTGCTGATGTCAGAACAATTATGCAGGATTCTGGGAGTGCTTTAATGGGAATTGGTGAAGCCTCTGGAGAAAACCGAGGCGTTACTGCTGCCAGAATGGCTATCTCCTCTCCTCTTTTAGAGGTGTCTGTCGATGGAGCTAAGGGAATTCTTTACACTATTACTGGTGGTCCAGACATGACTATGACCGAGGTATCTGATGCTTCAGCTATTATTGCTGATGCAGCTGATCCTGACGCTAACATTATTTTTGGGGCTAATATTGATGAAGACATGGGTAATAAGATTAAGATTAGTGTGATTGCCACCGGTTTTGATGAAAAAATGTATGGAGCTGGTCAACGCAGTATGTTTGGTTCTTTTAGCCGCAATTCTTTCAAGAAAATCAGAGAAGAAGATGAGGAAGAAGCGGTAGATTCAACCAGTATTGATCGCGCCCCAGAGGGTTATACCCAGCCCCAAACCAAGACTCAAGTTACTGGAAAAACAGATGCTGATGCCACTAGTCCATTTGTTCAATCTGATGCTTTTGTCAAAAAAGAGGCCAAGAAAACAGAAGAACCAGCTGACGACGATTTTGATTCTGGAGGTGGCATTGGCGATGATTTTGATGATGAATTTGAGATCCCGGCTTTTTTGAGACAAAGAAAATAAGTTTGAAAATATATGGTTGATAACAACACAGAAACTGAAAAACTATATTTTGATGAATTAATGGATAAATTAGTTAATAGCTTGACAGCTCTTTTTGCTGATGGAAAATTAGATTTAAAAAAATTAGAAACCTTGATTGGTGGTTTTGTTAATCAGCCCAATGCAGAAAGTAATCACGACGTATCTAATCAATCTTTACCTCCAGATTTAATGGAAAATCATATTAGAGGACATTTATCTAGAGTAAAAGCTGAGACATATTTTCCTGCTAAATTTACTGAGAAAATTGATTTCAATGAAGAACTTTTTTTGGCTGATATTAAATCTAGATCAGAAAAAATAATTACCAGCAGAGTTTTTGATTCTCAAGTTATTAATTCAAATAAATGGATATTTCTTGAAATTTATAAAGATCAAGCTTATGTGGATAAAGCTTTACCACTTTTTATAAATAATTTAAAAGATAATTTTGGTTCAAAATGGAATCAAGCTGATGTTGAGCCTAATATTGATGAAAAAAAACACTTTAGTAGACTGGTTCAAGAACAAATGGTCAAACTATTTAAAGAAAATAACAAAGAAACTGAAAACTTAGATGATGAAGAAATTTGGAGCATTCTTTGTGACGGATACAGAGTAGGAGCTGATGTTTTTTCAAATTTATTAAGTAGAGCTATGGATAGTTCTGTTTATACAGATAGCGATGTTACCGTAAAATCAAGATGTTTCACCATTTTTGATTCATTTAACAATAGAAGATCTATTTCAGTCCTTAATCTAGAAGTTACTTATTCAGAAAAAAAGATGAGTGATTTGGCACAACAAAAATTAGATTCTTGGTCAAAATAACTATCTGCTATAATCACTTTCAGTTATTTAAAGTCGTTAGAGTTTGTCATCAGCAGACAAGACGTTAGAAGAAATCCTTAACAGGAGATTAGACCTAACCGGGTAAGCCCGTAACAGCTGGAATTAAGTATTAGACTTACTGCTAAATAAAAATCATAGTTCTTTCACATCTATTTAAGAATTTATAGCATTTTCTTCTTTATCAAGGAGACATGGCTACTATCGGCATCAAAAAATGCCAAAATTCATTAAATATATGTAAAATTGACAATAATTTTTATTTAGCAGTAAGTCTATTGAGAGGTTGGTACCTTTCCTAAACCGGGAAGCCTTTTCATTTGATACTATTTAGTATTAGATGTAAAGGCTTTTTTAGTACTAGGAAAAACAACAATGAAAAAACAATATAATTTCAAACAAACTCCAGACCTACCAAAGTTAGAAGAGGAAGTTTTAAAGTTTTGGGAAGAAAACAATACTTTTCAACGATCGATAGATCAACGAGATAAAAATAATGCTTATGTTTTTTTTGATGGACCACCTTTTGCCACCGGTCTACCTCACTATGGTCATATTGTTGCTAGTACGATGAAAGATATTGTACCTCGTTACTGGACCATGAAAGGTAAAAGAGTTGAACGCAAATGGGGTTGGGATTGTCATGGTTTACCAATCGAAAACATCGCTGAAAAAGAGCTGGGAATTAAACGTAAAAAAGAGATTGAAGAGTTAGGGGTTGAGAAATTTAATGAGATTTGTCGATCCAAGGTTTTGTCTTATGTTGATGATTGGAAAAAAATCATTGCTCGTTTGGGCCGTTGGGCTGATATGGAAAACGACTATAAAACCATGGATTTGAGTTTTATGGAATCTGTTTGGTGGGTGTTTAAGCAACTTTATGATAATGATTTGGTTTATGAGGATTATCGTAGTTTGCATATTTGTCCTCGTTGTGAAACCACTCTTTCTCAATCAGAAGTAGCAGAAGGTTATAAAAATGTTAAAGACATTTCAGTCACAGCTGAGTTTAAGATTAAAGATTTTTCAAAGTTTCATCATGGTGAAGAACAAGTCTTCTTTTTAGCTTGGACTACTACTCCTTGGACATTGCCAGGAAACTTTTTATTGGCAGTGGGGCCGGCAATAAATTATGTGCTAGTTAGGGGTAATGAAGATGGTAAATTATATGTGTTAGCAGAAACAAGATTGGCAGCAGTATTTGGTGAAGAAGATGACCATGAAATAGTGGCTAGTTATCAAGGTCAAGAGTTAGAAGGTTTAAGTTATGAACCTTTATTTCCTTATTTTAAAGACACGGAAAATGCTTTCAGGGTAGTGGCGGCTGAGTTTGTAGCAACTGAAGAAGGAACTGGGATTGTTCATATTGCTCCAGGTTTTGGTGAAGATGATTTTCGAGTTGGACAAAAAGAGGGCGTGAAACTAATTCAGCACGTTAATATGGATGGCCGATTTATCGAAGCAGTTACTGATTTTCCAGATATGGAAGTTAAACCCAAGGAAGATCCTCAGCGGACTGATATTGAAATCATTCGTTACTTGGCAAAAAAAGATTTGTTGTTTAGTAAGAAGAAACTTGAACATAGTTATCCTCATTGTTGGCGGTGTGATACCCCGCTACTCAACTATGCTACCGGTAGCTGGTTTGTGAATGTAAATAAAATTCACGAAAAATTACTCAAATTAGCTGATGATATTAATTGGTTCCCAGAGCATATTAAACAGGGACGTTGGGGAAATTGGTTAGCCGGAGCTCGTGATTGGTCGATTAGTCGACAACGTTATTGGGCCAGTGTGATTCCAGTTTGGCGCTGTGAATGTGGGCAAACAAAAGTTTATGGTAGTGTTAAGGATCTAGAACAAGATAGTGGTCAAAAAATAACAGATCTTCATAAACATACAGTTGATAAAATCACTGTCCCTTGTAGTTGTGGTCGACAGATGAGACGTATCCCCGATGTATTAGATACTTGGTTTGATAGTGGTTCTATGCCATATGGTCAGGCTCATTATCCTTTTGAAAATAAACAAGAATTTGAAAACAATTTTCCAGCCGAGTTTATTGGAGAGGGAGTTGATCAAACTAGAGCTTGGTTCTATTACTTGCATGTAATTGCCGGAGGGATCAGAGAAACCAAAGCTTTCAAAAATGTGATTGTTAATGGGATTGTTTTGGCTGAAGATGGTAAGAAAATGAGTAAACGTTTGCAAAATTATCCTGATCCTGTTTTGCTAATTGATAATTATGGTACTGATAGTTTGAGAATGTATTTAGCTAGTTCCCCAGTGTTAAAAGCAGAAAATCTTAATTTTAGTGAAAAAGAAGTGGCCGATATTCGTCGTAAAACCTTTGTGATTTGGTGGAACATCATTGGCTTTTACAAAAGTTTTGTCAAAGATGAGGTTATTACTCGACCAGCTAGTCGACCAGTTCATCTTTTAGATCAGTGGTTATTGAGCAAAATGCAAACTGTGATCGAACAGGTGACTAAATATTTAGATGGCTATGATTTGGTCAGAGCTAGCAGAATTTTGTTGGATTTTGTTAACGAACTTTCCACTTGGTATCTTCGTTTGAGCAGAGACAGACTAAAAGAAGGTAATGATTCAGCTGCCGAACAGGTGTTTGGCTATGTGCTTTATACTCTGGCTCAACTTTTTGCTCCATTTGCTCCTTTTTTTGCTGAAATGGTTCATCATGCGTTAGTTGATGAGCAAACCTCAATTCATCTCACTGATTGGCCAGGTTTTGACTCAGCTTTGCAGGATAGAGAGCTAGAGGAACAAATGAGTTTGGTTCAGAAAATCATTGAAGTAGGTCACTCAGCTAGAAAACAACAGGGAGTTAGGTTGAGACAACCACTATCCCTAGTAACTGTGCGGTTGGCCAAAGAAACTAAGAGTGATGTGTTAGGTAAATTCACCGAATTAATAAAAGCAGAACTTAATGTTAAAAGCGTAAATTGGACAATTGCCTCTGATGATCAGTTAGTTGTTGAATTTTCTTGGGAGTTAACAGCTGAACTCAAGGCTGAAGGTGAAGCTAGAGAAATCATGAGAACGATTCAGAATTTACGCCGTCAAGCTGGTTTATCAATAAGTGAACAAGCTGTTGTTAGTTTGCCTGATTGGCCAGCTGTTTGGCAAAATGAAATCGAGACTAAAACCTCAACAAAACTAGTGAAAGGTGATAGAGTTGAGTTACAATGAGAACTCGACTTATTCCTTTAGTTTTACTGAGTTTTGCCGCTTTTAGTCTAGTGACCTTGAGTAGTGTTTCTCCTGAGTTGGCGCAGAGACAACTAATTTTTTGGTTTGGTAGTGCAATTATATTTTGGATAATTACTAGAATTCCCACCGTTGTTTGGTGGCGGTGGGGAGATTTATTTTGGAAAAGCTTGGTTTTTCTTTTGCTTGGTTTGTTGGTATTTGGACAAGTGACTAGAGGTGCTACTGCTTGGATTGATTTGGGTTTTGGTTTCAAGTTTCAACCGTCTCAGTTTGCTTTACTAAGTTTTTTATTAGTAGCTCTTCCCCGATTTTCTAGATACGAAATGCTTAAAGAAAGCGAACTAATCCAGCTATTTGTTTATCTATTAGTACCAGCTGTTTTGATCTTTTTGGAGCCAGATTTTGGCACCGCTTTTTTGTACACCATTGCTGCTGGGGTAGTAGTGTTGTGGCAACGCATTCATCGACGTTATTGGCAGTTATTGGCTGGTGGATTATTGGTTATTTTACTAGGAGGCTGGTTTTTTGTTTTACAACCCTACCAGAAGTTAAGAATTACTAGTTTTTTTACTGGTTATCAGTTGGAAAAAAATGATGCTAGTTACAACGCTAGACAGTCTTTGATTGCTGTTGGTTCTGGCCAAATTTGGGGCAAGGGTTTGGGCAAAGGAACTCAGTCGCAACTAAGGTTCTTACCAGAAAGACAAACAGATTTTATTTTTGCTTCTCTAGCTGAAGAATCTGGCCTAGTTGGTTCACTAATTATTATTAGTTTATATGCCGTTTTATTTTTCTTTTTGTTAAATGAAGCTCAGAAGTTAAAAAGTAATAAAAGATTTTTGTTTATTTTAGCTGTTTTAGTTTACTTTTTTGTTCAGGTGTTAGTTAATATTGGGATGAATATTGGCTTACTTCCAATTACTGGAGTGACTTTACCTTTTGTCTCTTATGGTGGGAGTTCATTATTATCTTCGATGGTTTTATTGGCAATTATTCAAAGGATTTTAATCGAAAGAGATGACAAAAAACATTTGCGCATTACTTGAGAAAGGATTGTGTTATAATACCTCCCATGTCTAAATATGCAGTTATTCAATTATTAGGTAAGCAACATCAAGTTACTGAGGGAGAAACCATTGTGGTTGATTCAGTTCCTCAAGAAGAAGGTCAAAAATTCGATGTGACTGATGTGTTGTTGGTAGTAGATGGAGATAAGATCTCTGTTGGTCAACCAACCGTGGAAAAAGCAAAGGTTACATTGAGCGTAGTAGCTCAAGGGAAAGGCGACAAGATCCGTGTGGCTAAATACAAGTCCAAATCTCGTTATCGTAAGACCATGGGTCATCGTCAGCTTCAATCCACCCTCAAAGTTGAAAAAATCACTGCCTAATGCAGTATTTACTCCAGCTTGGTAATACCCCTACTCTTTCAGTTGCTGAAGCCAAACAAGTGATTGGTGATAGTGTAGAACAACTTGATCAACATTTGGCTAAATTTGTATGTGATACTGACGAAGAAGCAATTAAGTTATTTGAAAAACTTGGTGCCTCGATTCGGTTAATTAAACTCACTCAAGAAACTCAGCCTTTAGCTGATAAAACAATTGAAGAATTTTTGGCAGCATATCTAATCAGGTTAAATCAAGCTAAATTTAAGTTAGCTTGCGCGCAACTAGGTGATGAACAAACCGAGAGATTGGATTTTTATCAGCTTAAACAACTACTTGAAGCTCAAAACATTAAAGTTCGCTTTGTTGAGGGTTCTCGTTTTGGCTTATCTGCTGCCGTTCTACTCCACCAAAAAATCGAAGAATTTGTTATTTATCAATTAGAAGATCAAGTGGCTATCGGTGAAACTATTGCGATTCAAAATATTGATCATTGGACAGACAAAGATAGAGCTAAACCTTATGCAGATCGTAAAAAAGGAATGTTGCCTCCCAAACTTGCCAGGGCGATGGTTAACTTAGCTATTGGGAACAAAACCAGTGGTTTAGTTTATGACCCTTTTTGTGGCACTGGAACTGTTTTAATAGAGGCTTTAGAGCTTGGTTTAGATGTGGTGGGAAGTGACTTAGATCAGCAAGCAGTGATTGGGGCTACAACCAATTTAGCTTGGTTTAAGGATAAAGAACAACTAGCTGGCTCATTTGCGGTTTTTCATGCTGACGTGAGTCAAGTGAAACAGGATAGATTTAAGCAAAAAGTTGATTATTTAGTTACAGAACCATTTTTGGGTAAACCAAAACCAAAAATCGAACAGTTACCAGATATTTTTAAAGGTTTAGAAAAACTTTATCTAGGTGCATTCAAACAGTGGAAGCAATTGCTTAATAATGGTAGTAAGTTAGTAGTGATTTTTCCCAGAGTTGAAACTGGTAAAAATGTTTTTGATCTCTCTGGTTTAATTGACAAATTGTCTGGTCAAGGCTATACTCTTCTGGTTAATTTTGGTGAGCTAAGATATCACCGAAAAGACGCCGTGGTACAAAGAGATATTTTAATTTTTGAGTATCATCATTAGAATTTACATAAGGAGAAATTAATTATGGCACACGTTAAAGGTTCAGGTAGTGTAACTCAACACAAACAAGGTAAAAGACATGGTAGAAGATTTGGTTTGAAGAAATCAGGTGGTCAAGCAGTCAAAGTTGGACAGATTATTGTTCGACAAAAGGGTGCTAAATATAAGTCTGGTAAAGGGACAAAAATGGGTAAGGATTACACCATTTTTTCCATGATTGATGGTGTGGTTGATTTTGGTAAAAGACTAGGCAAAACTGTAGTTAGAGTTGCTACTAAATAAACATCTATTTAATTGAAAGTGAAAAGCCGGACATTGCTGCCCGGCTTTTTTAGTGCTCACTTGTCAGTGGTCTTCATCGTCTTCACAGGTACATTCTGCGAGTGTTTCGAAACATGTAGAACAGAGGAGAAATCCACATTTTGCACATGAATATCCTCCATTCTCTTGCCTCGGCACATGGACACAATCAGTCAAGAAACTCACCTCCTTCTTTTTACAGATTTTGAGAGCGTTTCCTTAACAATCTCCATAACTACCAATTGCAGAGACTTAAATTATTAAGGAAGAAGTTATTATATCTTAAAAATCTCATATAATCAATATTATGGGACTTTTTTTTCTTTTACTTAGTTTATAAATTCCAGCACTGAGGAGAATACTAGCGAGAATAAAAACGCCAACATAAGCATTAAACTCACCTATTTTATTATTTTCGGCAAACCTACCAGCCACCACTGCCAATAAAACATAAGGGATTTTACTGATCAAAGCCAAGGCAGATAAAGTGGTTGCCCTATACTTTGACTCAATCTCTTTGTTTACGACCACAGAAATCCACGGATAAACTAGATAACCACTTAGTTCAATCATTAAGATACTAACCAAACCCAACCAGCCAGCAAAATAGTAACTAGATAGATAGCCTAAGCCCAAAAGAACAGTAAGCAAATACAAACCTTTTTTATCAGAAATTTTTTTCCTTAACCAAGGAACTGCAAGTACAATGGTGGCGCCAATCATATAAAGAATAGTAAAGATTTGTGATTGTTCAAAAGGTGAAAAACCAAAAGTTTGCAGCATGGTTAATTTGAGAAAACCAAAATCATAGAGGTAGTAACCCCCTACTAAAGAAAAAATTACAACACTGTAAGCTAAAAGGCTTTTTTTAAATAAAGCCAAAGTACCAGTTTTTAGTTGTTGCCAATAATTAAGCCAAGAAAACTTGTCACTATCAATCTTTGGTTCTATTAGACGTAGAGCCATCAGGAAAGAAACGGCATAAGTTAATCCCCAAGCAACAGTTGGTAGTCTGAAGTGCCATTCATAAAGGTAGCCGCCGACAAAGACAGCGATAATCGTGATCCAACTAGCCAAAGAGCTTCCATGGCTAACTACTTTTTCGTATTCATCTGCTCGGTTTTTTTCTAGTAAAGTGTCATAAACCAGGGCTTCAACCGCTCCAGAATTTAGTGCCCAGCCAATTAAGAGAAAAAGTTGTGCAAAAAAGAAAGTTGAGACATGACTAGCCTGTGACATTAACATAATACTGATAAAGGCAGTTCCAGTTCCCAGAACAATTGTTTTCTTTTTACCAAATAAATCAGAGATAGCTCCTGATGGTATTTCCATTAATAAACCGGCTCCAAAAGTTAAAGCATCGATGATGGCTAGTTGGTTGTAATCCATGAATTTTAGCCAAAAAAAGAGCCAATTAGCAGATAGAAACCAAAAATTAGTAAAAACAACTAATAAGTAATAAAACTTAATATTATTTAAGTCACTAGCTGGTAATAGATTTTTTAGTTTTTGGATCATCAAAATATAGTGGTTATTATATTGGTTTTTAAGAGGAATTGTCCGTGAAAAAAACACTGTGAAAAATATAACAATCTATGTTACATTGGAGACTATGAGTAAAATTTCCACTTTAGAAATCAATCAGCTACAAACTAATCCTTTTCAACCTAGAGAAAAAGTTAAAAAAGGAGAACTAGACGAGTTGGTTCAATCAATCAAAACCTATGGGGTACTTGAACCATTGGTTGTGGCTGAAACTCCAGCTGGTTACCAGATTATTGCTGGAGAAAGGCGTTGGCAAGCGGCCAAAGCTGCTGGTTTGACTGAAGTGCCAGTTCATATCAAAAAAACCACACCTCAAGGGATGCTGGAGATGGCTTTGGTAGAAAATGTCCAAAGAATTAACCTCAACCCGATTGAACGAGCTCAAGCTTTTGTTAGATTGACCAGAGAATTTACTTTAACCTTAAGTCAATTGGCTGAAAGAATTGGCAAGTCTCCGGCTTATATCAGCAATACAGTTAAGCTTTTAGAACTTCCTGACGCTATTACAGATGGCTTAATTAAAAGAGTTATTACTGAAGGTCATGCCAGGGCTTTGGCTAGTATTGAAAACGAAGAAGCCATGGTTGAGTGTTACAAGATTATTTTAAAAGAAAAAGCTTCAGTCAGAAGAACTGAAGATTTGGCTAGAAGATTTAAAGAAGAGCTACAGAAAAAAGGAGCAACAGCACAAAATAGAACTCAACAAATTAGAGAAATCGATCAACAAGTTAAAACTTGGGAAAAAGAGCTCAACTCTGTTTTCCACGCTCCCGCCAAATTGAAACTTTCTAGATCAAAAAATCAAACTAGGGTCACAATTACTCTCAAAGGTTCTCCAGAAAAAACTCAAACAGATTTGGAAAAAATTATGGAGTTGGCGAAGTTATAGAGTCTGGTGGAATATTCAATAAAAGAAAGAGTTTTTCAGCCACCTTGTACCACAAAGGAGCAGCTGTCTCTGCTGCCCAGGGGCTAGATTGAGGCTCATTGAGTTTTACTAACATGACGAACCTAGGGTTTTCGGCTGGGGCAAAACCAATGAAACTAGCAATAGTGGCATCTTCTTTATATCCTCCTTTGACTGGGATTTGGGAAGTGCCTGTCTTTCCGGCCACGGTGTGAGTATCTTTGAAGATCCATTGAGCTTCTCCATGTTGGGCTGAGTTAATCATCATTTCTGTGACCACTTGAGCTGTTTTGGTGCCAATGACTCTTCTCTCTTCGATTGGTTCTACAGTTAGAGTTTTACCAGTTTGGTGATCAATGACGCTTTTAATGATTTTGGGTCTCATCATGACACCTTGATTGGCTATTACAGAGACAGCCCTGACCATTTGTAAGCTGTTAGTACTAATGCCTTGGCCAAAAGAAGTGGTAGCTAGTTCTACAGGGCCCCATTTATCTGGAAAAGGGGTGTTGCTATCATCTTGAAGATCAATTTTTATTTCTTCACCAATCCCAAATTTTTTTAAATATTCTACAAATTTATCTTTACCTAAAGCTTCAGCTACAAAAATCATGGCAGTGTTATCTGATTTAGCTAAGGCATCCCTAATGGTAATGTTAGGATGGTATTCATTATTCCAAGTACGAATCGTGTATTTTCCAATTTGTCTTGGTCCCTCACAGTTGGGACACTCAGTGTCTGGTTCTATCACACCAGCATCAATTCCAGCTGCCACCGTGAGTATTTTAAAAGTAGAACCTGGTTCATATAAATTGGCTAAACTGGGATTTTTATAGAGTTCTGGAGCAAAAGTATAGTATTTAGTTTGATCATACTTAGGCCAAGCAGCTAGCCCGAGAAGATCTCCTGATCTTGGGTCAAGCACTATAATTTCTCCGGCAAAAGCACCATATTTCTGAATTCCTTTTTCTAGTTCTGTCTCTAGCAAAAACTGAACATCACGTCTGATAGTTAAAATAAAGTCTCTGCCATCTAAGTTTTTATTTTCTAAAGTGTTTTCTCCACCTAATAAGTTGCCCAAGGCATCAGTAAAAAAATCTTTTTTTTGAAATTTTCCAGCAAGTTCTTTATCTAGAGCTCCCTCTAGGCCAAAATAGCCAATGTCTTGGCCTTGTTCATCTTTACCAACAAAGCCAGTGAGGTGAGCGGCCATAGAAGCCTCTGGATAATAACGAACGTCATAAGGCTCAAAGTATAAGGCTGGTTCTTGAATAGTTTCGATCTTTTCTTTGAGGTTTCGATCAATTTTTGAACCTAGTCTGATCCAGGTGCTATTAAGAGCCAACCTGTTTTTTAGATAAGCTTCATTTTCTTGTTCTAAATCGCTGAGCTTAATTTGACTGGAGTCAGTTGCTTCGTTTAAGTCTTTGATTGCTAGGATTGGTGCCAATTGGCGACTGATTTCTATTGGAGAACTTTTTAGTAAAGATTTATCGATCATCAAATGGTAAAGCTCTTTATTACCAACTAGCAGTTGTTGATCACTGCTAAATATTTGCCCTCTTTTACCCAGTTCTATTTTTTGTTGAGTGGCTTGGTTTTCAGCAATTTTTTTTAAGGAGTAGCCTTGGACTATTTGCCAGTAAAAAAGTCGGAAATAAACGCCTATAAAGGCTAGTAAAAAGATAAGCAGTAGTAGTTTGGGTCTTAATGAAGAAGAGTTCATAACAGCTCTTCCCTCCCCTCAAGAGTTTAGCGTGAAGCCAAACTATTAGATTCTAGGAGGGTGATTGGTTTACCAATAGGATGATATGAATCATCCTCCCTGATTGCAAGAGCAGTTAGTGAGTAAGTTTGATATTTTTCTTCCTGAAGTAAAGAAAGTTGTTTTTCTTTACTTGCAACTGTTTGTTCCAATTTAGAGATTTTTTCACCATGACCAATGGTGCTGCCCAGTTGATAGACAGTGGTGATTGCTTGAGCTGAAATGATTAAAGCTAACATGACATAATAAACTTTAACACTTAATTTCATTTAATTAGTCCTTTCAAAAACTCTTAATTTGGCACTTCTACTTCGGGGATTACGAATAATTTCTTGGTCACTCGGTTTGATGGCTTTGCTGGTAATTTTTTTACCTCGATTGGTTGTTTCCCAGTCACTAAAGGTTTGTTTGGCCAGTCGATCTTCTCCTTCATGAAAGGCAATTGTGACGATTCTGCCTTGAGGTTTAAGATTAGCTAAGGCTTGAGGAAGAGCTTGTTCGATATTGGTTAGCTCATCATTAACCACGATTCTTAAAGCTTGAAAAACTTTGGTGGCAGGGTTCAATTTACCTCTTTGGTGACCATAAGTTTTATTAATAGCAGCAACCAGGGCGCCTACTGTTTCTAGTGAGGTTGGGCTATCTGCTTTAATTCTTTCAATATTTTTGGCAATGCTTTTAGCCTTTTGTTCACCGCCATATTCCTTGAAAATTTGGGTTAGTTGTTTAGTAGTTAAAACTTTTAATAGATCAGAGGCTTTGACTCCCAGTCGGTTGTCCATTCTCATATCTAGTAAAGCGTTAGGATCTTCAAAACTAAAGCCTCTGTCAGTGGACATTAGCTGGTCAGTACTGGTGCCGAAATCAAACAAAATACCAGCGATTTGGCCAGTTTTGGCTTGTTTTTTTAAGATAGTATCAAGTTGACCAAAGTTTTCTCTGATTAAAATTAACTTACCAGCAGTAATTTCTTGTGCAAATTTCTCTTGGCCTCTAATAATACTTTCTTGGTCAAAGTCTAAGCCAATGACGTTGCCACCTTTGGTTAAAATAGCTTGAGTATGACCGCCTCGACCAAAAGTACAATCTAAATACCACTCTCCAGGTTTAATTTGGAGGTAGTCGACTGCTTCTTGGAGCATGACAGTGATATGAGCGGTCTTGGTCATGATACTTTCTCGGCTATTTCTTCAGCATTAGTTTCTAATTGATCGACATATTGGTGATAGAGATCTCGATCCCAAACTTCGAGGTAATCTAAACTACCCACGATCACTAAGTCTTTATTGAGGTGGGCAAATTTAATCAAGTAATCGGGCAGATTTACTCGGCCGTTGTTGTCCACCTCAATAGCTTGGGCTTCATTGGTCATTAAACGAACAAAATCACGGTGAGCTTTTTTGGTAAAAACATGATTTTCAGCAATCTTAGTAAGTTTTTCTTGAAAACTATCAGCCGTAAAAATAAATAAACCTCCATCTAGACCCCTAGTCACAATCCAGTTTTCACTGATACTTCTAAAAGTTTTTGGCAAAGAAACTCTGCCTTGTTCTTCTAGTGTGTGGTAGTAAGTGCCGATAAACATTTATAAGTCTTTTTACCAATTTTTACCTAACATTAATATTGCCAGAATTTACTTGATGTGTAAAGGGGTAAAATAAGAAAAAAAACAAGTTTTAATTCACATATTATGGGTTTTATAATCTCAATTGAGAAGTTAATTAAAAAAAAGCTATACTTAAGGGAAATTAGTTATGTTAGAGGTTATTAAACAAAGTACTCAAGAAAGAGAAAAACATCCAGAAACTTTTTCTTTAAACGAAAAAAAATTACTTTCTTGTATTGAAGAGATCAGAAAGTTAATTTTTGATTTTAACTCAGGTGTTCCAGCTAAAGGAGACACAGAAACAAGAAATCGTAATTTAATGATTTTAGTCCCTTGGTATAAATACTTAACTGAAGTTTTCAAACACCCAGAAGTTACTGATGGAAAAATTACTGAACTAATTAGCTTAACAGCTAATATTCTGGAGTTAGTAGCAACAGATGATATCACCGGGATGAAATCTGGAACTGGGTTTTTTTATCAGTCTAGTGAAAATAGATCAGCCTATGTTAGACAAATGTCGGTGGATATATCGATAGGTCATCTAGAAGTTAAAAGTTACAATTTTTTAGCTGTTAGTGAAATAGAAAAAATTTTTTCAGCAGCTAAAGAAAATGAAATATTGGTTCAGTCTATTGATGAATTAAGAAACTTATTAAGTGGAAAAAAGAGGCTAGATAAAACTGATAAAGTTACATTAAGACTAAGAGAACCGTTTATTGGTTTTGAAGCGTATGAGACTTTTTTATCTGAACTATTTAATTTAAGAGGTAAATTAAATTTTCCAGTTTCAATTTATGGTTGGGTTAAATTAAATAATGAGATTGGTTATTTAGTTGGTTTTAGTAGGACTGGTAGTCACTTTACCGATCAAAAAATGCCAGCAGTAATTGATACTCATGGAGTATCACAACCACTGTCAATGGTACCAAAGTCAGAAATTTGGCGAGCTAAAGTGCAGTCTCCTCTTGCCAAAAAAAAGTTGGCTCAAAGCAAAAAAGATTTTGAAGATGACCATCAACACCTTTTAGATACTTGGTCTCAGCCTGTAAAGAAATTAGAATTTGTTGGAGTCTGTGATGCTTTGGTTGAACAAATAGCTAATTTTAGTTTAGATGAATCTTTAACAGCCTTTTTATTTATTTTGAAAAATATTGATTTAGAATCGTGGCAGAAATCGATAATTTATAAAAAAGTTATTAGATTTATTCGGTATGATGGTAAAACCGATTCAGACAAACAAATATATTTAGAAAAAATTTTAGGAAGACATTTAGATCATTATCAAGAATTTTTTTCTGATCCAAATAATATTGGAAATAGACCAGATGTTTTTTTAACTAGAAGTGGCTTAAGTGCTAATGGTGTCGCCTTAATGATAGCTAATGATTTATTTGATCCTGAGGATAGAAAATTTGCTGAGATGTATGGTTGGTATTATGAAAATAAACCACCGTCTGGATGGAAAGAAACACCTGTTGATGAAGCAAATATCTTGCTAGTAATTAGTGAGCCAAATCCTCCATTAGCTGATAGTGATCCAGCTAGATATTTCAAACAAAGAAATCAAGACGTTAAGAGGTTTTTAGCTAGGGCTAAAGAAGAAAAGGAGCAAAGATTTGTAATTATTTTAGATAAGACGACAGACTTGTTAGATCATAGCCTTTTACCTAAAAATGATATTCCTCCCAATCTGCTAGTTATTGAAACAGCTAGTTTAACCAAACACCAAAGAGGTGGAAAATCATATTTTTATGGAGCAATCTCAATTTGGAATAATCAATTTGATCACAAGACAGTTAATTCATATATTGAAGCTGCTACTGGTTCATTAACTCCAGATGGTATTTTTGCTTTGCCTCGTTTAACTAAAACTGAGGTAAGTAGGGACCTTGAAAATTATCGTGAATTAGAAAAAGTATTTATGGATGTTTTACAAGTAAAGCAAGCTGATATTCCAGAAAATTATCGTTGGCAGTGGCAAAGTTATAATTACTTTGGTTATTTATTACCTCCAAAACAAATTTTAGAGAGATATTTTATAGGTAAAGAAGATAGTCTTAGGGGTTATGTAGATGGTCTTTTTAACACAAATGCACTTTACCATTTCTTTTTAAGAGAAGACGCAGAAGGTTTTGATAAAGGAGATAGCTTTGGAATGAATAACACCAGATTTACTCATTTTTTTCTTAAAGAAAACGATAGAAATATTTTTTGTTTAAGAATGGGTTTTGGGAGAAAAACTACCGTAGAACAAATGAAAAATTTTGCAAATTCTTTTTGTGATGAAATAGTTAGCGCAATTAGACAGTTAGTTGTTGAATAAAAATAGAAAAGGGAGGGTGTTACCCTCCCTTTAACCTACAAATTTACTTAAAATTATTTGATTACCACATACAACTGAGCTAAATCGACAGTAGCAGTTACCATTTTGCCATCAATTTGTCCTTCATAAGTGGTCCACTCTTCCCCTTTCCAAGCAGCAATCTTTAGGTCGCCCTCTTCAGTGCTTCTAATGGTTAATTCAGCTTCTCCAGTTAAAGTATTATTAGTTTCCAAAGAGTAAATTTCTGAAACAACTGTTCCTGGAACATTTTTAGGGTAGCCAGGAGTATTAAAAATCACTAAATATCGGTGGTTGGCCAGAGTTTTACCATCGATTTGGAACTTGGCATCTTTGGAGCTAAAGGCAGTTTCTTTAGCTTTATTATCAATGTATTTCCAATCAGACTTTAGAGCATATGGTTCATTACCGCCTACAAATCTAGTTAGTAATGAGCCACCTTTAACATCTTCATGATAAGTACAAGCGCCACCAGCAGAGCAACTTCCCAAGAGAATTTTGGTTGTAGTTGGCAAAGTAGTGAGGTTCAGTTCACCAAAAGCACCTTGTAATAGTGTTCCAGCTTGATACTCCAATTCATATTCAACATTAGTTGCTTCTTTGGCCAAAGAGTAGACAGTAATTTCTAGATTTCTGCCGTCAGCCAAAGGCTTAATAGCCAAGTATGGTCGTTCTTCAACTGGAATGATATTGGTCGGTAGACTTAATTTCTTTTTTTGCGTAGAAGTTTCTTGTTCGGTGGTTTTGCCTTTTTGAAGCAAGAAGAAACCACCAGTAAGAACTACTAAAACTAGTAGACCAATGATTACTAACTTTTTATTTTTCATAAACTACCTTCCTGAAAAAAGTTTTGCTGGTTAATCTTTGTTTACGATAGCATACTTGTTAAATGTTGCTCAACTGCCTCAACAGTGAGTCGTTCTTGGTGAGTATTGTCTCTGTTTCTTAAAGTGACAGTGCCATCTTCTAAAGTTTGGTAATCAACTGTTAAACAATAAGGAGTCCCGATTTCATCTTGAGCTAGATAGCGTTTACCGATATTACCTCTTTCGTCCCAAGTGACATTGGTTTTTTTCTTTAATTGATCGAATATTTCTTGAGCCTTACTCACAATGTCTTCTTTATTTTTAACTAGAGGAAAAACAGCAATTTTATAAGGAGCAAATTTGGCTGGTAATTTTAAGTAAGTTCGGTTGTTTTCTTGATCAACAGTATAAGCTTGGGCTAACATGGCCAAGAAGATTCGATTAATGCCAAAAGTTGGTTCGATGACATGGGGAATAAATTTACGTTGTGGATCATATGGATCGGTATAGCGTAAATCAACACCAGATTTTTCCATGTGATTTCTTAAATCATAATCAGTTCGATAAGCTAAGCCGAACATTTCTTTGAAGCCAAAAGGAAATTCATAATCAAGATCTTCAGTTCTGGTTGAATAATGAGATCTTTCTTCGTCAGTGTGCTGACGCCAACGCAGGTTAGTATTACTTAGGCCTAGAGATAAAGCGAACTCTTGCATGACTGTTTGCCATTTTTCAAAGAATTTTTCCCAGTTTTCTTTTTCTGGGTCAAAAAAGTATTCAAATTCTGCTAGGTTAAACTCTAAGGTGCGAAAAATGAAGTTACCCAAAGTGATTTCATTACGGAAAGCCTTGCCAGTTTGGGCGATACCAAATGGTAACTTTGGCCTCATGGTGTTTAGGACATTCTTAAAGTTCACAAACATCCCCTGGGCAATTTCTCCACGCAGATAAGCCAAAGATTGTGATTCTTCAACAATGCCGATATTGGTTTCAAAGAGTAAGTTAAATGATCTCACTTCTGTCCAGGCTTGGTTACCACAAGTCGGGCATTTGATTTTTAAATCATGAATAAGTTGAGTTAATTCTGCTGGAGTTTTTCCCTCAACTTTTAGTTCTTCACCTTGTTTGGCGGTAAAGTCTTCAATTAGGTGGTCAGCTCTAGTTCTAGTTTTACAAGTTTTACAGTCAATCAAAGCATCAGTAAAACTAGCAGTGTGACCAGAAGCCTCCCAAACTTTTGGACTCATTAAGATTGAAGTGTCTAAACCATACATATCCTGACGTTTAGTGACAAAAAACTGCCACCAGTGGTTAAGGATATTACGGAGTAATTCCACGCCCAATGGCCCAAAATCGTAAGTATTGGCTAATCCTCCATAGATCTCTGAACCAGGAAAAATAAAGCCTCTACGTTTGGCTAAAGCGATGACATCATTCATGGTGGTTTTTGACATAATTAACTCCTTAATTTATTTATATCTGTTTTCTGGGGAATTAGCTACAAAAAACCCCAGCAATTATTGTTGCTAGGGACCCTACCGGGCGGTTCCACCCTGATTCTTCGGAAAACTCCAAAGCTCTTTAAGTTTTTTAGTATTGTTTTCCTGAATGTCAGGCTCGCTGGCCAAGGGCGAGCAATACTAGGGTTATTATATTTTTTTCTTGTTAAAGAAGCAAGCTCTAGGTTATTTTAGTGCTTCAAAGTATTTTATTAAGCCCTCATTTTCAACTGTATCGATTATTAAATCAGCAGCTTGTTTTAAGTCGTTGACAGCATTACCCATAGCGACTTTAGTAGCAACTGAGTTAAAAAGATGTAAATCATTATGTCCATCGCCTATGCCAATGGTATGCTCTTTTTTAACACCCAGCCTTGAAAGTAACTCAGTAATAGCATGTTCTTTAGTTGCTTCAACATTAACGATATGCAGATCTCTACAACCAGGCTTTTGTGAAACAACCATGACACAGGTAATTCCATCAACTAAATCTAGTTCATTACGAAGTTGGTTTGCTAATAAATAAGGAACAAAACTTTGAGATAACCAATTTACTTTTATTGAGAGGTCAAAATCTTTTGGATAAATTCCACCATTAAAATAATCATCTTCTGTGTAGTCATTAAAAATTAATTTCTGTTCACCATTTTTAGAAAAAATAGTAATTACTTTTTCTAAAGCTTGTTGAGTAATATCTTTTTGCCAGACAATTTCGCCTGTCTTAGGATTACAAATTTGTGTGCCACCGGAAATAATACATAAATCTTCTAGGTTGAGAGTTTGAATAATATCTTTGGCAAAAGTCCAGCACCTACCTGTCGCTGCAGCAAGAAAGTATTGTGATTTTAAATCATTAACTACAGAAACAAGTTTTTTACTTGGAAGTTTCTGTTCTGGAGAATCAACTGCTGTTCCATCTAAATCAAAGATTATAGCTTTAGTTTTCATATCAGGATTATAACTTTTATTAGTAAGGTTTGGAAAATAAAAAACTATTTAATTCTTAAGTACTCAAAACTCTTCATTTCTTTTTCAGTAAGTTCAGCTACATAGTCCAAGATTGATTGGTGGGCAACCTCATTAAAACTTTGATAACCCATTCGTTCGATTAACTCACTTAAAAGTGGTTGAATTTGTTTGTGACCTTGGTTGTTAATAATGGTTGCTCTAATTTTAAGAGCCAGTTGATAGCTTTCAATGTCTTCATCTTCTTCGACAAACAACCGGTCAAAAATCTCCAGGATTTGTGATAAGCTTCTGATCTTACCTAGAGAGCCTCTGATATCTTGATTAATATTCTCAATCAAACTAGTTTGAGTAATAATTGGTAAGGCTTTGGTCTTGATGGCAAAAAGTTTGACTAGATTGCCTGGCTCTAGATGGGCTCTTTGGCTGGATTTGAGCGTTCTGACTCCTTTGGCTACGCCAACTAATTTGCCAAAATCTTGAGTGATAAAAGTAATAATCCGATCTGTTTCACCAGTGTTGCTTCGTTTAAGCACTAGGCCCTGAGTAATGAAGGTTTTAGCTTTTGACATGATTGATTAGAAAGGAATCTCGACCAAGGTATCTTTATTAACTATGACTTTCTCTTCTCCTCCATTAACATCAAACAAAGTTTCAAAATTATCCACTCCCCCTTGTTTCCACAAAGTGACTCGATACATTTCCTGATCAGTATAAGGAATGGTATAAGTGAGTTTAAGCTTGGCTACGCCCAGTGGCTCCAAAGAGAAAAAACCATCAATCACAGTAAAGCCAGCCTCATCATAAAGGGTTGGTTCACTAGTAAAACCTTGAGCTGAGATTAGTTCTGCTCCAGATGGGAGATAAAGTCTAGTCCAGTCTTTGAGGGTGGAGTTGAGACATAGTAAGCCAGCTTCTAGATTACAGTTATCAGCTTTTCTAGTGTTACGATAGGTAATTTCTACGGTTTTTTCTAAGCGACCATCGGTTGGGATAGTAATCTCTTGTTTGACATCGTAGTTAATAAACAAGTTAGATTTAGCTCCAGCCAGATTAGCATTCACAATAGCTAAGAAATCAGTTTCAGTTGGTTGTAGTCTGCCGGCAGCATTGACTGTTTCAGCAGCTTGTTGGGCTTGTTCATCAACAAAATAAAGTTGAATATGTTTGGCCTCTAGGTCTTGCCACATGTATTGAAAGAGTTCTGGCCATTTTTCTTTTGGTGCAGAGTAGGCTTTTTGGAGGGTGGCTTGCATTAGTGGGCCAAGGATTCCTTTTCTATCTTCACGAATGTAAGGAGTTGGTTTGGTAATAATTTCTGATAAAGCGTAAACCACTTGAGCACAACCACCACAGCGATCATCTGGCTCGGCACTAAAGTTCCCATAACCAGGAAGTTGAACTGGTCCCAAAGCTGTTAATAAATCAGTTAAGACTTGGGTATCGATCGCAATAATGCCGTCTATATCAGTTGGTTCTCCTCTCACGGTTTGGTAGTTAGCAAAGAACTCGTCCATTGAAGTTTTAAAATCTGGCGAGATGTTCATGTCTCTTAGATTCCAGTATCTCTCGGTGGTCAAGTATTTTCCTAAAGATTCTGGAATAGCGATTTTTTTAGTGAATTTTTGATCTAACTCATAGATATCGTCAGATTTTTCTGGAGTAATTTTGCCATTTTCTACATAAATAACTGCATAAGCGGTTAAGAAACCGCCGGTTGGTCTAAGCTCATTATCGTTTTGGAAAAGAATTAAGTATTTTTTTCGTTCGCCTTTTCCACCGGCTAGTTCTGGCAGTTGTTCTAGCACAGGTCTAAATTCCAAAAAGCCAGTCACTGTGTTTTCTAACATGGTTTGGCCTGCAATTAGGTTCTCCCTGATGAGAGTCGAGCCGATTTTTTCTGGATAACGCTTGGGGTTAATAGCCATAATTTCATCTTTAGCTAGTCTTAAATCTTCAGCAATAGCATCAAAAGACGGCATGACTTTGTCCAAAGTCTCAATCAGTAATTTAATTCTGTCTTCGGCTGTGCCACCACTAAAAGAACCTTCTCCCTGGAAACCAAGAACATCAGCATAGGGAGTAAGTTCAGTTAGAGCTTTTTCAGCTGCCGCCAAACCAGCTTGTCCACCATTAAAAGCATGTTCTCCATCTTGATAGTATTTATTGAGGAAGGGAACATAGTTATAGAAACTAAGTTTGCGGTAAGTTTGGTGTAATTCATCCACTTGGCTTGTTAGTTTTTTCAATTCTTCTTGAGCTGCTGGCAAGTTTTGTGTTTTAAAAATGGTGTAAGTTTGAGCAGCAGTTTCCTTGGTAGACATAGCTTGAGTTTGTAGTTGTTTGCCAATCACTGCAGTATAAATCCCAGCAATAACTAGCAAGCTAATGATTAGGCCTAGGCCAATCTTGACTGCTAGCGGGAGTTGTTTTTTGGGCTTATTTTGGGTATCAGTTGGGTGAAGTTCCACGGTTGATTGAGTCGTTGATTTGGTTTCTTTTTTCTTGAAGATTGCAGCCAAAAGTTCATTGGTAGCTGCTGTTTTTTGAGCTTCTTTGGCAACTGGCTGATGAGGGCTATTTTCAGTCATAGGTATTCAGTATAACAAAAAATCACAGAAAGTTACCACTTCGAGATCATGGCTTTGGGAGTTTTTAGAATAATCTTGATATCATTTAAAATATCTCTCTTTTTGGCATACTCTGCATCCATTTTAGCTCGTTGGTTAAAAGGAATCTCATTGCGACCACTAGTTTGCCATGGTCCAGTAATGCCGGGTTTAACCGATAAAATATCTTTAATATATTTTTTGGTTGTTGGGTATTTCTTGGTTTGTTCTTCCAACTCTTTTTTAACGTAGGCTCTGGGGCCAATCATACTCATTTCGCCTTTGATCACATTGAAGATTTGTGGGAATTCATCAATGGTTAATGATCTTAAAACTCTGCCCAACTTAGTGATTCTAGGATCTTCGTGAGCAGCAAACTTCCAATCACCATTTTTAAATTTTTCTAATAATTCTGGATTACGCTCGTGTAAAATCTTATCGGCGTCTTTAACCATGGAGCGAAATTTTTTAATATAAAACTCTTTACCATCTTTTCCGATTCGTTTATGGTCGAAGAAAACTGGCCAGCCATCATCGAGTAAAATCAAGATGGGAACAATAATCCAAAAAGGTAAAAAAGCAATTAACAAGGCAAAAGCTACTACTAGATCTAGAATTCTTTTTTGTTGGTCGTAATTCATTTTTATAAATATTCTTTACGATTGTCGGCTTTAATTTTTTCTACAATTTTCTTAACATCTTGGCTTTTTTCTTTGGGACAAACCATTAAGATTTCGTCTGTGTCTACCACGATTAAATCCTTCAGGCCAATCAATGCTACTAGTCTACCATTGGTGTGAATGAGATTACCTTCTGAATTAACAGACATCGTTTTGACTTCTTCATCATCTCCCACTACCACGTTGTTATCTTGGTCTTTATCCCCCAAGTCATAAACAACTTTCCAGTCGCCGACATCACTCCAACCAAAATCACCTGGAATAAGCAATAAATTGTCGGCTTTTTCACTAATGGCGTAGTCAATCGAGATTGCTTCAGCATCATTATAGATTTCTGGCAAAGCTTGGTGAAAGGCCTCACTATTCAAACTATCCAGTTCTTTAGTTTTTTCGTACAGATTTTTTTTATGAAGTTTAAAAGCATTTTTTAATGCTGTAGCTGACCAAACATACATGTTGGCATTCCAATAATATTTACCAGTCGCAATGAATTTTTTGGCGGTGGCTTTATCTGGTTTTTCAGTGAAACTATCAACTTTTAATAATGGTAAGTTTTTGCCAAGTTTGTCTAGTTGTCCAGCCACTTTGATATAACCAAAAGCACTGGTAGGATAAGCGGGAGTAATGCCGACTGTTAACAAGTGGTCTCCTTCAGCTGCTACTTTGGTAGCGGCATACATTACTCTGACAAATTCATCTTCGTCAGTCAGAGTATGGTCAGAGGCAGCATTAATAATAATGGCATTAGGATCTTTGCTTTTGGCGAATAAAGCTCCCACCAACATTGCGAGGGCAGTGTCTTTTTTTTCTGGTTCTGCCAAGATATTTTCAGTTGGAACCTGAGGTAACTGCTTTTGCACTTCAGCGGAATAAAGTTGGTTGGTAACAACAATGATTTTATCCCAATCAACAATTTTCGCCACCCGGTCGGCGGCGATTTGAATCATGGTTTTAGCTCCTGCTAATTTTAAAAATTGCTTGGGAGTTTTGGTTCTAGACTTTGGCCACAACCTAGTCCCTCCCCCTCCTGCCAAGATAACTGCGTAGATGTGTTGATTGGTTTTCATAAAACTTTACTTTCTATGCTTGTTCCACAAGGTTGTAACTAATTGGTCGAATTTATTGATAAATGTATTTGTATCATATTTTTTCATATTTTTGAGCAAGCGAGTTGATTCAAAGTTGGTTTTACCAAATAACTTGAGAGATTGTTTAATATTTTCGGCTTTTTCTTGGGAGATATGACAGCCGTGGAGGGTATGATCAATACATTCAGCCGCTCCGCTTTTGCTGTTAATCAATACTGGTTTGCTATAACTATTAGCTTCTAGAGCGACAAGTCCAAAGTCTTCTTCTCCTGGCATTAGTAAGGCTTGGCAATGTTGATAGAGGTAGGCTAGTTTTTCAGGGCTAATATCTTGGTAAAAAATAATTTGCTTGGTTTTATTTAACTGTTTAACCAATTTTTTTAAGGTGTTTTTTTCTGGTCCACTACCCACGATCACTAGGTTTTGGTTCAACTCTGCACAAGCTAGAATAGCCTGGTCAAGGTGTTTATAAGAAACTAATCTAGAGTTAATCAAGAAAAAATCATGAGGAATTGGTAAGGCCGTGGTTTTGCTTAAAGCCTGGGCAACTGGTGGGTAAATCACTGCTGTTGGCTTAATAGTTGGATAGTAAGTTCTGATGCGTTGGGTGACTCGCTGAGAGATGGGAACAATTATATCTGGTCTGAGAATGGCTTGTTGATCCCACCAGGTTAAATAATTGAGAAGTAATTTAGCTAGCCACTTAATTGGTGGAATTTTAAATAGCCAATGAGATTGAAGACTGTGTTCCCTATCTTGGTATAAGTATCTAGGTGGAGTCAATAAATAGCAAAGATGAAGTTGAGCTGGTTTGGTGATCACTCCTTTAGCCTCAGCACTTGTAACAGAAATAATAATGTCATAAGCACCAAGATCAAAACCTTCAAAGGCTAATGGCATCAGAAAAGGAATCCAACGATGAAGCTGATTGAAAAATGGGATTTTATTTAAATCACTGGCAATAACTTGGGGAAAGACTTTAGCCCATTTGGCTTTGTTGGGGTCGTAAACAGCTGTAAATAATGGTGCTGTTGGATAAAGCTGATGAAGGGCTAATAAAACTTGTTCTGCACCACCGTAAGGTGTGTTAACTCGATCATAAACAATGGCGACAGCTGGTTTTTTAATCATAAGTTTAATAATGAGCTAGTGTTTGTTTTGCCATTTCATCCCAACTATAATTTGAAACTAATTCTTGACCAGCTTTGATTAGGGTTTTTCTAGATGGTTCTAAGACCAAAATCTTTTCAACTAATTCTTCTGCGGAGTGAGGATCAAAATAAGCAGCAGCATTTTGGTAAATTTCTCTAAAAATAGGAATATCGGAGGCAATGACTGGCAGACCAACCGCCATGGCTTCTAAGCCTGGTAAACCAAAACCTTCAGAAAGCGAAGGAAAAACTAGGGCAAAAGATTTTTGGTAAAGTTTGCTCAAAGCTTGATCATTAAGTCTACCTAGAAACTCAACTTGCTGACTAACTTGATGTTTTTTGGCTAAAGCCATAGTTTGTTGTTGAAAAATATTTCTCGAGCCTACTAGTTTTAAACTGAAAGCCGGTAGTTTTTTTAAAGCTTTAAAAACGACCTCAATGTTTTTATGTGGGTATAAAGAGCCGGTATAAACTAATTGTTTTTTAATTGATTTGGGTTGACTGTGTTGCTGAAGAAAAATAGTCTCTACGCCCTCGTAAGTGACGACGATTTTAGTTTTATTTTTGGGATAGTGTTTTTTGATAATGTTACCAACTGTTTGACTTGGTACAAAAATAGTTTTGGCTCGATTAACTGCTTGTTCAACCGTCACCATATAAGCACCATATTTTAGCCAGTATTGCCAGGCTGGTAAGGTAGTAACGTGACTTCCCCGTTGTTCATGCCAGAGCAAGTCGTGAATCGTTACCACTATTTCGCCTTTATAGAAAACTGGAATATTAAAGTGAGGAACGTGTAGTATATCTAATTTTTCTTGATTAAAGGCGATTGGTAACAGTAATTGTTCTTTGAGTGAATAATGTTTGACCGGGAGAAGAACAATTTTGACATTATGAGGATTTTCTCCTAAAACTTCTTGAGCTTGTTGTTGACTATAAAAAAAAGTAACCCAAGTAAAATCCTGATTCTCAACTAGTCTTTGCACTAGATTCTGGGTATAACGACCAATGCCAGCATGTTCTTTTCCAGCTAGCCGACAATCGATGCCAATACGTTTCTTCATAGTTGTTTCAAAGTCTATAAACCACCTTTTTTGATAAATAAAAAGGTCTTGAGTAACGTTCTCATGAATTTGGGATATTTATCTCCATACCATTTGTCGTAGTACATCAACATGGTGTCATAAAACATGTTATGAACTTTTTTAGCTAATCTAGTGGAAGAACTTTTAATTCCTGATTTATATTTATGGTGAATGATCTTAACTCCTGGATGGAAAACGACTTTTTTTCCAGCTTCACGGAATCTTCTACACCAGTCAATGTCTTCAGCATACATAAAGAACATTTCATCTAAGTAGCCTACTTTTTGTTGCATAAACTTAGTGGGAAAAATCATAGCAGCCCCGGTACAAGCATCGATCTCATGGATTTCATCTAGGTTCTTAAAAGTTTGGTGGTACTGGCCAAAAAGTGGGCTGTTGGGAAAAAGTTTTTCTAAACCAGCAAAATAGGTGAGTGAGGCCCAGGGGGTTGGTTCACCACGGTGAGAAGCAGGATCTAAAGTGCCATTGGGTAGTTCTACCCGAGGTGAGATCAAGCCAATATCAGGGTTGTCATCTAGATATTTGATAATAATATCTAAGTTAGAGCCATCATGAAACTCGGTATCTGAATTGAGTAACATACTATATCTAGATTTAATTTCTCTGAGAGCAATATTATTGCCAGCGGCAAAACCAATATTACCACCAGAACGAATCAGCTTGGCCCATTTAAACTCTTTTTCAACCATTTCTGGAGAGCCATCGTTACTGTTATTGTCGACTACTGTTACCTCGACTTTATATTTAGTGCGATCAAGATAAAAATCTTTCACACTTTGGAGAGTTTTCTTGAGCCAGAACTGAGTATTAAAATTCAAAATCACAATAGTCAGATCTGTTTGTTTAGTCATTAGTTTTTTTTTGTTTGAGTTATTTTTTTTCTTAACTTTTTTTGTCATGAGTTGTTCCTTTTTTACCAATTTCCTTATAAATCATATCAAGTTTTTGAGAAATTTCTTTCCAATCAAAGTTTTCTGAGACAAATTTTTTGCCATTAGTTGATAGTTTTTGCCAAAGTTGGTGGTCTTTGATTAATTCTACCGTGAGTTGGGCTAATTCTTTAGCTGAGTTACTGGTTAAGACATGTTCACCATGACGAATATTCAGCCCTTCTACCGCAATTTTACTAGCCACTACTGGAGTGCCACTGGCCATGGCTTCCAAAATTTTATAACGAGTTCCTTTACCGCTGAAAACTGGAGCAACTAAAACATGAGCACTTTTGAAAGCTTCTCTGATGTCTGCGACTCTCCCCAAGACCTTAATTTGTGGGTCTTTTTCTCCATAGGCAATCACTTTATTAGTTGGGGCATTACCGACAATCCAAAGTTTAGTATTAGGTAAAAGTTTTTTAATTTCTGGCCAAATTTTTTGCACTAAGAAATCAACTGCTTCTTGATTGGGTAACCACTTAAACGTTCCTACCGAAAGAATGGTTGGCTCACTAGCCAATTTTCTAGGTAGTTGATTAAACCAAGCAGAATCTACGCCATTAGCAACCACGTCGATTTTTTGGTCATTATTAATCTGTTTGGCAATGAAATCCTTATCTTCATCACTCATGACAATTAGTTTGTCACAAGCTCGCCAGTAGTGACGCTCCCATTTACGAATTTTTTTAATATCTGATTCCAAGAATGGCTTTAGTAAAGCGGGGGCTTTTTTTGCATAGCTTTCATAGCCTAAGTATTCAATGGTTTGTTCAACCAAAATGGTAGGAATATCATTGGCTGGTAAGTGAGGCATCATGTAAAAAGTTTCGGCGTGAATGAGGTCATATTTTTCTGCTGCTAGTTCTTGCTCGATCGCCCCAATAGTTTCTGGGACATAGTTGCGAACGACTAGAAAAGGTAAGGAGGAAAAGATCGCTTTAAAGATATTTTTAAGAGTAAAAGGTTTTTCAGAACGTTTAAAAACTCTCACTTTTTGACAATATTTTTCTAGTTCTGGGATATATTGTTGTTCTTGTTCATTTTTGATCAAAGCAAATAAAGTAATCTCATGTTTGGTGGCAAGTTTTTTGAGTAAGTTATAAGTTCTGATTTGTCCACCTGATAGTAGTGGGTACGGTAAATAAGGAGTCAACATTAAGATTTTCATTATTTAGTTTCCCTTAAATCTAAAAGTAAATATTGCTTGGTTTTTTCCAGAGTTTTATATTTTTTTTCTAATTCCCTAGCCTCATCATCATAGCTAGTAGTGACATAATGAGTAGCTCCCAACTCGATTTTTTTATCGATTTCAAAACCAATTGGCCAACCAGTACGATTGGTTTGGAATAAAAAGATGGTGTCACCAAAGGCTGGAGCAATCACTTTGGCATCTGCTGGAACAAGTCGATCGACGACTTGACCGGCCTCAACATACTCCCAATGATTAACATTAAAATAACCACCCAAGTTTTTCCAAGAATCAGCCAGCATGATTGTTACTAGGAAAATTAAAATAACTTGTTTAATTAGTTTTAAATTCTTTTTTTCAGCTTGAGCCTTACTCCACAAAGAACTAAAACCAAAGCCAAGTAAGATGGCGATGAATGGAATGAAAATCACTTGGTAGTAGTCATGTTGAACATTGCCTGTAGCAATTATGGCAAGGTAGGCAAAAAGTCCCACTCCCCAGCTCCATAGGAGGTAATTGATTTTTTTGTGGTTATTCAGTAAACCTTCAGCAACAAAAATTAAACCAGTAAAACCGAGGATTAATTTGGTAAATCTTTCATAGAATAACCAACGAAACCAGGCTGGACGAAAACGAATCTGATTACTGTTAAATAACCAATCAGAAGCGGGAATGCCACTGGGAAATTGAAGAATCCATTGTCGCCACCACCAGAAAGGGAGTAAGGCAATGACAATAAAAACCAGCCAACTCCAATGGAAGATTTTTTTCCAGGATTGATTTTGGAAAAACAACACTAGATAAACTGGAGCTAAAAAAACCACAAAAGGTTTAAGTAAGAAAGCCAAACTTAAAAAGATTGCCGATAAATAAAAACTTGGCTGAATAGCAAAGTTTTTTTTTGTCAAAGCTGTGGCAAAGAAACTTAAAGAGCCCATACTAAAAAATAGAAAAAATGGCTCTGGCAAAATTACTCTAGAGTAATAAATGCTATAAGGTAATAAAGCAAACCACCAGCCGCTGAGTAAAGCAATTTGTTTATTGTGACTGATGGTGATAGCAAACCGATAGATAAAAACTAAAGTACCCAGTGAAGCTAAAACAGAGATAAGGCGACTAGTGGTGACTAGGGGTAAGAATGGCAAAGCCCTAATTAGACTGGCAATCAAGCCATTAATCAAAGGAAACTCCACCATCCGATAGCCAGAGAGATTATCTTCTCCAGATTGAATATTAGACAAGTCATGATACTTAGGTTCAAGTAAATTAACACCATGTTTTACATATTCACGGGTTACCGAAGCAGTATCTGCCTGTCGAAAAGCATGCCAGTCAGCAACTGGATTATCGATTCTATAGAGTCTGACTAACAGGGCTACCAAGATTAACAAAATTAATTGTTTATTAGCTAACTTCCAACTTTTGCAGTTCGCAAGTATCATAGTTGTTATTTTTTCTTTGGTTTCAGTAGTGGCTTGTTCTTATTAGGCAAAGCCAGGACAGTTAGAATAAAACCAACGATTCCCCAATAAGTAAAGGCGACTTTAGAAGCAGCATAGACATCAATATAGGAGGCATTGGCCAGTAAGCCGATCGAACCAGCCACTAAACCAATAGCAGCTGCGGCCTTGAAGAATTTTTTATCATTAATATGTTGCCAAGCTTGTTGGATGGCTACTACGATAATGCCAAAGAAGGTCAAAAAGCCCAGCAAACCAGTCTCACCTAAAACCCTGAGGAAGTTATTATCGGTGCTTTCTGCTTCGGTAAAATGAAAGGCCGTTTCTTTATTTAGGGTGGCATAACCACTACCAAATAAAGGATTGTTCATGAAACCTCTAATGGCATTGGGCCACAAAGTATCCAAGCGAATGCCCATGGAAAGACCATATTTTAAGGCATTATCTGACCAGGTACGTTCTTTTTGGATTTGAATAGTAGCGGAAGATCCGTCTGCTGAAATAGTGGCTACTTCAACAAGATCAGGAATGTCTTCATAGACATCACTGGGTCTAACGGTCGTTGGTTTTGGTTGTTGATCGGTAGCGGTGAGGACTGGTTCTAAGCCAGAATTATCAAAGCCGATTGAGTTTTTAGGAGGCTCTAGTTCAATAATACCCAACCAGTCGTAAACTTGATCTCTGGTTTTTTTGCGTTGAGCATTAACTTCATCATAAGCAACTTTAATTTTTTCATAGCTTGCAGCAAGAGTTGGATAACCTTCAATCACTTGTAAAAATCTTTCATACATATCACTGCCAAAAGCTAACAATAAAATAACGGTCATTAGACCCAAAGCTAGTGATTTTTTAATAAAGGTAATTAGTCTTTTTAACCAGGTTTGTTCTCTCCAGGCTACTAAACTAATAACAATGAGGGCGGCCAAACCATAGGCTCCAAAAGGAGTTCTGGAAGCACTCATGATTAGTAACCACAAGCCAAAAGCATGAGTGAGATGAAGTAGCCATTTTTCCCATTTTTTTTCTGATAGATAAGCAAAACTTAGCAAGATTGGTAAGACAATGACTAAATAAGCGCCCAGGTCATAGTGACCGCCAAAAGTCGATTGAACTCTGGCATGCTCTGTGAGGTAAAGTCTAACGCCTTTGCTGAATTCACGATTCATAGTGGAGTAAACTGGCCAGTACCAATATTTTTGGCCCAGGCCATAAAAACCGATTAAAATAACCGTAGCAACAATTGTCCAGAGAACAGTTTTGGCTTGTTTTTCGGTTTTAATACTGGCATACATCAGGAAAAACAGTAGAAAATACTCTAGGTATCTAAATAAATGTAAGGCTGATTTACCAACATGAATTAGTTCTAACGGAATGGTTTGGCTGATAAACATGGCAGAGAGTAGGGAGAAAAACCCCACTGCCACATAGCTACCAATTAATTTAAATAAAGGTGATTTCCAAGTGATTTTTTTTCTTAGTAACTGAATTAGCCAAATCAGACCGCCCAACCCCATCAAGACATCTTCAACTCTGACTCTGACAATGTAACCTGGGATAATATCAAACAAGGGAATCTTGGGATAAAGTGGGATAAAAGCTAACAAAAAAGTACTGACCACAAAAAGTAAGTTGTCATCAGTCCAACTGATGAATTTTTGCCACCAGGAAAGTTGTTTTTTTTCAGGCATGGTTTAAAAGCTCCAGATTTTTCCTAAGATTCTGTGATAAATACCAGCACGTCGTTCGTCGTGAGTGAAAAACTTATGAATAATCATTCTAAGCAAAGTGCCCTTCCACAAGATCATTCTGACAATTGGTAACTGCCAAGTTGGTTTGAATTTGGACCATAAGTAAATATAGCCCTTCATTTCACCGGTATAGGCATTTTCTGAACCAGCACTAACATTGCCAAGATGGATAATCTTAGCTTGAGGTTGAATAGCAATATCCCAGTGATGTCTGCGAGCTCTCATACAATATTCGATATCTTCGCCATACATAAAAATACCATCATCCAATAAACCAATTTCATCAAGCACTTCTCTTCTAATCATCATGGCAGTCCCACCCAACCAGTCAACCGGAGTAAGTTTGGTAGCTGATTTTTTCATGCGTTCATTACGCCCGGTGTGTTGGGTGGAGGGTAAAAACTTCCCGATGATTGGCAAGTCATCAAGAAATAACATTTGTGACGTTAATGACAACAAAGTTGGGAAATTCCCCCCTTGGGCTTGTAAAGTTTTGTCTTTATTAAGTAACATCGGAGCAATAATTCCCAATCGATCTTGAGCATTATTGCTTTCAGAAGACAAGTGGGCAGAGGCTTCAGCAACGGGATGGTTGTCAAAAGTCTCAAGTAAAGTTTTAAAAGCTCCGCGCAAGGTAATCGTGTCTGAGTTGAGCAAAATCACGGCTTTAGCCTCTGATTGCTTGATAGCTTGGTTATTAGCCCAAGCAAAACCATTATTATCTTTATTGGCAATGACAGTGTATTTGACATTTTGTTTGGCCATGAATTGTTTGATAGCTGGCACCGAACCATCCTGAGAATTATTATCAACAATAAAAAACTCAACTCGAGAAAGTAATTGGTCAGCTTTGAGGTCTTTGATAGCGGTTTCTAGAGTTTGAAGAGTAATATCCTTAGTGTTGTAAGACACCACAATAATTGACAGATCTAAGGAAGTTGAAGATTTTTTTGCCATAAGCCCAATTTATTGAAACAGACGAGGTCGTCCTAACTTATACGAATAGTTCTTGGTTTTTCTGGTGCCGATTTCTTTGGCTGGAGTGCCAGCAACAATTACTCCTGGGGCAATATCTTTGGTGACGATTGAGCCAGCAGCAATAATGGCCCCTTTGCCGACAGTTACTCCAGGTAAAATAATGGAACGAGGGCCAATAAAGACGTAGTCACCAATGGTAACTTTGGCTTCGATAGTTTGCATATTTTCACTATGAATATCATGTTGGCTGGTCCAGATCATCACTTCTGAAGCAATATCAACGTGACTACCGATTTCCAAACCACCCTGAGAGTTTGGAAGTTGCTTACGGCCATCTAGGGTGACTTTTTCACCAATTAAAGTGCCTACTCCGATAGTGATGTGGCGAGGATCGTAGATCCGAGCCATCATGTGAATGGTGGAGTTGAGACCGATCTTCATCCCAAATAAACGATAAAAGAATTTTCTGAAAAAATGACAAGGAATCATACCTACAAACCACCATAGAAATCCAGTGATGAATTCAAGATAAATTGCTTCAAGGCGACCAAGCACTTTTTGTTTAACTTGGTCTGGGGTTAAAACATTACCATCTTTATCAGTTAATGACATGTATTAAGTAGTATACTTCAGACTTGAACGTCGAGCAAAGGTGATTAAATAACCTGAGTTATTTCTTTTCTGGTTAGTTCCATTAAAGCTTCGCTCTTATCAGTTTTGTTTAATAAACCATCCAGATTCAGTCCAGCTAAGTTTCTTTCTAAAAAGGCTAAGTTTAATAATTTTAAATCATGTTCGTTTTGAGGAATTATTGCCAGAATATAATCTTTCCAATTTTTTCTTTGGGTAAGGAGAGTTTGTAGATCTATTTCGCTATTAGCTAAATCGTATTGATACCAATGGAAACCAAAAACAGCATCATAAAAAGGTTGACGCCATGACCAATAGAGATTGGAGAGCAAAATAACTTGCTCATCAGCCCGATGTAAATCATGGGTAGAAAAATGGCCGTGCATGAATTGCCAATCAACTTCGGCTAATCGATCACATAAAACCTTAACCCCTTTTTCTAAAAGTTGCTGATCAGTTTCTTTTTTGAGGGGGTGGTGAGGATGAAGTTCTGACCTGATTTTTTGCCAATGAATAAGGTTCTTAGCCGTTTGTTTGGCCAAAGAAACAGATGGTTTATCTAACCAAGAAGTTTTGAGACAATTAGTTTTGTACTCATGAAATAGCTCAAAGAATTTTTCGATTTCTCCTGTTTTGGCTGGCAAAGAAATGATTTTTTCTCGACTCACATCTTCCATAATGAAAGCCTCAAACTCTAACTCTTGATTCCAAGGCAAAGAAAAATATAGGTGAGGAGGACGAATGATTTTACTTTGATTTTGGTTATTAAAAGCTTCAATCATCACTACTTCACTAGTAGTTGGTTTGACTCCCTGAATTTTGAGAATGGCTGGTTGTTGTTGATAAGTACCACGATAGAGAATGGCTCCGATTTTTTCCGAATTCCACCAGCTACTTTGTTGGACTAGCTTTTCGATTTTAAAATCTGTTTGTTTGACAACTAACTCTAAAAATTTTTCTACTCGTTCAGCTAGATTTGAGTTATTAAAGTAAAAAGCTGAGACAAAGTTTTGTTTCATGGAGTTATTTTTTTACTGGATAACTGATACCTAGATGCTCATAAGCTTTTTTACTCACGACTCTCCCCTTGGTGGTTCTTTTTAAGAAACCAATTTGTAGTAAGTAAGGCTCGATCACTTCTTCAATGGTGCCAGGATCTTCGTGAATCGTGGCGGCAATGGTACTCAAACCGACTGGACCCCCATTATGTTTATCGATCATCTCTATTAAGAACCGACGGTCGTTATGATCTAAGCCGAGGGCATCGATCGCAAACAAGTTGAGAGCTTTTTCTACAGAGCTAGGATTAACATCACCTCCATTTTCAATCTGTGAATAGTCACGTACTCGTTTGAAAAGTTTTAGGGCAATTCTTGGTGTACCTCGTGATCTTTTGGCAATCGAAAGTGCTGCTTGAGGATCGAGTTTGACTTTAAGTTTTTCAGCGCCATTGGTGATGATTTTTTGCAGACCTTCAGTAGGATAAAACTCAAGTCTTTGAATAAGGCCAAATCGATCGCGAAAAGGCCCAGCCAATAAACCAAAGCGAGTGGTAGCCCCAACCAAAGTGAACTTGGGTAAATCAATGCGGACAGTTCTGGCTGAAGGGCCCTTACCAATCACAATATCCAAAGCATAATCCTCCATTGCTGGATAAAGAGTTTCTTCTACCGCTTTGGATAAACGATGAATTTCATCAACAAACAAAATATCACCATCCTCTAGATTGGTCAGAATGGCAGCTAAATCACCGGTTTTAGTTAAGGCTGTACCAGAAGTAATCTTGATATTAACCCCCATTTCTTTGGCGATAATGTGAGATAGTGTGGTTTTACCCAACCCTGGTGGTCCATAAAGCAGAATATGATCCATGGTTTCATGGCGTTGTTTGGCAGCCTCAATCGCGATTTGTAGTGATCTCTTGGTAGTGTCTTGACCAAAAAACTCGGCCCAATCCTGAGCTCGGAGTGAAGTAAAAAGAATCTCTTCATCAACATTTTGTGGTTCGTTTTGTAAACTGATTGGTTCGATCATAAGTTAGTTTTTGGATAGTTTTTTTACTGCTTCTTTCAAAACTTTTTCCACGGATTGTTGTGTATCCAAGGTTTTGAGAACTTCTTGAACATGATGTTCAGCAAAGCCTAAACCGAGCAAACCATCCAGTACGTCTTGCTCTGTTTGAGAGAGAGGGCTGAGATCTAGGTCTTTCAGTCCGCCTAGTTTTGATTTCAATTCAATGATGATTTTTTGGGCAAGTTTTTTACCTACTCTAGGGATAGAACTAAAAAAACTAACATCAGCATTTTGGACAGCAGTGACCAATCGCTCTGCCCCAGCATCGATAATCGCCAAAGCCGTTTTGGGGCCAACCCCAGAAACAGCTAGGATTAATTCAAATAAGGACAAGTCTTTGTGAGTTTGAAAGCCAAAAAGCTTCAAAGCATCTTCTTTGACATGAGTATAAATAAATAACTCAACTTGGTCTTGGTCTTGTAAACGCAAAAATAAGGTAGAACCTATTTCTACTCGATAGCCCACTCCTCCAGTAGTCTGAATAAGAATAGAATTAGTAAGTTTGTGGATAGTACCTGAAAGAAACCCGATCATGTTAAGGTTATTTGTATCACGTTTTTAGAGTGCCAACAACTTACGTTGAGTTTGGTAAGTCATCATTACTGCCAAAGCATCGATGGCATCATCAACGATTTTATCCTTGGGTAAATTCAGCTGAAGTCGAACCATTTTTTCAATACTTTTTTTGTCAGCTCGACCATAGCCAGTTACGGCTTGTTTAACTTGCAGTGGAGTAAATTCATGAAGTTGTAGGCCAGCCGTAAAACAAGTACTTAAAATCACTCCTCTGGCCTCACTGACTTTCAATGCAGTTTTTTGGTTTTTGAAAAAAAACAGTGACTCAATGACTGCAACTTCAGGTTTATAGTGGTTAATAATTTGGCTTAATTCTTCTTGGAGAAGTTTATAGCGATCAAATAACTCTGTTTGTTTGGGCGTTTCGATACAACCATAATATAGCTGAGACCAGTGCTGGCCATTAGTGGTGCCGGCTGCCCAACCAAGACGATCATAACCAGGGTCAATGCCAAGAATAGTAAGTGATGATGATTTAGTCATGGCGGTTAAATGGATCTTGGAGTTTTAGAGTTGGTTTTTGTAGTGCAACGACTTCAAATAAGGTGGCTAAGATTTTTTCAGCGGTTTTTTGCCAAGAAAAATTACTCAAATGCCGGGCCATTCTTCTTTTCAAGACTTTTTGTCTGAGTTTGGGAAGTTGCCAAACTTCAAGCATAGTGGTGGCAATTTGCCCTGGATCGGTGGCCTCAACTTTAAAACCAGCGGAACCAACTGCTTCTGGCAAACTACTATTGTTGGCAACAACAGCTGGCGTTCCAACAGCAAAAGATTCTAAAGGAGGAATGCCAAAACCCTCATAGAGGCCAACTAGGAATGAAGCTTTGGCATGTTCATAAAGAGGTTTTTTGAGTGAGTCATCGACAAAACCAATCAAGATAATTTGGTCTTTAATCGGAGATTGGGCTACTCTTTTTAATACCCCATCAGCTAACCAACCAGTTTTACCAGCAATGACTAGTTGAGGTGGGGCGGTTTTTTCAATAGTTTTGGCTTGAGCGGTTTTGAGTTTTAGGGCGGCCAGTTTGTGGTTAAAAATCTCAAAAGCTTCAATCAAGTTAATCAGATTTTTTCTGGGCTGGATGGTACCGAGATATAAAAAATAGTTATTTGGGTCCAAAGAGTTATTTTTAATAAACCTTTTCCAACGAAGTTTGGAGTACTGGTTTTTAAGAGCCACAGAGGGGTAGGCTACTTTAATACGATTAGCAGCTAGACCATACTTTTTACTGATTTCTTGTTTGGAAAATTCACTGATGGTGATTACTTGTTGGGCATGTTTGACACTGTAGGCAGTCCAGTGTTTAAGTTGAAAAGCATCCATGCCCGTAAATTGGTCAGGAAATTCTAGAAAAGCCAAGTCCATGATGGTGCTAACATAAGGAATAGGTGAAAACCGAGGTGCATAGTGACCGGGGGTATAAAACAAATCGTAGTGACCAATATTTTTGAATAAATGGAGTGGTAAAGCCCACTGAGTCCAGAACTTACTTGGTTTAACGACCTGATATTGCCAGTTGGCAGTAGCGGGCGGAAAATCAGCTTGTGGTGGTTGAGACAGCAACACTGTCCAACTGAGTTGGTGGTGATTTTTGCTTAACTGCTGAAGCGCTTTTAAAACTTCAAAAGCATAAACATTACTGCCCACTCTGTTTTTAACATTAGCTTCATTGCCATCAAGCGCAAAATGTAAAAGTTGGTTAGTCATAGTTGGCGATAGCCTTTTTATAAACTTCCACTGTTTGTTCAGCAACCAAATGCCAACTAAACATGTGCATGCGGATAATCATTCGTTGTAGACGTTGTTGTTGCTCTGGTTGATTTTCATTCAAAATCAATCTAATGCCTCGATTGATATCAGCGACATCTTCTGGGTTAACTAGTTCAGCAGCATTGCCGGCTACTTCAATGAGAGCAGAAACATTAGAGGTTACCACTGGTGTACCATGGTAAAAAGCCTCTAGAATTGGTAGGCCAAAACCTTCATCTAGACTGGGATAAACAAAAGCTTCTGCTTCAGCATATAAAACATTGAGTACTTGGTCAGAAACTTTGCCTAAAAATCTCAAACTGGGATCTTGAACGCTGTCACTGTTGTCCCAACCACTCTCTCCTACAATAATTAAATCTAGATTGTTTTTTAGAGGGAGCCAAGCCTCAATCAGTCTTGCCAAATTTTTTCTAGGTTCACGAGTGCCAACAAATAATAAGTAGGGTCGTTGAAGGTTAAACTCTAACTTAATTCTTTCCGCTAGTTCTTCTGAAAGTAGTTCATTAACCAAGCGAATTTCTCTGGGCAATGCTTCTGGGATGACATGAATTTTGTAGCTGGGAATATCCAATAAACGAATAATATCTTTTTTGGTGGCTTGAGAAACAGCAATAATCTCGGCCTGACGGTCTTTGAGAACACGCCAAGATTGTTGATGAGCTTTGACAACTTTGGGGTGAGCTACTTCCGGGTATTTGATGATAGCTAGATCATGGATAGTAGAAACTAACGGCAGATCTTTATCTGGTGGTTGCAACCAATCCCAGCTATGAAAGACACTGAGATCTTTGATTTTTTTACTAACCGGATTTAAGCCTAGTTGCCATAATAATTGTAGGGCTGTGGGTGGATATTTTTGCCAGGCTAATTCCACACGATCCGCGGTCATGGTTTGGTCAATTAATTCTTGAGCCGTGCGTTGAAGTTTATCTTGTTGGCGAAAAGATGAGCCATATAAAGCCAGTTGATGGTTGGTATTTTCTAGTAAACTGCGAACCAAGTTTTTAGTGTAACGAGAAACTCCTCGGTCATAAATTGCGGCAGTAAAATCGATTCCAATTTTCATAACAGTTGTGGTTATTATTCCTTATTTATTGATTTTTAAAAAGTCGAGAGTCCCAAAGCATAGTTGCTTCTAGTATAAATTCTGACAAAACCAATCCCAGGATAGTCAATGACTCCTCTGCCTACAAAGCCAAAATCTGTCAGAGTAGTCAAGATTTTATCTTCTGGATCAGTTAATGTTCTGAGATAATCAAAGACTAGCACATATTTTTTATCAAAAGCAGGCTTGAGAGTTTGAGTGAGATTTTCTACATCACTAATGTGTCGTTTACCAGTCACTAAGGTAGGATAATCTGGTTCATACCAGCGCCAAGGAGCAAATGGCTCGTCAAAAGACATAATCACGAGCGTTTCAGCTCTGGGAAAAGTAGTGGTAATCTCATGTTTTAAGGCTCGCCAGTTTTCTCTTTGTAAAGAAGCATCATGCCAATAACTGACAATGCCCCAGAGATTAATAAAAATTAAAGTTAACAACAAATAAGTGGCTAGCACAGTTTGTTTTTGGGTCTTGAGCCAAGAAGCAGCTAACATCAAGAAAAATGGAAGTAAAAACAACAGCCGTTTGGGTCGGACAACTGGAACGGCAAAAGAAATCAGCCAAGCAGTTAAGAGGGGCAGAATTAACAACACTAGTAACTGAAGAGTAGGAGTCATTTTGCTGAAAAGTTTTGGGAATTGGTCAAGATTTTTTATGAGGTTTTTCCACAATAATTTGGCTGAAACCCAAAAGAGTTTTGCACATAGAAAAGTAATTAATAGCAGTGATAATAAAAATGGCCAGGTCAATTCTAGATTAAGCACGCCAAAAATAAACTTGAGCGGTACTAAGGCCAATGCCTTTAATTGCGGAATACTGACAACCGTTTCCCAACCAGGAAGCTCGGTTCTGAGGTTTTGCCCTGCTTGAAGTTGTTGCAAAAACATTGGTAACCAAGGAGCAACAGCCAAACCAATGATGAAAGAACTGTGGAGAGTTTTTTGCCAGCTGTGTTGCTGCCAAAGAATGACTAGTTGGGCAAATAATAAGAATGGATAAAGATAAGATGAATAAAGACCGGCAACTGAGAGTAAAACAAACTGCCAAGTTTTGAATGGCTTAGTAACCAGCACCAATGTAGCCAACAACCCCCACATGGCTGGCAAACTATAAGGTCGCAGTTCTTGGGAATAAAAAATATGAAAGGACGAGCTAGCCAACAGCAAAGCAGTCCAGAGTGCCACTTTGTCAGAAAAAAGCTTTCTGGCTACGTGATAACTAGCCCAAATGGTTACTAAACCCGGAAGTAAAGCTCCCCAGAGTCTGAGCCACCACTCGCCTTGAGAAAAATATTGGGCGAAATGAACGATGTAATGTAATAAGGGTGGTTGAAAATCAGGCACAATATCAAGTTGTTGACTGAAAGTTCGACTGCTTTCGATAGCTTGAGCAGCTTCATCTAGCCAAAAAGAACCACTAAGCAAAGGTAAGCGGAGGGCTAAAGCAAACAACAAAATTAACCACAGGGGGTGAGTAAACACAAATTTTTTCACTTTCCCATCATAACCCGAGACTGGCAGAGAGTGAAGTAAAAAAAATCCCTCGCCGTAGCGAGGGATCTCATTGGTGGCACCACTTAGAACCAGAAAATAGTGCCGGTGAAGATGAACTGGATAACCGCCCAGGCGCTGAGAGGAATAGCGACCAAGCCAGTCCAGAACCACCAGCCTTTCAGCTGAATGGCACTGAAGAAGCCCAGGAACGCATAGACCGCCCAGAACAGGGGGTATAACATGCTTCCGACAGCCACTGAACCGACTGCCAACCCGCCAAAGACGAGCAAACAGTAGTAAAACAAGGGCTTGCCGAATTTCCACATGAAGATGCCAGGAATGACCCAGGCAGCCAGGTGGATCGCAATTGCTAACCAGTTAGGCATGAATTCTTCACCTCCTCTCTTTGTGAGTTTGGTTTTCAGCCACCACTTGGTTTGGCGCGAAGCCAAATAGTGATGACTGAGTTGACAAACTCAGTTGTTAAAGAACTTAGTAATAAAATAAATAATTTCTCGAGAGAGTATAGCAAAAAATTTGGTTATAGTCAATCTTATAGGATAATTTTTGACTAGTTAGTTTTCTTCTGATTACTGAGTCAGGATTGTTTGTTACAATGTTTTTATATGTCAGATCGTTTTAGTGGTCAAAAAGTGTTAATAACTGGTGCGGCAGGGTTTTTGGGTTCTCATTTAGTCGAGACGTTGCTAAAAGAAGGAGCGATCGTCTTGGGAGTGGATAATTTTATTACTGGTAACGCTGACAACTTGGCAGAGATTGATACTGATCGGTTTGCTTTTGTGGAGGCTGACGTCACTCAACCAGCTGGCAACTATTTACATGGTGAAGTCTTTGATTATATTTTTCATTTTGCTTCACCTGCTTCTCCACCCTGGTACCAAAAATATCCACGCGAGACTTACTTGGTAAATACTGTGGCTACTGATCACTTATTGAAATATTTACAAGCTACTAATCCAGCCGGTCGGTTTATTTTTGCTGGTACCTCTGAGGCTTATGGTGACCCCTTAGAACATCCTCAAAAAGAAACTTATTGGGGCAATGTTAATCCAAATGGGGTGAGGTCTTGTTATGACGAAAGTAAACGGTTGGGTGAAACAATTACTGGGGTGTTTTACCGTAACTTTGGTCTAGATACTAGAATTGTCAGAATCTTTAATACCTATGGGCCAAGAATCGGAGTTGATGACGGGCGGGTTATTCCTAGTTTCATTATGTCAGCTTTGAAAAATCAACCAATGAGAGTGTTTGGTGATGGTTCACAAACCAGATCTTACTGTTATGTCAGTGATCTAATCGAAGGAATTTTACGTTTGGCAACAGTGCTAGAAGCCGAGGGTCAAACCGTTAATTTGGGTAATCCAGTGGAATATACTGTCAGAGAAACAGCCGAGATAATTTGGCAGGCTGTTTATGAACAGGTGTCTTCAGCCAAAATCGAGTTCCAAGAGTTACCTGGAGATGATCCTACTCGCAGAAAACCTGATATTAGCAAAGCCAAAGAGTTGTTGGGTTGGGAGCCCAAAGTGAGTTTCACCGAGGGACTGAGAAAAACAGTCGAGTGGTTTGCTAGATAACTAGAAGGCCCTACCTATGTCAAGACAGCCACAGCAGGAACGAATTTTAGTCACTGGAGCAGGTGGTTTTATTGGTCAGCAGATGGTTAGTTTTTTGAAAAACAAAGATTATTGGGTTCGTGGGGTTGATCTCAAAACTCCAGAATACTCGCCTTCCCAGGCTGATGAGTTTTTATTGCTAGATCTAAGAGACCCACAAAACGCTTTGCAAGTAACCCAAGGAATTGACAAAGTTTATAATTTTGCCGCTAACATGGGTGGCGTGGGCTTTATCGAGACCGTCAAAGCAGCCGTGATGCATGACAATGTTTTGATTAATGTTAATCTAGCTGAAGCTTGCAAACAAAACCAAGTTAAAAGAATCTTTTTTGCTTCATCTGCCTGTATCTACCCGATCTCCAAACAAACAACCACCCAGGTGCTTGCCTTGAAAGAAGCCGAGGCTTATCCAGCTGAGCCAGATAACGAGTATGGTTGGGAAAAGCTTTTTTCTGAGCGATTGTTTACGAGTTATGCTCAAGATCATGGTTTGGAGGTCAGAATTGCCAGATACCATAATATTTATGGCCCAGAGGGAACCTATACTGGTGGTAGAGAAAAAGCGCCAGCTGCCATCTGTCGAAAAATAGCCGAGGTTGAAACTGGCGGGCAGATTGAGGTTTGGGGTGATGGTGAACAAACTAGATCTTTTTGTTATATCGATGATTGTTTGGAGGGAAGTTATCGCTTAATGGAATCTGCTTGTGATTTTCCCTTAAATATTGGTTCTGATCGATTGATTTCAATTAAGCAAATGGTAGAGTTGGTGGCGACAATTGCTGGTAAAAAAATCAGGATCAAACACTTGCTAGATAAACCACAGGGAGTGAGAGGCAGAAACTCTGATAATACTCTGCTCAAAAAGACTCTACACTGGGAGCCACAAGTAAGTTTGGAAGTTGGTCTCAAAAAAACCTACCATTGGGTGAAGCAAGAACTTAATAAAAAATAACCACTTGCTCTTTATTTTTAAATGACTGATAAAATACCACTTATGGCAGAAAAACATTCAGGTGATAAAAAATTTTGGCAAATGGAACGAATTTGGCGACAAATGAAAGCCAAGCAAGAACCCGGCATGTTTCAAGAAACTCGCGCTTTAGCAGAAATTACTGATCGTTTAATGATTCATATGCCTCTAAGAGAAGCAATTAATGTTTTATCTCGTTGGAATTGGTGGCGTAATGGTGATGATCCAGCTGAGGCTGATGTTGAATGAATTTAACGCCGACCTTGACCAAAACGACCCTGGCGTTGATCATGGTCTACTCTGCCCTCAGCCTGCCTGACGGCAATTCTCTTTTCTCTCCTAGCTTGACGTTTAGCCCGATTGCCTTTGAGTTTTTCCCCAGAATTAAGTGGTAACTGCTTGCATGTAACAGGCTGGTCAGCCAGGTGATGAGTAGCGATCCTGCTATCTGGCACAAAAACCACTTCAGCAAAAGTAGTGGTGCCAAAGAGATCAATCATAACCGGTGAGAGATTTCGATATTTGGGGTGATTGGCCAGAAAAATAATGAAGTCTTGGAATTCTGCTAAAGTCAACGCTTCTCGTTGACCCTCATAACCTTTGAACCGTTGGCCCATAAAACCATTCAATGGCCCAGCGTGTTGCATGTAGGCTTCAACAATATTGGAACCATTATCGTCATGACGACGAAACTCTAGGTGCATACCTGGGGGAATTTTGATGGTTTCAGCCAAAAAACAATCTTTCCGTTGGTTGATGTCACCTTAGTTAAACACGTCATACCATGTAGTTACAACTAGCATTTAGTGGATCAGAAAAAGTTATGGTTTTAACTGAAGTTGATAAATATTGCAGGCTTGTTCACAACCATTAGCTATCAAAATTAATGAAAAATTTTGTTTGTATGTTTCAAAATCTTTAATCACATTTTGGTGATGAGTAATATAGGCATTAGAAATATAAACAGTCTTGTCCTCATCAAGCCAGCTTTGATAAGTTGCTAATAGGTCTTCATAATTAAGATCATTGCCCCACAAGTATTGTTTTTTGTTCATAAATTCTTGAGTATACGACAAAGGCAAAACTCGATAAGCTTTTGTTTGATAAGTATCAACTAAAAATGGCGGTAAGGCAGTAATTAATAGGTCTCCATCATTTAAGTTATTATTAAAATGAAGAATGGCCTCATATTGCCAGGCTGTAGATTTCCCCAATAAGTTATCGGCAATAATTTGTTTAACTAAAGTTCGTTGCATAAATAATTGCAACACAATGCCAAAAATGGCTAATGGTATTAAGAGTTTTTTCTTTTCTGGCAAAGCATCAACCAACCAAGCCACACCTAAGACAACTAATGGCAGGGTGTAAATTAGATAACGAGCATCAGCTACATAAAAAACTAACTGAAGTGGTAATTGTGCTATGAACAAGACAGTTAAGATCCAGAATTTTGGCCAAAGTTTCTTTTTCCACATGACTACCCAGCTAGCGAGGAAAAGACCGAAAAAGATAAAGTTGGTTAGCCCAACATTGAGCCATAAGAAGAGGCCCTTATTAAATAACAGCATTTTGTAATAAGTAATGAAATTGGGGTAAATAAAGCGAGTTCCCTGCCATGAACTTGAATTACTCATTACTGAGTGCAAAAAACTATAAGCATTAATTTTGGCAAGTGATAAAAATAATAAAGCCAGTAAAAATAAAGCTAGAGTAAAGAAAATAATGATTAATTTTTTCTTTAAAGCTACTTTTTGTAAAAATAACAGCGGGATGATTAAAATACCAGCCATTATAATTGGCAAAATAGAATAACGGGTAAATAAGGCACCAATAAAAGCTAAGGTTAATAACGTATATTTTTTGTAACCATCAATAAAAAAACTAGTAATTATTGTTGTAAAAAATAATAAAGTTAAATTTTCTGTCATTGGGATGGTGGGTAAAAAAAATAACAAGCTATGACTTAATAGAATTAGCATGGCCAAAATTTGGGATAATTTGTTTTTAGTGGTTTTAGTTAATAACCAATAAAAAACACTTAAAAAGCCAACTCCAATGAGGATATTCATCAAATAAAATGCTATAGGTTGAACAAAGAATAATGCTGGTAAGCCGAGCAACATTGAATAGATAGGTGGTACCCATTGAGTTTTTTCACCAAATTCAAAAATTAATTTTAATCCATTCCCTAACCAGAAGTTTTTACCACTTAATGCATAAAGAATTCCGTCTGGATATGGCTCTAGATTAAATAAAAAATGATTTGGATCAAATAAAGCTGGAAGAGTAATTAGTAAATAAAGACCTATTATTAGCCACAATAAATTTTTCTCAATAAATTTAAGCAATTTTTCTAGCATATTGTTTTCTGAAAGTTAACCAACCGGCCAATACAGTAATAAGTAATAAAAATAGTCTTACAACAAACCTAGTCCAAGCAGCTGCTTCTAAACCATAAACAGGGACAAATAAAATGTTACCAGCCAAGGCAATTGCTAGTTGTAGGATACCACTGATAGAAAAATACCAATCAGCCTCCAAAGCATAAAATAAAGCAATAAAGGGAATGGCAGCCAGAGCAAAAAATGATCCAGCAGTCAGAATTATTAAAAGATTTGTACCAGCTAAATATTCTGGACCAATACTAAAAAATAAAGCAGGTTGAGCCAAAGGAATAAATACTAAAAAGCTAACTAAGACCAAGCCTGCCAGAATAGCTGCTTTTTTGAAATAACTGGTTAAGTGTTCTGCAGATCTGTATTTGGCAACCCTGGCATTTAAGACATTGCCCAATGAATAAGCCACGATGGCAAAGAATAAGGCAATCCTAGAAATACCACCATAAAGACCGGTTTCATAGGTAGTGAGATGTTTTTGGACAAATAAAATATCAATATTCTCGATAAAACCAGCCGCAATCAGGCCAATACTAGCGTGAGAGGCCAGTTTCCAGATTTTTTTGGCTAAAGGTTTATTTTTTAAAGAAAAATCAAGACTTACCCACTTTGGCACTAAGAATTTGAATAAAGCAAAAGGAACAAAGGTTGCAAAAATGTACCAAAAATATGGTGGTAATAAATTATGAGTGCCGATAAATAATAGAGCCAAAGCGGCAATTAATTTGACTACTGCTTGAATACCGTTAATCAGAACTGTTTTGCCAAATAAGTGTAGTGATTGGAGGATAGACAACAAGTATTCGTAATAAATGGTAGCTAGACCAAAAGTAAAACTGAATAAAATAATGAGTGGTTCACTGAGATTTAGAGCAGTTGAAATTTGTTTATAAAACAAAATCCCTACTAAGATTAAAACAGCTGAGATAGTTAATTTCTTGTGAAGAGTAAAACTATAAATAAAGTTTTTATCTGTTTGGGATTTTGTTTCTGAAGCATATTTAACAATTACTGGGTTGAGGCCAAAATCATTGAGTCTGGTAAGCATCAGGACAATGGCAAAACCGACGCTAAATTCACCATATTTTTCCGGGCCCAAGATGCGAATAAAGAGAATGACTGCGATAGCAGAAAGAGCTGTTCCCATTAAATTACCAATGATGGTAAAAAAAGACTGACGTAGTCCATCTGATTTAAGAAGTTTCATCTGGGAAAATTATGACATCTTTTGAATAAATTATGAAGAGAGGGAATGATAAAGTTGTTCATATTGATCAACCATTTTCTTGAGAGAAAACTGTTTAACAGCTTTTTGTCTATTATTTTCTCTAATCATTTGGAGTTGTTTTTTATCAAGTTTTAGCAACCAATTAATGCTAGTTAATAGTGACTTAGTTGTTGGTTCAGCCAGGAAACCATTCTCTTTGTGTGTGATCAATTCAGGAATACCACCCACATTGGTAGCAATAACTGACAGACCACAAGCCAGTGCTTCCATAATTACCATCGGACAGTTATCAGCTAGTGATGGGACCAAAATGGCAGTGGATTGTTGGTATTGATTAATTAATTGTTGCTGATTTAGTTGCCCATGATAAACAAGATTATTAATTTTTTCTTGTTTGTTACTGCCAACAAAGTGAAGTTCTAGATCTAACTTTTGAATATAAGGGATTAATTTTTTTACTAACTCTCCACCCTTGTATGGACTTTGAAAACCACCGCTAATGACAACAGTAATAATTTTTTTTTGATGAGTAAGTGTTTTGGGTTTAAATTTATCTGTATCTACTCCGTTATAAATTACTTTGTTTGTGAACTTTTTGAGGGAAGATTTCTTTACTAAGTCGTTAAGCCAGATTGAAGGTGAAATTGTGACTAGGTTTTGAAGTTGTTGATATATCTTTTGTTTTTCTTTTTTTAGATTTTTGCTTTTATTAATCATCATTGGTGGATAAAGTAACTTTTCCTCTTTTTTATTGATTAGATATGGAGATTTCCCCGTGATGGCCCACATATCATGAAGTGTCCAGACAAGTTTTTTTTCTTTTGAAATTTTAATAATTGTTTCCAATTTAAAATAATTTCCATGGAGATTTTGCAAATGAACAATCTCAGTTTGTTTATACCAAGGATGATCTAATATTTCTTTTTCTAAGCCAAAAGAAAGATCGTTAGAAAGTAAAAAATTTCTGAGATGTGAATAATTTGTGTGCCAATTATTAAAAAATCCTTGAACGTAGTTTTTATTAGATTTTTTAGTTCTAACTAACCATTTCACAACATAACCTCTGTTTATTAGTTCATGACCCAAAGCCCAACTTTGCTGAGCGGCTCCACCTATAGTGTCGGCTGTGCCAATGATTAAGATTGAAGGTTTTTTCATTTCTTTTCAGCCATTATATAAATAAATGGTGAAGTAAATTTACTATTAAAACCAGCTAGTTTAAAAATTTTACCAATTACATAGATACAATAAACTATTAATTTATGAAAAATAGATTTATTGGACAAATCTTCTAGCCAGATACTGAGTCCACCATAATAATTAACTTCGGACTTTTTTGGTTTTAAAGTTTTTACTATTTTTCTCAGGTTTTGAATGTCCATACTTTTGAGATTATGGATATTTAAATTATTTGGGTCAAAAAATAATTGAACATGACCATTTAGTCCTAATAAATTGGGTAAAATAATCAACATCACTCCACCTTTGTTGGTTAACTGCCAATGTTTGTTAATTACCTCATCAAAATTATCGAAATGCTCAATAAATCCAGATGAAAAAACCACATCATATTTTTTATTAGTTTTGAATTTAAAGAAATCCTGTTCATAAACAGTCAAATCATTTTTATTTAAACTATTTTTTTTAAGTAAATTAGTAATAATTTTTTTATCAATGACAAAATCTAATAAGTAAGATTTGAAGCCAAGGTATTTATTGTAATAAACAGCAAAATATCCAGGAAAACCGCCAATCTCTAAAAAAGTTTTTAAATTTTTATTTTTGCTGTATTTATTAAATAGATCAGTGAATGGATAATTTTTTTTGATATTAATCACTAAGTTTTTAGTTTTCCAATATTTTAGCCAGAATGATTTAGTGGTAAGACTGCGGTTCATTGAATATATCTTACCAGAGCACCCAAAATAGTTCTCAACTTTATATATAAGTGTTTTTCTGTAAGAGCATCAAATTGTTCATTTTGTTTTATTTTACTTGGATGTTTAAGTGGAAAATTAATTTTGTTAGCTTTCAAGGAATTAACATTACTTTTATATTTAGTGTTAGTTGCTTGTTCACCAAAACCAATGTTTTTAACTAGGTTTTTAGCTGGAATAATGGTTAGTAGATTATGTTTAAAAGAACTGTAAGTCCAACGATATGCCCAAGAGTCAATTTTTAATTTACTTACAGCAGTGAAAATCAAATACCAGTAATACTTAACTAATGGAGATGAATAATGGTGATTTTTCCAGACTTGTTGCCAATCAGTCATTTCATTATCAAATAACTTCCAAGCTCTTTTCCAAGTAGCCCAGCCCCATGAGTGCGGATATTGAGAAAAGTAGTAACTAGCTTGAGGAGTTTTTTTGTTAAATAAAAAGTTATCGCCAGTAATGCTGCCAATGTGTTTATTATTTTTGTATTTAATTAGTAATTGTTCAGTAAATACAAAAAATGATGGATTGCTAACACAATCATCTTCAAGAATTATGGCTGTTTCTTCTTTTTCAAAGACTTGGTTAAGACCAGAAACAATTCTGTTCCTAAGCCCCATGTTTCTGGAAGCATAAATTTTAATAACTTTAGCTGGCCAAGTAATATTTTGTTCAACTAGTTTTCTAGTTTCATCTGTGAGCTTTTTCTCTTGATTGTTTTTGGGTCCATCAGCCACTAAATATATTTTTTTAGGCTTTATCTCCCTGAGTGAAACAAAAGCTTGATCGACATAATCTGGTCTATTATAAAAAATAAAAACAATTGGTATTGAAAACTTTTTAGTTAATTTTGGCATAAGTTTTTCCCATGGCAAAACTAACTAATAAAATTAGAGAAATAATTTTTTGAGCAAGATTTTGCTTAGTCGTTGGCTTTTTGATTGGTGATTTATTCGCAAATAATTTTGGATATTTATTTTGAATAAAAAAAGTTGATTGGCCTCTTCTAAAAGCATCTTGAATCAGCCAAATTAAATTAATCTTTTTATCAGCTAAAAAATGACTAACTTTAATTTTTGGATCGTAATAAATGGGAATACCAGCTAAAGATAATCTAATTAGTAAATCTGTTTCTTCACCATATGAAACTTTGTTACCGATCATACCCAATTTATTATTAAAACCGTTAATATCTTTTAGTAAAGATTTTTTAAAAATCATACTAGTTCCACTGAGCCATTCAGAACCAATAATAAGTTTTTTTACAGTTTTACCATTGTTCATCGTTCCGTAACTCTCTGGGAACCAAAAAGGGATTTTTTTGTTACTATGCCTGGAATATGAGCCTCCAAAAGCCTCTATTTTCGGTTCTTTTTTAATAAAATTAAGGATTGATCCAACAAAATTTGAGTCAGCAATTGAGTCATCATCTATATAGGCAACATATTTACCATTAGCTTTTTTCCAGCCAGTGTTTCTAGCAAATGATAGGCCAGTATTCTTTTCAAACAGATAGATTGTATTTTTAAAGTTACTAACTATATTTTTGGCTGTTTTTTGTGGGTAATTATCAACCACGATTAATTCAGTATCTTTGGTTAATTGTTGGTGCAATGAAGCTAAGCACTTTTTTAGCAGTTGCGGCCGATTGTGAGTAGCGACGATGATTGAAAGGGTGATCATTTTTTAAAAAATTTAGTTGTTAGTAAAAAGCAGATAGATAATAAAGTGAGGTCAAAGTGAATTATAGCTAATACTAAAATTAGTGGATTATTTTTATAATTCAAAGCTAACATTCCAGCCCAACGTTCTCCAATAATCTTAGTTAGTGATTTCTGTTCAAAGTATTTTGTTTTTAAATTCTGGAGCAAAATTAGTCTTAACCAGGTTGCTATCTCAGCAAATTCTTTAAAAGAAACATCTTTAGACCAACTGCTAAGTTTCTGGTGAATATTTTTGTATTCTTTATTTGGCTTAATACCTAGTTTATGTAGTTGGTATTTTCTAATTTTCCATGAACTTTCTTGTTGCTCATGACCACTTTTTATAGGAGTTTGTTCTGAGTGAGTCCGGTAGTGAAGTAATATCTCAGGATAGTTCGTTATTTTTATTTTTTCTGCTGATTTAACCCATAAAGCAAAGTCTTCTGCATATTTATACTTAGGATCATAAGATAAATTATTAGTTACTAAATCTTTTTTTCTGATTATCACTGATGGGTGAGCTAGACATGATTCAAACAGCATTCTGGCTCTAATTAGATTAGGATTAGTAATAGTTTCCCAAACATAGTTTTTATTACCAAAATTTTTAATCCATGAACCTAAGATAGCAATATCTTTATTTTTTTCTAAAAATTTCACTTGTTTAACAAATCTAGTTTTAACCGAGATATCATCAGCATCCATTCTAGCAATGTATTTACCACTAGCTTCTTTAAAACCCTCGTTAAGAGAATAGATTAGACCTTTATTGATTTTATGCTTGATGACTTTGATTCTTGAATCTTGATATTGGTTAATAATCTTTAAAGAATTATCTGTGGAACCATCATCAACAATAATAAATTCAAAGTTTTCAAAAGTTTGGTCTAAAATGCTTTCAATAGCTTCTGAAAGATATTTTTCAGAGTTATAGACAGGCATTACTACGCTAAGTAGTAAGTTTTTTTTCATGATCTAATTTTTATCCAATTATTAGGAATTATATCAGTGGTATTTGAGTTTTTATTTTTAAACCAAGGATCGGGGGCAACAACAATTTTATTTTTGTTTTGGTTCAACCAGGCTCCCCACCAGCTGAAAGAACTATTAGCAATAATATTGTGTTTACATAAACTCATTAGTCTCATGTCTTCAAAACTTTGTTTACCTTTGTTGTGGTCAACAAAAAGACTATTCTTAGGAACTGGTAGATTATCTTTACACCATTGTGGATCATCAGAAAAAACCACAAATAAAGGCTTAGTTATTTTTTTAGCCAATAAATTAATTGCTTGTTTATAGTATGTTAAGGGAACTACCCCATGATAAGCATTCGTTAGTTTATTTGAGACATAGTCTCCCCGTCTAACGTGTAATGATATCGCTTGGTTTTTAATTATTTCTTTTATTATTTCTCTATTCTTTTTTGAAGTTTTTTTAGGAAAAGTAAAGTCTTCTAAAATTAGATTTCGATATTTTTTAAAGTACTTTTCTGTTTGCCAGTATCCATCTAATAAGTAATCACCTCTTAATCTGAGGATATTTGAATAAAAGTTGTGCCCATTCTCTTTGATCCAATTTGGTGGATAAGCATGCAACTTTAATTTTAAGTAATGGTTCAATAAAAGTTTGAGCTTATTTGGTTTTGTAAACTTTTCTAATAAATGTTTGTTTGCTGGGGTGGCTTTTATATTGTTGAAGGTATGAAGTTCATAGCTTCTAGGTGTATCAACTTCTTGCTGGTTGTCATACAGAGAGAGATCTAGAAAATAATCTGTTTTATTTAAGTAGCTAACTACTCTACCAACAGCATATTGAAACATTTGGTTACCAAGTCCTCCATTAAGGCGTGAAATTATCATTTTGTTAGTTTTCTGTAATTAATAGCTATTAAGTTATAAATTAGATAAAAAAATAGTAAATAGTATTTAGTGGTTAATTTTTTAGTTAAGTTAGGACCAAGTTCTTTTTTAACTAGATTCAAGATTTTAAAATTAGGAAATTCAATAATTAGTTGCTGGGCGACAATATTTAAATAATATTTTAAAAATGAATTATTATCCAAAAGAGATTGGTACTTTTTTGCTAAACCTGTTATACCAAAAATAATTCTTTTTTTATCAGAGGACATATTGTTATTGTGTCTTCTAATTAAAACTAATGGCTCTTTTACTAGATCAACTAAGTATTTTTGACTAATTCTAAGCCACATTTCCCAGTCTTCAGCAGCAACAAGATTTTCATCAAAGAGTCCAACTTGATCAAAACATTCTCTTCTTATTAAAACCCCACTACCACTAGCAGAAATTTTATTTCCTGAAGCTAATTCGGAATGAATACGGCCTTTTAGGGTTTTAATTGTTTTAAAACTAGGATAATTAATTAATTTTTTTCCGTTTTGATCAATGTCTTCATAATCACAATATACTAAACCTAATTGTTTGTTATTTTGTTTGTTAAATATGGCAAATTGTTTTTCTAATTTTTTACCCAGCCAAAGATCATCTGAATCTAAAAAAGCAATATATTCTCCTGTTGCTTTTTTAATACCAGTATTTCTAGAAGCGCTCAACCCTTTATTATTTTGATAAATATATTTAATTATTGGATATTTTTTACTAAATTCAGACACTATTTTTCGAGTTTGGTCAGTAGAACCATCATCAACAATAATAATTTCTTTTGGTGGCAATGACTGATTGAGAACAGAATCAATGCATTCACCGATGAAATCAGCATTGTTGAAAGTTGGAATAATAACACTTATTTTATTTTTCATTAACTAACTTTTTATAAAGAGATTCATATTTTTTACTTATTATTTTCCAATCGTATTTTGCTTTATTTTTACTAAATTCTTTTATTGAATTTCTTTTATCTGTTGGTAAGTTTTTAATAATTTTGTTAAGTTGAAAGGCAGCTGGTAATACTTTTAGTTTTGTTAATCCCTTTTTAATTTTTTGGGAAGCTAAAACATGTCCCAAGCCAGATTTTTTAACTAGAATTTTGATATTTCCAACATCTGTAGCAGCGAATGGTAGTTTTGCCGCAATTGCCTCATAGATTACCAGTGGAGCACATTCTACATTGGATGGGAAAAAGAACAAATCAGCTTCAGAAAAAAGCGATATTGTTTCCTCTCTAGTGAGCTCTTTGACAAAAAGTTGTTTATGATCAATTTTTCTTAAAATAGAGTTATTAAATTTTTTCTCTGAATTTATACATTTTTTACTACAATTTGAGGATTCGTTTTTAGCTACAATAATTAAAGACACTCTCTTGTGGGGCAATATGTTCAAAGTATTAATAGCTTCTCTATGTCCTTTCGCACCAGAATGAGATCCTACTAATAAAAGAGTAAGATTACCTTTTCTGATACCAATTTTTTCTTTTATATTTAAACTTTTATTATTAAACTTAGCAAAATCAGCAGCATTATTGATTTCAATTAAATTTTTAAGACCATGATTTTTAGCAAAAACATAATCTTGATAGTTTTTTGCCGGAAAAACTAAGGCATCATAGTTAGCCAACCAAGTTGGCATTTTAGTAAAGTAATCTTTATACTCCTTAATGTTTAATCCGGAGAAACCACAGGGAACAAAAATCTTTTTAGCTTTAATCTGAGTTAATTTATCTATAATTGAATCGGTAGCCCATTGCTGAGCAGCATAGTTCATAACTACATCAAATTTAGAATTAACAACAAAATCAATATATTTTTTAACTTCTCCATGTAAACCAAATGCTCTATTTCCAGAAATTTTAAATTCTTTTATTTTTACTCCGTTTAAAATTTTAAACTTTCTATCAGATAACTGTGTAGTAGCAACAGTAACATCATGTCCAATTTTAACTAAATGTTCACTGATTTGCTTAACAACTTCTTGAGCTCCTCCAACTGATGGGTCATAAAATTCTACTGTATGGAGTATTTTCATTTTTTTCATAATAATTTAAGTCCATTAATTAGAATGATAATTAAATTTTTTAAATATAATTTTTTTAGATTAAATAAAAATATTGAAATAAATAAATTTAATTTTACTTTTTGTTGAGATAATGAATTATTTCTAATACTGTTACTAGGATCATCTCGATAAATAATTAGTGGTTGTGGCAGATAAACCATTTTTAAACCTAATGAAGCGATCTTTAACCATAAATCATAATCTTCGGTGGCTCTTAGATTTTTATTTTCATTAAATCTTAAATTTTTTATAATTTTTGTTTTTACTAAAACTGAACTATTTATAACGACATTATTTTTTAAAAGATTATTTAAATTTAATTGATAAGTTTGACTAGTTGGAAAATATGTTTTGTTGGTTTTTAAAACTTGAGCATTAGTAGAAATAAAGTCGGCATTTTTAGTTTTAAGAGTGGCTAATTGAATTTTTAATTTATTTTTAAGCCATTGATCATCATCATCTAAAAAACTTACCAATGATCCGGTAGCTAATTTTAGTCCATGATTTCTTGTCACAGCTGGTAAGCCAGTGTGTTTATTTTTTAGATAAATAATTCTTTGATCTTTTTTTTGCAAACCTTTTACCAGATTCTCAGTTTCAATTTCAGAACCATCATCAGAAACAATTATTTCTAGGTGTTTATAGGTTTGAGTTTGAACACTAGAAATCGCCTTTTTTAAAAATTGAGGTCGATTATAGGTTGGAATAATGACTGAAATTTTTTCTATTTTGCCCATGTTTGATTAAGCTGCTTTTTAAAGTCTTTTAGCCAAGTTTTTAAAAGTCTTACTTCTGTCGGTGAATTATCAACAAGATATGTCTCAAGATATTTAGTAGCTATTTTGATTGCGGTAGTTTTCGTAATTTTGTTATTGTTTTTTTGAGCAATTATTTCTACGTTACAAGTATCTTTATATTTAGTTTCATTTATTTTTAAAACGTCAAAACCACAATCATTAAATAGTTCTTTTAGATTATTTTTTGAGTACCCGTCAAAGTGAATCGCCCAAAATTGCTCTTGTGAGCCAAAAATGTGCCTAAGTGCTACGTTTTTTTGTCTTAATTTTGAAAATGGGCTTAAAACAACTTTTGCACACCTATTAAAATCAGGAACTTCAACTCTAACTATACCATCTTTAGTTAGCCAGGATCTCCATGATAGAAGCAAAGCAATAGCTTGTGCTCTGGAGAAATGTTCAAAAACATGATGAAGTCTGACTTCATTAATTGAATCATTTTTAAATTTTAATTTAGTAATATCTGCGTATTTATCTGCTACAGATTTAGTTTGGACAGTATGATTTTTACTAGGAAAATCAATATTTATATAACCATCGAAGTAAATTTCTCCACAGCCTAAATGTAATTTAGTCATATTTTTATTTTTTCTAAAAAACTACTTATAAATTTGGGTTTTTTTGATTTTTCAATTTCATTAAACCATTTGTCAACTTTTTTTATATTTAAAATATTAGAAATAATTTTTTTATCTAGTTTATCTAAGTGAGGTAAAATAATGGTTATAGCCAGAAGTGACAAGTTGTTTTTTTTAGATTCTCTATTCCAATATGAGCTAGTTGAAACTCGATGAAAATAAAATGAATCTTTCAAAACATAAATTTTAAAATTTGAAGCTATTTGTCTAAAACCAAATCCCCAAGTATCTAGTGCTTGCACATCTTCTGGATATCTACCAGCTTTTAACCAACTATTTTTGGTATATAAATAATTTCCACTAGCTGATGGGTGTCTATAAGTAACGAAGAAATCATTTAAACCATAAGATTCTTTATTAAATTTCCATGAGTGAGTAATGTTATTTTTATTTTTTTGAAAAAATTTTAATTCAGCAAAAGAAATGGCTTCTCGATAATTATTGATTAATGATTTCTTTAATTTTTCTATGGATTTATTTGTCAAAATATTATCTGAATCTAAACAAAAAATAAGTGGATTTTTGGCATTTTCTACAGCGGTGTTTCTAGCTGCCCCACCACCCTTATTTATTTTATGTCTAAAAACTTTTAGATCTTTATTTTTCTTCTTTAAATTAGTGGCTAATTCTAGAGTTTTATCAGTTGACATATCATCAACAATGATGACCTCATCTCCATCTTCAAAGTTAGTAGAGTAAATGGAATTAACTGTTTCAACCAATGTATCTGCACAGTTAAATGCTGGAATAATAAAGCTAATATTTATTTTTTTCTTTTCTACCCACCAAACTCCACTTGGATAGTAATTTATTTTCCAATTAAACCTATTAAAAAATTCATCTACAGCTCTTTTTACACCAGTAAAATTAGGGTGATTGTAATCATGACCAGCTATTATGCCACCGACTTTTATTTTGTTAAACCAAAGAACAATGTCATTCTTAACTCCATCATACGAATGGTCAGCATCGATATATATAAAATCAAGTTTATCTATTTTATTGACAGCCTTTGCAGAAGTTAATCTTAATAATTTACTTCTGTTTTTAAATTTAGCTAATCTTTCTTTAGTAAATTTATAAAGTTGGTCAAATTTCTTTTGCGAAATATTCATCGGATCATCATATGATTCAAAATTTTTATATGGATCAATTGAAAATAAAAAAGCTTTAGTTTTTTCTAAAATTTTTTCAGAGTGTCCACCATAGGCAACTCCAACTTCAGCTCCAACTTTAAGTTGCTTTTTATTCACTACTTTCCAAAGAACATCATATGATTTGGACCACTCTTTTTCAGCTATTTGGCTTTTTTCTTTAATTGTTTGCATAAAATTGTCACTTTATTAAATCACAAAAAATATGATCTTCATCTCTAGAATTCTTGGGGTCAGGTCTATATTCTAAAGGTAAATTTTTTGCTAATGATCTATCTCTACCTGAAAATCTAACTTGTTTATAACCAACCTTGATTGCAATTTCCTTTAAATATTGAGGGGTTAAAATGTTTTTGTGAACATAATCATCCCAAATTCCAGTCCCAATACCATCATAACCGTCTTTAAATTTGGTTTGTCTGTTCTTTAATGAAGGAAAAAGGCTAGGAGTACTAATTCGATGAACTGATCCAGGCTTAAGAACTCTGTATACCTCAGCTAAAAGTAGGATTTGTTCTTTTTGATTCAAGTGCTCTATAAAATCTTCATGAAATACTACTTCTACAGAGCTACTTGGTAACGGGATTTTATGTTTGGTTACATCAAAGAGATAAAAATCTTTTCTAGTTCCCCTAATTTGAGCTGGATAAAATTTGTTGGTGTAGTATTTTAAGTATTTTTGGTAATGTTCATACCTGATATCAAGATTTATCCAGTTTTTTAAAACTCTTGGACCAGAACCCAAATGTATTTTTTTAACTTTTGTATCTTTGGCTAATTTTTTTAATCTTTCGTAATCTTTTCTTTTATGATTCTTTTTTGTAAAGCTTAAATCAACAGTTTTTATGTCTTTGATATGTTTTTTTAAGAAATAATAAATATCTATTAAGTAAAGTTTGACTAAAAAGTAAGGAACATACTTAAAAGTATCACTGTTTAAATATTTAAATTTGCTAAGTATTTTTTTAATATAAAATTTTGTTCCGAGATCATCATTGTATTTTTTATAAATTTTAAAAAGATTTAAATAAAAATAATTGGCTAAGTTGTAGTTTATTTCTTTATTAAATTGACCATTAAAATAATTATTTAATGTCTCACAGGTTTGAACTCCACCATCATCAAATATTTTTATTTCATCATTTTTATTATTTGGTTTTGAGATGCCATTATCATGTCTCCTATACACTCCCATTACATCTTTAAAATATTTCATCTTCCCATATTTAGTAAAAATTATTTGCAATAACCAATCGGCACCACTAATATTTTGGGAAATTTTATAAAATTCTCTCAAGATTTGCTTGTTATTTTTAAAAACTAAAGAACACGTAGCCCCAGAGCTACCAAATTTTAAAAGATCATTAATAGTTGAGATAGATCTATAATTTTTTCCAAGCCACTCAATGTATTTATTTTCATTTTGATAATAAACAAAGACGTTATGAGAAGTAATTGTAAAATCAGGATTTTTTTCTAAAAAATCTACCTGTTTTTGTAATTTTAGTGGGTCTGTCCAATAGTCATCACCTTCACAGTAAGCGATGTATTTACCAGTAGCTTTTTGTAAAATTATTGGAGTAATTTTTTTGCCAAGTGAATATTGATTCTTTTTTTGAATAATTAATTTTATTATTTTTGGGTATTTTTTTTGAAAATTATTTATAATTCTTTGTGTTTTATCAGTAGAAGCATCATCATGAATGATTATTTCTATAGGAAAGTTAGTTTTTTGATTTAAAAATCCATTGATAGTCTTTTTTATATATTTTTCTTGATTGTATGTTATGCAGCAAATAGATAAAAGTGGTTTCACATCAAACTTTCAGCGAAAATAATTGGGCGTCTAAAAAATTCACTATTATTTTTTATATTTATATCCTCTAGAAAATTAGTTAGAAGTTTTTCTGAATTATTATCTAAAAGATCAACTAATATTTTTTTATTAATCTCTTGATAAACAAAATGATCTTTTTTTCTATGTGGATATATTATTTTTAATATTTTATAACTTTCGTTATTAAATAATTTGATTAAATATTTAATTTTTTCAATATCTTTTTCTAAAGAAATTATTGGTTTTTGTTTGTTACCTCCCCAGTTAAAACCCATTTGGAAAATCAAGTATTTAGTTCTCGTTGCCATTTTTTTTAAATACTTACTAATATAAAGATTAAAATCATCAAGATTACTTATTTTATCTTGAGAAAAATCAACTCCGGCATGATGCAAAACATTAAATAATAAAATTAGATCAGTTTTTTTTAATTTATTAATATTATTAAGAACTACTGACTCTTTATTTAAAGATAGATTGCTGATTTTAAAACAGTCTTTTATTAATTCCATAAATTGGCAATGAATTTCATTTTGTTCTATGGCTGTTATTTTTTTATTTGTAAAATCATGTGCTAATGATAAAGAAAAAAATCCACTATTAGCTCCAATATCTGCAATACTATCAATATGGTATTTATTTAATATTTTTTTTAAAAAAGCGTATCTTGATAAATCGTCTCTCCACAAATGATCTAGCACTTCATTATAATCAAGTTCACCTTTTAAAAAGTCAGGAATACTCTGATATCTGTAATGTTTTGAATTTTTGTTATAAAGATTCTTTAACTTATTTTTTAACGATTCTTTTTTCATATTCCAAGCTCCTTCATAAAAACTCTAATTGTATCTAACTTAAAATAGACATCATAAAAGAAGTGTTTGAGTAAAAAAACGATTAAATATCTTGGCTTTTTTATATACCAAGTAATTTCTTTATTATTTTTAATATTCTCTATAAAGCCACCCAACCATAAATAAGTTGTTTTTTCTGTTTTGTTGTTTTTAATTTTTATATTTATATTATCCTCAATAAATTTAGTTAGAATTTCATCCTGTGTCTCTGCAATCAAATTCATTGGGCCCCATAGTCTCGGATTTGCTTCAATAAAGAAGAATTTATTTTTTATTTGCTTTACTTCAATCATTATCAATCCATGAAATTTTAAATCTTTTAAAATTCTTTCAAATTTGTAACTGATTGTTTTAAAGTGAAGATTAGATTTTTTAGCAAAAATTATAGACTTTCCATTATATTGCTGAGCCAAATTTTTTTGTGATGACTTAAAAATTATTCCGTTCTTACTGATATAGTATAGAAGGTAATAACTTTGTCCATTAATATATTCTTGGTAAAAAAAGTCTCTTTGATCTTCTTTTAACAAAAAATTAGCTTTTTCTTGATTGTTAAATATTAAATATGGATATTTAGTCTCTTTTTTTATATTTACAATTGGTTTGGCAACAAATGGGTAATCTAGTTTAAATAGTTTTTTAAATTCTTTTGGAATTAAAATATCATTTTTCTTTAAATAATTGGCAAAAGATTTTTTATTACTTACTTTTAAATATAAACTTTTATTGACTAATGGAACTAAAATCTTATTTTTTAAAAGTATCAAATTGTTTTTCAATAAAAATTGATTTAAAAATTCTGAGGTTGGTAATATAACTACATTATCAAAATTTATTTTTTTTCTGATAGTTATTATTTCTTTGGCACTCAGACTATCACTTTTTCTAGTAAAAATTACATTTTTTTTATATTTAGTTAGAAATACAAGATCAGTTTTACTTTTAGCAATAATAAAAAAATTGACATTATATTTTGAAAAAAGTCTGCAAATTACAATAATGGCTCTAAAGTTATAGTCAGAAAATATTAAAAAAGAAGTTTTTTTCATTTTTAGTAAATTTCATTAACTATACTTTTTATTTCTTCATTTGAAATATCATGAAAAAGAGGTAGACATACAATTCTACAGGAAATATTCTCTGATATGGGCATTTTTTGATTTTTAATATATGGCAATTCTGAGAGTGAAGGATAAAAATATCTTCGTGGGTAAATATTTTTTTTATTTAGTCTTTCAATGACTTCCAAAAGTTTTTTTTCAGAATTAAAAATAATTGGATAATAGGAATAGTTTGTTTTACAATTTTTATCAACTAATATCTTAGAAATAAAGCTTTTATTGGCTAGTAATTTATCATACAGTTTAGAAGCTTTTTTTCTTCGAGAGATTAATTTTTTAACATATTTTAAATTAATCAAACCCATTGCTGAGTGAAATTCAGAAATTTTACCATTGATACCAACACCCCAATAATCATATTGGCCATTATGACCAAAGTTTCTCATATATTCTATTTTATGAGCTAACTTCTTATCATTTGTAATGATTACTCCACCCTCTACAGTATGAAAAACTTTAGTAGCGTGAAAACTAATAATAGAAATATCTCCATAACTGGCTAGGCTTTTTTCGTAATATTTTGACCCAAATGTATGAGCAGCATCATAAATAACTTCAAGATTATATTTTTTAGCAATCTTTTTTATGACTTCAACATTGGTGGGATAGCCAAAAATATGAGTAGCTAAAATAGCTCTGGTTTTTTTAGTAATTTTTTGTTCTATTTCTTTTGGATCAATCATCAAAGTTTGTGGGTCTATATCTGCAAAAATTGGTTTGTATCCTTCCCAAACAATTGCTGAAGTAGTCGCTACATAAGAAAAAGGAGTGGTAATTATTTCATCACGTTTATCTTTTTCTAAAGATTTAATAGCTATCTGTAGAGCAGTGGTTCCATTGTTAACTAGGAATAAATACTTTACACCTAAAAACTTTTTAAGTTTTTCTTCTAAATTTCTAGTTAATTTACCGTTGTTTGTTAACCAGCCACTAGACCAGATTTTTTCTAAATATTCAAAATATTCTTTTTTATTTGGTAGAAAACTTTTAGTTACATTAATTATTTTCATTGAGTTCTTTTGTTCTCACTAAGTATGTTTATTATTCCAATATTTATTTTTTTATTTTTGTTAGACCATTTTGGAATAATCTTAAATTTACTAAGTCTTTCTCCATAGAACCAGTCTTTAGAGTCATCTTGGTAACCTCCAATGTAAATATAGTAATCATCTGGTCTTAATAAATTTTCTTTTATTATAAATTCAGATACAAACTCTCCTTTTTTAATTGTTTCTGGTTTACTAGTATCTTGAATAGAAAAAATTCTACAATCTTGATTGTAAATTGATAGGGTAATTCTAATATTTTCAATTTTTTCTTTAACTTTTCCAAATACTTTGATTTTTAATTCTTCACTTGGATTAATAGTTGCACCATTAGTTAATCCATTTATTCTTACTTTATTAATACTTACCTTTTTGGCTAAAGGGCCAAAAAATTCACTTTCGTTAAAAGAAGTATTATTTAGATATTTAGCTATTACTGTATTTGTTTTTCCAATTTGTAAAATGTTTCCTTCTTTTAAAAAGATTGTTTTTTCACAAAGAGTGTTAATAGAACCCATGTCGTGACTAACAAAAATAACTGTTTTCCCAGATTTAGCTAGATCATTCATTTTACCTAAGCACTTTTTTTGAAACTCAGCATCACCTACAGCTAGTACTTCATCTACTAGTAAAATATCAGCATCTAAGTGAGCAGCCACAGCAAAAGCTAAGCGAACATACATACCAGAGGAATATCTTTTAACAGGTGTATCTAAAAATTTTTCTATTCCAGAAAACTTTACAATTTCATTAAACTTACTTTGAATTTCTTGTTTACCCATGCCCAAAATAGCACCATTAAGATAGATATTTTCTCGGCCGGTTAATTCTGGGTTAAAACCGGTACCAACCTCTAAAAGTGAAGCAATTTTGCCTTTCATAGTAATTTTGCCTTCAGTTGGTTCAACAATTCTAGAAAGAATTTTAAGTAATGTAGATTTGCCGGCTCCATTACGGCCAATAATTCCTACTACTTCTCCTTTTTTAATTTCAAAACTAACATTCTTTAATGCCCAGAATTCTTCACTATTTTGCTTTTTAAATATTTTTTCTGGTAACTTCATTAGTTGGTCACGAAGTGTCACATAGGTATCTTGCTTACCTATTTTGTATTTTTTACTTAAATTCTCAACTTTAATAACAACGTCTTTTTTCATTTAAATAATATCCGTAAAGTATTTTTCCACTGATTTAAAATAAAACGCTCCAGAAACAAAAATAAGAGTACTGGTTAGTAAAGCTATGGTTAAAGCAGTCCAGTTGAAGTTATTTAAGCCTAAAATTAGGCTTCTATGAGCTTCAATAAAACCAGTCATTGGGTTCAAATATAGTAAACTTTTAAACCTAGGCGCAATCGAAACTGGATAAATCACTGGAGTAAAAAACAACATCAGCTGAATAAAAAATGGAACTGCATAACGAACATCTCTGTACTTAACATTAATTGCAGATAACCATAGACCTATTCCAGAAGCTAAAAACCAGGTTGTTATTGCTAACAACGGAATAGTGAAAATAAAAACAGACGGTACTATTTTAAAATAAATCAATAAAACTACTAATAACAAAGCTGAGATTAAATAGTCTACTAATCCGGTCATAGTTGAGGCTAAGGGAATAATAATTCTTGGAAAATAAACTTTAGTAATTAAGTTAGTACTACCAATTAAACTGCTACTAGCTGCTGAAATGGCAGATGTAAAATACATCCATAAAATTAGGCCTGAGTAAGAAAAGATTGGATATGGAACTCCATCAGAAGCTACATTCATGATGGTGCCAAAGAAAAATGAAAAGACTACCATTGTGGTAAATGGTTGAAGAATAGCCCACAGACCACCAATTAGGGTTTGTTTATATCTAACCTTGATATCTCTCACCACAAACGTCCAAAATAGCTCTCGATATTCCCAAATCTCCTGCCAATCAATAAATTGAAATCTGCCCTTTGGCTTGATAATGGTTATTTTTTCACTCATTTTATTTATTATCTTGATACCATTCCACGGTTTTCTTTAAGCCTTCCTCAAAAGAAACCTTGGATTCAAAGCCAAATTCTTTTTTTGCTCTGGAAACATCTAGTTTTCTGCGTGGTTGACCATCTGGTTTATCTGCATTAAACATCACTTTGCCTTTGTAACCCACCACTTTTTTGATAGTTTGAGCTAGCTCTTTGATAGAAATCTCAAAACTAGAACCCAAGTTAACTGGCTCGCTACTATTATAACTTTCTGTGGCCAAAACAATGGCTCTGGCAGCGTCTTCAACATATAAGAACTCACGAGTGGGTTTACCAGTTCCCCAGATTTCAACATTTGGTTTATTTTTTTCTTTAGCATCAACAAATTTTTTAATCAAAGCCGGAATCACGTGAGAGGATTTTGGATCAAAATTATCAGCAGGACCATACAAATTGACTGGCAATAAGTAAATAGCATTAAAATTATATTGTTGGCGATATGCTTGAGCTTGAACTAACAACATCTTTTTTGCCAAACCATAGGGAGCATTAGTCTCCTCTGGATAGCCATTCCATAAATTTTCTTCTTTAAATGGCACTGGAGTAAACTTGGGATAAGCACAAATCGTCCCAATGCCGACAAACTTCTTAACCTTGGCTTTTCTCGCTTCTTCCATTAGGTGAATACCCATCATTAGATTGTCATAAAACAAAGTCCCAGGAAATTCTTGGTTGTAGCCAATTCCACCAACATTGGCAGCTAGGTGAATCACGATATCTACATTTTTGACTAATTTGGCGCAATCAGCTTTTTCACGCAAATCATAATCTTTAGACCGAGGAATAATGATTTTTTTGGGATTTAGAGTTTTAAGTAACTGAACCAAATGAGATCCAAGAAATCCGGCTCCACCTGTCACTAGAATAGTTTTATTTTTCCAAAAAGATTTTTTCATACCTTATGTTTATACCTTATTATAACTAAAAATTCTTGGTCACTTTAGGAGATAAATAACCATTTATTTGATCAAATTCTATAAGAATTTTTTGACCAGCTTCAGTTTCATAATCTGATCTAATAATATCACTGAAGTTAAATATTTCTCCTTTTCCAACTGAGTTTTTATTCTTACTGAAAATATTTACCTGTCTATCACCCAACTTAGAGGAAAAATATCCCAGTTCGACTACTTTCTCTTGATCATCATGATCAATAAAAATAGTAGCTCCGGTTGGTAGATCATGATATAAAAAATTATTTAGACGACCAATTTCTTGATATGTTTGATAGTGAAATTGTTGATATGAAACACCCCTCTTAATAACTCCAACCCAATTTAACCCTCTTTTTTGGAAAAATCCAATAAACAAAAAAAATAACAAAAGTGATGAGAAAAAAACCTGTTTTTTGATTTTTCTAAATAATTCTTTATTCCAAAAGCTAATTTCAATAAAAATAAACATGAATCCAAAGAAAAGAGGAAGATAATGATATCTCTCAAGCTGATATTCCCAGCTAAAAACAAATAAAAGTGATTCTATAAATCCAATTAATATAACAAATAACCATAAATTCCTAATTAAAAACCTCTTTATATTTTTAAAACTAAACTCTTTTATCAGCCTAATACATGAAATAAAACCTATTCCCAATAAAGGCAGATAAAACTCCGCAAATTCCAGCCTTGTAACTAGTAAACTATGCCAAATTCGATTAGGCGCAAAACTCATTGAAGAAGAATATCCCTTAAATTTTGGCATTAATAAGTAAAAAATAAGGCCCTGTAAAAACAAGGTAAAAAATAATAATATCAGTCTTTTTTTGTTTCTAAATTTTTGAAATAAATGGGTAAATATAAAGAATCCGAGCATTGGAAAAATCAATAAAGTGGTTTCTTTTGTACCTAGAGAAAACATTAAAAGAATATTTCCAATCAAGAAATCTTTGATGTTTAATTTATCTATCCTTATTTTCCTTAACCACACTAAAAACCAGATTATTCCCAATACCTGCCTTGGTTCTGCTGTTCCCAGTCTGTAAAAATTATCAATAGTTGCAGGGACAATCAAAAAAACAAGCAACCCAGATTTTAAAAGATTTTTATTAATATTTTCAAAACTAGTTATAAATGTCCAAATACCAATCAGGGTTAGTGAAAGAACAATTGCTTGACCAAACCAAAAAATAAAAGGGTTAACTCCACCAAGTAAATAAAGAGCCACAAAATACAATTGATAAAAAGGCCTCGTCCTTCCTAAATGACTTTCAAATAAAATGCTTTGCCAATTCTTTCCCTCTATAAAGTTTTTTGCATTCAGCAAACTTTGGCCATCATCTATATAGGAAAAATTAGGATTTACTATGTTTGGAGATAAATAAACAAAAGAAATCAATATTAACCAAAAGAAGGGTTTTTTAATAAGTTTTTTGATAAATATCATCTCTTTTTCTCAACTTTATCAATGGATTTGATGAAAAAGTCAGGTCTCCTTTTTGTTTCATCATAGATTGCAGCCACATAAACACCCAAAAGTCCCAAAAACAAAGATAAAAAACCTCCAATAACTAAAACTACAAATAAAACACTAGCCCAACCACTAACAACTCCTGTACCCCAGAATTTCATATAAATAACATAAACAGCGTATATAAATGCGAAGAAAAATAAGATAAGACTGAAAATACCAGATAAATACAGTGGTTTAGTACTAAATGAGGTTAATCCATGAAGAGCAAGTTGAAACATCTTGAGATAACTATATTTACTTTTTCCACGAGCTCTTTTTTCTGCTTTAAAAGGTAAAATAATAGTCTTAAATCCTAACCACTGAATCATTCCTCTCAAAAACTTTCTTTTTTCAGGCATTAAAAGTAATGCATCAACAACATTTCTACTCATTAGCCTAAAGTCTGCTCCATTTTTAGTTATTTTATTGTCAGTTAATCTATTTAAAACTTCATAAAAAGTCTTACTTAAAGCTTTTTTTAAAAAAGAGATTTCTTTATGATCTATTCTTTTTGTTAAAACAACCTCATATCCTTTTTTATTTAAATCAATCATTTCAAGGACAACTGATAAAGGATGTTGCAGATCTGCATCTAAAGTAACAACTAACTCACCACTACTTTCTTTTAATCCTGCGAGCAATGCTGATTGGTGACCAAAATTTCTTGTAAAACTAACAATCTTTACCTCAAATCTAGATTTAATTTTTTTTAGTTTTTCCAAACTTTTATCACTGCTTCCATCATTAACAAAAATAATTTCAGTATTTTTTGGAAATTTATTTTCGAATTTAATTAATTCTTTTGCTAATAATGGAATAACTTCTGCTTCGTTAAAAATTGGAAAAACTAATGATAATTGGGTTGATTTGTTTTTCATTTACTTTAACAACCTATACATATGAATAATAATTGCATTATGAAACTTTTGTAAATTTAATAATAATTTATTTTTGGTAAATTTCTTAACAACAGAATATTGTTCAGCAAATTGATTTTTAAACTGAGAAGCACCTTTTGAGTTTTTATGAATTCTAAAGGCGGCTATTGGTTCAGTCATGATTTCTGGTTTACCAATTTTATTTAATAATCTCAGCCAATATTCATAGTCCATCACATAGTGAAGACTAGCATTAAATAAGCCTGTTTTAATCACCTCAGAAGCTCTGATAAACACACTTGGCTGTGGAATAGGATTGAGAATACTTAAAACAGGTTTTGAGATAAACCAACGCCAAAACTGTTTATAGAGTCTAATGGGTTGTTGAATTTCATGATTGTTTTCATTAAAAATCACACAATCACCTACCAGCCATTTTACATTCTTATTTTTTTCAAAAACTTGTTGAACTTTTTTCAGTGCATCAGATAAATAATAGTCATCTGAATTAAGATAGGCAAAAATTATTTGATTAGGATCTTTATGATTCTCTTTTAGCCACGTTTCTAGTTTTCTAATACCTTTATTGATTGCATCAGCCTGACCTTTGTCTGGTTTTGACTCAAAATAAATATCTTTTTGGTTAGTAAGTAGTTCTTTACTTCCATCATTAGAACCACCATCAAATACCCAATGATTAACCTTAACTGATTGTTGCTTAACACTTGTTAAAGTTTGTTTGAGAAACTTTTTTTGATTAAAAGATGGAGTAATAATTACAAACTCCATATAAACTCCTATATTTTTTTAGGTTTTTTAAGAACGTTTTTAATAGCGTGGTCACGAACAAATTGCTCAATTTTTTTATTAGCTACTCGTTGAGTAAAGTTATTCCAAATTACTACTATAGTTAAAAGCATTAATGCTCCAACGGTTAACAAATCAAAAACTCTAGAAAATCTTAAAAACTGAGTGATTCCCATTAATAACTCTGGAAAGAGAGCAATTACTACAAAGACAATCCACAATGAATACCAAAAGAATTTCTCAGCTATAGAAAATTTAATTTGTTTATCATGAATTCTTGTCACATAAAGCATGAACAGAGCAAAAAAAGTGGCAATAATTTGAAATATACTCATATACCCAGTCTCAATAACATTATTTTTCCTACTATTTTAATTGCATCCAAGATATTCATGCCTCGATCCATGTCATGATAAATAGTCTCTATCGATACCAGAGAAAAGTCAAGTTTTTTCTTAGTAATATTGGCTGCTATTTCCAGTTCCACACTATAATCATTGGCTTCCCACTTAATTTGTTTATAGGTTTTTTTGGTAAAAGCCTTATATCCAGACAAAATATCTGGAATATAACGGAAAAAAAGCAAGACCATGATAGCTGAAGTAAAAGCATTGCCAACCTTTCTAATTAAAGGCATGGAACCAAATAAAGACCTGGCCCCTAAGACCAGCTGTGAACCTTCTTCGAGTCTTTTTCTAAATAGAGGAATTTCTTCTGCATCATGTTGATCATCACCATCCATCATAATAATGGCTTCAGCTCCCAACTGGTAGAAAGCATAATCACAACCTGTTTGTAAAGCACCTCCTTTACCCAAATTAATTTCATGTCTTAAAACATGAATGGGAAATTGTTTAGCTATCTCTGAGCTACTATCATTTGAACCATCATCAACATAGATAACATTGGTTGTTTTTTTAGTAACTTTTTTGAGAACAGAAGCCAGATATTTTTCTTCGTTAAATCCCGGAATCACAATCCAAGTTTTGGAAAAAATATTCTGATTTTTAACCATGTTCTTTAATTTGCTTTATACCACTCCGCTACTTTTTTCACTCCCTCTGCAAAACTGACTGTTGGTTCCCAACCTAGCTTTTCTTTGGCTTTTTGGTAACTCAACGAACTTGTCACTTGTTCACCTGGTCTCTCTGGGCCATATTGTTTCTCCATATCTAGCCCTAGCTCTTTCACCACCGCATCAAACACTTCGTTAGTGCTAATCTCAGTGGTGGTACCGATGTTTAATTCACCCACAAACTCAGTCTCTAGTGCTAGTAAATTAGCTTTAACCACATCAGCCACATAAACATAATCTCTGGTGTGTGTACCGTCACCATTAATAACTGGAGTTTTGCCAGTCATCATCATTTCCGAGAAAATTGCCACGACACCGGACTCACCGTGAGCGTTTTGACGAGGGCCATAGACATTGGAATAGCGCAAAGACACATAAGGAATACCATAAAGTTCATAGTAGTAGTTCAAATAAAGCTCGCCAGCTCTTTTGGAAATCCCATATGGAGATAAGGGTTGTTCTTTCATGGTTTCAGCAAAAGGCGTTTGTTTGTTACCATACATCGCCCCACCAGTCGCAGCCATAATCACTTTTTTCACTCCCACATCTTTGGCGGCTTCCATCACATTCAGTAAACCAATCACATTATTTTCGGCATCAAACTGGGGGTTCTTGACTGAGTAACCCACCTGAATATGAGCCGCATGGTGATTAATTATCTCTGGTTTTTCTGTGCGGATAATTTGTTGAATCTTAGCTTGATCAGTGATATCGGCTTTGATGAATTTTGCCTGATCACTGACATAATCAGTTTTACCGGTGGAAAGATTATCCACCACCAGTACTTCATGACCAGCTTCCAAATATGCATCAACCACATGAGAACCAATAAAACCGGCTCCACCAGTGACTAAAATTTTCATAAATAACCTTTCGTTTTCTTTTTTCTCAGGCTACCCAATAGCCCTGAATAAACAACAGTGTGTTTATTATAAGCAACAACCCGCTCAAAGCCAGCACCAAGAACCGAGTTGGTTGGTTGTTCAGCCAATCAGCCAGTAAATAGTAAAACGGAAAGGCTGCCAAAACATATCTGGGCATACTAGAAAAAGTTCCGGTTAAAGTGGGGACAATTAAGACTAGTAAAGCAAAGATCAAGTAGGAAGCTTTTACTCGTTTCCAAAACCAAATTAATAAACCAAAAAAACCAATTGAAAAGAAAAATTCTTGGGCATAAGCAAAATATTTCCAATCTAGTGGGGTAGTAGTCAGAATTTTTAAATAGCGCCAAATGACTTGTGGCAATAAAATTAAGCCTTCTTCTCTACCAGCACCAAACTCACTTTGAACATGAAAGAAATACAGCGGATCAGCAAAGGTGTTATGTAAATAAAGCATGTACCCAGCCAAACCTAATACAGATATTGATAGCTGAACTAATTCTCCCCAACCAGCTTTAATTTCTTTGGTGATGTTCTCCATCGTGAGTGGTTTATTTTTACTCAGCCACCACTCCACGATGAGAGCTGGCCAAAGTGCAATGCCAACTACCCTAGTGGCTGAGGCCAAAGCACCCATTATCCCAGCCCACCACCATTGTTTATGGTGAGCAAAAATAAAACTGGCTAATACCACAATTAAAAACAAGCTTTCGTTATATAACGCCCCCAAAAAGAAACTGGTAGGAAAAATTAATAAAATTATGACCGCCCACCAACTAATTGAGCTTGATTTTTGTAAAACTACTTTCAGTAAATAAAAAAACAACCCACTTAACAACCAAGTCAATAAAAACTGTGATAGCAATGCCATGATGAAAAAATACTGCCCAAAAATAGCTTTTAATAAGCTCAACATCAAGGGAAAAACCGGAAAAAATGCTTGAATTAGGGCAGTTTCTAGATAGCCCTTACTGGCAATGGTTAAATAATGCACTCCATCAAAGTTGGCCCACGAATACAACCAGCGCCCTGTCGTCAATTTGGCTAAAATTTCTTTACTGTAAGGAAAACTGGGAGCATAAACTAAAAAATGATCAGCCACTAAAGCTAGTAGTAATAAAGCTAAACGCCAACTTAACACTAACCAAAATAGTTTTTGCCAAGGGATTTTTTTCACTATTTTTTCTTCAAGTTAACTACTTCATGCACTGCTAACCACAAAAAAATACTACCAGCAATAATACTTACCGCATTACCCAATCTTCTGGGCCAAGTTCTTTGGGTAAACTGACTTTTAACTTGATAGTCACCTGGTTCCAACCAATAACCAATTCTACCATCAGTCTCGGTCGGCTCAGCATAATCGATTAGCTGATCATTAAGCTCGGTTTGCCAACCTACAAAATACATAGTTGGTTCCACAATCAAGGCTTTGGCTGTAACTGTCAAAGTATATTGTCTGTTAGTTCCTGTCCAATGCTGTACTTGGTAGTCAGCCTGGCCTTGTAGCACTCTAGGTGCTGCTGACCAATCAGCAATATTTTGATAAGTAAAGGTTTTAGGTAGATTTTCATTGGCAGTGGTCGTGCTTTGAGCAAATAAATCATAATCCAAGGTAGTTTTATGCAAGTAGTCAGCTGGTTGAAATCTCATTACCATCAACAACTGACTGCCTAAAATCACGATCAATAAATACTTGAAAATCCTCTGGTAAGCAACTAATTCTGCCAAAAGTGGCAGCACTAAAACAATTAAAAACAAACTTAACCGCCAAGGAAACTGAATAAATTGGACTAGCGGCAGACTCTTCCACAAAGCTAGAGAAAACTCTGTTTGTAAAAACACTAATCCCCAACTCAATAACACAGCCAACCATAAATATTTTTTCTTCAAGGTTTTGGCTTTGATTTTGCTAGCCAAAATCGTTCCCAAAACTAAAGCAACTAAGCCACTCCAACCAATTGCCAAACTCATGGTATCAACTGGACTAATCAGCGAAAAGCCAAATTGTAGGGGAGAGCTAATTAGTTGTAAAACGCTAGGGAAGTGGTTAACAAATTGATTTGACAAACCAGCCTCATCCAAAATAATTTGGTTTTTCTCTAGTAAGGCCGGTAACCAAAACCACAAGCTCAGAGCCAAGGCCAAACCTCCTCGCCATAACAGTCTGCTCCAGACTACCCTATTATTTTGCAAAATTACCCAGCTATAGATCAACCAGATGATGCCACCAAATAACACCGAGATGTTGTGAGATAACAAGAAAGCGGTCATCAAGCTGGTACTAACCAGATAAGGCAAGTAAGACTCTTTTTTAATTTGCAGGGTCAACCATAACAACCACGGAAACAAAGCTAAGGCCCAAGCCTCACCAATATTGCCTCGCACATAAATCAGATTGACTGTAAAAGGAGCCAGTAAAAAACTAGCCACTGCCAAGAACCTACCCTGCTTATTCCCTAGCCGCAGTTCTTTTAACCATGACCAAACTCCCCAACTACCCAATAATAAAGCCGTTATCATCAATAATTTAAAAGTTAGTTCATAGGAGATACCTAAAACACTAAACGGCAACGACAAAATATTGGCCAGTGGGTAATTATAGTTAAAAACAGGATAACCATAGTGATTATTAAGATTCGGCGCAAATCTGGGTGGTAGTTGGCCTTCTTTTAGAGCAATTTTATAATTAGCAAATCTAGCTAAGTGATTTTCTCCATCGTGAGTATAAGGCACCCCAACTTGAAAATATGGTTTTATCACTGCCCATAAGGGCAAGCCAACCATGAGTAAGATCGGTAATAATAATTTTTTCATTTTATTTTGTTAACAGGGACTGGTAAACCTGGAGTGTTTCTTCGGCCGTTTTTTCCCAGGTAAACTGCTGTTCCCAGTGACTTGCTTCTTTAATCACTTTGTTTCTTTGTGCTTCAGTCATAGCCAGAACCAGTTCAATTTTTTCAGCAAATGATTCTGCCTCTGGGCTACTATAAATCACTACTTCTCCACCCACTTCTTTGAGCGAAGAATTCTTGGCGCTAATTACTGGTGTTTGGCAGCGCATTGCTTCCAGTAGTGGCAAACCAAAGCCTTCATATAATGAGGGTTGGACATAAACCAAGGCTCCAGAATAAAGCGCCGACAAAGTCGCATAATCATCGGTCAAAATATCTGAGACAAAATGAACTCGGTCAGTCACATCGCTCAAGGCAATTTGGGTCGTGATTGCTTGCCATTCAGGAATTTCTTGTTCAACAAAATTTTTACCAACACACACTAAATGAACATGTCTAGGTAAATATTTCAGGGCTTTAATTAGTTGGGGAACATTTTTATTATAATTAATATCACCAACATACAAAACATAAGTCTTGGGCAAATTTAACTGCTTGCGCACCTGATCTGCATAGCTTTCCGTGGTCGGTTGTAAAAAGGGATTGGCTGCCAAATAAACAACATGAACTTTTTCGGCTGGCACCCCCAAATGAAAAACTAAATCTTTTTTGGAAGCTTGGGAATCAGTCAAGATAGCCGCTACTTTTCTCAAAGCCAATTTCTGTCTCATAAAATTCAGTGAGCCTCTTTTACCAGGAGGGTACTGTTTGGGAAACAACAATGGAATCACATCATGAATCGTTACTACGGTTTTACCTTTATTTAAAAAAGGTAAGGTGGGAAAAAACAGATCAAAAAAAGGATAATGAGTAATATCTGGATTTTTAATTTCATTTAAGCCAGACCGATAAACCTCCAATTGGTTATTTTTTTCTAAAGCTGCGGTAAGAAATCTGGTGTACATCCCTACGCCTCTGACTGCATGACCAGAAGACAACGGTTGAACATTAATTAAAACTTTCATCATGATTGTTGCTGGAGCTCCCACAGCTTCAGATAGGCAATACTAAAGTGTAAACCACTCATCAAAGCAAACACCAACCCGGGATAACCATCAACATAGCCACGATGTCGGAAATAAAGTTTGGCAAAAGTCCAAACTGGCAACCAACCCAGGTAATATAGACTACCCAAAAAATTAACTTTTTTGCCTTGTTCAGCCCATTGTTGAGCTTTAAAAGAAGTATAGGTGTTGAACTTACGCATATAGTCAGCAAAACTTGGGTTAGAGTAATGAAGTAAATGCCCTTCAGCCCAACCAATTTCACCAGCAACTACCATTTGTTCATGTACATCTTGCTGCGGTAACTTGGCATGGCCAGCCAAGTATAACCTGATCACTGCATCAGGATATTGGCCGCCCTTCGTGAGCCACTTACCCAAAAATAAATTTTTACGGGCAAGCCACCAAGCCGATGCTTTGAGTGTATCTCGTTTAGCAATGTTTAAAATAAATTTTTTTAAAGTTGAATCAACCACTTCATCTGCATCTAACTGTAAAATTAGTTGACCAGTGGCCGCATCCATCGCCTGCTGTTTATTGATATGGAAATTAGCTTTATTAGTGGTTTTAATGACTTTAGCCTGATACTCATTTTGGGCTATGTCACGAGTAGCATCACTGGAACTACCATCCACCACCACGATCTCATCCACCCAACCTTGAACAGAATCTAAACATTGCCTGATGTTTTTTTCTTCATTAAATGTAGCCAAGACAACCGAGATCTTTTTCATATTAATAACCAGTAATCTTCCAGCCCTTTCCATGCCATTCTAACAACACTTTCTCACTAGCAGCCCGATCAGCAGGTTGAGCAATAAAGTGATAGTGAGTCACTCGTTCACCATAGCGAAAACCAATTTGATTGGGAAGCTGTCTGACATTGGTTGCAAAATATTCTTCAGGAGAAATTCGCAAATACCAAGCGGTCAAAATATAAAGATAACCATCTGGATCAACTACCGCAATATTAGCATTGGGAGCTGTTTTTTCGATTAACTGCACCATCCCAGCATAACCAGGTTGAAAAGTAAGTTGATTCTGTGGATAAACAATAAATAGTTGTTGCAAATGCCATAAAGTTTCTACCCAAATAATCAAACTCAACATTAACCAGAAAATCGTTTTGCTGGGCCAAAACTTTTGTTCAACCAACCAAGCTAAACCTTTAACGGCCCACAACACCCAGAAAATAAAAAAGAGTAAACTTCTGGTAGTATGAGGCGCATCTACCGTAATCACTGCCGGAGCCAAAGTCGCTATAAATAAAAATAAATTAGCCAGCTCGGTTCTAGCTGCTGGAGCCAAGTTTTGCAAAAGCAGGCTTTTTTGCCAACCAGTTTGCCACAGTTTTTTAATAGTCAAAACCAACCCCAGCCAACCCAAACTATAAATTAAAAATGTTAAATGTCCCCAAGTAGTCAAACTGTGCCAGGGGTGGCTATCGCCGTTGGTCACCAAAAACTGCGGGGTAAATGATTGCCAAAACCTGGTCCAAATTAAACCAAGCCAATAAACATATTTGCTGCCCAATAACCATAGCCAGCGAGAATCTAGTGCTTCACGATAAGCAATCCAGTCACTCCACACAGTCTCATCAGTAAAAATCGTAATGCCACTTTTCTGCCCAGTCAAAGGAATAAAAACCTTGGCCCCTAGAATAAAAATGATGCCCATAGCAAGGATTAACCACCAGGTTTGTTTTTGTTGAGTTGAGTTTTTACGAGGAAATAACAAATAAACATAAATCAGCAAAAACGGTAACAACAACCAAGGGGTATTATAGGTAAAGATCGCCAAAACCAAACAAATTAATAACCAAACAAACTTCCTACTAGACCACTTTTGACTTAACAAAGTGATTAACCATAAAGCTGTCACCATCAAACTTAGAGCCAAATTGGCTTCATAGGCCATTCTAGAGTAAAAAATCGATACAGGTAACAAAGCCACTAACCAAGCTCCCACTAGAGCAAAGGTTTCTTTAATCTTGAGTGACTTAAACCAGCAGTAGCTCAGCAAAATTAACAATGTCCCCGCAATGACAGAGGGCAAGCGAACAACCCAATCAGCTAAGCCAAAAAGCTTAAATAATGGAATCAATGCCCAGGCATAACCAGGCAACTTATAGTCACCAAATGACTCCAAAGCCAATGGCCAAACTCTACCCCACTCATCTTGGCCAGTTTCTGCTAATAAATAAGCATTGTAAGCCAAGCCGGCTTCATCTCGATTCAAAATACTGGGTAACAGCTCAACACGATAGAATCTCAAGGCAAAACCAACCACTAGGGCCAAAATTAAGATCCAATGTTGTTTAAGCAGTTTTATCATTTTTCAAAATAAATAATCGCAAATGGAGTTTCACCATCAGCTGTTGTTACTGTTTTATACCAGGTTGGCTTAACTGGAGACAGAGCTAATTTTTGATCAAGTAACTCTTTTCTCCCAGCAACAATGGTTTTTGGTTCCATGGTAGTTACTTTTTGCCAATCAAAAGGTGCAAAAACAATTTGCCCAATCCTCTTTGGTACATAATTATTAAACTCTATCTCAGAAAAATCAGCCACTGACGTCTCATAACCCAAGACCCATAAGTGGAAACGACTATCAAACGGTTCCACCCAGATTGTGTCTTTACCCTCTTTTTCTGCAGCGATTAACTCTGCTACTTGTTGATAACCAGCTTGCCAACTGCTGGCAGATTCAGCTGGATAAACTTTAAATAAATAACTAGCAAAGTTCACCACCACCAAACTAGTCATGATAATCAAACCAGTTTTGAACAACCACTTAACTCTAACAATAACCCTAAGATGATTTAAATCATTAAGCAACTGATAACTTCCCCAAGCTAACACTATGGTTAGCGGAACTAAAGCATTAAGTGATCTCAAAGCGTGAGGGGTTGATTCTGGGACTGAAGCAGGTAATAAAGCCAGCAACCACCAGACTAATAACACCACACCTTGTCTCCAGTAATTAGGGAATAATTTATACCAACCATAAATGAAACTCGGTAAAAAAATCCATAAGAATAAACCATGCTGGCCAGTCCCATGCCGTAGATTGGGGTCACCAGTCAAAAATAGGAAATCAATTGACATATTATCAGCATAGTTTCGAGCCAACTCACGAGCCATTAATAAATAAGGATGGTAAGTCACTTTATCCAATAATTGATTGCCAGCCAAAAGCTTGTATTGATTGCTTTCGACAGGCCAATCTTTCATGTTCAAGACAGAAGTAGTGCTCAATCTAAACTGGTTGCTCACGGCATAAAGTGGTGAATTATACATTGGCTGTAAACTGATGAAGTAAATCAGCAAAGGTAGACCAATAAAACCAAAGATCATCTTAAGATTAGCTAAAAGTGATCTTCTTTTGCCAAAATCTAACACAAACAATAAACTTAAGCTAATAAAGAGCACCGGCCAAATAAACCTAACTGAAAAATAAGTATAAGTCGCTACTGCTCCCAGGATTGAAGCCAGCACTCTCCACTCTCCCCAACGTTGTTTTTTAAGCACCAGCCAAACACTCACCGTAAGTAAAAATTGAGCCACATGCCCCTCAAAAGCTGTCCTAGAAAACAGAATCGACCAGGGAGCCACGGCAATCATCAACATCGCCAAAACACCCAACCAATTCTTAACTCTTTGACTTTGTTTAGCAAACAAATTACCAATAATTAGGCCAGCAAAAATCATTGTGCCCAAACCAGCCAAAGCACTCGGCAATCTCAAGGCCCATTCACTAGCCCCAAATAACTTCACACTCAAACTAGCCAACCAAATATAGACTGGTAGTTTATAGTCTCCATAAGACGGAAAAATCGCTTGCCACATTGAGTTGCCATGCATATCATGTCCAGTCTCAGCCACTGCTCTGGCATCCACTAACATCGCTATTTCATCCCAATATAAAGCTACTGGCACGGCACCTAGTTGATAAAATCTGAAAAAAACAGCCACCAGGAAAACAAGCAAACTTAGTAACATCGGCCATTTTTTCATAACTATATGGTAACAAAATCTAGCCTACATTTCCTCTGGGGTTTGAATTCCCAACAAGGATAAGCCATACTCCAAAGTATTAGCTGTTGCTTGAGTTAAGACACAACGTCTTTCTCTGGCATCTGAGTTTTCAGCATTAATAATTTGATGAGTATTGTAAAAACCATTAAATCTTTGAGCCAATTCAAACAAAAAACTCGCTAATTGATGAGGAGCAAACTCTGTCAATGCTTTTTCCACCGCTTCTTCAAATCTATCCAAATGTCTGGCCAAACCAAGCTCAACGTCATCCATTTTCCAAGAATCATCTCCAAACCCTGGAGAAAACTCTTCCAGAGCGGCTTTTTTCAAAACACTTTTGGCCCGCACTGCGGCATACTGAACATAAGGACCGGCATTACCTTTCATACTCAAAATCTCATCCCAGTCAAAAACAATATCGCGGTTACTTTCACTTTTTAGATCATTCCATTTCAAAGCGCCAATTGCTACTACATGAGCAATACTTTGATTATTATCAGCCAAACCTTCGGCTCTTTTTTTGGCCTCAGCAATTACATCTTCCAACCAAATAACATTGCCTTTTCTTGTTGACATTTTCTTGTCTTTAAAACGATATAAACCATGTTTAACATGAACTCTTTGCCCCTCATGGAACCAACCCATGATTTTTTCAACTTCATAGAGCTGCTGAAAATAAAGGCTTTGTTCTGCTCCAACTTCATTCACGATTAAATTTGGTTGGTCATAATGATGAAGTCTGAAATAATCAGTGGCAAAATCACGAGTCGAATAAAGTGTCGCTCCATCTTTTTTCAACACCATCAAGGGTGGCAACTTATCATTTTCAAAAAAGATTAACTTGGCACCATCATTCCCTTCGCCATAGTGAGCGCCGTGTTCTTGAGCCTTTTCTGGAGTCAACTTTTCAGCCAGTAGCTTTACTACTGCCTCCATTTTATCTTCAAAAAATGACTCACCATAACCTCGACCATTATTTTCTGAAAAAGAAATGCCCAACTCACCATAAATACCCTGAAACTCCTTCCAAGATAACTCAACGCACCATTGCCACAGTTTTCTAGCCTCTGGCTCATCTTCTTCAAGTTTTTTAAACCAAGCCCTACCAGCATTTTCTATTTCTGGCTCTAACTCCGCTTGTTGATGAAACTTAACGTAAAGCTCCACCAATTCTTTAATCGGTCGAGCCGCTTGAGCGATTTTTTCTTGGTCTCCCCAGGTTTTAATTGCATAAATTAACTTACCAAACTGAGTTCCCCAATCGCCCAAATGATTATCACGAAAAACCTGCCAGCCACTGGCTTCATAGATATTAGCAATCGCATCACCTATAATCGTTGATCTGAGATGACCAATCGTAAATGGTTTAGCAATATTGGGTGATGAATATTCAATGATGGCTTTTTTATTTTTATTTTTTGCTTTGAGATTAGTTAATAAATCTATTTGCTTTTCTTCAGCCATTCTAATGATTTTTGTTCGGAAATATTCTCTAGCCAGTTTAAAGTTAATAAAACCAGGACCAGCAATTTCCACTGCCCAGATCTCTGGTTTGTTGGCAGTAAAATCTTGCAGCTCTTCAACAATTTTTTCGGCTAAAGCACGAGGATTTTTAAAAGTTGGTAAGTGCTTGATGTACTGTAAAGCTACATTGGTGCTCCAATCACCTCTCGTTTCATCGGCTGGATGTTCCAAAGTTACTTGTGGATCAGCTACCCCCAAAGTTTGCAGAACTTGAAGCAATTGTTGTTTGAGTGAATCAATAAGCATACCTACTCAGATTATATCGTTTAAGAGGTCTACAAGAAAGGGTAAAGATAAAATAACAAACCAATGTTTAATCAGCTAACAATCGTTCATCTTTATGCTCAACAAAGTCAGCCATCATCGCCGCCACAATACTTAGTAAAGCATTAATATCTTCTTTAAGGTCTTCGTCCTCTTTAAGGGGGGCCATATCTGGTCTCAAGAAAAAATTACTTAAACAAACCACCATCCCAGCATCTAACTCTTCTGCTCGATCAATCAATATCATCAAAGACTCATATTGTTTGGCAAAGCCCTTGGCCTTCATTGGTTCAGCTAACTTTTCAGCAGCTGATCTTAACCCTTGTTCACTAGTAGGCATAACGCCCTTTCTTGGCAGGTTAATAATAAACTTATTATAACCCCAAAACCTTCACTTGCCATTGATCTGCTATAAAATCGGCAGTAATCGCTGGGGTTTCAACCACTTCATTTAAACTATTTACAAACTTAATCTTGGCAAACTCCAAATATTCACCCTGATCTTTTTTGGCAGTGAGGTTGGCTGCTTGAACTAGCTTGGGATCAGTTTGGGTGTAAAACCAATAGTACATCGCTGGTCTACCTTGTTCTCTAGTAATATAAACTGGTAAATCTGGATATTCTGATCTTATTTTTTCTAAATCTACTAACATTTGTTGATAACCAACTTGCCACTCGTGACCATACTTTTGCGGGTAAACAATCAATAAGTGACGATAAAAACTAATAAAAGCTAATAAATACATACTAATAAAAGCCGTCCCTAAAAAATATCCTCTAAATTTTTTTATCTTTTTAAACACCACCAGCAAATCCTGGCTTAAAAATTGGTAAGTCTGTGCCAATCCCAAAGTAAGTAATATCATCAGCGCTGGAACAATCGGTAAAATCCTCAAAGCGTGAGGAACTGGTCTAGAAATAGCGGCTGGTAAAACTCCAACTACTAGCCAAAAAATAAGAAATAATTTTTTCTCGAGACTAAACTTTTGTAATAATAAAAAACTGCCTACTAATAAAAATAAGATTTCAAACGGATAAAATAACCCAAAATATTGACTAGAATGTCTGGCAATCTCATCCCCAGTAATAAATAAAAATGATAAAGAAAAATGACTTAAAAATTGGCTAATAATCACAGCCAAATAAAACCACCAGCGGTGAAAAACAAACTTAGTCCACCAACTCTGGTGATATAAATCTTTAAATTGATTACTTTGTTCGATGATCACAACATCAGTAAAAATCGTTGTTTCTGCTACTCGTTGAGCCAAGATAGGTGAACCCCAAGCTTGAATAAAAGGCCATAATAAAATTAATAACAAACCAGCCAAACCAAATAACTGCACTACTAAGGCTGGTAATTGTTTTTTGTAATGCTTTAAATAAAAAATGATATATCTAAAACCAAAAAACAAGCCTAATAGCGGAGCAATCACTCTAGCACTGTGATAAACATACATTGCAGCAACAAAAAATACACTGGCTCCAACCAAAGCCCAAGGCTTAACTTGGTTGTTTTTTTTTTCAAGACTTTGCCAACCACAAACTATTCCCAATAAAAGCAATAAAGTGGCCAAATTAACTTCCCAACCAGCTCTAGAAAACTGAATTAACCAAGGAGAAATACTCGCCAAAATCATTGAGATTAAAGATAACCACTGTCTTTTTTTCTTGGTCAAGTGATCGGTGAATAAATAAACTAACCAACCAATTACTAACACCAGCAGCGTTCCGGCCAAGACTGAAGGCAACCTAACTGCCAAGACATTGAGCCCCAACAGTTTAATAAACGGCACAATGGCATAAAAATAACCAGCTGGTTTCCAATCACCAAATGACTCAAAAGCAACCAGTGGATAAGAATTACCATGATGGTCTTTGCCTGTCTGTAAAATCGAATAGGCATCATAACCAAGTGCTACTTCTTCCCAATATGGCGCTGGCGGTGAGCTAGTAACTTGATAGACACGAATTAGCAAAGCCAAGAGGGTGATTAAAATAAGACTAATAACGAATTTAAGTTTAGACATTTTTAACTTGGTTAACAAAAACTTATTTTTTGACGACTGCCTTAAACCTTCGGTTTTGAGCAGGAGACAAAAACTAATAAATTATTTATATTTATTTATCTTTCTATATTAGGAAAGTTTATTTTTTTAGTGAACGACTTAAGCCTTTGGCTTACGGACTGAACTAAAAATAATAAACTTTCTGGTTATTCATTTAAGGTTTAAATAAATTCTAAACCTTGCCCTCCCATCACTACCATAAATAATTTTGTCAGCTTGATCATTTTTACTTAACAAATCATCAGTCTCACTAGCTACCACAATCGTATTGGCTCGCTCCAAATCACCAATCGTAACCTCATCTTTAAACTCATATTTAATCAATGAACCACCCTGATACCAAATGGGATTAGTTTTTCTAGCAAATAAAGCATAAATATATGGTTGACCATAATCACTAGAAAAAATAATTTTATCAATAGGTGGCTGACTATCCCAGCCTTTCTCATAAGGAATCACATAATTAAAGGCTTCCAAATAACCATCTTGAAAAGCACTAGCACTGTCTTTGGCAAAATTTTGATAGTAGTTGGTCAAATAACCACCCACCAAAATTAAATGAGCCACTGTAAATAAAACTAAAGTCCTAACTTTGGCGGTTGAGCTTAACTCAATCAACTGTTGTAAGCCCACTATAGCCAATAATAAAAATCCAGGCAAAGCTAACAACGCCCTATTACTATGAGGAACCTCTGTAGCCAAAACCGCTGGTAATAAACCAGCCATAATTAGACTTAAAGCTAAACCAGTAAGTTTATTTCTCGTTTTTAACCAATCATAAAGAGCCAATAGTCCCACCAGACCTGTAGTCAACAACAATACTCCCCACATCCCATCACCATGCCTCAAAGTGGTGGTTTGACCAAAAAACAAAAATTGCGGATTTAGGTGAGCGATTAATTGATAAAAAATAGTTTTAACAAGCTGAACCAAACCCAAGCCTTGAGAAAAAATCAATGTTCCAGCCCGTTCTAAACCTTTACCAAAAAAAGCATCATAGGTAAAAGGCAATAAGCCTACGCCTCCCAGCAAGCCAGCTGGCAAAAATTTAAACCAATGTTGTTTAAAATCAGCTCGTTTTTGCCAAACTAATAATAACCCGACCACTGGAATCACTATTTTCGAACTATGATAAGTATAAATAGCTGCCACCCAACTAAGAACAAATAAAATTAGCCAATAATTTTTCTTAGTAGTGGTTTTTTGCCAAAACTTTTGCCAAAAAAATAATCCCCAAATAAAAAACCCTAACGCCATGCCAGACTCAAAACCAGCTCGAGAATAATGTAAATGCCACGGCGATAAAGTCATTAATAAACCAGCTATCAATGACCAAAAATTGGCTTGTTTAACTGAATAATTAAACTCACTGAACAACAATCTCAACCACAAACTAAAGCCAATCACCGTCATCACCCCAGCCAAAGCAAAAGGAACTCTAACGCCGAATAAAGTCAATCCAAATAAAAAGGTGAACAAACCATTTAAGTAAATAGCCAGAGGTGCTTTGTAGTCACCAAAAGACCAAAAAGAAATCGGTAATCTTTTTAGCCATTCGTCTCTTCTGGTGGTAAAAATAGCGTAACCGTTATAACCAATTGCGGCTTCATCCCAAGTCATCCCATGAGGGACTTGACCAAGTTGGTAAAAACGCAAAAAGCCAGCCAAAAGAATCACTACCAAACCAAACCATAAAAGTTGTTTATTAGTCAGTGAAAAATCAAATTTAGCAAGCTTTTTCATGAGTTCATTACCAATAACCAATAAGGCTTCCATAAAATATGAGCCAATTTTTGCCAAAAAGTTCCGTTTTTCCACACGAATTTATTAGCATTTTGCCAGCTCATTTTCTCCATTTTTCTTTGACCAAAGACCGAAGCATTCGTGGTCTCATGATTGTGGTCTACCACTGCTTTTTCCTCAAATAATACCTGCCAACCTCTTTTTCTAGCTTGAAAAGATAAATCTATATCTTCCCAATAAGCTGGGTAATAAAGTCGGTCAAAACCACCAATTTCCAGCCACTTTTTCTTATCAAACAAACCACTGCCACCACTTACCCAAGCCGTTGGTCCTGTTTTCAAATCATCACCAGCAGAGTGGATAAACATGCCTCGTTCAAACCAAAGCTTATTTTTACCTTTTTTCTCACCATGCTCGATTTCCAGTGGCCCCACTGCAAAAACTTGGTCGTTAACAAAATGAGGCAAAAGATTATTTAAACAATCTTTATGCGGAGCGACATCATTATTAAGCAAAAAAATTAAATCGTGCTTGGCTACTCTAACCCCACGATTAGAGTTCTCACCAAAACGTTGATTTTCATGGTTGTACAATAAAACTACCTCAATTTTTTTATTACCTTTGGTAAATTTGCCCTGGTAAGCATCTACTCCCTGCATAGGAGCTGCAGTTTTTTTCATGGCAAACTCTTTTTTCATCCATTGAACAGTGTCATCTGGGCCAGTATCTTCAACCACCACCAATTCATCACCATCAGCTAAATTATCAAACAAAGCTGGTAAATACATTTCCATTAAGTGACGACCTTTGTAGGTTGGAATAACAGCTGAAACACCCGGTCTTTTCATATCTATCCCTTCTTAAAATTTAATCTCTGTTAACATTTTTTGCAAATTCATTGAGAAATGACTTTGATCAAAATCATGTGCTTTTTGGCTAGCTTTCTGACCAAAAACTGTTCTCAATGCTTCATTCTTGATCAATCTTAAGGTCTTTTCAAGACACTCTGCTTGATTTGACCATAACCATTCTGCTAATTCCTTGCCTAATACTTCTGGTTGACCACCCGCTTTAATCACTACTGGCACCACCCCACCAGCCATTGCTTCACCAGTGGAAATACCAAAATGCTCCATCTTTTCTGGCTGTTCAAATTGATCTAAACCAAAACCGGTTGCATGCCAATAAATGGAAGCTCTGGCGTACCACTTGTTCAAGTCTGCACGACTAATTTTGTTAATTACCTCTATTGGTAAGCCCTTAGCTGCAGCTTTAACTTCTTGAGCGTAGTCTTCATCTTCAACTGAACCAATTAAAACCAACTTCCAACCCTTAGTTTCCTGAGGATGTTGTTTAATCAATTCTTTAAAAAAATCAACTAAAACATCTTGTCTTTTGCTATGAAGCTGACGGAAAAATCGGCCAACATGCAGAATTACCTGCTCTTTTTTTGTCACTAGTTGTAAGGCTGCTATCTCTTCGACATCAACCAATGGTTGATGAACTGCGTCAACTTTAACCTGCCAAAAGTTTTCGACAATTTTTTTGGTAAAAGCAGAATTAGTATTAATAAAATCCCAATTAAATAATTTAAAACGATCAAACATCGAGATTGGTAGCCTCTTTAATGGTGTTTGAATGTGTAAAACATTTTTTTTGGCTAAACTAGGAAAAAAACTGCCATCAGTAAAGGCATAAAGCAAATCAAACTGCTTAGTCCAAGCTAATTTATCCCAAAAACCAACCTCAGTTCCCAATGGTGATCTGACTAGTTTTAAGTGGGTAATATCTCTCCCTAAGAATTTTTGATACCGTTGATAAATAGCTTCATCAGTGTCTTTTTCAGTCGTCTGCACGGCCAAGAAAACCTCACCATAATTGGCTAGTTCACTCGCTACATCCAAAAAATATTTTTCACCGCCACCAATATGCTTGGGAAAATATGGAGAATAAAGGCAGATTCTTTTCATGTTTTAGATTTTTGTTTCCTGAGACCACAGTTTTTTCAACTCATCTTCTTTTTTAGCATATCGATCAGCTAAAGAAGGTTTTTGCTGTAACTCCCAAACTTGGATATAAACAATCATACGATTAATTCCTTGAACTACCGCCTCAATTAGACCAGCCATACCATCTTGATAACCTCTTTTGAAAATAGCTCGACGAACAAACTCCATCGTTCCTTTTCTCACCAAGGTAAACAAAGTAACTGGTTTTTCACCAGCTTTATAAAGTAATTCTGCCTCTAGCTTAGTCCAATCAGCCGATTTTCTAAGATTATCTTCAGTGTTGCGATGAGTAAAATGAATAATAGGAGAATGAAGCTTAGTGACCTGACCTTCAAAGTTGGGACTTTCATGGATCTGACCAGTCCATTCTTTCAATGCTGACTTGTGAAAAATTCTGGTAACCAAATCATCTTGCCAACCACCATGCTTAAATTCATGGCCATAGCAGAAATTTTGTCGACTCATCTCTAGAACTTGAGCCGTAGCTGTTTCCATGTGCACCATGATCTCTTTGGCTAAAGTAGGCGTCACTCGTTCATCAGCATCCAAATAAAAAACCCAATCATTTTTGGCATGTTTCAAAGCTTCATTTCTTTTTCTAGCAAAAGATGGATGAGAAAAAGTAATTACCCTTGCTCCAAGACTTTCTGCCAATTCAACGGTGTTATCTGTCGAGCCATTATCCAAAACCAAAACTTCATCACACCAAACCAAAGTATTCAAACAACCATCAATCATACTGGCTTCGTTTTTAGCCAAAACAATCGCCGAGATTTTTGCTTTAACTTTGTTCATAATTTTATCTAGTTATTAAACAATTGCCTGCTTACCAAATCTCATTAAAAAGAAATCCAAAACCCCTTTTCTTTCAGCATCACTCCCATGAAAAAAAGTGTTCACTGCAAATCTAAGCGCTGTTAGTTTATTTCTCCAACTACCATAGCGCATTGAAATTAAGATTCGATTTCTGGTTTGGTAATATTGTTGTAATTTGGAACCAGCTCCACCAGCTACCGAGCCACCATTCATGTGCCAAACAATTGATTCCGGCACAAAAATAATTTTATAACCAGCTTTAATTGCCTTCAGACTAAAATCAACATCTTCTGAATAAAGAAAAAACTTTTTATCCAAAATTCCGATATGTTCAGTGACCACTCTCTTAACAAAGAGCGCACAACCAGTAGCAAAATCACATGTCGTTTGATGATCGAATTGACCACGATCAATTTCATCAACTCCCCGATGATAAGCAACTAAATTGTCCCAATCAATACTCCCACCAGCATACCAAAGCACTTTACCTTTTTCTGATCTAGCATAACTTTTACGGTGGAATTCTAAACCAGGAGTAAAGTAAATTTTTGAAACAGTAATTCCTGCTTTAGGATCATCTTTAACAGCATCATATAAAGCTTGAATACCATTTTTTTCTACTTCAGCATCTGAATTCAACAAAAAGAAATAGTCAGTCTGGTATTTTTTGACTGCATGGCTCATCCCCAAATTATTACCACCAGTAAAACCCAAGTTTGACTCGCTTCTAATTAATTCCACCCCGATTTTTTTAAGATCAGCCGCTAACTTAAATAGTTCTTTTGAACCATTATCCACCACGATCACTTGGTGTTTAAAACCATCAGCTTTAGCTTCAACAGCTGATCTAATGGCCAATTCTGTTTCTTTGGGTGTATTGTAATTAACAATAATCGTTGTAACGTGTTCCATAGTGTTTCCCATTATACCCTTAGATTAATGATTTATCTAAAACGTTCATATTGCCAAAACTCGATCTGTTTATCCAATTGATCTTGTTTCAACTGATTAAGCAAAGTAAACCGTTCATGAGTCTTGTTATAATCAGGTATCTCTTCGCTACCAATCACAAATAACCGATCCTCATATAAAAAGTGTGCTACTTCCCAATCTATTTTTTCAAAATAAATATTATCTAGCCTTTTAACATGTCTAAAGCCTTCACTGTCAGGTGGATAGTATTCTATTCTCGTTACTAACGAGTTGGGATCTATTTTGAGGTGAAATAAAAAGTAAATATATGGTGATGATTGCTCATCTTGAATGATAATTTTGTCATAATTATTTTTTAAGGCATCAACCTGAAATACTAAGGGTTTCATTTGCCAAGACCAACGGCCAGCATCTTGTTTGGGAAAAATAAAATAATAAGAAATTAAAAATTTATAAATAAAATAAAATAGTCCTATAGTTAGAGCCCATAAAACAATTAGGAAAAGTTTTCTAGATAATTTTTCTTTTAAAAAACTAATTATTACTGACCAACCATAGACCGATAAAATTTCAATCGCTATAAAAGCCGGTGAAAATCTCACTGTATGATTGGCTGTGAAAGTAATCATTGGTGCGACCGCCGCAGTTAACAACCACATTCCTAATAAATTCAGCCCAAACATAGAACCTATAAATATCTGGGTTATTCCTACTACCAGACCTAAAAACATTAGAGGATAAAAATTACCAAAGCCTGTAATATTGTGGGCCCCATTGTCTCCACCTTTAACAAACAAAAATTCTGGAGAAACTAAAGCAAAAAAGTTTTTCACAATTTGGTCAAAAATTGCTACAAATTTATTCAAAACCACCACTAAAAAAGGATGGTTTGGTTGTTCTAACATTAATCTCAGAGTTGAGACATGAGTTGAATAAGCATTTGGACTGAAAATAGATAAACCACTAAATTTAGTCTTGTTGGCTCCAGTTACTCCACTCAAAACTAAAGTAGTCAAGACTAATAACAAAGGAAAACAAACTAAGAATATTTTTTTCCTATTAATTCCTTTGAAAAACTTTTTAACAAATTTATGTTCAAAATAAATAAATCCTAGCAAAAATAGTGGGGTAAAAACTTGATAAGCATGATAACCCAACAGGGTGATTGCCAAACTGAACACAGCTACAACTAACAAACCAATTTTTATTTGTTTATTGGTTTCAAAAATATTTTTAACTTTTAATAAACCAAGTAAACCCAAGATAAAAAACAATAATGATAAATGAGCTTCATAAGCTACGTGAGAAAAATGGATCTGCCAAGGAGACACTGCTAATAAAAAAGCCGTTCCCAAAGCTAAGTTTTCTCGATTTTTACTTTTACTAAACAAACGCTGAACTAAATAATAACTAGTTATCACTAAGCCTATGCCAGCCAACATCGAAGGCAGCCGGACTACCCAAGTTTCCAAACCAAAAACAGCAATAAAAGGCATTAAACTATAAACATAAAGCGGTAACTTCCAATCACCAAATGACTCAATTTGAATTGGCCAAGCCTGACCATGTTCTTCTCGACCAGTTAATAAAATTGAATAAGCAGTATAACCCAGTGAAGCTTCATCACGATTTAGTTCAATTGGTACTACCCCCAATTTAAAAACTCGTAAAAAAACCGCTAACAAAATAACTAGATAAAAAAGTTTTTTCTTCATTAAAAATCTTAAATTTTTAATTTTCTTCTGAACTGCCAATAAATCCTCACTAAACCTGTTGTGTGTCTCATTTGATAGTCAGCCCACCAATACCGCCAAATCCGTTGTACTTTAGCCAAAGTCTGAGCTAATTCTTCTGGGTTTGTTGGTTTGAAACCAGTTTCTCCCCATTGTTTCAAATAAATGATTGCCTCATACATAGCTTGTAAAAATGATAATGAGCTACCATGAAGTCCCTCCTCAAAACCATTCATCATCAGTGATCTTTTGGCAAATTCATTAGCAAAAATCTCAAACATTTCATCAGTTGAAAAATTATTTTTGGAGGTAACTGCCAAACGTTCTTTGGCTTGAATAGAGGTATAGTGATTTAACTTAGTTAAAAAATGAGCAATATCTGTGTAGTTAGCATGCTCAATGGCATATTTTTCTTCTGCAGGAAATTTTTCTTGGATACCAGTCATATCTGGCAAACGATGAACACCCACCTGCCAAGAAACAGTACCTTTTCTAAATAACCTGGGCTGGTAATCTGGCCACCAACCAGTTTTCATAATCCATTTACCAAAAACAAAGTTTTTCCTTGGCAAATGATAGATATCAGCACTAGCTGAATCATGAATGGTTTGTAAAATTATTTCTTTTAATTCTGTTGAAATAACTTCGTCTGCATCCACAACCAGAATCCAAGGATGACTGGCTTTAGCAATCGCGAAGTTTCTAGCAGGATCAGCGTAACCCATATCTTCATGGTGATAAATCTCGGCTTGGTATTTTTTGGCAATTGCTAAAGTCTCATCAGAGCTTTCCATATCAACAACCACAATTTCATCGGCGAACTGCACCGATTTTAGAGTTTTTTCCAACGTGTCAGCCACATTTTTGGTATGAATCAGCACAGATAGTTTCGACATGATTGTCTGCATTGTACCTGCTGGCAAAGCCAGTTACAATTACTTTTGGTGAACAATTTTTATAGTTTTCTCGACTGGCAATTTTGGTTATATGGGTGGTGGTTTTTGCTTGCCTTTACTATTTCAGTCATTCCTGCTGGGTGGTTATTAGTGAAACAAACTCAATTAAAGAATATTTATAAAATATTGCTCACCCCTGTCTTTGGCATGGTCGCTTGGACCCTCCAAGGCTATATTTTTGGGTTTTTTAATTTAAGATTTTTAAGTTTTTTTTATTTGGGCTTTTCTCTTTATTATTTTTTTAAATTATTTTTTTCTGCAAACAAAAACTTTTTTAATTTTGGTGAAAAATTAATCACAACCATTAAAGAAACTTTTAGTTTTTTCCCCAAAAAAGCTCTTTGGCTGATTGGTCTTGGTTCAATCTTACAACTACTAGCTGTTTTCCCTTCAGGAATAAGATATCCAGCTGGCATCACTTTTTATTGGCTCAATGCCTATGATGGCATCCTCCATCTAACTTTTATTAAAGAACTGGTTAGACATTTTCCCCCGTATCAACCAGGAGCCTACAATTTATTTGTTACCAATTACCATTATTTATCAGATTTATTATTAGCTGAGTTAGTTAGGGTCTGGCATTTGCCGATTAGCCACCTTTTTTTTCATTACTTTCCCCTTTTATTTACACCTTTATTGGGAGTGATTACTTATTTACTGGTATTCAAATGGACAAAATCAAAAACCGCCGCTTTCTGGTCCACTTTTTTTCATTATTTTGCCGGAGATATGTTCTATGTTTTCTCTTTACTTTTTCATAGCAATCTTGGTAGCCACACCGATACTTTGGATAATGGCATTATTCAGTTGCTCAATATGCCTCAAGCTTTTGCCAAATTAATTTTTTTGGGTGGGTTAATTTTTTTTGATCAGTGGGTAAAGAAAAAAGATAAAACAAGTGGGGTACTTGCCATTGTTTCTTTAGCCAGTGTCGTTGGCTTTAAAGTTTATTTTGGGCTAGCTGCAGCTTTGGGCTTGACTCTTTATGTGGGTCTAGAACTCATTAAGGAAATTCCTCAACTAAGCAAAAACAACTTCTCAACTTGGAAAAAAACTTGGCTGAAACATCAGGAAAAAATTTTCTTCATGTTTTTATTTGCTTTGATCAGTGCAGTAATTTTTTTCCCAGTTAATAGTCACTCTGGTGGGTTGTTTTGGGCACCACTCGAATGGCCTAAGTTACTCTTAAGTTTTGATAAATTAAACTGGAATGAATGGTGGTTAAGGTTACAAGTTTATCAAGCTACACAAAACCTTAGAGCTTTGCTAGTGTGGTATAGCTTAGCTGTAGTTATTTTCATTGTGGCCACTTTTGGCACTAGATTGATTGGCTTACTATTTCCTAGACATCTATTCGCAAAAATCCAAAGTCATAATTTTATTTTTCTTTATCCCACTATTTTTATCTTTAGTTTTATCGGAATGAATTTTTTGCAAAGTTCTGGTCTGCATAACGTTTTTAACTTTTTTGTCGTTGCTTTAAGTTTTTTAACTCTTTTTTCAGGAGTTATCTTGGATCATCCGCTTCTAAAAAATAATTTTAGGAAAAGCTTGATTTTATTGGTAGTTATTTTCACTCTACCGAGAGTCTTACTTACCAGTTATTTTTATCTGTTTTCAATCTATCAAGGTTTTGAAAGAAAAATCATTTCTCCAGCTCAAGAAATAGCCCTTAATTATCTAGATAATGCAGAAAAAGTCAGATTAATTCAAACTCACCCCAATAACCATTTGGATAATTTTGCGCCTTACACCTACTTATTCACTAAACATTACTCCTACTTTGGTGGCCGAGGCATTTTAGCTAGTCACAATCAACCAATCCAAAAAAGGCAAGAAGTTGTTAAAAAAATGTTTTCAACAAAAGATTTAAGAACCTTTGAGACTTTAGCTAGAGAAAATGCCATCTCTCATGTTATTTTTGAAAAGAAAGAAAACGTCCAAACCCCTTTCATCCCACTCAAAAATGCCTGTTTGGAGAATATAGCGATTGTCTTTGAAAACGAAGAAATTTTAATTATTAAAATCTTGACTAATTAGTCTTCGTTTTTATGAAACTTTTTTCTCTTTTCAGCCCTCATCGATCTATCTCTTCTTCTTAAATGCCGATCACTATCATGACGTAGTAAAGATTTAAATAAAATCGTAAGTAAACCTTCCTTACCATATTCACCAATTAACTGTTCATCAGTCTTTTTCTCAAGTAAAGTTCGACTAAGTGATCTTTTCTCTTTCATAAAAAAACAGATTATAACAAAATTACTCAAAAAACTGAAAAAATATAAAAATACCTGTTTACAAAACTTGAAACTTTGGCTTATTCTAGAAGAAGGAAGTTTCCTTATGATCAATATTTCTAGTTCTAATCCTCAACCTGCAGTTGCCCCTCCACCTCAAGCTACCTCTCAGCCAAGCCCTGATTTAGCTACTCAAACTCCCCAGCAACCAGCCCCTCAAGAAAATAAAAATACTCGCTACTTTATTATTGGTGGCGTTATCTTGGCTATTTTGGCCATCGGTGGTTTGGCTAGTTTATTTTTAGTTCAAGAACCACAAGAAATTAGACAACAAGCCGCTCAATGTGTCGAACAATGTCCTGGTAATGATGGAGTTCTAAGAAACTGTACCCCACCAGAAGATGATGGATCAGCTGCCGAAAGCATCTGTAATGTCAAAGGTAGAGTTGAAGCCTGTGGTGGTAAAAACTACTGTTGTCCTGCTCCTGGTGGAACTTGGACAACTAACATGACTGCTTGTGCTACTCCTACTCCAGAACCAAGTCCAACTGAAGAGCCTGGTTTATGTTCCTCTGATTCTGTCGCTGATTGTCGAACTGCTGATCCAGGAGATTATTGTAATAATGGCGCTGGTGAATGTACTGTTAGTGGTTCAAAGGGAGCTGATGGTAAAGATGTCTGTACTTGTGCCGATGATCCAGAGCCAACTGCAACTCCAACTACTACACCCACAAGCGCACCAACCACTGCTCCAACTACTACGGCGCCTACAAACGCACCAACCACTGCTCCAACTAATGCACCAACTACTGCTCCAACTACTACTGCTCAAGCTACCACAGTGCCAACTCAACCACCCCTTCCTTCTGAGTTACCAGAAACAGGACCTGAAGATTGGTTGAAAAATCTCTCTATAGGACTAGGAGCACTCGGTGTTGGTGCCTTACTTTTCCTCTTCTTATAAAAACTACTTAAGAAAAGGAAAGCTGTGATTGAAATTTTTAAGGCAAAAAGGATCCAAACCATAATTACCTGGGTAGTTGCTTCGTTAATCACTCTATTGGTTTTCTTCCGCTATCAGACTCAATTTACTGAACTAACTGATATGGATATTTATGCAGAAAAATATGCTCATTCGCAATATGTTTTGGGAGAAGGCTCACCACAAAAAATAGATGATGCTTCACTCTATATTTATGCTGGGTTTGCCTATGCTAGAGGTGAAGATCCTACTACCATCAATTTTGAGCATCCTCCTTTGACTAAGTATTTACTTGGTTTATCTTACCGGCTGTTTCATAACTCAGTTGTCTTAAATTTGCCTTTATTCTTCATCTCTTTATTATGTGTTTTCTACTTAACCAAGACTATTACGCAAAACTATTGGTTGGGTTTGACCGGGATGGTAATTGTTGGTAATTTGCAGATTTTACAAGAGCATGTGTCTCAAGCATTGATGGATTTTCCTCAACTCACTTTAACACTGTTATTTTTTTCTGTTTTATTTTCCAAGTTAAAATACAAATACTTACTAACGGGACTCGTCTTAGGTGGATTACTTGCCATCAAATACCAAATTCCAATGATTTTCTTATACCTTTTTATACTGCTCATCTGGGCTGTTACAGAAAAAAAACTAAAAGATTGGCTGTTAGCTTTACCCATTATGTTGGGGGTATATTTAATCAACTACCTTGTTTACTTTATGAATGGTCACGATTTAATTGACTTTATTAAGTTTGAGTGGTTCCGTTTTCGTTGGTTTACTGGAGACAGAACTATGCCCAAGTTTTTGATTTGGCAAACCTTATTCACCGGATCTTTTAAAGCTTGGTGGGCTGCTGAGACATACCTAAAAGAACCTAGCTGGAGCATTTTTTGGCCAGTGAGCTTTGTCACTCATCTTTTTTCATTAGCTTTTTGGCAAAAATTCGATAAAAAAATCTTAACTTTAGTTTTTTATGCTACCGCAACACTCATCGTCTTCTCGGTTGGTTCAGCTGCTTATGCCAGGTATCTGCTCCAGTTATTACCTTTTTGGATCATCATTAGTATCTGGTTTATTCAAAGAAGCTACCTAACTTTGGGCATGTTTTCTGCAAAAAATTCTGCCTGATCCCAATAGCTTTGCTGATCAAAAGTTAAGGTTACTATCACATTAGTAATGATCAATAAACCCAAAATCAAAATGTAAGTGAGTTTGGCTAGTTTTTTAAAATTCAAGCTTTGAAATAACACAGGCACAAAACCCAACGAAATAACCCCTCTCAATTGCCATAAAGATAATTCTAAACCACTCACTAAGTTGAAAAGTGGCAACAGTAGTAACCACTGCAAACCAGCTAGCAAAAACAAATTTTTTTCCAAAATAAGCTTAATTAATTCAACAAGACTAATAATTAAAAGTGGCCAAAGTAAATAATCATACCAACCATGAAAAGTCGTTGCTCCAACTGTAAACAAAATAAAAACTAGGTTTAATAATACGGCTATTTTTAAAAATAAATATTTTTTATCCTCACGCCCAAACAATAAAATTGCTGCAAATAAACCCAAAATTTTCCAGCCATCAAAAAGCAGGTGTCTAATAACAGTCGGATGTAAAAACAACCGATTTTGCAGGGTTACCAGGCCCAGATCTCGATTTGATTGAGCAGAAAGTAGTTGTAAAAACAAAGGAAAATCATAAATAGCTCCATAAACCACAAACAAGCCGGTTCCTAATAATAAACTACCTAAACTAACTCTAAATAATCGCCAATTTCTTTCCATAAAAGCTACCGCTAACACTGAAAGTGGTATTACCAAGCCAGCGGCTTTGGTTAAAATCGAGGCTGCACCCACCCAAAAAATTACTTGCCAACTCCATTTTTTATCTAAATTTAATAAAGCCCAAAAACTCAAAATTAACCACGTTACTAATAAGTTTTCAGCTACCACCAACCGACTGCCAAAAATTAGAGTTGGAATAGTCATAAACAACAGCGTCGCTAAAACAACCCAAGTCTTTTTTTTGAAAAATTTAGTAGCCAATAACCAAAATAAGCCAACATTAATCGCGCCCAAAAACACCATTGGCAATCTAATTAACTTAGCTGAAGGTAAATCTAACCAATGATTTTTGAGTGAGTGAGCCAAGCCTGGCAATAAAGAAAAAAGCGGTGGATGATCAAAGACCGGTCTAACAATCGGCGCATCATAAACTCCAGTTCGGTAAACATAACCATTCTGATAGGCTGGGAAGTAGGACCAAGAAGCTGGCCATCTTTCTTGAATTAAACTAGCTCCTAAGTGTGTCCAGGCCCCTTCATCAGCTGTTTCACCAAAAACTGGGAACAAATAATAATCATTAAACCTTAATAAAAAACCACCAATTATCACAAGTAAACCAATTAAAAGTTTTTTCATTTTATTTTTTAAGTAAGTTTTTAAATTCAAGTACAATCTTTTTTCTACCGACCACAAAAATACCAATTAGATAAGCCAAAGAACTAATCAACATCCCCAGAAGCAAATGTTTCAAACTTACAGACCAATAATTAAGTCCTAACAACCCAATAGTTACCATTAAGCCAGCCCCAAAGCCAGCTTCCTTGATTTGAGGCAGCACTTCAACTGGCAGATATTTTTTGACCATTTTGATAGAAAACAGTGAAGTAAAAGAAATTATAAAAGCAGCTAAGGCCACCCCATTAAACCCAAACAACCAAATAAAAATTGGTGTTAAAATCCAAGTTAAAGTAGTCCACATAATCATTAGTTTCAAAGTCTGATTAATATGACCAATCGCATTGAGAGTATTTACCAATGGAGTAGTCAAAGCAGCCCAACCAATACTCAAAGCAAACATAATAAAACTAAAAATGGCTGGTTCCCATTTGGCATATTCTTCAATTACTTGAGTTAATGGCCAAATGAAAACACTCATCCCAATTAAAATCGGAAAAATTGCTAAAGAAATAAAGAAAATTGATTTTTCAATCGCCTTTTTGAGCAAATCTTGGCGGTGTTGTAACCGAGAATAAGTGGGGAAGGTAATTGCCATTACATTCTGTACTGTTAAATTATATGGATACATAGACCAATTTTTTGACCACTGAATATAACCAAATTGATCTAATGGCAGAAAAACACCCAAACCAAGATAAAACAGTTGATCTTTAATCCTGGCCAAAAAATCATTGAGCTGAAATTTTAAGCCAAAGTTCAACATTGATTTGAGAATTTTGTTATTCCACATAAAACCAATTCCTTGCCATGGCTCAATCAACCACATGGCTATTACTCCCACCACAGATCTGGCAATAATCGCATAAGCATAAGCCATCACCCCCATACCCCGCCAAGCCAAAACAATTAGTAAACTATAGAAAACTGACTGTTCAAAAATTTGTGGTAAAACTAGTTTCTGAAAAAGTAATTTTCTTTCTAAACGAATAGATGAAACTGTTTTTAAAGTGGCTAAAGGAAAAGAAATTGCCAAACTCAACAATACCCATACCCCAGCATCACCAACTTTTTGTTGTATAAAACCAAAACTTAGTAGCAGTAAAATCACCCCTACAATCAACCAAGATAGAAGCCATTGCAAAGTAAAAGCCACTTGGTACGCATGGTTGTCTGGATCTTGTTTTTGCTGAACCAAGGCAGCCGCCAAACCAATATCAGAAAAGAAAATTAACAGACCAATAATTTGAGTGACAAAACCATAAACTCCGAAATCACTAGGAGAGAAAAAAGCACTGAGAATAAAAGCAGCCACTAAACCAATCGTTTGTAAGAAAGCTGTGCGAAAAAAATAAGAAATCACCCCAGAAACAGATTTTTTCTTGATCTCAACAACCTCATCATCCATTAGCTCTTCAATTTCGTCTGTAGTATCAACAACTGTTTGATTAATCATGATTCAATTTTTAATTGTTTACTAAGAGTTTTTTTGGGCCAAACCAAGTAAATGAAGCTCAACCAAGCCAATAAACTCACGATGTCTGCCCAATTTCTTAAGCTAGTTCCTATAAATTTCAGGCTAACCAAGTGATTACCAGCAGGTATATTTAATAAAATATTACCATTTTCTGCTCGATCTTTACTCCACCACTGACCGTCTATTTCTGCTGTCCAGCCAGGATAATTAGCAACCGCCAACTCCACAGCTTGAGCTTGACTAAAATTGGTTTTAATCAGTTTTTCATGAGTTCTATCGGCTAAAATCTCTACTTCATCAGCTTGATATTGGCTCATCACCAAACTGGTGGGAATGATAGTTGGTTTTTCAACCATATCCGCAGAAATATAATCAGGCAAAATACTACTTAATTCACGTCTAATTCTAGTCTGATCAGTATAGTAATAATCATTAGCATTAGTTAAATACTCTTCTGGCCTAAAATAAATTGCACCACTAAAGACCGTTATCACTACCAATATACCCACCAACCAACCTCTAATAATCTTGTTACTAATTAACCAAACTAAACTAGCTAATAATAAAGCAAAGAAAACAATCGCTACTCCCAGCCATCTCCAAGGAAACTGAATAAATTTGAATAAACTAATTTGTTCCCAAATAAATTGAGTTTTAAGTAAACTCATTAACGTAGTTAAAACAAATAAACCTGCTAATAAACTACTAAAAAACAAAATTCTTGGCGTAATAATTTTTTCTTTTTTAAAGCATTGTTTAAATAAACTCACTAACCAAAAAACTACTAATAAACCTAGTGAAATGAGTTGTCCCCAACCCAAAAAGAAAGAAATACCATCATTAGCACCCCATTCACTACCACCATAACCCCAATTGGGTTTAAAAAATTGGCGAATGTACAAAAAATGCAAATGGTAATCAAAATATGGTGTCAAAATAATTTTTTCTACTTGAGTGAAGTTTTTTTCAACAAAAGCTGGAATTAAATAAAAGCTAGCAGCCATAACAGCCAAGAAACCACTGCCAATTAATTGACTCCAGATTCGTAAAAAATTCTTAGCCCTAAATCGATTTTTTCTAAAAATTTCTGGAGCCTGCTGCCAAACCATCCAAGCAAAATAACCTCCAGCAAAAACTCCTAAAATAGGCAAAAAAATCATCGTGGTAATGTTGTGTGACAGAAATAAACCAACTAAAGCTAAGAAAAAGATTTTCCAACCCTGTTTTTCTTGATGAAAAATCTTAATTAAACCTAATAAAATCCATGGCAAAAACATCATCCCCCAAGCTTCATTCAAAGCCCCTCTGGCAAATAAATTCATTGCCCGATATGGAGCCAAAGTCAAAAAAACCGTAGTTAATAGGCCCCCTAATTGGCCAAACAACCGTTTCCCCAAAAAGTAACTACCCAAAAGAGTTCCTAGGTTGGATAACAAATATAAAAACTTAATACTACTGATAATATTGCCAAAAACTAAATAAAAACTTGCCCCAAAGTAAAAGGGCAACGGACCATAAAACTCAAATAAAGGCATTCCGTAACCATATCCAAAGTTGCTCGTCCACCTCACTGGAAAATGGCCATCTTGTAAAGCCCTAGCCATTTCAACAATCCTTCCAGCATGAGTAAAATCATGAACTCGAAAAAACTGATCAGTCACTAACAAAGACCAAGAAGAGGCCAAAAAAATTAGTAACAAAAAAGACAAAACAAACCACTGTTTGAGTTTCTGCACAGCACTATTGTAGCCTAAGATTGACAAAATTCGTATACAATAGACCTGTAGTGAAATAAAATTAAATTATGAAAAAAGAGTTACCAATTACCGAACCACCTTCCCAACAACCAAAAACTCAACAAGATTCTCAATATTCAAACAACTTATTTAAACTATTTATTAAGGTAAATTTATTATCTTTGTTCTTTGCAAGTTTAATGTTACTAATTACTGCCCTGGGAGTTGGAGTTTGGGGTTACACAAAATTTCAAAAATTTTCTCAAACTGCTGGGGTAAGTTTCTCTGAGTTAAAAACTTCTTTTACAAGCGGTTGGCAACAGGAACCTCTGGCAACTAATGGCTACAAAAATTTTCTGTTACTAGGCGTCGATTCCCTATCAGGCAGAGGAGATGTCCCTCCATTAACTGACACAATGATGCTGGTTTCACTAAATCTAGATACTGGCAAAATCATCACCCTACCCTTTCCCAGAGATTTATGGTCAGAAAAATATAAAACTAAAATTAACGCTCTTTATTATTATGGCTTTGATCGTTATCCAGTTAATCCAGCTAGATTTGTTGAAGAAACTTTGGAAGAACTAACTGCAGTCACTATTCATCACACTATAGTGTTATCTTTGGACCAACTAGAAGAATTAATCGATTTAGTTGGTGGAGTTAATCTTGATATTCCACTTGGTTTTGTAGATGAAAAATTCCCCAGACCTGGAGTTGATGTCACTATAGAACGAGATCCCAAAATCCTTTACCAAACCATCTCTTTTGAGCCAGGCCAACAAACCTTAACTGGTGAAAAAGCTCTTCAATATATTCGAAGCAGACACAGTGAAGGAGATGCAGGTACAGATCTAGCCAGGGGTGAAAGACAACAACTAGTAATCAAAGCTCTTTTTTCTCAGCTAATGGAACCCAAACAATATCTAGAAAATCCAGCTTTGGCTGGTCAACTTTATAAATTTTACGAACAAAATTTCGCCGAAGTACTCCCTTTAACAGAACTAATTGCCACAGGCAAGAAACTGGCACCAATCAGAGCTGAGATAACAATTGCTGGCCACCAACTTTCAACCACCAAAGACGACCCTAAGACAGGAGTTTTGGCCAACCCTAAGCCTTCTTATCTTTACCAAAATCAGTGGGTCTATGTAATCACTGACGAAGAATTATTTAAACAGGAAATTAGTAATCTTTTTCAATAAACAACACTTTAAGTTATACTTAACTAGACTTTATTTAACTTATGAAAAAATTACTTGAACAAACTCTGCCCCAACCTTTTCCACCTACAATAGTGATTAGGTTTTTATTGGGAATAATTGTTGTTTTAACCTTTATAGCCGGCTATTATCATTCAATGTTGGAAATAGAAAAAAAGAAATTAGACAATTTACAAATGAATCAATACAATGCTGAAGGACTAAATTTTAAGGAATACTAAATATATGGCAAAAACACTTCTAGTTACTGGCGGAGCTGGTTTCATTGGCTCTAATTTTGTACTTTATTGGTTAAAAAATCACCCTACAGACAAAGTTATTAATCTAGATAAACTCACTTATGCTGGTAATTTAGACAACCTAAAAACAGTCGAAACTAATCCCAATTACACCTTTATTCATGGTGATATTGGCAATAAAAAACTAGTTGATAAAATCATGGCCGATGTTGATACAGTGGTTCACTTCGCTGCCGAATCTCATGTTGATCGCTCAATCAAAAATCCAGAGGTTTTTTTGGAAACAAACATCATTGGCACACAAATTCTACTAGAATCAGCTTTAAAAAATAAAATTAAACGTTTTCATCATATTTCTACCGATGAGGTGTTTGGAGCTTTGGAATTAAATACTAGCGAAAAATTCTCTCACGATACTGCCTATAACCCTCACAGCCCTTACTCAGCTAGTAAGGCTGCATCTGATCATTTGGTCAGAGCCTATGGCACCACTTACGGTCTGCCATACACTATTACCAACTGCTCAAATAACTATGGTGAATATCAATTTCCAGAAAAATTTATTTCTTTGACTATTACCAATTTGTTAGAAGGAAAAACTATTCCGGTTTATGGTGATGGTCTTTACGTTCGTGACTGGCTTTACGTCCAAGACCACTGTACTGCAATTGATAAGGTTTTAACTGAAGGCAAGGAACATGAGACTTATCTAGTTGGAGGTTTAACCAAAGATGTTTCTAATTTGGAAATCTCAAAAATGATTTTAGAAAAAATGGGAGCAAGTGAAGATAAAATTGAGTATGTCAAAGATAGACCTGGTCACGATCGCCGCTACGCCGTTGATTGGAGCAAGATTCAACAAGAGTTGGGTTGGGAGCCAAGTGTTTCTCTAGAGGAGGGTTTAGAAAAAACCATTGCTTGGTACCAAGAAAATCAAGCCTGGTGGCAAAAACTTAAGGCTAGTCAACAAGCCTACTTCTCAGAACAATATAAAAAATAAAGAAAGATTATTACCTATGAAAACAATTCTCACGACTGGCTTAAATGGTTTGGTTGGCTCTAGATTTGCGCTAGATTTCAAAAATGAATATTCATTTGATAATCTGGATTTGAGAGATGAAAAGCAGCCAACTGATATTACTAACTATGACCAAGTTTTGAACAGATTTCAGAATTCAATAGCTACTCATGTTATTCACTTAGCAGCCTATACCGATGTCACCGGTGCTTGGCAACAAACTGGAGACAAAAATGGTATTGCTTATCAAGTTAATGTGGTTGGTACTGAGAATGTGGTCAAAGCAGCAGAAACTACGAATAAACATGTTATTTATGTTTCTACCGCCTATGTTTTCGATGGTGAAAAAAAAGAACTTTATACTGAAGAAGATACGCCAAAACCAATTGAATGGTATGGAGAAACTAAGTATTTAGCCGAAGAAATAGTTAAACAAGCCCAATGCCCTTGGACTATCTTGAGAATTGATCAACCTTTTAGAGCTGATTCATTCGAAAAAGTAGACACTGCCCATCGAGTAATGAAAGGCATCAAAGAAGGCTCTCTCTACCCACAATTTACTAATCACTATTTTGGTCCAACTTATGTCAATGATTTTGCCAAAATTATGGATTTCATCATTAGAACTAGTCCAACCGGACTTTTTCATGCTTCTAGCGGAGAAAGTTGGACAGACTATGATTTTGCGGTAGCAATTAATGATATTCATCAACTTGGTGGAAAAATTGGTCAAGGTGACTTAGAAGTTTACTTAGCTAGTTCAGAACGACCTTATCAACGCAATACTGCCATGAGCAACAAAAAATTATTAGAGATTTTAGATTTTGAGCTTAAGACAATTAGACAAGCTCTAGCAGAAATTAAAGATTAGCTAGCTTTTTTTCGTTGAGCAGTTCGCCAGTTAGTGATTTTTTTGTGATCACCGGTCAAAAGTACTGTCGGTACTGACCAATTTTTATAAATTTCTGGTCGAGTGTATTGGGGAAAACCCAACTGACCAGGTTGATCATGAGATTCGCCCTGATTGCTCTCTTCATTGCCTAAAACACCAGGCAACAATCTCGCTACACTATCAACAATCACTACAGCGGCTGGCTCTCCCCCTGTCAAAACATAATCACCAATCCTAATCTCCTCATCAATTAAATGTTCAACTATCCGCTCATCTACCCCTTCATAGTGACCACAAATAATAGCTATTCTTTTGAGCTCAGCTAAAATCTTGGCTTGTTGCTGGTTATAAAGCTTTCCCTGAGCCGAAGTTAAAATGATTTTCTCTCCTGCTGTACCTTTTTTAAAACCATGAGTTTGTAACGCTAGATCAATCGGCTCAACTTTCATTACCATTCCTGGACCACCTCCATAAGGTCGATCATCAGTGACCTGATGTTTGTCCAGAGCAAAATCTCTAATATTTACTAATTTGATCAATCGCTGATCAAGATTAGCTCGACCTAAAATCGAGGTCGTAAAAGGACCTTGGAAAAAATCCGGAAATAAAGTAAAAATAACAATCTCCATAATGCAATTATATAATGATATACTTGGCAAGTAAGATATAAATTTTTGAAAGAATTTATCATGAATGTAACTTTTATTGGCACCGGTTTTGTAGGCGTGGTAAGTGCTGCTGTTTATGCTTCTTTCGGCAACCAAGTCATTGGCTTGGATGTTGATGAAAATAAGATTTCATCACTTAAAAATAGTAAGGTGCCATTTTTTGAGCCAGGATTGGAAGAGCTCCTCACTCAACAACAACAAACTGGTAATCTCACCTTCACCACTGACTATAAAACTGCCATTAGAAACGCTGATGTCATCATGATTGCTGTCGGTACTCCCTCAGCACCAGATGGCCAAGCAGATCTCAAATACGTTTTTGCCAGCGCTGAATCTTTGGCACCACATCTAAAAACAGGCGCCATTGTTGCCATCAAATCAACTGTTCCACCTGGAACCTTAAACAAAGTTGAAGAAATCATCAAAAATAAAACTCGAACAAAGTTTTTTACTGCTTCAGTGCCAGAATTTTTAAAAGAAGGCAGCGCTGTTCAAGATACTCTCCGACCAGATCGGGTGGTGATTGGAGCAGTTGATCAAGAAGTCTTCGAAAAACTAGAAAAACTTCACCAACCACTCAATGCCCCTATTGTTAAAGTCAAACCAGAATCAGCTCAGATGGCCAAATATTCAGCTAATGCCTACTTGGCTACTAGAATCACCTTTATCAATCAAATTGCTGATTTATGTGAAAAAAACGGCGCTGATGTTAATGACATTGTTAAAGCAATTGGTTTTGATAAAAGAATTGGTCAACATTACTGGTATCCTGGCTTGGGTTATGGTGGTTCTTGCTTCCCCAAAGACGTTAAAGAGCTAGCTGCTTATTCTAGAGCCGTCAATGAAAGTGATAATCTATTTAACAAAATCAGCGAACTAAATGAAAATAGAATTCCCAAACTACTAAGAAAGTTTGAAGAAGAAGTTAGCGGTTGGGAAAACAAACAAATCGCTATTTTGGGCTTATCTTTCAAACCAAACACTGATGATATGAGAGAAGCCCCCTCAACCAAAATTATTCCGATTTTGTTAAGTAAAGGAGCCAGAGTTACTAGCTATGACCCAATGGCTTCATGGAAAAATTTCTTTAGATTGGACAATCTAGAAAAAAATCATCAACAAGTAAAAACTATCCAAGAAGCGGTTGAACATGCTGATGTCATTATGAGTTTAATCGAATGGCCAGAAATTACTCAATTTGATTTTTCAAAGACCAAACACCCTGATAGAATGCAATGGTTTATTGATGCCAGAAATCAATTTCATCCTCAAACTTTGCAACAACAAAAATATCAATATCTTGGTATAGGAAAAACCAATTAAAAAGGATTAATTAGTGCAAAAAAACATTCTAATTACTGGTGGAACTGGTTTTGTTGGAACTCATTTAGTCAAAGAGTTAATCAAACAAGGTACTACCGCTGAAAATATTCATGTTACTACATTAAAAAAAGAACCTCATCTTTATGAAAACGGGTCTTTGCCAGAACAAAATTATCACGCTGCTGACTTAACTAAATCAACAGTTGTTCTGGAACTATTCGAAAAACTGCGCCCACAATTAATTTATAACTTAGCTAGTTTTTCAGCTCCTGGTTTAAGTTTGGAAAAAAAGAGTTTGACTCTATCAATTAATACCAACATTCAGCTTAATGTACTTGAGGCCATGAGACTTCACACTCCACAAGCAAGATTGCTGTCAATTGGCAGCGGCACTGAATATGCCCCTTCTACCAAACCTTTAAACGAAACTGATCCACTTGGTCCCAGGAACCCGTATGCCGTTTCCAAAGTTACTCAAGACATGTTAGCTAGTAGCTACTTTGCTAGTCATAATCTAGACATTATCAGAGTAAGACCATTCAATCATATCGGTGAATATCAAGCTCGTGGTTTTGTGGTAACTGATTTTGTTTATCAAATCACCCAAGAAATAGAAAAAGGTCTCAAAAACGAGATCCAGGTGGGAAATCTAGAAGTTAAAAGAGATTTTACTGACGTCAAAGATGTAGTAAAGGCTTATATCCTACTGATGAAAACTGCTCCAGCCGGGGAAATATACAATATTGGTAGTGGTCAAGCTATTTCGATCAAAGAATTATTAGAAAAACTCAAAGCCATGTCAACAGTAGACTTTAACATCGTGATTGATGAAACCAAGCAAAGAACTGGGGATGTCGATATTAGTGTCGCTGATATTAGTAAGATCAAGAACTTGGGTTGGGAACCAACAATTCCCCTCGACACAACCCTCCAAAGAATAGTACAGTGGTGGAGAGAAAAATAGAGAGGTATTTATGAAAAAAGCATTTATTACCGGTATTACCGGTCAAGATGGCTCTTATTTAGCCGAACTTTTATTAGCAAAAGGTTACCAAGTTTTTGGGCTAACCAGAAGAACCAGTACTCAAAACTTTGCCAGAATTAAAGGCATTGTCCATGACCCAAATTTAAAACTAATTTCTGGTGACTTAGTTGATCAACACTCTCTGACTTTTGCGCTCAAAGAGATTCAACCAGATGAAATCTACAATTTAGCAGCTCAATCTTTTGTACAAGCTTCCTGGGAACAACCAGTTTTAACTGGGGAGTTCACTGGTTTAGGAGTAACAAGAATGTTGGAAGCGATGAGATTAGCCGCACCTAATGCCAAATTTTATCAAGCCAGTTCTAGTGAGATGTTTGGTAAGGTCCGCGAAACTCCACAAACAGAAGAAACTCCATTTTACCCAAGATCACCTTATGGTGTCGCCAAAGTTTATGGTCACTGGATTACAGTTAACTACCGAGAATCTTATGATTTATTTGCTGTCTCTGGAATTTTGTTCAATCATGAATCTCCTAGAAGAGGCCTAGAGTTTGTAACCAGAAAAATTGCTAATGGGGTAGCCAGAGTTAAACTTGGTAAACAAGCCCATGTTGAACTAGGCAACTTAGAAGCAAAGAGAGATTGGGGCTATGCTAAAGACTATGTCGAGGCAATGTGGTTAATGTTGCAACAAGATGAACCAGATGACTATGTGGTTGCTACAGGAGAAACTCACTCCGTTAAAGAGTTTTTACAGTTAGCTTGTAAAGCTGCTGGTTTACCAAATTGGGAAAAAGTCTATAAACACAACCCTATTTATGATCGACCAGCTGAAGTTGATTTGCTAATTGGTGACCCTAATAAAGCAAAAACTAAATTGGGTTGGCAACCATCAATTGATTTCGAGCAATTAGTTAAGATTATGGTTGAATCAGAAATTACTGAAGAAAGCAGAATTAGAGATTAAGCAATGTCCCTCAAAAAAGCTTTTGTTATTATTCCCACTTATAATGAAAAAGATAATATTGAGAAAACCTTATCTTTAGTCTTCGATTCACTAAAAAAAGTAACTAATTGGCAAACTGGAGTATTAGTAGTTGATGATACTTCTCCAGACAAAACCTATGAATTAGTGAAAAAACTTCAAAAAAAATTTGTCGGCTTAGAGTTACTAATTAATGAAAAAAAAGCCGGTCTAGGTGGTGCCTATTTAAAAGGCATGGACTATGCTTTTAATCAACTCAAAGCCGATCTGGTTTTTGAGTTTGATGCTGACTTATCTCACGATCCAGAAAAATTACCCCTCTTTTTTGAGAAAATTGACCAAGGTTATGACATGGTCCTTGGCTCCAGGTATATTCCTGGTGGTAGTATCCCCACTGATTGGGGCTTTCATCGTAAATTTTTAAGTATCGTGGGTAATATCGTTATTATGACTATTCTCACTAATTTTTCTATCAGAGATTGGACCACTGGTTATCGAGCAATTACTAAGAAAGTTTGGCAGGCTGTTCATCAAGAACTAACTGGAGAAAGATTTTCTGGGTACACTTTTCAGATTGGCTTTCTTCATAAAACAATTAAAAAAGGTTTTTCTATTGCTGAAGTACCATTTCACTTCAAAGATAGAACTTTTGGTAAAAGTAAAATAGGACCTGAGTATATTAAAAATACTCTGGAATACATTATGAAAGTGAGAATTAAAGATCTCTTAAAAAATAGAATTTTCAGGTTTGTGATTGTTGGTGGAATCGGGGCTTCAACTCAATTAGTTCTAGCCAATATTTTACCTAGCTTAATATCTTTTCGTAGCTTTCCTTGGAATATTATTCCTGACTTTTTGGCCATCGAGGCAGCGGTGTTAACTAACTTTATTCTTAGTAACCTCTGGACTTTTTCCGATAGAAAATTAAATCCCAAACAATATCTACCTAAATTCTTGGCATTCAATCTTGCTTCTGGTGGCTCGATTTTAATTCAAACTATCATTATTGGTTCAGGCATAGCGATTTTTGGCTTAAAAGACATTTTATTACTCCCAATAGTAAACATCATGTTAAATTCAAGAACTATTTTCCATATGACCGGTATTTTAATCGGCATGTTTTGGAACTTTTTTGCCTACAACACTTTTATTTGGAAAAAGAAAAAGTAATTTAGTTAACTATGAAGAAACTCTTCCCTGCCAATCCTCTCAAAAGAGTTGCCCTAATTTTGCTTATTTTAGTAGCAGTTTTGCTGAGATTTTATAATCTAGAGAGGTCACTACAATTTCAAGGAGATCAGGGTAGAGATGCCATCATCGTTGCCGATATTTTTAGACTCAAAGATCCAGTTTTTATTGGTCCAGTAACCAGTGTTGGCAATATGTATTTGGGGCCACTTTACTACTACTTCATGTTACCGTTTTTATGGCTAAGCTATCCTAGCCCAATGGGACCAGTTTATGCTGTTGCAGCTCTTGGTTCAATTACTGTTTTCCTAGTTTATTATTTGGGCAAAAAGCTGATTGGTGAAAATGGAGCTTTGATTGCTAGTTTTTTCTATACCTTTTCCAGTACTGTTATTCAACATACCAGATTTAGTTGGAACCCTAATCCAGCTCCACTAGTCTCGATTTTAATGATTTACTTCAGCTACTTGGCTTGGAAAAAAGATTATAAATACTGGATCTGGGTCAGTATTTGTTTCAGTATTTTAATTCAACTTCATTATTTAACTTTATTAACACTCCCAGCAGCAGGCTTGATTTGGCTTTTATCTCTGAAAGATTCCTGGAAAAAAACCACTCAAGAAAAAACTAAAAATTTTTGGCAAAAACTATCACCTTTAATGGTCCCTAGTTTTTTGGCTTTGGGAGTTTTTTTGATCTCGCTTACTCCTTTGGTTTTATTTGACCTGAAACACGAAGCCAATAACTTCAAGGCATTTCAAAGTTTAATTAAGAGTGAAGAAAACTTTAAATACACCCCCCAAGTGTCTTTTCTCACCAAATTAACCGAAACTTTCAAAGAAAATGAAGGCAGAGGAATGCATATTCTTTTTGAAACCATGATTGGTAAAAATAGACCACTTAATAAAACCCTTCTCTATTTTGTTACTATTTTTATTACTGGCCTAATCTTAATTAAAAGTAAACAACAAAAAGATTCGGCAGCATTAACAGTCGTACTCATCTATTTACTGGTAGGAATCGTGGGCACTTCACTTTATGAACATACTATTTTTGATCATTACATCGCTTATTTATTTCCTGTAACAGCTTTAATCTATGGCCTAGTTATTAGCCAACTCAAACCTAGGTTGTTAGGTTTTCTTGGTTTTATTGTTTTTGCTGCTTACTTTTTAACCTACAATTGGAAGAATCTGCCACTTAAATCCATGGGCTGGACAGTCACAGATATCCAAAAAACTAGTGAGGAAATTCTTAAACATGTTAGTCCAGGAGAAAAATATAATCTTGTTTTACTATCAGAAAGCAAAGATATTGATGGCCAAAATTATCGTTACTTTTTGACAACTGGTCATACCAGGCCAGTTAGTGCAGAAAATCGAGGAGAAGTCGAGACTCTCTTTATTATTAATGAAGAAAAAAAACTAACTAAGGTAACCGACTCACCAATCTATGAAATAGTAGTTTTTCCCAACAAAGAACCTGCTGATTTTTTCACTGTTAACAATGGCCCAGAGATTACTGTCTTAAGGAGAACTACACAACCAAAACCAGAAGGTTTAGAATAGAAAAAGTTTATGTCTGAAAAACCATATTTATCAGTAGTCATTCCTTCATACAATGAGGCTAAAAATCTCGAACGAGGAACTCTAGAAGAAGTACTTTCTTTTTTAAAACAACAAACTTTTACTTGGGAAATTATTTTAACCGACGATGGTAGTAACGATGGAAGTATAACTCAATTAAATGATTTCGCCCAAAAAGATCAAAGAATCAGGCTTTTAGCTAATAAACATGCGGGCAAAGGACCAACTGTTAAGGCTGGAATGCTAGCAGCTAACGGCCAGTGGAAATTATTCACTGACTTTGACCAATCAACACCTATTTCAGAAGTAACTAAATTACTTAAGTACACTGATAACTACCAAGTTATTTTTGGCTCAAGAGAAATAACTGGAGCTAGAAGAGATAAAGAGCCACTTTATCGACATTTAATGGGCCGAGGCTTTAATTTATTGGTCCAAATCCTAGCTGTTAGAGGAGTAAAAGATACTCAATGTGGTTTTAAAATGTTTTCTAGTGAAGCTACTGAGAAACTTTTCAAGGCTCTTTATGTTTATGGAGGCCAAGAGGTTAGAAAAGATGCTTTTACTGGAGCTTTTGATGTTGAATTACTATTTTTGGCCAGAAAAATGAAGATTGATTATAAAGAAGTTCCGATCTTATGGAAACACCATGCCACCGATCGAGTTAGCCCAATTAAAGATTCTTTAAGAATGCTCAGAGATATTCTTAAAATTAGATTTGCTTACTTAACAGGTAAATACCATTAGTTGGATGAAAAATAAAAGATCTGTTAATTTATTGTTTTTTTGTTTATTTATAGTGAGTTTCTTCTATAGTGTTTTTTCCTATTCACTAACAGATCCAAACTTAATTATTAGCTCTTGGCAACCCTACTGGCATTTCCAACTTTGGATGTGGCAAACCTTCTTTAAAAATACTCAGCTACTAACCATTTCTTATTTGGGTTTAGTTTTAAGTTTTTTTATAATTTATTTAGTTGGTTTAAAATTTTTTGGTCACCAGAAACAACCAATAACCAAAAAAATAATTATTAAGTTTTTGATAGCTTTTTCACCCTTACTATTTAGTTATAACGCTCTATCACATGATGTTTTTAACTATATTTTCAATGCCAAGATGGTCACTCTATTTAAAGCCAATCCTCATATCAAAACAGCTTTAGATTTTTACTATGATGACTGGACTAGATTCATGCATAACACTCACACTCCGGCACCATATGGTTACGGCTGGACTATTTTTTCAGTTATTCCTTATCTAGCCGGTTTTCATAAATTTTTATCAAGCTGGTTCATTTTTAAATTATTAGCTTGGGTCAGTTACTACTTGCTCTTTTTGACTTTAACAAAATTTTCAGAAAAACTAACCAACAAAAAACTAACTTTACAACAAACTTGGTTAATTTTTGCCAACCCGTTATTAGTTATAGAAATTCTTTCTAATCTCCATAATGATTTGTGGATGTTAGTGCCAGCTATCGCGGCTTTAAATATGGTGATTGATAAACCCAAAAAATATTTAGTGCCCAAAGCGATAATCTCTCTCTTGTTATTAGCTTTTTCTATTAGCACCAAACTAGCAACTATTACCCTAATTCCATTTTGGTTTTATTGGTTCGGTAAATGGTTTATTCATAATCATAAAATCTTCACCTCAATTTTAAGCTATGAAACCTTGTTTCCAAGCTTAATCTCAATAACTTTGTTCCTGCCACTTCTTACAGAAAGATCAAAAATGTTTTTACCTTGGTACTTAATTTGGTCTTTAATTTGGCTAGGCCAAAATAAGTTAAAATTTTGGCAAAACTGGTTGTTAGCCCTAAGTTTAACAGCACTGCTTCGCTACCTACCCTGGTTATTAGCTGGCGGTTTTACTGAATTAGTCGAAAATCAACAAAAAATCCTAGTCTGGGGTGGTGGTTTAACTTTATTTATCGTTTTTCAACTAGTGAACTGGTTAAAAAAGCCAACTAGCAGAAACTAAACTGACTAGTTACAATAAAATTCAATGAATAAAACAAAAAAGCAGTTGTTTTGGAAACTAGGCTTAGGTTTGGTGGTGCTTGGCTATCTTTTAACCCATCTAATTGGCTTAACTTTATTGCCTGTCTTTGCTGATGAAGCGATTTATCTTCGCTGGGCTCAACTCATTCTTGATGATGGACAAAGATATTTGTTTTTCCCCATGAATGATGGCAAAACACCACTTTTTATTTGGTTGCTAGCTACAGCTTTAAAAACCCACCTCGATCCTTTATTGGCTGGAAGACTGGTCGCTGTTATTACTGGTTTATTTCAAGTTTTGGTAACAGCTAAACTAAGCCAAAAACTAGGCGGCGGTTGGCTAGCCAAAGTTATAGCTATCTTTTTGGTAATGTTTTTACCATACTGGTATTTTCATCACCGCATGGCCTTAATGGACGGTTTACTCACCTTGTTTCTCTCAGCTGCACTATTATTTTTAATTAACAGTTTTTCTCAAAACAAACCAAAAAATGTTATTTTAGCTGGTTTATTTCTAGGTTTGGCCTTATGGACTAAAATTCCAGCTATTTTGTTCTTTCCAACCTTTGTTTTGGCTGCTTTCTTACCTAATCAATCCAAAAACTTGCCATTTAGACTTAAACAAAGCAGCTTAACTTTGATCATTGGACTTGGATTATTTGCCTGCCTCAAACTAACTCCACTTTTTGGTCAGTTATTCAGTCGGGGCGGAGATTTTCTCTACCCAATTAGTGAATTGCTAGAAAAAGGAGTTGTTACGGTTTTCTGGGCCAATACTCAAAGGATTTTTCAGGGTTTATTTATGTATTTATCTTGGCCAATCATGGTTTTACCAATATTTGGATTATTTCAAAATAAACTAAGAAAAACACACGCTTTGTTGCTGCTAAGTTTTTTGGGATTTCTTGGACCAATTTTACTATTAGGAAAAACTATTTATCCTCGTTACATTCTCCCTAGTATCTTACCTTTAACTTTGTCGGCCGTTTTATCACTGGAATATATTTTGCAGCAAACTAAAAAAAATATTAAAAAACCACTCGTTTTTTTCTTTCAAGCAGCTGCAATAATAATTTTATTAACTAGCATGGTGCAAACAGCAATTCAATTCACTCTAATCTCCTGGCAAAACCCCAACTATTTGCCTTTTGTCCCAATTGACCAGACTCAATACCTAGCAGAGTGGTCAGCCGGCAATGGAATTAAAGAGAGTAGCCAACTGATGCTAAAAGAAATTTCTACACAATCATTGGCTGTTGCCACTGAAGGTTACTTTGGTACCTTGCCAGATGGAGTCTTAATGTATCTTCATCAACAAAACATTGAGGGCCTGCTAGTCGAAGGAATCGGTCAACCAATTTATAGTTTGCCCAGTGAGTTCATAAGCAAAGCTAAAAACTATGACCGAATCTGGCTATTGGTTAACTCAAACCGAGAAAAACTTAACTTAGCCACAACCTATCCAGAGCTATTAAAACAAGAGTTCTGCCGCATTCAAAATGCTCCTTGTTTACAACTCTGGGATATTACTTCAATTATAGATCAACTTCCTCAACAATAATTGAAATTTCAGCTTTTTTTCAGTTTTGTAAAATATACTAGTTGACGTTATGTCAGCGAAATTATTCTCAACTACCCCAATTATTAAACATAGTTTAGCTTCACCATTAACTAATATTTTATTTAACTCAGAATTAGCTATCGAAAACATTAAAAACCACAATAACTATTGTCCACACAACGAACTCAATTCAGTTATTCTTAATGCCCAATATATTAAATCACTGTTGTTCTTAACAGAAACAGAACAGAGATATCTTTTTTCTCCACAAAAAGCTCTTACTGAGCTAATAAAAATGAATAATCAAACCAAACTAAAACAAAGCTTGGTGAGTAGAATTTCTTTACCAATCAAAAAATTTTTGTTGGGTAACAAGTTACTATTTCAAGAAACCATCGTTTGTTTACTAAATAATGCCTTTGAAAGCTATCAACAAAATACTAATAACAAGTTAATTTTCCTTAGTGCTATTGAAAAAGAAAATAACTGTTTACTTTCCGTAGCTGATGCGGGTCGAGGCATGAACTGGTTAGAAAAAAACTTGGCTAGTTTGCCGTTTCAATCAAGAAAAAATCAACACTCTGGGCTGGGTTTATTCTTTGCCAAACAAACAATTGAAAAAGATCTACAAGGAAAAATAACTATTAATTCTAAAAAAAATAAAGGTACTACGATTGAAGTTACTCTCCCCTTTTATAGGGGAGAAGTTGATAACCAAAACCACGCCTAGTTTTAATAATCGACTGATATTTACCTAATTTTTTTCTTAATCTCTTAATATAAACATCAATGGTGTTGATTTTTACTTCTTGGTGTGGCTCCCATAACTTATCAATTAAGTGTTGCTTTGATACTACTCGACCAGCTGCCTGAAATAAATAAAAAACTAGCTCTGCTTCCCTTTTTCTTAGATGAGTTTCTCCTTCTGGACTAACTAAATAACCAGTTTCAGGAAAAAAAGCAACCTCCCCCAAGTTTAGTTGTTTTTCTTGAAAACTATTTTTTTTCCAAGCCAACATATTCCGCACCTTAATTCTTAACTCTGCTAAAGAAAAAGGCTTGGTCAAATAGTCATCTGCTCCTTTTTCCAAACAAACAATTTTTTCCAAAACTTTTTTTTGTTGAGTTAAAAAAATATATTTACTGGTAGGATTGATTTCTTTTAAATACTCAATTGACTCAAGAGAATCACCATCATCAACAAATCTATCTAAAATAAATAAATCAATTTTTTGTTGCTCAACCAATTGATACAAATCTTTTAAGTTACTAGTCCAAATCAGACTTCTATCTTTAGTCTTTAAAGCTTTCAATAAAATCTTTGCTAAATCACGGTTATCTTCCAAAATAAGGATTTTTATCATACTGATTCCTCTGGTATACTATCTACTTGTTCTTTGAAATAAGCTTATTACACAAAGCTGAAAAAAAACTGAAAAATCCCGGGTAGTGAAGTGGCATCATCACAGGTTCTGACCCTGTTGTCCTAGGTTCGAATCCTAGCCCGGGATCAAAAAAATTATTCTTCTCGACTCATTAACTCAAGAATCGCTGGGGCAAGCTCTTCATAACGCCATTTTGGCACATCTTTGTCAACATATTCACCCAATCTGGTCTGAACATCATCAGAAAAAGCCACTGTTTTTATTTTATTTAAACCAGGATTCTGAATCTGTTCTCTGAGTAGTAAAATTAAAATAGCTAAAGAGTCTGGTCCTCCAGGCTGATAACCCTCATCCAAACTTCCACCCAAAATAATTAAATCAATTTTCAATTCTTCAAGTTTAGACATTATCTCAATTGCTGATTCTAAAGTGGTAGCTGTCTCCACCAAAATACCACCAATCTCATCAATCTTCTTGCTTAGCTCTGAAATCCAATCTTGGTTATCTTCAGCTAAAAAAACTCTAAATTTTTTTTGATGTTCAGTCATAACTACTCTTTATCTAGTAAGTTTAAGATCAGTGGAGCTAATTTTTCATAATCAACTTTATCTAAATAAGCATCGGCAACTTCACTCTTCATACTTAATGGTGCTGATGAGTAAGCAATAATCTTAACAGCTGGTGCACTAGCCCTAATTGCTCGAATCATCGTTCTTCCCTCTTCACCGTCATGCTCTTCTGCAGTTAAATTGCCATCAATAATTGCGATATCTACCTTCAACTGAGCTAACTTTTTGATTAATATCATTGCTTGATCAAAATCGGCAACAATTGGAACAACCAATTCTGCTTCTAATATTTCGATAGCCTTTTCGATGGTCCATTGCCAAGTTTTTTGATCTTCAGCTGCAAAAATTCTTATTGGGGATTTTTCTTCTGTCATTAAAAATATATTTTATCATAAATAGATCAAAAAATATAAAAAACTATCATTTATTAAATAAATTTGGCAGTTTTTTTAACCTAGACTTCAAACTAATTTTATCTTTATTAGTTTTATGTTACAGTAGCCCCATGCCTGATAAATATTCTGCTGTCTGGGTATCTCACTCTTCTATCAGTGATTTTCAACAATGCCCCAGAGCTTATTACCTTAAAAATGTTTATAAAAATCCAGAATCTAGCCATAAAATTCAAATCATGGCTCCAGCTTTAGCTTTGGGCCAAGCTGTTCATGAAGTAATTGAATCACTGTCTAATTTACCTACAGATCAAAGATTGAAGACATCGCTTTTAGATAAATTTGAAAAAGTTTGGCAAAAAGTTAGTGGTAAAAAAGGCGGCTTTTTAGATGAAGAAACTGAAAGAAAATTTAAACAACGAGGTGAAGAAATGATCAGGAAAGTAATTAACAACCCTGGTCCAGTTTCTCAACTGACAGTTAAAATTAAAGAAGAGTTACCCCACTATTGGTTATCTGAAGATGACGGAATTATTCTTTGTGGAAAAATAGACTGGCTGCAGTATTTACCGGATATTGATGCCGTTCATATTGTTGATTTTAAAACCAGTAAAAACAAAGAAAAAACAGATTCATTACAGCTACCAATCTATTTACTCCTAGTCAGTAATACCCAAAAAAGACAAGTGGCCAAAATCAGTTATTGGTATTTAGGTCAAAATGACAAACCAGAAGAGGTGACTTTACCAGAAGAAAAAGAAGCTTATAATAAGGTTTTAAAAATAGCTAAAGAAATTAAACTAGCTCGGCAACTCAATCGTTTCCGTTGTCCAGAGGGAGAAAACGGTTGTTATGCCTGCCGGCCTTTTGAAAAAATCATTAAAGGTGAAGCTGAATTTGTTGGTGTAGGTGGCTATAACCAAGATATCTATATTCTTCCTCAGGGCAAAGACCTCCCAGAAGAAAGTATTATTCTTTAAATTCTATGAAAAAACTTGATCATAGGTTAATGATTGTGTTTCTGATTCAAGTGACTGAAGTCTTGGGTTTTTCTTTAATTCTGCCATTTTTACCTTTTTATGCCCAAGCCTATGGCGCTTCACCATTCATTATTGGTTTACTGTTAACTTGTTTTTCTTTGTTTCAATTTATTACTAGTCCCATCATGGGAAAACTTAGTGACTCTTATGGCCGTAGACCTTTATTAATAATTTCTCAGCTTTCAACTACTTTAAGTTTTATTGTTTTAGCTTTTTCTAATTCTCTGTGGTTAATTTTTTTATCTAGATCAATCGATGGTATTTTGGGCAGTAATTTTACTATTGCTCAGGCTTATATTAGTGATATTACCACTCAGCAAGATAGAAGTAAGGCTTTTGGTCTAAGTGGAGCAGCTTTCGGAATTGGTTTTTTAATTGGACCAGCAATTGGTGGCTATCTTTCCCAGTTTAATTTTGTTCTCCCGGCCTTATTAGCTGCTGGAATCTCCGCCATTAGTATCTTATTAACTTACTTTTTTCTCCCTGAAACCGTCACCAAAATTAATAAAAAATTTTCTTTTAAAGAAGTTAAAATCTTAGACCCAACTCCATTTAAAAAATACTTATTTACCAAGAAAACAAGCTCTGCTCTATGGCAATTTTTCTTTTATTCTTTAGCTCATGTCACCTGGACAGCTAATTTTGCTGTTTACGGATCAATGAAATTGGGTTTGACTGCTAAAATTACCGGTTACATCTTAGCTTACATTGGTTTAATCAGCATTGTTTTGCGCATGAAAATTATTCCCAAATTAATTGATTTGTTTACAGAAGAAAAATTAATTTTTTGGGGAATGATCTCGATTATTTTTGGTTTATTACTAGCTCCTTTATTCAACACTTTAACACCATTTTTTGCCTTAATGACTTTTTTTTCTTTTGGTACTGGTGTTACTAGGCCACTCTTAAATGGAGCCATTTCTAGAAAAGCACCAGAAGATGAACAGGGAGCAATCATGGGTGTAGCTAATTCCTTGGGTAGTTTAAGTCAAATTATCGGCCCAATTCTTGGTGGACTCCTACTCACAACCAGCTTCCCAGAGGGGATGCTCGTTGCAGCTGCGGGAATTATGCTATTGGGGTTGGCTATCTTTTTAAAACAACCTGTTCAAAGTCATTAAACCCAACATTGTTAAAATAGATAAAAACAGAAACTGCTGCCAAAATAAAAATCATTACTAACAAAAAAACCAACAATTTCCAAAAAGTAAACTCAGCTCTTACCATATACTGTTAGCTTGATCCTTTTTACTGTAACTGTCAAGCTTTTTTTCTAAAATTAAAGCTAGCAAACCTATTTTTATCAAACTGATCTTTCCAAACATTTTCAAAACCACTAAACAAATTAGCTAGTTTTTTATCATCATGAGTATCATCAATTTCCAAAAATAACTTACCCTTAAATTGTTTAGCTTTTAGTTGGACGATTAATTTGCTAATCACTGTCAAACCATCTACTCCACCATCAAGCGCCACAATTGGTTCAAAATCTTTAACCGAACTAGCTAACTGCTTAATTCTTTGACTGGGAATATATGGCAAATTAGCTATACAAAAATCAAATTGAGAAAGATTTTCTATCTTCTCTAATAAATCAGCTTGAATTAATTTAATTTTTGCTTGATCATGCCTTTCAATCAATCTGACTAGGTTTTTACCAGCTATAACCAAAGCTTGGGCAGAAATATCAGTTAACTCAGCTTCAACTTCAAGTCTCTTGGCTCTTAATTTTCTAAAAATAGTCAAACCAATCGCGCCACTACCAGTTCCCACTTCCAAAAACTTTACTTTTTTGTCATTACTATAAACATCAACAATTTTTTCGACCAACTCTTCAGTTTCAACTCTAGGAATAAGCACATGCTGATCAACCACTAAATCTTGATCAATAAACTGAGAAAAACCAGTAATATACTCAACTGGTTTTTCTCCAAAGTCACTTATTTTTTCTGGATCAAAACCAAATCTGATTAAATGATTCTTTTCAATAGGTGTAAGTAATCTTACAGGCATTAGATTTCTTTCTTGTTAGGATTGACCTAAATCATATTTTACGATAGATTCAAAGCATTACCCGAGAACAATTAATTATAAATTAAAGAAAGGTTAATTAACTCATGAATAATAAAACACTGACTCAAATTATGATCGGTGCAGTGGCCTTTATTGCTGGTTTTGTAGCTGGCTCTCTCTGGACAGAGAATCAATTGCTTAAATCTGGTAACACCGGAACTGGTCAACAAATTGGCCAACCGACTGCTGCTGGAGATAATGCTCCTGCCGCCACAACTGTAACTGAAATGCCAGAGATTACCGCTGATGATCATGTCAGAGGTGCTGCTGAACCGAAGGTTTGGTTAGTCGAATACTCTGACTTCGAATGTCCTTTCTGTAATAAATTCCATCCAACTATGACTAAAGTCATGGAAGAATATGGTGACCAAGTTGCTTGGGTTTACAGACATTACCCACTCAGTTTCCATCCTCAGGCTCAAATTAGCGCTGAAGCATCTGAGTGTGTCGCCAAAGCAGGTGGTAATGATGCTTTCTGGTCATTCACTGACTCTCTTTATGAAGCAGCAGCGATTGAAGGCGGAGAGGCTCTGACCAAAGATAAGCTAATTGCAGCTGCCTCCAAAGTTGGAGTTAATATCCAGTCTTGTTTGGAAGATAAATCAATGGCTGAAGAAGTAACTGCTGATTTTATTGGTGGTAGAAATGCTGGTATATCTGGTACACCAGGAACCATCGTGGTGACCAAAGATGGCCCACAAGAAATTATCTCTGGTGCTTTACCTTATACTCAGGTTAAAACCGTCATTGATAAGTATTTAGCTAACTAACTCTAAGCTAAGACAACCTCCCTTATGCTAAGATAAAGTATGAGGGAGGTTTTTTGTTATGATTACGCACTTATTTACAGATTTATTTGAAGTTTTGGTTTTTGAGAACAATGACATAAATAAAAAAAAATTAAAAAAAATAATTGAATTACCCAATAACTTAATTTTAAATCAAGAGTTACTAAGTTTTTATTTGTCTCTCAAAAAAAACTCCAATCTTTCCCTTAATGTTTTCACTTCAGCTTTTTATTTAATCGACAAAGATTCAGAACTAACCCAAAAATACCTGACAAACTTTGATCAACTCTATTCTTCATATCTCTTAGGTTATTCCAAAAAAGAACCACAAGCTTTTTCTTTAATTAGCAACCAAGAAGAAGTAGCACCAAACCAATGCTTATTTATTGATGATAAAGCAAATCACATTCGAGCAGCAACAACAGCTGGCTTTAACGCTTATCAATATTTTTCTAATCAACAGTTAATGGAACAATTAAACAACCTCGGCCAACTGTAAATCTTTAAGAATTAATTGAGGTGCTTTATTTCCTTGCCATTCATTAATCTCTAAAATTCCAGACAAATTTACTAATGAGCCAAGTTTGATTTTATCTGCCAAATCAGCTCTTCTCCAAGCCATGACTGTTAAATTATGTTGATCTCCTCCATCAGTTAAGACCAACTTTAAATGTTCTTGCTGTTTCCCCAGTTTTTTAATTTCAGTCACCCTAACATCTTGAAAAGCAAAAACAGGTTGATCGTTTCCTTGACCAAAAGGAGCAATTTGATCAACTGCTTCCACCAAAGCTACATCGACTAAGGCTAATGGCAATAGACATTCAACATTCAAAGTTTTTTTTAATAAGGCTGGATTAATATTCTCTTTAGCATAAGTAACCAAATGTTCAACTACTGCGGCTAACTTGTCTTGCTCAAAACCAAAACCAGCGGCCATTGGGTGCCCACCAAATTCCAAGAGCAACTCTCTTGCTGTTCTAATAATTTCAGTAATATTAATTCCTGGAACAGATCTAGCTGAAGCCTTAGCAGTCGGTCCTTTTGTACTAATTACAATTGAGGGTTTGGCATACTTTTCCGTTAATCTACCAGCTATCAGACCAATAATGCCCTCATGGAAATCATCTGCATGAACAATTAATAAATATTGATCATGTTGCTGATCCACCTGTTCTTTGGCTAGTTGGTATAAATCATTAGTTAACTGTTGTCTGTCTAGATTAGTATCATCCACTAAACTAGCTAAAACTCTGGCTCTTTTTTTATTACTAGTGCACAACAATCTCAAAGCATCCATGGCAGTAGACAATCTTCCCATGGCATTAATCCTTGGACCTAAAACAAAGCCTAAATGCATGGCGGTAATTGTTTTGGTAGTTAGTCCTGCTGCCTCTCTTAAAGCGACCAAACCAATTCTACGATTGTTATTGATTTCTTTTAAACCATGAAAAACAAAAGCCCGATTTACCCCTTTTAGAGGCATCAAATCTGTTACTGTTGCTAAAGCGACTAAATCTAAATTGTTCTTGGCCTGTGTTTCACTCAGTTCTCTAACTAAAGACCAAGCCACCGCAGCTCCACAAATTTTAGTACTATGAACAATTGCTAATGAGTTTGGTAAAATTTGGTCTGGTTGATGATGATCGGTAATAATAACATCAATTCCCTTAGACTGTAGATCAGCAATAGCTTCATTAGCCACAATCCCCGTATCAACCGTGATTAATAAATCAGGCAAGTCAGTCTGATAAAGCTCTGCCAAGGACTTTGAGGTTAAACCATAGCCATGTTTTTCTCGATGAGGAATAAAGGGAGTAACTTTTGCCCCAAGCTGATAGAGAGCCTGCCATAAAATGGCTGTAGCACTCACGCCATCAGCATCATAATCACCAAAAACTAAAATCTTTTGCTGGTGCTTAATAGCAGTTAAGATTCGCTCTTTAGCTAACTTTAACATCTCAATATTTAGCCCTAATTCTTCGGCTGAAATATCCAAAGGATTTGGTGGAGAAAAAAATAAGTCTTGATCAATTATTTTTCTATTTTTAAGTAACACTTCAGTTACTTCTTCTTTAGTGCTAGGAACTGTTGTAGATAAAAAATTCCAAAACATAGCCTCAGGGTATCATATATAATGAAGCTATGAAACTCGAGTTACCATTCGAAGTCTTGTTTGTGTGCTACACCCTCCAAAAAGCTGGCTTTACTGCTTATTTAGTTGGTGGCGCCATCAGAGATTTGATTCTGCAAACAACTGATACTTTTCACCACCAGCACACCTCAATTACTGACTATGACTTTACTACTGATGCTAAACCAGAAGAAATTATGAAGCTTTTTCCAGAAAGTTTTTATGAAAATAATTTTGGCACAGTCAGTATTACCCATGAAGATACTTTAACACTAATTAAGTTAAATCATTTTCTGCCAACTGAAAACTTACTTTCTAAATTTAAAGAAGTCAACAAAAAAACATTAATAGATCTAGCTCAAGCCAAAAAAATTCATGAGTCTTTGGCAACAAAGAAGCCCACTCTTCCTTCAGAAGAAAAGCAGCCCAAACCTTTTGAAATCACTACCTATCGAACTGATGGCACCTACCATGATCATCGCCGACCAGATAAAGTTGCTTGGGGAAAAACCATTGAAGAAGATTTAGAACGAAGGGATTTTACTATCAATGCTTTAGCTATTAAATTAAATAATGATTTTCTACATCAAATTTTTTCTCAAAAAACCCTACAAACTAGCTATTTGATTAGCACTAATAATTTTGCATTAGTTGATCCACATAACGGCATTAAAGACTTGGCTCAAGGGGTTATTGAAGCTGTTGGTGATCCTAATCTACGTTTTAAAGAAGATGCCTTAAGAATGCTCAGAGCCATTCGTTTTTCGGTCCAATTGAGCATGAATATTGGTCAAAAAACTTACCAAGCACTCAAGGCCCATGCACCACTAATCCAACATATTAGCTGGGAAAGAATTAGAGACGAATTTCTTAAAATGCTAGCCAGTAGAGAACCAAAAAAAGCCATTTTTCAGTTAGAAGAAACAAAAATTCTAGAAGTCATTTTACCGGAGCTACTAGCCATGAAAGGCGTTGACCAAGCTGGTCATCACACAACTGATGTTTGGGTGCACTCGCTTGATGCTTTAGACCATTGTCCATCAAATGACCCCATCGTTAGATTAGCTACTTTGCTTCATGATATTGGCAAACCACTAACTTTTGAAAAAAAAGATAATAATATTACTTTCTATAACCATGAAATCATTGGCTCTAGGGTAGCCTCCAAAATTGCCAAAAGATTAAAGCTATCCAAACATGACACCCAACGAGTATTCACTTTAGTTCGCTATCATATGTTCCATTATCAACCTCACAATACCGATGCTTCTATTAGAAGATTTATGAGAAAGGTTGGTCTGGAAAATATTGATGATATTTTGGACCTCAGAGAAGGTGACCGACTCGGCAGTGGTGCACAAAAAACTAGTTGGCGACTAGAAGAAATGAAAAATAGAATGCTTGAGCAACTAAACCAACCCATGGATGTCAAAGATTTGGCCATTAACGGGCACGATCTAATCAATGAATTGAAACTTAAACCAGGTAAACAAATTGGAGATATTCTAAATAGTTTATTTGAAGAAGTTTTGGATGACCCAGCTTTAAACTCCAAAGAAATTCTATTACAAAAAGCTAAAGCGCTATTAAATTAACTGATAAGTAGCAATCTCTATCTTGTTATTCATTACGGCATTACATGACAGTAAGGTAATTGAATCGATTTCATAACTAAATGGTTTTAAATTAGTAGAAATTTCTTTAACTTTATTTTTAAATTGATCAGTCAATAGCTTATTAAATCTCACTAAAGTCACATTACTAAAAAAATAGCGATTGTTGAGATAAATTTTATTATCTGGAACACCCACCTCATTTAATTTTTGGTCTAAATCCAAAATAATTTCATCTAAAGTAGGGTCAGTGGTCCCAATTAAAGCCAAATTATAAGGAAAAAGTAGTAATCGATAATAATAAGCTTTAAACTTATGATACTTAGGTATAACTTCAGCAAAAACTTGTTGAACTTTTTTAATATCGGCTTCAGTAAACGCTGGTGGACTCTGAATTGTTTTAATATTTTTAACTGTCATGTGAACAAGTTCATTAGAATAAAAAAACTGCTTTGGATCTATTTTTTTTAACGGCTGCAAAATCTCTAACTCAATTTTTTTAAAAAAATCATTTCTGGGAAAATGAACACTAGTCAAAGCAATTCTTTGATCATTAATAAAATCATCAACCGGCTCAACCATTGAAAAATTAGCTTGATTAACTATCAGTGACTGCTCAATTTGTTCAATAACTTCGACTTGTTTTTGTTGATGAGCTGTTAGCTTAAACATGTTTTTTGAACACTTTTTGATGCCATTGAACTAAAAGTGGAACGGCTGTAAAAGAACTCGAATAGGTTCCAGTAATAGCCCCAATCAATAATGCTACTGAAAACCATTTAATTGATTGTCCTCCTAGTAAAACCAAGGATAAAAGCATCACAATAATGGTAATTGAGTTATTCAAAGATCTGACCAATGTTTCACTGACGGCTCGATCAGCCATCTCTGTAAAAGAGTACTTAGGATACCTCCGCTGCAACTCTCTGATTCTGTCAAAAACCACAATTGTATCGTGAACAGAGAAAGATAAAGTAGTCAACAAAGCTGTCACAAACAACACATCTACCTCTACCCCATAAAAATAACCAAACAAACTAAAACTCCCCAAAACTACTAACGAATCATGTAGCATGGCCAAAATAGCAGATAAACCAAACTTTAGATCAGTAAACTGTTTGGCAACATATAACAAAATAAAAATCATTACAATTAACCCTGCCCACAACATCTTTCTAATTAGTTCTTGGCCAAGAATTGGTCCAACAGTTTCAAATCTAACTACTTCAACAAAACCAACCTGCTGACTAACTGTTTCAACAAAACTATTTTTTATTTCTTCACTAATTGGTTTGCCTCTCAAAATATAACTACCATCTTCAGTGGTTTGAATGGTTTGTAAAGCCAATTCCTCACCAGCTGAGTCATACCAAAATTGTTCTGTAACCAACTCATCAAGTTTGAGCTCCAACAATGTCCCTCCAGTAAAATCAATTGAAGGTCGTAAGCCAACCGTTAATAAAGAAAAAATTCCAGGAACAAGAACTATGGCCGAAATCAAGAAAAATAACCATCGGTATTTCATTAATTTCATTTTTGATGCTCCTTGTAAACCTTTTCCAAAAATGGGCTAAAAACTCTTAATAAAGTTCTACTCACAACCACTCCAGTGAATAAACTAAGCAAAACACCCAACAATAACGTAACTCCAAAACCTCTAACTAGTCCACTTCTATTTAAAAACTCAAAATTGAAAGGATTGATCAACACCAAAGAAGTAATAATCGTGGCTAGATTGGCGTCTTTAATACTTTCCCATGCTCTACCAAAACCAAGCTCTAAAGAATTTAAATATGAATGACCAAGACGATGCTCTTCTTTAAACCGCTCAAAAATCAAGATATTAGCATCAACTGCCATACCAATAGATAATAATAACCCAGCGATACCAGGCAAAGTTAAAACTACTCCCAAGACTTTATACAAAGCCACTGTCAAGATTGAATAAATCACCAAAGCCAAAGCAGCAATGATGCCATGGTAACCATAATTAAGAGTCATGAAAACAACCACCAAGCTCAACCCGACCAAACCAGCAAAAACACTTTGTTTAATCGATTCTTCACCAAGATTGGCTCCAATAGTTCTTTGTTCCAAAATCTCGATTGGCACTGGCAATGCTCCAGCATTCAATTGAATAGCCAATTGTTTGGCCTCTTCAATTGAATAATTACCAGTCATCATGGCTTGACCATCAATAATTGGAGTTGAAACAACTGGCGCGACTATCGGTAAACCATCAATAAAAATACCAATCATCTTACCAACATTATTAGTAGTAAGATCTGCAAAGATTTCCGTCCCACGTTCATCAAATTGTAAAGCAATCACTGGTTCACCAGTTTGAGGATCAAATTGAGGACTCGCTTTTTTAAGTTCTTTACCAGTTAATTCGGTAGGCATAAAAACGATATTATTTTGTAAGGCAGTTTCACTTGCTTCAACTATTTCTGCTGGTAAATCAGCTGTTGTTTCCAATCTAAAATCTAGTTGAGCGGTTGTTCCAACTAGATTCAAAGCTTCTTGAGGGTCTTTAACACCAGGTAATTCAATAATTAATCGGTATTCATCTCCAGACTTTGCAGTTTGAATCACTGGTTCGCTTACTCCATATAAATCAACCCGACGACGAATTATTTCCTGAGCAGAAACCAAAGCGTCTGCCCGATCTTCTTCAACAATACCAGTCATATCAGCTTTAAGAATGACTTGCATCCCACCTTGTAAATCAAGTCCTTTTTTGAGTGGTAAATCTGAATTATAGATTTTATTACCAATTTTTAAACTAAACTTAGGAACAGTAATTGTTTGGTCAAATCGCCAAGAAAAAAAAGTAAAACTTATAGCTAATTGAGGAGGCAAAGCAAGATAAAGAGAAAACAAACTTAAAAAAACAATAAACAGCAACCGCTTGCCTAATTTATTATTCATTGTTTACAATCCTTGAACTTGACGATGAGCAAAATCATCTTCATTACCAATTACCATCACTCTTGTACTATACAAAATATCCATCACAAAAGGATCGCGGCGGGTTTTTCTGAAAGAGAATTCTTCACTATCAAAAACAGCGTAGTTAACTTCTCGACCCAATCTCTTTTCTTCTTCTTTCATCAAAGCTTGAAGTTCTGGTAAAACTACATCACCGATAATCAGCACCTCTACTTCATCTTGAGTAGGCTTAATTCCTCTCGTGAACTTACCAGAGAACATAACAAATTCCAACTGACCAAGTTTTCTTCTTAGACGACGAATTTTTTTACCCAAACCAGTAGTTTTCACCACCATTTGATGTAATTCTTGGTAATAAAGATATTTTTTATTCAAAAAATAATATAGTCGATTACCTCGTTGTTCACTTTTCAAAATTCCAACCCCAAGCATTCGATCTAACTCACGACGAACAGCATTAATTTCTTCTTTAATACTTCTGGTAATTTCCCTAACATAGTACATCTCGTCAGCACTGGTAAAAAAAAGACTCAACATTTTCACCCTGACTCTTGAAATCATAAAATCAGTTAAATCTGCCATAGTGTTTTTCTAATGAACTACTTTTGTACTCAAAAATGAGTATAACATGTTTTTTTAAGTTTAATAATCAACATCACTACCCGTTGCTAAAACAGACAACCAAGTCAAACCACGAGCCATTTCAACAGGCTTGCCTTTGTTATCCAAAAATTCCAGCTCAGAAGTTCTGGTTTTCTTACTCCAGGTTGCTTCAATTACTTGCCCATGCTTAAAAATTAGAGCCTCACCATTGCCAATAGTACCGTAAAGCATATGTTTCTTCTCGTTAATGGGACCTTTTTCAGTCATGAATAAAATCACGACATTATTAGCCATAATCTGTTCATCATTGTTGAGATCAAGATGTTTTTCTCCACCCATTGATCGAGCATAAGCATCTTTTTCTGTGTCATAAACCCAAGCAACAGAATAATCTCCATACCCACTCCAAAAATCATAACTAATATTAATTACACTGCCTTTTTCAGGTTTTTCAGTCTCAAAACTCCAACTAGTAAAACCTTCTTTCCAATCACTTCCTTCCAAAACTTTTCTTCCGACTTTTCTATCTGGAGACATATTTGTCCAACCTCTGTCTTCAGCCACAGCCCACAATTTTTCAGTGGTAGTCACCATGGTGTGTTCAGTAGCTAAGTCCTTACCTGGGATACGATTATAGTCACGAACAAAAGTTGGATAACCAACTGAAAATTGATTGATATCATTTTCCAAACTCCAACCGTAATCAGCAATTTGTCCCAAAGCATCGGTTGGACCAGGAACATTGGCCCCACCAACGTGAACATACATTGGTAAATTATAACCAGAAGCCCAATCTAAAAAGTAAGTTCTAGCAGAACGAATTGGAGCTAAAGTCAAATCTTGAACTTGGGCCCCACAATAAAAAATAGCCCCAAAGCGAGTCACTCCACCTTCAGCAACTGCTTCATAAACAAGATCAGCCCTGGATAAACCAGACTGAGGTCTGGATTCTGGGTGGTTTTCAATCATCACGAATAAAGGTCGTCTAGCTTCCCAGGCATCTCGCTCAACCTGAGTATAAAATTTACCATTCAACGGACAAGCTTGATCTCTTGGCGCTTGAGGATCAATTTCTAATAACGCCCCCAACAAAGTCTCTCCACCTTGAATACCATTTGAACCTGTTTCTCCAGGTAGAACTACTTTAGCTTTTTCAAAATAAGAAAAAACACTAAACGTAGCGACTGCTGAAAAGGCATATAAAACCAGGGCTAAAACAAGATGCTTTTTTTGCATGTCAATAAAAATTCCTTTCATTAAGACGTCTTAGTATAAACAAAAATTCCCAATAAAACAGCTATAACTAGTAAAGTATAGATGAAAGTTTTCTTGAGATCATTAATAATATAATTTTTTTCCTGATTAGCAAAGCTATCTTTTTTATCAGCTATAGCTTTATCAACTAATAAATTAACCTTAGTTCTAGTTTTTGACAGCTTTTTTTGGGCTTTTGTTCTTTTTTTTGCCATTAGCTACTCCTAATTTATTGAAAAATACGCCAAACATCACGGATAGAAATCATAATAATTAAACTAAGTAAAATAATAAAACCAGTTAAATTAGCCGAACCTTCAAATTTTTTTACCTTGGCTCTACCAATAAATTTCTCCAGCAAAAGAAAAAACATTCTCCCCCCATCCAAAGCAGGAATAGGAAGAATATTCATAATACCCAAATTAAGAGATAACATCCCAGAAAAACCCAACACAGACAGCCACCCCTGATCAAGCAAACCATTGCTACTGGCTTGATGAACAATTCCTACTGGACCAGCTAACCCTTCCGGAACTCCTGAGCCAGTTAAAATTTCTTTAAATAAATTGACTAAAGCTAAAACAATTAAAATTGCCACTCCTATAGCTTCTTTTAGACCATACCAAATACCGATAAAGGGCTGTATATACCATGGTTTTTTCATCAAATAAAAATCAGCAAAAGCGACCCCCATAGCTCCTTCTCCAGCAGGAATTTCTGCATCAGTTCTAATATAAACCTCTTTTTCTAGTAAATTTTCTGGACAAATACCCTGAGAACAGGGACCTTGCAACTGCACGGTGACGGTTTGCCCCTTATTCATTTGAGTAAAATTGATTACATCCTCAACTTTGGGAGTGCTGATCTGGTCTTGAAACAATTTAAAACCAATAATTTCATAGTTGGGTTCAATGCCAGCAGTTGCTGCTGGAGAATCTGCCACTACCTCAGCAATTCTGGCTCTACCACCGAGTTCTTGCGGTATGCCCATCACACTAAACACCACTGAAAAAATTAGGAGAGCATAAATAATATTAAATAATGGTCCTGCAAAAATAACAGCAAATCTGGCTTTAATAGATTTATTATAAAAAGCTGCCTTGTTTTTTTTATCTTCGACCTCTTCTGAATCAACTGTTTCCCCCTCTAAGTGAACAAAACCTCCAAAAGGAATCCAATTCAAAGTAAAATCAGTTCCTTGCCAAGAAAAAAGTTTAATTACTTTAGGAGGATAACCAAAACCAAATTCGTGAACTTTAACTTGATGTTTTCTGGCCAGTAAAAAATGACCCAGCTCATGAATTACTACTAAAAAAGATAAGATTAAAATAAAAATAAATACTGTCATAAAACCACAGTGATCTACAATGAAAGTAGTTCTTTTTCTTTATCTCTAACTAATTGATCGATTTTATCGATATACTCTTTACTAACTTCATCCAACTCTTTCAAGCCAAGAGTAATATCATCTTCACTGATACCAGCTTCACCCTCTTGATTTTCAATCATTTGTTTGACATCAGATCTAACAGAGCGAACCATAACCCGACCACTTTCGGCTTTTTGATGAAGAATCTTCACCATCTCTTGTCTTCTTTCTTGGGTTAGTGGTGGAACTGGCACTTTAACCTTGTCACCATCAATAATCGCCCCAAGATTTAAATTTGCAGCCAGAACTCCTTTTTCGACAGCGGCCACTAAGCTTTTATCCCAAGGGGTTATCACTAACAAGGTTGGATCAGGAGCGCTTACAGAACCAACTTCATTTAGTTTCATCACTGAACCATAAGCCTCAACCACTACATCGTCTAACATTTGTACAGCAGCTCGACCGGTTCTCAAGGTAGCAACTTCTTTTTCGGTATGAATAAGCGCTTTCTTAAATTGATCTAGATAATCATTTTTTTGAATCATATTCCCTTAATTCTACCTCAAAGAACTAAAGATGCGAGAGGAGGTTGACTACAAGCTGTTATACTAATGGTCATGACGGTCATCAAAAAATATTTATCACTATTAATTGCTGGCTTTATTAACCCTAATAGCTACAAAAAATGGTTAATTTTGCCAGGAAAAAAAGTCATTGCTTTCTTTATAACTAGCATGCTATTGGTCGGTATGATCAATGGCATTGTTTTCTCAATTAAACATGTTCCAGAGATCACTGCTAACTACTTAAAAATTCAAAACGAGCTCTTTACTCTCTTTCCAAATGACCTCACTCTTGAATGGGCCAACCAGAACTTAAGCCTGACTCCTGCTGAAAATTATCAAAGCATTGATCTGAACCTAAAAAACTTGACTAGCTTAGGCGCTAATAATGATCTCTACGTCTACTACCGAACTGAACAACTCACAGAAGAGGATAAGCAAACTTTAGTTAATCAAGATCAAACTTTATTTTTATTAGCTGATCAGCAACTATCTTTCAAAACCGAAGATGGAGAAATATTTAATCGTAATCTTGGAGAAATGATCCAAATAGAAGATTTTACTCTAACTAAAAACGACTTACCCTATATCCAAAAAGCCATTGAACAAACTATTAATGACTGGCAACCCAAAGTACAATTAGTTATCCCATTATTATTTGCTTTGACCAACTTATTAGCTAATTTCTTGGTTAGTTTTGTTTTTGCTACTTTTTTATGGTTATTACTCAAAATTTCACCACTCACTATTCAGAGTTGGCAACAAGCTTGGAGACTAACTTTAGCCGTATTGGTAACTGTTAGTTTTCTAGAACTAATGATTCAATTTATTTACCCCAATTTGCTAATTAACATCAGAGAATTGGCCTTTTGGCTAATTACTGGCTATATCTTGCTAAGCTGGAAATTTCCCAAATTTAAAATTAAGCAAATCTAACGAGCCTCATCAATCCTCAGCTCCATATTCAAAGGTGGAAAAGGATACTTCTCAGTAGTAGGATTGGCTGCTTCTAGTTTATTTTTGGCCAACTCAAGTTTTTGTTCAATTGGCGTAAGTTCTTGGGCAATAGTCGGTGTTGGAGTAATCTCTGCAGTTTCGTTGGGCTGATTTTTTGGCCTGTTTAAAACAGCCAAAACTAAAACCACTATTACAAACACTAACCCACCCAAAATCAAGTAAATATACTTTGGTAACCCTTTTTTGGTTGGCAAAACTGACTCTTCAATAATTGGCTTAACCGGTTTTTCTAGAATCGGCTCATCAGTTGCAAATTGAGTTTGATTTTGATTAAAGTTATCTTCCATTTATATTTCTCTCAGTAATTCTTCCAAAAATGATACTGTTTTATTTAAGTTAGTGTAAACAGGGTCAAAAGTTTTAACAGAGTTACTAGCAAAACCATCTACCTTATTTTTTTGCACATCTTCACCCAACTCCACCCAAATCGTTGCTAACTGATTTTTAACCTCAGTTAACAGCCTGTCAGTCTCTTTGGAAGCTCTAGTTCTATCAGCCGTACTAGACTTGGCTTCAATATCAAAAATATCTTTTCTAACCAAAACTAATCGATCAAAGACATCTTGTAAATTTCCCAAACTTAAAATCATAGTGGCCTGACTAGCTACCTCTTTAAAATCATCTTCTTTGGTTGTAAATTCATCTGCCAAAGAATTAAATTGAGAACGATCAAGCATTTTTTCAACCCTGTTTTTATGATCTACCAACCAGCGACCTTCATTTTCAATCCGACTAATCACCAATTCTTTTAAAGATAACTCAATCCCCTCAGCTGCATAAATATTATTTCTTTGTAAATTTAAATAAGTAATTAAAACCTGATCCCGCAATATAAAAACCTGACGAGCGGCTTCTGTAACTTTATTAATCGAAGCTAGGGTCTGAAGTTGGTGATACTGATCTTTAGCAATCACAAATTCTTTTTCAGCATCTCGATATTGAGCTAATTCTCCACGATATGATTCCTTGATTCTTTCAATCTCTGCATCTAGTTTTTGCCTGGCCACCACCTCATCATTCCTAACTGGTTCTGGTATTTGTTGAGCAAAAACCGGCACCCAAGCACTAGTTAAAAAACCAACCAAAGTAATAATTAAAAAATTTTTTTTCATAAGCTTACAAGGTCACCAAAAATAATAACACTCCAATTAATAATGAAACAGCCAGATATTCCATAAAGACCTGCTGGTTAAGTCTTCTAGACTTAACATGAGTTAGTAGTCCCCAAATGAAATAAAAAAATGAAAAACCAATAATCAAGCTACGTTGATAGGTTCTATTGGGCCAAACAGCAAAAAATCCTAGGCTGAAACTCAGCAAAGCTACCAGCAACAAACCATAAGCTAATTTGTGTTTTAAAATCTCTCGATGCATATTTAGTTAACCATTCCTCCTTTGAAAAAAATCAACATGAAAGCAACCGCACTAAAAACCATTAGGTGACCAATATTTTTACTAACCAGATGAACTGTTTTGTTATTACCAACCACAAAAGTATCATAAACTAAAGTCATTACTACCAAAATTATCACTGCCAAAAAGAAAGCCTTAGTTAATTGAAGCGGAGTAAGTAAAACAGAATCTCTAAAAGTCATAGGGGAAATAACCTGACCAGCCAAACCATCTTCATCTGACAAAACTTGAACATCAGTTACATTTTCAGCGACAGCTGCATCAACCAATAATTCTTCCTTTGGTTCTGTCAATGGGGTTTTAGTACTTTGATCAGTGATCGTTGTCTGTGGCTTTATCCCAGGAGCACCAAACATCTGCACTACCAAGGTCGTCTCAAAACCATTGAGTCTGCCATCAATCACGGCGATACCAATTTCTTGAAACTTGGGGTTTAATAAGTTTGCTCGGTGAGTTGGAGAAGCCATCCAAGCCACCACCATGTCACTAGTATTCATAAAATCACGAGCCAAATTTTCTCCTGCTACCTTATATTTATAACCAGCCTGTTCAATAAAATACCATGGCTCAGTGCCATCTGGAGCAGTATGAGACCAATACTGATCTGTAAACATATCTTGGCCCTTAGCCAAAGCTGCTTCAGATAACTCATCACTTAAAGTTAGCCCACTCAAACCTTGTTCTGCTCTTTTTTCATTAGTTTGTAAGATCACCTGCTCTGGAGTGATATTGGAAGCATAACCAAGAATAGTTTGTTCAAAACCTGGAAAAAACTGAATGACTTTTAACAGAGCAAAGGAGGCTAAAACAATCAAAGAAAAGAAAAAAATGGCCTCTGGATGAAGTATTTTAGGACGATGGTCATTTTTGCTGGAAGGATGAAAAAGATGTTTCATTGTATCTTTAATACCACCCTTCACAATTCTTGATTTGCGCTTATTCCGTGGCATGTACAGTGAATATTATGCACTAAAAAGCTCTCTTCCGACAAGAGAGCTTTTATCAATAAATTTTAACAAACTAAATCTGATCTAAATGAAAAGTAAGATCCAGATCAAAAGCATCACCCATCGCCTCAGAGCCACAGTTATCTGTTCGTAGTTGGAGATTCATTCTCGCCCCACCATCAACCAAAGTATCGATTGACGTCAAACCATAATCAACCTGACCAATTTGAGCTACCTGAGTAAATGGTAAGGCTAAAACTTCTGTGCCCATGTTGTCATCAAAAATCAGTTGAATCTCAGCACAATCATCCAACTCACCTTCACCTAAAACATCTGTTTCTCCCTCTGGATTATCCAACTCTAAACTATTAGAAGTAGCTACTTCTAACCAAAAATTACCACCGATACCACTACTATCCTTAGCCACCTCTACCCAAAGCTGATGAATTTCTCCTGGAGTAACATTATTAAAGCTAAAAGCCAAAGTACTTGGATCAGTGTCACCCACTCGTAAGTTAATACTGGCACCTTTCACTGTATTACCAAAACTAGTCTCAGTATCTTGTAATAAAGCTTTGGTCACTTTCACTGAAGTTAAACCCAAAGCTGTAGCTAATAATAAGGCGAAAAAAATTCTTTTAATCTTGTTCATTTTTTTCCTTTCTAAGTTTTAAATTACTAAACCAAGCTGACACTAAAATTAATAATGGCAAAGAAATTAAAAAAACAAATAAACCAACTAAATAAGGAAAGTAATCAGACAACCACAACCAAAAGCTTGAATGAGTCGTCTGATCATCAGTCACCCCTAAAGCTTGCCCCGTTGTTACCATTGGCTCGTTCCAATTATAAACAGCCGGACTTGGGTAACTAAATGTTGGTCTGGGAGAAGGTAAAACCAAAGTAGAAGCAATTTCTTTAGTGGGCTGAACTAAACGAGTAAATAAACCTAATTCTTCAATCGTGATTGTCGTTGGCGCTGTTAAATCTCCCATTTGACCAAAATATAAAGAAATCTTCTCTCCAGCTGGTAGTAAAAAATATCTCTTTTGTAGCTGACCACATAAAGCCAAATCTTCTTCAAGAGCAATTAGTTCTTCACCAATAAAAATCACTAGATAAGGCTGATCAAATCCCACCAAAGTTTCGACCGTTTCACAATTAAAAGAAAACTGAAATAAAAATTCTTCTTTAACTGAAAAATTTAACTCCAAACCATGCCCTACCAAAAAATCACTTTGATTAATTTCTGTAACGACATAACTAATTGGTTGACTAAACTCTGCTGGCATAACTGACAAACGATAAGCAACGTTGACTGTTCCAAATTCCCACAACCCATCCAAATCACTATTAAAAACTTTACTGCTAGGGTTAAAAACCTGAGCAAAAATAAAATTAGGAAAAATAGCAAAAAATAAATAACAATTTAAAAAAATTAGCAAAAACCGTTTCACCAACCAAGTTTCTCACTATTCACTGACAGGAATTGTTTCCCCAAGAAAAAAATCGTATAATACCAATCTTACCACCGGCCCCATCGTCTAGTGGTTAGGACACTAGGTTCTCATCCTGGTAACTGGAGTTCGATTCTCCATGGGGTCACATGATAAAAAAACACGCTTATAAGCGTGTTTTTTTATTATTTGAATTCATATTGTGAATAGAACTTTTGCGACAGCAACGGTTCACCGCCAAGTAGCGAAAGCTACCTGGGTAATGCAGTGAGCGAAGCGAGTCGTGGATTCTCCATGGGTTGCAACAGACTCTTACAACAAAAACATTTATTTTGTGTTGATTGCCATTGAAGAAATTGTAGAAATGTTATTGTCGTTTGCACTAATTCTAGTCGATAGTAAAATCCTCAGCAAATATTCGTAAAAAAAATGTCCTATAATACTTGACTTTGTGACTTTTTTTAAATATAATTCAGGGTGGAAAGTTGTTTCAAAAACTAAATTTGTAATCTAAGAGCAACAACGATCACAAATTTGGCCAACAAATCAACTTTCCGGCACATCTAAAATCTTTATGAAAGGAGGGCTTACCATCATGGAAGCCTCTCAAATTCTCTCCCTCGGCGTCTCTGCCTTTTTCATCGTTATCGGAGGAATTACGCTTGCAATCCCCCTGAAACCAGATGAAGTTGAAAGAAAAAAGACACGACGATATATCGCATCTATTTCTTGCGCTATTGCTGGCGCCACCGCCGCGTTTTCTTTTCCCCAAAACTGGAAACTGGCGGCAATAATTGCCCTGATTATCATTCTGGTGATTGATTTCACCATCGAGTGGTATGGCATGTTAGAACGTGTTAGGGAGGCAAATGAAAAATAATGTGTCTGAGCCTCAGGTTAAAACCTGAGGCTCATTCGTTAAAATGTTGTAATAACCACATGGGTGAAAAATTACAAAGAGCAATAGCCAGAGATAATTCCATGGCTGCAGATATTAGAGCCAGGCAAAATGATGTTGCCAAAGCCTCCAAACATGGTAAGCCAACTACTGAACAGTCCTCTGGTATTACTGATCAAAATGTCGATAATTTTATTAAAGAAGCTAAAAAAAATGGTTTAGATCTACTAGCAATCGCAACGTCAGTGACTGCAGAAAAAGAAGCCGAAACAGAAGAAGATTAGCAAAACTGCTACAATGTTTTCTAAATGATTCAAGTGATACTACTGATAGTTTTTTTATTTTTAACCATAGTTTCTGGCCTAGCTTTTTTTCAAACAGAAAAATTAACCACCAATAAATTAGTTATTGCGTTTATTATTGGTCCACCAGTCATTGCATTTAGTGTTTTTCTCTTAGCTTTTATCCTGCCATTAAAACCACTTTATTTATTTTTAGTTATTTTCGCCAGCCTATTATTTTATTGGCGAAAAAATATTAATAATTTAAAATTAAAAAAAATAAAATTCAACTGGGTAGTGTTGGGATCATTATTAATTAGTCTATTGACCATCACTTTTTACTCTTATCAACAAAGCTATAACCCTAATACAGGCTTAACCTTTTTCCATGTGGCTAATGCCCATGACTCGCTTTGGCATGCGGCTTTACAAAATAGTTTGCAAGCAAATATTCCCCCAGAAAATCCTGTTTTTTCAGGTACACAAGTAAAAGGTTATCATTATTTCACTGATATATATTTTGCCTTAATTAGCAACTTTACGACTATCAGCACTCTACACTTAGCAATTTTTTACATTCCCCTAATCATTGGCAGTGGTTTTGTTTTGTCCAATTATTTATTGGCAAAAACTATTTTTAACAAGTCACTCCCTATTTCACTAGCTACTATTTTACTTAGCACCTACTCAGCTCAACCTCAGTTGTTAGCTTGGTTATTTCCTAATGCAAGTATTCATCCTAGTATGTTTTGGTTAGACCAACCAGCTACTTACTTGATCAATCCACAGTTGGTGTTATCTGTTTCTATTTTAAATGTTCTAATTTATTTTTTTCTAAAAAAGAAAGATTATTCTGTAAAAGAAATTTATTTATTGGCTGCTCTGGTAGGAATTAAGATTTATTCAATTTTAATTATTTTGCCAAGTTTTTTATTAAACCTTTGGCAAAATAAAAATCAAACAAAAAAAATTGGGTTACCGATTATCACTATTTTACTGCTGCTTATTACTGCCTTAATGATTGGTAGTAATAGCAAACAAATACCTTTTTTTATTAGCCCTGGTTGGTTTATTCAACAAATGTTCACAGCTCAAGATCGTCTTAACTTCGATACTTGGGAATTACAAAGACAACATTATCTTCAATTTGGTTCCATTCTTCATCTAGTTAAACACTGGGGCTATGGACTAATAATTTTTTTGATGGGGAATTTTGGTTTAATTTTATTACCTTTTATGTTCGCAGTTTTCAAAAACTCAAAAAAATATAATTTATTATTGTTACCAATAATTTTAGTAAGTATTGCTTTTCCACTAATTTTTTTACAATCAGGAGTCGTTTGGAATACTATTCAAGTTTTAACTTATGCCAGAATTCCTCTTATCATATCCGTATTATTATGGTTAAAAAATCAACCAAAATTAACAATTAAATTACTGGTTAGCTTAGTTATTTTAAGCTTGCCATCAATTTTGCTAACTTATCAATCAGTTAATAATGAAAAACTTTATGTGAACTATTCAGCCAAATTAATTGCCAGTATCAAAAAAATCCCAGTCGAAAATAAAACCTATCTGCTAACAGATCAGAAATTAAATGACTCAGCTTTGATCCCTGCGGTTAGTAAACTTAAGCTTTATGCGGCAGATAGTACTGTAATCACTATTCTAAACCTAACCGAAAAAGATAGGTTAGAACAAGCAGATCCTAAAAATTGTCCAAAAGATTTTGTCTACTTAAACTTCAAAAATGACCAAATTTTAGTTAGTTGGTGTGAAGAGAATAGTTATTAAACTACCAATTTTTATACTTAGTTTCTAAAATCTCTACCAAATATTTATTAATTAATTTCATATCTGCCATTGTTAACGGCTCAAAATCATCATAAAAACCAGAGCTTCTATCTGGCAGATACACAGCTTCCGGAAATTTTTGTTTGACCGCATTTTTGGAACGACCGAAAATATGTAAGTGTAAAACTGGTCTTTCTCCTCTTTTAAAGGCCCAATTACCTAAATCTTCATAATTGATTTTCACTACTGGAACTCCTAACTCATTCATCGCTAACTCTAAAGCTTCTCCAGCTGCAGCACTTAGTTTCATAAACTCAAGAGCTTGGTCTTTAGTTAGTTCTCTTCTTTCAGAAATACTATGATCTTTAGGAAAAATTCTAAGATGACCACCTTCAGTTCGATCAACAAATGGTTGAGGATGACGTTCTACAGTGAAGTGTTGTCCTGAAAAAATTAAATCTGACATAATCTTAAATTATAACTTAAAAAATACCTTTATCAGTGCTATTCTTATTTTTTGATGAACTATGCAAAAAAAGTAGCCCAAGCTCTATTGGATATCAAAGCAGTTGGCTTTAGTACCTCCACCCCTATTAAGTTTAAATCAGGGATCTTGTCACCCGTTTACCTAGACAACAGGATCTTCCCAGCCAATATTAAACAGTGGCGAACAGTAATTAACGGCTTTAAAAAAATAATTGAAGAAAAAAACTTAAAATTTGAAGTTATTGCTGGCATCGAATCTGCTGGCATTCCTCATAGCGCTGCTTTGGGGTTTCATTTACAAAAACCATCAATATTTATCCGTAAAGCTGTTAAAGATCACGGCACTAAAAAAAGCATTGAGGGAGGAACTGTAAAAAATAAAAAAGTGTTATTGATTGAGGACCATATTACTACTGGTTATTCTAGCCTCAGAGGAGTCACTGCTGTAAAACAGGAACTAGGTAAAATTAGTGATTGTTTGGCAATTACTAGTTATGGTTTTAAAGAAGCAGAGCTCGCTTTTGAACAAGCAAATGTTAAACTCCATACCCTAACTACTTTTGATTATATTTTAGCCGAGGCTCTAAAAAGAAAGTTACTTACTATTAATCAAGTAGCCATCGTGAACGATTGGTTAACAGACCCTCATGCTTGGACCAAAAAACATGCCTGAAACCAAAGAAAAATATTCAACTAGAGTTAACCAAATTAATTCATTAGTTTGTGTTGGTCTTGACTCAAATATTAATAAACTACCTAAAGAATTTCTCAAAAGTCCCACGCCACAGTTTGATTTCAATAAATGGATTATCGATCAAACTCACCAAGATGTGGCTGCCTACAAACCTAATTTAGCCTTTTATGAAGCCAGAGGAACTCAGGGGTGGATCGAGCTTCAACTCACGATGGACTATCTAAAAACAAAACACCCAGATATTTTTACCATTGCCGATGCCAAAAGAGCTGATATCGGCTCAACTAACGATGGTTATGTCACTGCAATTTTTGATCAGTTAGGCTTTGACGCTATTACCTTGCACCCCTATTTGGGTAAAGAAGCTTTAGAACCATTTTTAGAAAGAAAAGATAAAATCTCAATCATTCTTTGTCACACCTCTAATCCAGGAGCCAATGAACTTCAGAACCTAAAACTAGATGACCAACCACTCTGGAAAATAGTAGCAAAAAAAGTAACCACTGACTGGAATAAAAACAATAACTGTATGTTGGTTCTAGGTGCTACTTATCCAGAAGAGTTAGCTGAGGCTAGAAAAATCATTGGTGAGATGACCATGCTAGTTCCTGGGATCGGGGCTCAAGGTGGTGATCTTCCATCAGTACTCAAAGCTGGTTTAAATAACAATAAAGCTGGTTTAATTATTAATTCATCACGAGAAATTATTTTTAATGACCAACCTCAACAAGCGGCTAAAGAATTAAAAGAAACAATTAATCAGTATCGCTAATTTTTTCAATAAATTTTAAAAATTTTTGATTAGTTTTTTCATCTCTAATGCTCATCCTAAAAAATTGATTATCAAATCCGGAAAAACTTTTACCCATCACCAAAGAAATATTATTTCTATCTAAAGCTTGTTCAAATTTTTGAACTGAAATGTTACCAGGTAATTTAACAAATAAATTATTAGCTTGTGAAGGAAAAACCTTAAAACCAAAACTAACTAATTGTTTTTTTATTAGCCTTCTTTGTTGACTAATAAATTTTTTGGTTTGCTGAATAAAGTTTTGATCTGTTAAAGCAACACTCGTGAGTAGTTCACTCAAACCACTAGTAGCAAAAGGCTGACTAATTCTTTCTAACTGATTAACAATTTTTTCATTAGCTACAGCAAAACCAACCCGTAAGTTAGCCAAGCCAAAACCTTTGGAAAAGGTTCTTAACACGACCAAATTATGATTGTTTTTAACTTCACCAATCATGCTTTCTCCACCAAATTCAATATTTGCTTCATCGATAATTAATAAAATATTTTTGGATATTTTTTTCAAAAAAGCTAATATTTTTTTCTTAGACAAAATAGAACCAGTAGGATTATTGGGATTACATAAAAAAATTATTTTAGTATTTTCAGTAATTAATTGTTCAAATTTATTTAAATTAATTTTCAAAGATTTAGTCATTGGTATTTCTATCACTTTTAATCCAGCTAATAATGAGCTCGTTTTGAACATCGGAAAAGTTAGATTTGGAATAAGCACCTCAACGTCACCACCATTAAATACTCGTGGTAAAGAACAAATTATTGCTTCTGAACCATTAGCCACAAAAAAATTAGCCGTTTTTAAACCATTGAAACTGGCCAGTTTTTTCTTGAGAAAAACACCATTTGGCTGTGGATAATCATTAATCTCAAGATTAATTTTCTCTAAAGCCATAGTCACCACTGGTGAACACCCCAGAGGATTTTCACTTAATGACAAATCTATTTTCCTTTTTTTACCAAAAGCATAAAGTTGCTTCATACTAATGAATTGTTTTTCATTATTTACTTTCATTTTCCCTTTCCAAATACAAAAAAACCTCCTAAAAAGGAGGTTAAATGTATTTTTAAATTTATTTTGATGAAATTAAACCACTAAAAACACACACCTCCTTTCTGGGTGTAATACCAAGCATGATGGTGTGTGTTAGCTAGTAACATAAAGGAAAATTATATAACAAAACTCCCCTATTTGAAGTAGGGGAGTTCTTATCTTTCTACTAATTACTACGCTAAGCGATTTCTTCAATGAAGAAGTAACTAACCAATCTAGCCAAAACAGTTGCTCCTAATGATGGCAAAACAAACCAATTATAAACAAAAGCACTATAACAAGCTTCATTTCTGAATAGATAAAAGACTACTGGCATTAATAACGCCAATCCCCATAAAATTGTTTTTCTGATCTTTTTATCTGCACTCTTAAATAACAATTCTGCTAATCCCATTAGGACGAACTGAATAACCAATAATAACCATGGCAAATTACTAGTAACGACAGTGCATTGTTCTTTTGTTTCACCGAGAACTTGACCTTCTTCATTATTATCAGTAATTTGTTCTTTAGTCTTTTCAGAAGTTTCATCTGCTGTTGTAGCCACACCAGCTACCTGACCAGTTGGACTAGTAGTTTCACCAGTTTCGTCAATTACTCCTAAAACAGTTCCTTCAGAAGTTGAGCTAGTACCACCAACTGGTGGGCCAATTCTGAATTTAACTGCTGATTCTTTGAAGTTACCAGCATCATCCATGGCTTTAACAATAAATGTCCATTCACCGTTATAAAGACTCTTCATTTCATGCTCAAAAATATTAGAGCCTACTTCTATACCATTACTATCACCTGATTCATGTTTCCAGGAAAGGACATAGCGAGTGATGTCTGAGTTAGTAGTTGGAGCTTCCCATTTACCGATTGCAGAATCCAAAGTAATATTCTCTATTTTGACGTTGAGCGGACCATCAACTGGAGCAGTCGTATCATATTTGACTTCTTTGACTCCAACAGCAGTGGTATTACCCACTTTATCAACTCCTCGATAGTAAAGAATGTTTTGACCTTCACTTGGAGGAGTTAATGAGTCGGTATAGGTAGACCAGCCATCACTGTTCCAGTGGTACTCAATTTTCTCCGTTTGATAATTATCAGTGGCAGTCAAAGTTATGGTTGGTAAAGTTTTGTACCAACCATTTTCTGCATCTGGAGATAACGGGTCTATTGTTAGAGTTACTTCTGGAATTGTTTTGTCATACACAATCGTAATCACAAAAGTAGCTTCTTGGTTACCAGCCACATCTACTGCGTGAGAAGTAATAGTGTAAACACCTTCTGGCACATCTGGTAATTGGTAACTCCAGGTATCTGTTCCATTAGCTTGGAATAATACTTCACCAACTACCCAAGTGGCAGCATCTTTATCCCAATATTTCTGACCAACAGGACCATCTTCGAATGAATAGTGACCTACAGAGAGTAAAACATGGTCTACACCAGAGCCAGTATCAGTCGCTATCCCCTCAATCAAACCATCAAAAGTATTTGTTTCAACTTCACCGCCATTGCCTAAACCATAAGAAGTGATTGTGCTAGAAGGTTTGGTATTATCAACTAATACTTTTACCCAATGCACTGAACCACCATCTTTATTATTAGCGGCATCTCTTGCCTCTAACTTGATAGTATATTCACCATCTGTTAATGAACTAACATCCCAAGATAAAAGCAATTCATCAGTAAAAGAAGAAGTATCATTTACAACTCCTGGACCAGCGATTGTGGTGCCACTAGAGTTTTGAATAACAAACCAGTAATGATGTGGATTTGTATCCTCAACTGACCCTCTAATATTTACAATACCAGTAACTAAACCAGCGGCTGGTGAAGTAATTTCTACATCTGGGGCAATCGAATCATAGGTAATTTGACAACTACCAACTAAACTTTCACCTGACAATGACCAAGCTGATTTGTTACCAGCCTTATCAACAGCCCTAACAGCAAAACCATAGGTGCCATCGGTTGGAGGTGTCCAAGAATGCATCTTTTCATTGGTATAGAGAATCTCTTCATTTATTCCTTGAGATCCTCCTGGGTTAAATGAACTATATTCATAGTGATCAAAATCACTTTCTGTATTTGCATCCCAAATTGGAATTAATGTCTGTCTTTGAGTAACATTACCACAGGCTAGCTCAATAGTAGTACCTTTAATATATCTTCTTAAATTTGTTGGCGCAGTTGGAGCTTCTTTATCAAAATAATAATGTCTCCATTCTGACCAAGCTCCTTCATTACCCAATCCATCAAAAGCTTGAACTCTGAAACTTACTCCACCTTGTTCACTATTATTAGGAATGTGATTTCTTTGAGAAACAGTTGTTTCTCTATAAGGGAAACCTGAAAAGGTGTGACCGTCATCATATTTATATTCAACTCTGTAATAATCAATTCCTGAATCATCATTTACATCTGTCCAATCATTCAAAATTGGGGTTGAAACAAAGTTTTGACTTTCTGCAGGAAAAATAATAGTTGGAGCTGATGGTTTTGTATTATCTATCACAACTTTAAATTCTGCATGATTTTCATCCTTATAACCTTCAGAACTAGCACCAGACCCTCTATGCATCAAAGCACATGCTGTATATTCTCCAGAAGGAAGACCTGTTACATCCCAGTCTATTGAGTATAAATCACCATTTTTTGTCCCATCACCAATATTGTTAAAATATGGAGAAGTATATTGTGCTTTACATGTTTCTCCTGGCGGTGCATATCTAAAACGAACTCGATCAACGCCATATGTTGGATAGGTTGCTTGAACCTCCAAATTAATATTAGAAGTAGATCCTCCAATAACTGGAGTCCCAGTATTAGTAAAGTGAATATCTTTGATAATAGGATCTATAATTTCAATTTTAGTATTATCAACCAATAATGAGTCAGGGGATTTGTCACTCCAAATAAACCATCCATATCTATTTCCACCAACCGTACTACCAATAACATCAGAAGAATCACTTAAAACCCAACTACCAACTGGAGTTGATTCTCCTTTTTTATATAAAGAAATAGTTACTTCCAATACATTTGAGCTATTAGCTCTAAATTCATGCTTAATGGTGTACCAACCAGTTTCAACAATATCTACGGGATTTCTTCCTGGGTTGCCAGGCCATCCTGGAGAATTATTACTAGCACTAGCTAACCATTGATTATGTATGCTTGGATTGGTTCCCAAGCTTAAAATAAAGTCTCTTCGATGGTTTCCATCTGGTTTATTAATAGCTGATGAAAAATCAAATCTTTTATCAACTGATCCATCAGCTAAAGACATATCAAGATAAACATCAACACTTGTATTGTAACCATCTGCTGGAAAAGTCGATCTGTAACCATCCCATCTTGTAAAAGCTCCATCATTTATTATGGCGTGATAATTTCCTTCACTAGAAACAATACTGTCTGTTCCAGAGGGAACTCTGATCATTTCAGCTCCAGGATCACCCCAAACATACCAAATATCGTTATAGCCATCAGTTGTTGGAGTTGTTTGTACTTCCTCAAATGAAGTCACCACAAACACCGTAAAGTGATTCAACTCTTTGGCCACCACTTCATTTCCGTTTTTTTCCACAACAACCTCAACAGCCTGAGCCAGCTCTTCTACACTTTCAGCATATTTGATCTGCACCTCACCAGTATTCGAATCTGGAACTGGTAATTTAAGCTCATACTTAAAAGTGCCATTCTCCATATCAGAAGTAATGTCATAAGCCACTTTACTAACCGCACCAGAAACTGCCATTTGTTCTTCAGTTAAATAAACTTCTTGGATACTAAGTGTTCCTGGATTAGCTGGTAACTCTGTGAAAGTCACCTGAACTTGACCATTTTGGGGAGCAGTATAAACTTTGTCGAGCTCTACTTTTTCAATAGTAGCCAAACTGTTTTCCACTAACCAAAAATTGCCGTTTCGATAAACAAAATCTGCCTGATAATCAGTATTAGGAAAAATTAATTTTCCAGTTTCAAAATCAGCAGGGATACAATCAGTAGCAGAACAAACCCCTAAATAAACTTCAGCAATAGTGCCACCAGTCTCAATCTCAGTTTTACCTTGAACAGCTTGAATAACTCCTTCACCATCTTGATATTCAACTAAATAATCAAGCGCTAATGGTTCAGCAACCCTTAGAGAAAGCTCATAAGTTGATGTATCAAAATCAACACTAACAACTTGTGGGTCTAGATGGAGCTGGGCTTGAGCTGAAGATGAAAAAAGAATTGAAAGGGGAAAAAGATTTTGAATAGTTAGTAACAACAAAAATAAATTAGGAATAATTTTCTTCCTAAATTTTTTAAAAATTCTCTTCACTTTTTCCTCTCTTCTAAATAAGGCAGTTAGTTCTTATGAACTATTTAAAGAACATTTTTAAGTACAAAAATCACGGCACTCTAAAGTGCTACAGAATACATCATACACCCATTTTAAAAAAAATAAATTAAAATTTCCTGGAATCATACGCCCAATGCAATAAAGCTTGACGTTGTTTTCTGCGACAATTCAAATCACCCTTTTTACAATGCTTTTTTATCTGAGCTATGTGCCTAGTCATCGCTTGCCAACGTTTGATTTGACGATCATCATCAATTGACCTTCTCCCCAAGTAATAACGACAATACCACTGAAACCAGCCTCGTGGATCATTGGGATGAAGCCAGCCTTTTTTCTGCCAATCACTGAGTTTTTGACTTGCATCAACACCAAAAAAATTTAATGAAATATCCTTTCTATCAGGAGAAAGCTTGGCATTAACAAACCAACTTCGGGGAAACTCAGTTTGACAATCAGTCAAATATTTACCACCAAAAACTCCTAACTCCAACATTTGTTTTGGAGTTAACTCTGGCTTAAAATCTGGAGCAAAATTTTTACCAACAGGCTCTAGCAAGAAATATTCATAATCTGACTGCATTTTGTCATTAACAATTATCTTCTTTTGCATAACTTTAAGCTTATTGTATAAGATTATTTTTGCTTGCTATACTGTGATTAATGAAAATTAAAAAACTAAACCTGCTGATTATTTCTATTTTACTTTCTCAAGCTGCAGGAGGAATTGGTTCAATAGCCACTGCTTCAGCTATCCCTAGTTGGTACACCACCCTCAATAAACCATTTTTTAACCCACCTAACTGGTTATTTGGACCGGTCTGGCTAACTTTATACACCATGATGGGCATTGCTCTTTATTTGGTTTGGAGAAAAAAACCAACCAAAAAAACTAATTTTGCTAGAAATTTATTTTTGGGCCATTTGGTAGTAAATGCCCTGTGGTCATTAGTGTTCTTTGGCCTAAAAAACTTAGGTCTAGCATTAATAGTGATCACTGCTTTATGGCTGTTGATAGTATGGTTAATCAAACTATTTTGCCCGATTGACAAACGAGCCTCCTGGTTAATGTTTCCCTACTTACTCTGGGTTACTTTTGCCAGTTTGCTTAATTATGCTATTTGGAGACTAAACTAAAATGACAAACTTATTTATAGATACTTTATTTTTAAGTTTTTTAATTCAAGTTTTGTTTTTTGTTTATGCCGCCTTTTTCAAAACAGATAAAGTGACTGATCTGTCATATGGTTTGACTTTTATTGCTTTAGCTGTTTTTGCTTTATTAAAAAATCAAACCTTTTATCCTTATCAAATCTTAGTCGTGACACTGATTGCTATTTGGGGAATTAGGCTGGCTGGTTATTTATTCATCAGGATCTTAAAAACCAAAAGAGATAAACGTTTTGATGGTATTAGAGAAAACTTTTGGAAATTTGCTCAATTCTGGTTATTACAGGCTATTGCTGTTTGGGTAATTAGTTTACCAGGCACCTATTTACTTAGTTTAAAAACTAACTCCAACTTTAATTTATTAATGATGACTGGCTTGTTAGTTTGGCTAATGGGTATTGTGATCGAAACTACTGCTGATTGGCAAAAATTTAAATTTAAAAATAAACCAGCAAATAAAGACAAACTAATTATGTCTGGAGTCTGGCAATATTCTAGACACCCCAATTATTTTGGTGAAATTTCTTGTTGGTGGGGCATCTTTATTTATTCACTTAGTTTTCAGGCTGGCTTATCTTGGTTAACTATCACCGGGCCACTGTTTATTACTTTCCTGATTTTGTTTGTCAGTGGTATTCCGACATTAGAAAAAAAATATAATGAACGCTATAAAGAAAATAAAAATTATCAACTCTATAAACAAAACACTAGCTTATTAGTTCCTCTTCCCAATAAAAAGAGTAGTTAAATAACTAAACTCAAATTCTTCTTTCCTCACCAAAAACTTTTATTTTAAATCCATCAACCAAAACGGCTTCTCCATCTTTTAAAAGATATAAAGGCATTCCAGTTTGGTTTTTTTGACGAAGTTTTTTTATTTGTTCAAGTTGGTCTGTTTGGAAATGTGGATAAACCTCAAAATCAACTAAACCGAGTCCAGGAATAAAACCAGCCCCCTGCTCATTTTCATGCAAATACCACTCACAAACCGACAATGATCGACTGGCCACCATACTACCAGCACTCGAACCAATATAAACCTTATTCTTTGCCAAAAGTTTTGGTAAAGTTTTATCTAAACCATGTCTTCTGAGCCAATACATTAAATAACCAGTGGCACCACCAGCCATCCAAATTATATTTGTCGCAGTCAATTTTTCCATTACTTCTTCTGTTGTTTGCTCTTCCAGAACCACCGGAAGCACTTTGGCACCTAAAGTTTGGATTAATAACCAAGTACTACTTTCCTGTTTCCAACTCCCATAAAAACTCTCACCATTAGCAGCAGTAGGAATATAAACTAAAGTTTTTCCAGCAAAGCCACCCACAAAATCAGTTAGTTTTTTAAAATTAAGCGGATTTTTGGCTTCAGAAGCTAAAAAAAGTTTCATAAACTAAACCTTTGTTGTAATTTGATAAACTGGAATGATTATCGAAATAACTAAGTAAACAGCAACTAAAAATAGACCAGCCATTACCCGCCATTGGTATTTTTTATTCCAAAGTTTCTTTATTAAAATCATTTCTCCAGCTTTATATTTCTTTAGTTCTCTTTTTAAGTCCTCTTCCAAATATGAAGAATTAGAAATTAAAGCTATTGAAATAGCAATAATTAATAAAGAAAAATGGAGATAATACTTTGAATATAAAGGTAAAATAAAATTTAAATCAGCAGCTAAAATTTGGAGTTTGGGAATGATTAAAAAATTAAATATTCCAAGAGTAATAAAATTAGCTCCTAATACAATATATGAATTAATTCTTTGAGTTTTAGCTAAGTCTTTTGCATCTTCTTTTTTCACATAACCAAAATACATAATCTCCTTATAGCTTTTACCAAGCATTGTCTACTTCATAATATCTTCGAGCAGAAATCAATCCACCTTCTGGCAAACGATACTCTTCGTTAAGCTCTAACATTTTTGGATGTAAAAACTCTCCTTCAAAACTAATCCCCAAACCAGCTTCTGTTCTCAAATCTCCCAAATAAAGCTTTCTACCTTCTATTCTAAATTCTTCTTTTACAACAGAGTGATCGTGAGAAATTCTAAACTCAGTTTGATTACTATGAACATAAATTCTGGAATAACAAGGCCAGTCTTTACCCGTTCTAAACACCAACTCATCTCGAGTTTTACCCTCCAAAATTACTCGATAAACCTTATTGAAAGGACTAGTCATTCTAATATCAAAATTGAGTTTATCTGGATATTTCAGATAATGATACAGAGCCATAATAATAGCTCCTGAATGAGGCTGAATAGTTTTTACAAGGTAATTAGACATAAGTTTCCCTTATTCTACTTGGAAAGCCAAAAAAAATCACTTTTGATCAAAGTTTCCTCTTTACGATCAGTCTAAAAAATTTTTATAATGAAAAATATGGCGGAATTTTTTCAAAAATTTATAACAAATTTAGAAAAATTCTTTGCTCCTTTTCCTCACTTCCCAACCAATTTTTTAAAAACCTTGTTACCAATTATTCCTTGGTATTTGTTTTTGCGAGGGTTAATTGAAATTATTGGCGGCCTAAGATCACTCTCAGCTAGTTTTCAGCTTGGGGCTTTACCAAAAGTTTTTGCCGAATTTATAGAGTTTAAACCTGCTCTTCTCTTTTGGAATGGATTAACCATGCTCATCATTGGTTTTCTCTATTTTACTGCTTTTACTCAGTTAGCTCATAAAAAAACTCAACTATTAGGTTGGCAGAACTGGTTACTAGCTACTATTATTTCTACTATCAGTCGGATTTACTTGATTATTTTTAACCATGACTCCATCTTTTTAACTTTAGTTGTAACTTTTATTGGCTGGTTTTTCATTTTTGAACTCAAAAAACTTTATACACCACCAAAAACTAAAAAAAATACTTCACAGCCTAAAGATTGACAAGCTACTTCCTATAGCGGTATAAATGTATGACAAAGGTATGATCTAAAATCGAGGAGTAATTTTTATATGAATCTTAGAAAAGTTAATGCCACCGCAGTTAAAAATAAAAAAGTTCTCCTCAAAGTTGATTACAATACTCCCACCAAAACCAACCGTGATAAACAAGTGGTGATGGACGACACTCGGATTAAAATTACTCTACCTACTTTAAAGTTTTTGATTGAACAAAAAGCCAAAATTATTCTTACTTCTCATTTTGGTAGACCAGGAGGAAAAGTTGTTGAAGCTCTTAAAATGGATCCAATTGCTCAACATCTAGAAAAATTAATTGGTAAAAAAGTTAATAAAATCGCTGTCTCTGTTGGTAAAGAGGCTGAACAAGCCGTAGCTGAAATGCAACCAGGGGACATTTTAATGTTAGAAAATAGCAGATTCAACCCTGGAGAAAAAAAGAATGATCCAGGTTTTGCCAAAGAACTAGCCTCTTTGGCAGATGTGTTTGTTAATGATGCTTTCTCTGCTTCTCACAGAGCTCACGCTTCAGTGGTGGGAGTAACTAAATATCTACCTGCCTATGCAGGTTTTGCTCTTTACGAAGAAGTTGAGATGTTATCCAGTTTGAGTAAAAAACCAAAACGACCTTTTGTCGCTATTGTTGGTGGAGCCAAAATCTCAGATAAGGTCGAAGCCATAAAAAATCTCAGTCAAATTGCAGATGTGGTTTTGGTTGGAGGAGGGGTGGCTAATAACTTTATCAAGGCTGAGGGGATTGAAGTTTTTCACTCTTATCTAGAAGATAAACCAGCCGATACTAAAAAAGAAAATATCTCCTTTGTTGCTGTAGCCGAAGAACTAATGGAAAGCACCAAAACTCAAAAGATGATGCTTCATGGCTACATTCCTTTACCGAAAATTATTTATCCAGCTGATGTTGTTGCGGCTGATGACATTGACAATCCTAAAAGTAAAAAAGTAATTGATCTCACTAACTTCGAAGATGAAAGAAAAAAGAGTTGGATGTATTTAGATATCGGCCCCAAAACCCAACGCTTATTCCGAGATATTATTCTCGAGGCTCAAACCATCTTCTGGAACGGACCGATGGGCGTATTCGAGCAACCAGACTTTGAAGAAGGCACCAAATCCATAGCCACCGCCATTGCCAAAAGCAGTGCTGAAACAATTCTGGGTGGTGGTGACACTATTAATGCTATCCATCATCTTGGTTTAGAAGATCGCTATGACTACTTATCTGCAGCTGGTGGAGCTTCATTAGAATTTTTGGGTAAAAAAACTTTGCCCGGACTGGAACCGCTGGCTAACTAACTTATGAGAACTAAAACTAGACTGACCATCACTCTGTCGGAAAACATTCTTGAAGCAATTGATGCCACTATTAATGGTATTAATATTAGAAACAGGTCACATGCTATTGAAACTTTGGTCAAAAAATCACTCTCTCCTACGGTGCAAACAGCAATTGTTCTAGCTGGAGGCAACAATCATCATGATAACCACCCGACTCTAACCAAAATCGGTAAGGGCTATTTACTAACTCATATTATTAATAATCTTAAAAATAACCAGATCAGCAATATCATTATTTGCATTCATAAAACCGATACTGAGATCATGAGAATCTTTGGCAAAGGAGAAAATTATGGAGTTAAGATTGAATATTTAGTCGAAGAATATCCACTAGGAACTGGAGGTGCAGTTAAGAAGGCCAAGGAGTTAATTAAAAACTCACCCTTCTTAGTTGTTCATGGTGATACTTTGTCTAATATTGATCTTTCCAGTTTATTTGCCTTTCATTTTGCTGAAAAATCATTGGCAACAATTGCTGTTAAACCAAGGCTCGGTGAACCAAAATATGGTCAAGTTTTTATCCAAGGCAATAAAATCACTAAATTTTTAACCACCAGTGACAACACTGGGATTAGTATTATTAATACTGGTTTTTATGTTTTTGATCCCAAGATTTTTGAGTTTTTCCCAGTTAAAGAAGTCTTTACTTTGGAGAAAGATGTTTTCCCAAAACTAGCTCAACACAATCAACTCACTGCCTCAATCTTTCAGGGTTTGTGGTTTGATATTACTGATAAGGACAATCTCAAATTAGCTAAAGAAAAATGGTCAGAAATACAAACTAACTAAAGGAACTTTCCTTATGGAACAAACCCTCGCTTTGTCTCTTTCTCATGCCACCGAAGTAGGAGCTATTGCCGCAGCTAAAGCTGCTGGCTATGGTGACAAAAACGGGGCTGATGATGCGGCAGTCAAAGCTATCCGTAGTTTTTTAAATGAAGTTGAGTTTTCTGGTCGAGTGGTAATCGGCGAAGGAGAGCGTGACGAAGCCCCAATGCTTTTCATTGGTGAAAAACTTGGCTCTGGAAACGGCAAAGAAGTGGATATCGCCGTCGATCCTCTAGAAAACACCAATGCTACTGCTAACTTAGGACCAAGAGCTATCTCTGTTTTGGCTGCTAGTGAAAAAGGTGGTTTATTCCACGCTCCAGATATGTACATGGAAAAGCTAGTGGTTCCACCAGAAGCTGCTGGTAAAGTGAGCCTTGATGATCCAGTCAAAAAAACCTTAAAAACCCTTGCCAAAGTTTTGAACCGAGATATTGACGATCTCACCATTACTGTTTTAGATCGAGATCGACATGAAGAACTAATTGCTGATATTAGAGAAACAGGAGCTAGAGTCAAACTAATTCCTGATGGAGATTTGTTCCCAGGTATTGCTGCTTGTATGAGAGGCACCGGCATTCATGCGGTCATGGGGATTGGAGCAGCTCCAGAAGGGGTAATGACTGCTGCTGCCCTACGTTGTATTAAAGGTGAAATGCAAGCTCGTTTCTGGCCCAAAAATAAAGAGGAAGAAACTAGATTAAAAAAGATGGGCGGCCAACTTAACAGAATTTATACTCACGAAGACCTGGCTAGCGGCAAAAACATTGTTTTTTGTGCTACAGGAGTAACTAATGGTGATATCCTGAAAGGAGTAAGGTTCTTTGGTGATGGAGCTAGAACTCATAGCTTAGTCATGACCAATCAAAGTAATAAAATTCGCTTCATTGATACCACTCATGTCTTTGACAAAGAAACAATTGAATATCGTATTTAAAATAAAAGGAGCTTTATGCAAAACATTGACCAACTAGTTTACCAAGCAGTTTTTGGGAAAGATAAAGAGCAACAAACTGCCAGATTTGAAATCTGGCAAGCAGGCATTAAAGCTGGAGTCATTCCTAGCTCGATTAATGATCTTTATTTAGCCAGAGGTCATAAAGAACTACCTAATAACTTTACTGTCCCAGCCATGAACTTGCGTGGGATGACTTATGATACAGCTAGGGCTACTTTTTCAGCTGCACTTAAAAACCAAGTTGGAGCAATGATTTTTGAAATTGCCAGATCTGAAATGGGCTACACTGATCAATCACCTCAAGAATATGTCACAGTCATTACTGCTGCTGCACTGAGGGAAGGTTGGTCTGGAACATTATTTATTCAGGGTGATCACTTCCAAGCTAAAGCTACTGAGCCAGGTAAACCCAAAACTGGAGAAATTGAAAAAATTAAAAACTTGATTAATGAAGCGATCGCTGCTGGTTTTTACAACATTGATATTGATATGTCGACCCTGGTTGATTTAGCCAAACTAACCGAAGCAGAGGAACAAATCCCCAATTATCAATTTTCACTAGAACTAGCTGAATACATCAGATCAGTAGAACCACAGGGCATCACTATTTCCCTTGGAGGAGAAATTGGTCATATTGGAGGAAAGAACAGCACCATAGCTGATTTTGAAGCCTATATGAATGGTTTTAATCAGGGCTTAACTAAAGATATGGTTGGTATCAGTAAAATTAGTGTGCAAACTGGCACTAGCCATGGTGGAGTGGTCTTAGCTGATGGTTCATTGGCAGATTTAGATGTGGACTTTTCAATTTTAAAAAACATTACTGAAGTTGGTCAGGAAAAATACCAAATTGGCGGTTCAGTTCAACATGGGGCTTCTACTCTACCAGATAAATATTTTAACCAATTCACTTTGAATAAAGCTTTAGAAGTTCATTTGGCCACTGGTTTTCAAAATATGATTATGGATCACCCGGCTTTCCCTCAAGATTTATTACTGGCTATGTATCAATATGCCGATGAAAACTTGAGTGACGAACGAAAAAATGATCAAACAGCTGAACAATTTCACTACCAACTACGTAAAAAAGCCTGGGGACCATTTAAACAACAAACTTGGGATATTCCTGAGGGAAACAAACAAAAAATTAGAGCTACTCTAGAAAAAAAATTTGAGTTTTTCTTCAAAGAACTTAATGTCATTAATTCCAAGAAGATGGTCGAACAGTTCATCAAACCAGTAATAGTAGAAAAAACTCTTGCCGATTTTGTCATTGGTAAAAAACATCAAGATGTCAAAGGCTTAAGCGACTAAGAACCTATACGAAATCTCTCTTTGATAATGATAAATCTTGGATAGACTCTAAGCCTTTAACCAAGCTAAAAAATTTTTAAAAGCTTCTTTGCGATGACTAAATCGTTGTTTGATAGTCTCGTCAAGTTCTCCAAAGGTTGCTGTATAACCAACCGGAATAAAAACTGGGTCATAACCAAAACCATGACTGCCTCTAATCTCATGAGCAATCACTCCTTTAACTTCACCTCTAAAAAAATCTGTTTGACCAGTTTTAGGATTAAAGACACAAAGAGTAGCTACATAACGAGCCGCTCGATTAGTTTCTCCTTCCAGTTTTTTCAATAAAGCTAAATTACGATCGGTATCTGTCCCCATTACCCAACGAGCAGAATAAATACCAGGTTTTTGATTTAAGCTCTCGACTTCTAAACCTGAGTCTTCAGCCACCGTGATCAAACCGGTTTTTTCAGCAAAAGCTTTAGCCTTAATTTCAGCATTTTCGCTAAAACTTTTACCAGTTTCTGCCGGCTCAAAATTTTTTAGAGCTGAAAAATCATTCACCGTCAACCAAGCTATTTGGGGTGCTATCTCCAAAACTTCTTTAATTTTGTGTTGGTTACCGGTAGCCAAAAAAAATTGTTCCATAAATACCTCTAAAAAAAGGCTCCCATCAAGGAGCCTTTTTAAATTAACAAATATAAATTCTAGTTACCACCCATCATGCCACCAAGACCGCCAGTCATGGCCTGAAGTTTTTTAGCAGCGATTTCCTGAGATTTTTTGATTGCTTTATTCAATACTTCCACGGCCTCATCACTACTGATACCTTGAACTGAAAATTGCTTAATTTTTTGATCACCAGAAATTACTACCACAATATCACCTTCCTCGACACGAATTTCTTCAGCTGAGAGTTCTTGTTGCATTTTTTTGGCTTGTTGACGAAGCTTGTTTAAGTCTCCTAAAGCTTTAAATGGATTTGCCATAAAATTATTTCCCTTCCTGATAATAAACTGATTGTACTATAACTCTCCACTACATCAAAGCTTCTTCTGCCAATTGAGCTAACTGGGGAGGAGGGTTATCAACCTCAACCAAAGTGGCCTCTTGAGGAATTTCATGTAAAGATACGTGCAATGGCAAAATACTACCAACTAAATCTTTAGTACACTCTTGAAGAATGTTCATGTACTTTTGTTGTTGCAGTTGTTCTTGATGAAATTTATAAAAAACAGCCACTTCGGGGATACCAGTATCACCAATCGAAGGTTTACTAGATCTTAGTAAGGCTGCCACCGTAGCATTTTTATGTTGAACAATTTTTAAAAATTGGTCCCACTGCTCTAGTAAATTTTTCCCTAAATCATGAACTTCTTCTGTTAAATAAAACTTCTCTTCTTCACTAGCATTTTCTTGGTCAACTTCATTAAAGTTTTCTTGCTTTTGACCACTGACTACCACTTCAGTTGTCATTATTTCTGATTTTACTTGATGATTATCAACTTTGGTAACTATCGGTTTTTTAATTTTTTTTTTGCTAGGAGGAGTTGCACCATTTTTTTGTTTGGCTCGTTCGACCAAAGATAGTAGTTTTATTTCCAAACTTAAAAAATTAATAGGCGAAAAAGCATCCAAGTTAGCTTTCAAAAGTTCATCTAAGAAAAATCGAGCAATTTTTTGTTTAAATAAAGCCTGACCAGGCTTAATACCCAAATCCTGAAGCAACGAACGATGTAATAGAGAAAACAACACTTGATAAACATATTTTTCAGCAAACTTCTGTTGACGCAAATCTGCAATTAACTGACTAACTTGAGTTTCATCTTTATCTAAAACAGCCTGAACTAACTCAATTAAGAGTGGTTCAACATTCTTCCCCAAGATTTTTTCTACTGAAGCCAAAGTTATTTGCTCATCCTCCACCACTGATTCCAGTAACTTCACTCCATCACGAAAGCTACCATCGGCTCGTTGCACGATCAATTTGAGAACTTCTTCGTCTGCCCTAACCTTTTCCTTGGCCAAAACTGATTGCAAAGCAGCTAACAACTCCTCATCAGTAGCCTGTCGAAAAGCTAAGTGAAAACTTCTGGAAGTAATCGTTTCAGGAATTTTATGAAACTCAGTAGTAGCCAAAATAAACAAGGCATGAACAGGAGGCTCTTCTAGTAACTTTAATAAAGCATTAAAAGCCTCGGTAGTAAGCATATGAGCTTCATCCAAAATATAAACGGTAATTTTACCCTCTTGAGGAGGAAGCATAGCTCTTTCTTTAAGAGCTCTAATGTCATCAATTCCTCGATGTGAAGCAGCATCCATCTCTTGAACAACAAAAGATGAACCAGCATAAACTAGTTGAGCAAATTTGGAGTCTATGTCAGGATCTTTGAGCGTTACTTTTTTTGAGGAGTCTTTTTTAAAGAATAAACTTTCAACTGCTTGATCATTTTTGGGATCATTCAGCATTGCTCCTAAAATTCTTGAAGCAGAAGTTTTACCCGTTCCTTTGGGACCAGCAAACAAAAAAACCTGAGGAAAACTAGTTGTTTGCATTAAACTGGTCAAAGCTTCCCTAACATTTGTTAAGTGAAGTTCACTGATTAGTTTTGGTCTATGTTTTCTATGCCAAGCCATAATTAATTAATCGTGATGATACCCTAACAGATGCATAAGTCCATGTTCAAGATAAAAACAAATCTGGTCATCAACTCTTTTCCCAAATTTTTTAGCCATCTTGACTGACTCCGGAAAACTAATCACTACATCTCCCAAATGGGGAGGAACCTCTACTGGTAGAGGAATTTCCGTTAGTTGCTTTTTATCATGATGAGGAAAAGATAATACATCTGTTGGACCGTCATGTTGTAACATTGTTTCGTTTAAAGTTTGAATCTTCCTGGCTCCAACCACTGACACGTCTACTTGAGCGTGATCAATACCATGTTTAGCCAACACTTGATCAACTGCTTGTCTCAATTTCTTTCGTGACACAGGGTAACGAGAACCAATATAAAAATTAACTATAATCATACGCTTTAACTATCTTAACACTTAAGAATTGTTTGTTTGACTAGCTGTTATTTGTTGTAAATTATCCCAACTCAAGTTAACTGGTCCCAAAGGAATTTTATTTTCTGGATCATCCACAAACCACAAAATCACTCTCCCTTTGCTTTTGGGACTCCAGACCTTACCTTCTCTAATTACTTCTGGAGAACCACCAAATTGTTTCTTGACCCATTGAGCTGGTCCAGCATCACCAACCACACCAACTACAGCGATTTCTTCAGCGGGATTAATCATCACCATTTTTCGATATTTGTACCAAGGTTTTAGTTCCTGATAATTACTGTTCCAATCTGGCAAATATAAAGTTTGAACAGCAAAATAATATTTTTCTCGTTGAATAGCTTCTGCTGTTAATTGGCCATTCTCAGTAAACCAACCAAAAGCCCCCCTACCTGGAGCCATTCCCGCTTCCAAATAAGCATCATGTTGTGACAAATCATCTCCAGCAAAACGTTTAAGATGCTGCTCTCCACCCATAATACCAATACTATGATTTAAACGATGTTCATCTAACTCTGCAGTTACTTCAAAACCCAAAATATCAGCTAATTGTTGTTCCAAGTATAGCTCTTCATCTTTAGCTAAATGTCCTGGCGGTCGGTTCACCATTCCCACCATTTTGGCAAAAATCTCATTGTGTTCTTCTTTAGAAACTTCTGCTTTTAATTCATCTTGTTGAGCTGGTTCCTTAGCATAAACTTGAGGAACCTGACCCTGAAGATGAGGTTGGTTAAGAGCAATTTGACCAGCTAAAGAAATAGCCGCCAGTAACTGCTGGGAAGTGGTTTTAATATTTAGTTTTTTAACTTTAGCCAAAAATTCTTCTTTAGACAGTGGAACAGTTTGGGGAGTATTCATAAAAACTTAATTCACTAACTTAATTGCTTTATCTAGTCTAGCTAGAACTGTTGGTTTTTCAATAACCGCCATTGTTTCAAATAATGGTGGTGTTGCTTTTCTACCAGTCACAGCCAATCTAAGCAACATAAAATATTGACCTCTGTGCCAATCATTTTTTTCTTGCAAAACTCTAATTGCCGACTCAAGATTTCCTGCTCGCCAATCATCAATTTTGGTTAATTCCTTGATTGTCATTGTCAGTTGTTCGGCCACTAGAGTTGGGGTTGCCTTTTTAAGTAATAATTGTGGATCAGGTTCTTCATCCTGATAAAAAAACTTAGTTAGCTCATCAATATCAGCCAGAGTCACTAGCCGCTCAAAAACCAACGGTAAAATAGCAGTTAATTTATTTTTGGGAAAAGCTGCCGGCAAAAAGGGTTGAAGCTTCTCTGCTAGAAGATTCATTGGTAGTTTTCTAATATAGACACCGTTTAACCAATTTAGTTTTTGTAAATCAAAAGCCACTGATTTTGGACTAAGATCTTTTGGATCAAAAGCCTCGATATATTCTGCTAAAGTCATAACCTCTTCTTGATCTTCTTTGGCCCAACCTAAAATCATAAAGAAATTCAACATTGCCTCTGGCAAATAGCCTCGATCTAAAAATGACCTAGCAGAAACAGTCCCTTTTCTCTTGCTCATTTTACCTTTGCCATCTGGATTTAGAAAAACTGGAATATGCACAAAAGTGGGTTTTTCCCAACCAAAAGCTTCATAAAGCAAAACATGTTTGGGAGCAGAACTAATCCATTCCTCACCACGCATAATATGAGAAATATTCATCAAATGATCATCTACCACTACAGCCAAGTGATAAGTTGGATAACCATCTGACTTAAGCAAAACTTGATCATCAACTTGATTAGAATTAATGATAATTTCTCCTCTTAATAAATCATTTACCACCACAGGTTTGTCTTCTGGAACTTTCAATCTAATGACACATGATTCTCCAGCTTCTTTCTTAGCTTGAGCCTCAGCTAAGGTTAAACTTCGACAATGCTTATCATATTTGGGTGGTTGTTTATTAGCTTTTTGTTCTTCACGAACTTTTTCTAATCTCTCTTTAGTACAAAAACAATAATAAGCCTGACCATTAGCAACTAATTCTTCAGCTTTTCGTTGATAAATTTCAATTCTTTGAGATTGAATATAGGGACCAAACTCCCCACCTTTACCCGGGCCCTCATCCCAATCAAGACCATAATCATTAATTACTTGTTGAATTTCTGCTACTGCGCCAGGAACTTCTCTTTCTTTATCAGTATCTTCAATTCTTAAAATAAACTGGCCTTGGTTCTTTTTAGCCCAAGCATAATTTTTTAATAATGTTGACATCCCTCCCACATGTAATTCACCAGTGGGGCTAGGAGCCATTCTTGTTCTAACTACTGTTTTCATAATTAATTTCCTTCAGTCAAATATTGAGGATCAATTGCCGGAGCATAACCGACAAACCCATTATCACCAGTAAAAACATAGATTGGCTGTAAGTATTCTTGTTCGTTTTCCCAATCTTCGTAATAACCAAGCTTAACTTCTCTAATGACAGCTTCCTCACTTTTCCCCTTGGCTGCTACATAACCACCGCCAGATTGTAAAACCTGCCAAGCAGACCGAGCTGATCTAACTGGATAGGTTTCAACTTGAGTATAGTCTATTGGCCGATAATGATACTCCAAATCAACAATACTTTCTTGACCAGATAAAACCCCCGAAATAACTGCCGTGATCACTCCTTTCTTAGGATCTGGATTGTACATCTCGTATTGTTCATCGACAACTGTTCTATCTAAGTTAATTTGAATGAAATCTGCATCAGATAAAGAAAAAGCCTCTTCAAGTTCGCCTCCTAAAGACTTCAAAAATACAGCTTCACCTGGAGCAGTAGCAATATCTTCTGGCAATAAATCAGTTCTATCCAAGAAAGCTTTGACTCTTCTGACAGCGTCATATTCTTCAGGAGTCTTGCCAGTACTGACAATTAGCTCTGGTTTTGACAAATAATTAGTTTTGTAAGAAAACGTCTTGTTTCTAATATCTATTTCCAAACTAGCATCCAAAGCTCCTGTTTTGGTCCAGCGATAAGTTCTACTATCCAAGAGTTGAGGTTCAAAAATAAAACCATAAGTAGCAGCAATTTTCTTGATTTCTTGATCAGCCAAAAGATTAGCCGAAGCCTTGGGCATCAAGAAAACCTTTGCTCGATCAATATCAAACTCTGGCAGACGGTTACCCAAACCAGTTTCCAAACGATAACTCTTAGGACGGTCAGCTTCTGTCTGTAAAGGAAACTTTATATCAGTCAAAAATCCAAAACCAACCGTAGGAGGTGGTGGTGGGGCAGGATGGGTAGCCTTCCAATAAGCGATAAAAGCTGAAAAAAGCATTCTACCCACCATCAAAACGACCAAAGTAATGGTGCCATATTTAACAAATAATCGGCCAGCCTTGGTTGCGGCAGTCAAGTTAGCTGTTGGTGGTTGAATACTAGAACTAGAAGCCATGTCCTTATTCTACAAACTTTCTTTACTAATTTGGAGAGGAAACTCGACTTTTTGCCATTGTAAATTATCTTTTAACCAATTAAGTAACAAACTTGTATCCTGATAACGATCTTCACTTCCCATAACTACAGTAATATATTGATGTTGATTGACTTCACTAACACTCACCAATACTTCTTTGGCCAAAGGGGTTGTGCCAGTTTTACCAGCAATCACCCCTGATTCACTACCCAAAAGTTCATTGGTTGAAAAAAGAAAATGCCTGGTTTTGCCATCAATACTCTCCACTACATAGTTCTTTAGACTCATCCATTCTGCAATTGGTTTTTCTTGAAAAACCTTCATGGTTAAAACTGCCAAATCATGAGCAGTACTTAAATTATCAGGATGGTCATAACCAACTGCATTAGTAAAATTAGTACTTGTTAAATTCAATTCTTGAGTAAATTTATTCATCTCTTCGATAAATGACTCATAACCATCAACAAAACCATCGGCTAAAGCATAAGCAGCATCATTAGCTGAACTAATTAATGATGCAGCTGCTAGATCTTTTACTTTCACTTGTTCTAATGGGAAAAACCCAACGCCATTATTTGCTTTCACTGAAGCGGTAGAGACAGCAATCACTTGGTCTAAATCGTAATTTTTTAAAGCGGTATAGACAGTCATTAACTTAGTAGTTGAAGCCGGAGAAAGAGGTAATTGAGGATTTTTTTCCAATAAAATCGTTTGCGTAGTATTATCAATCACAAAAAATGCTTCTGCTGTCACATAACTCGCTAGTTGTTCAGCAGTCATGACCAATTGTGCCGATTCGCTAGCTACAAAAATAGGCTGTTCAAACTCAGTAAATAAATTTACTTCGTATTGTGGAGCTTGATAGAAAAAACCCTTTTTTCTCAGGAGTAATAGTCCTTCAACACTTAAAATCGTGACTAGCAACAACAAATAAAACCAACTAAATAAATACCGAGATTTTTTCTGCACAAAACCAATTGTAAGGATTTTTTTACTAATGCTCTAGGGCCAGATAAAATTATTTTTTATCCGGATTAACTGTTAACGATAGTTCTTTTAACTGTTCTGGATCTACTTCACTAGGACCATCCATCACCGCGGTTTTACCTGAAGAAGTCATTGGAAAAGCAATTGTTTCTTTCAAAGATTCTTCTCCAGCCAATAACATCACTAATCTATCCAAGCCCAAAGCAATTCCACCATGAGGAGGGGTCCCCAACTCAAAGGCTTTTAACATATGACCCACACCAGCCTCAATCTGATCTGCCGTATAACCCATAATCTCAAAAGTAGCTTTTAACAATTCTGGTTTATGAGCTCTGATACTTCCACCACCCACTTCATAACCATTACAAACCAAATCATATTGAGCTGTCATGATCTTTTCAATGTTTGTCTTAGCCAGGTGATCTTTTTCATTTTCTGGCAAAGGAGTACTAAAAGGATTGTGCGTAAATGTCCAACCACTCTTGCCATCTCTAACTTCAGCGATATCTTTCTTATCAACTTTTTTGAAAAAAGGAAAATTAATCACCCAAGCAAAAGCCAACACCCCTTGTTCTTTTTCTTCTTCGGTTCGCAAATCAAAACGATCCTCACCATATTTTTCCATAGCCTCTTGATAAGTTACTACAGGAAACTTTTCACTTTGCAGTTGACCACCAACTTTTTTAACGGCTTGTTTGACTGTTTTTTCCACCAAATCCATTACTTGTTGCTGATTAACAAAACTCATTTCCAGATCTAACTGAGTAAACTCAAAGCCACGATCTGCTCGCAAATCTTCATCACGAATACAACGAGCTACTTGAAAATAACGTTCAAAACCAGCCGTCATTAGTAACTGTTTATACTGTTGTGGACTCTGGGGCAAAGCATAAAACTTACCTGGATTAAATCTCGAAGGTACCAAAAAATCGCGAGCTCCTTCTTTGGTGGATTTAGTCAACATTGGGGTCTCGATTTCGACGAATTCTTCAGCATACAAACCATCACGAATGGCTCTGATAAATTCAGAACGCATTCTCATAATTTTCTGCATTCTCTTGCGACGTAAATCTAAATATCTGAACTTTAATCTAGCTTCCTCATTAATCTCTTTACCATCAGTATCAACAGAAATTGGTAATTCTTTGGCTTTATTTAAAACTTCATATTCTTTAACTTCAATTTCAATACCACCGGTAACTAAATCTTTGTTAACTAATTTTTCTGGTCGTTGTTTAACTAAACCAGTAATAGCAAGCACCGATTCAGTAGTTAGCTCACCCATCATCTGCCAGCCAACACACTGCACAATGCCACTCTTGTCTCGTAAATCAATAAAGGTTAATTTGCCGTGATCTCTCTTGGTATCCACCCAACCTTGTAAAACCACCGTTTCACCAACTAACTCTGGAGTTTGAGCAATATAAGTTCGTTCTGTCATACTTGGTATTATAACCAGACTTTTCAGATCTTAGTAGGACTCTTCTCTGATCAAGAAGTATTTTTGATATATTGTGATATAATTACTCGAGTTAAAACTCTCCAATAAAATTTGTTTGCAGTTATAACTATTGCTCTTTGAAAAAATAACTAAAAAAAGAGCTCTCTAGTGTTGGCTTAAAACAAGCTAAAACTAGAGGGCTTTTCCAAAAGACCTCCCTTCGGTCTCAATCATCACCGCGATGACTCTATGACTGAAGGTCTGCAAAGGAAGGAGGTAAACTTTTTATGGCTATTCGCTCAACAATCGTTCGGGATTTGTTCAAAAAACTTATCCCTCGCAAGAAGAGCAAAAAACCCAAAAAAGTCAGCCGGCCAACACAACCGGTTCGACCTAGCCAATCTCGGCAAGTCTAACTCCACAAATCTCCCCGTCAGTTCAACTGACGGGGAGACCCCTTCAAACTTCTGTCACAATATATATTTATCTAGTAAATTAACAATTAAAAAAATTATGGAAACACTTTCACAAACATCATGTAAGCACTGTGGAAGCACGGAACACACCACTGAAAATCATGAACAAGCAGATGGTATCGCAGCTGTTTGGGCAACATATCTTGATATCTCTAACTCAGATGAACCTGAAGATCAGGAATTTGCTGAAGAGATGATAGACGATTTAAATTAACTATTATTCAGCTATACTATTTTTGTGCAAGTTAGTTTTTGGCAATGTCATCAACAAAAGATTTTCTTGGCATTCTTAGTGATACTAACTACTTTTGTTGGTTTTATGTTGGGTAATTTTTTCCCTATCACCCAAGAAACACCTTTACTTTCTCCTTTTATTGACAAAAACCTAGTAAAAAAAGAGCTAACTCTATTGCAATACACTATCCCTAACTTAAAAACTCGTCGCTATGCCCCCAGTCAAATTACTTTAGAAAAAATAATTACTGAAAATTCCACTCATACTACTTACTTATTTTCATATTTAAGCAACCAACAAAAAATTACTGGCCAACTTAATATTCCCCAAGAGGCAATAGAAAATCCTACGACACCCACCCCAGTTATCTTGTTGATCAGAGGCTATGTGCCTCTAGAAACCTATCAAACAGGAACTGGCACCCAAAATGCTGCTAAAGTTTTTGCTGAAGCGGGCTACATAACAATTGCCCCTGATTTTCTTGGCTATGGAGAAAGTGATCCAGAACCAACAGATAGTTGGGAGGCAAGGTTTGTCAAACCAATTCAAATTGTTGAGCTAATCTCTACTATCAGAACTCAAACATTTTTGGAGTTTTCTTCAGTTGAAACTACTCAAAAAGCTAGCTTAAACCCAGAAAAGCTAGGTATTTGGGCCCACAGTAATGGTGGCCAAATTGCCCTGACCAGTCTGGAAATCCTAGAGCAAGCCATTCCCACCACTTTATGGGCGCCAGTCACCGTGCCATTCCCTTATTCTGTCTTGTTCTATACCGATGAAATGGCAGATGAGGGCCGGGCTACTAGAATGTGGCTGAGTGAATTTGAAAAAAACTATGACCCAAGAGAGTTCAGTCTGACGCAATATTTAGAATCACTAATTGGGCCAATTCAACTTCATCATGGGACCGCCGATGAGGCTGCCCTTAAAACCTGGTCTGATGAGTTTGTCCAAAAAATAGCCGCCATCAATACTAAAAGAGAAGAGAGCAACCAACCAACTATTGAATTAGATTACTACACCTATCCTGGCGCAGATCACAATATGCTACCTGTTTGGAACACGGTGATTCAAAGAGATTTAAAGTTCTTTAACCAAGAATTTAATAAATCAAAATTATGAAACCTGTTTTTTATCCGCTAGTAAATTAGTTGAGCCTTGTCTATAAGTTTCAATCTTTTCGATTTTTCTTTCCATTTGTTTAGCCCGAGTTTCAGTGATTTTTTCATAACCACCCTTCAAGGTATCGATTGATCGACCAAATTTATCAAATTCTTCTCTAAACTTGCCCCACTCTTGAACAAAATCATCAACATATTTAACTACTTCTTTGAGTTTATCTCCAATCATAAAGTTGCGATAACTTTCCATCACGGTTCTAGCCACAATCAAGAAAGTAAAAGGAGAAACTAAAATAATTCTCTTGGCCAAAGCATAATCAACCAAGTTAGAGAACTGTTGATTAATAAAAGAGAAAACCATCTCATTTGGTACAAAAAGAATGGCATAATCCAAAGTATCTTCTTCTGGCTTAATATACTCAGCCACTTTGTTAATTTTTGTTTTTAAATCAAGACCAAACTGTTTGAGGTGATCTTCTTTAGCTTTCTTGGTTTCTGCCACACTCATTTTTTGAATTTCTTGATAAGGAAATTTAACATCAACTGCTACCAACCTTTTATTAGGTAATAACAAAGTAATATCTGGTTTGAGTGTAGTTGTCCCCAACTTAGTTTGGCGTAAATAGTGAACACCTTCTACCAACCCATTAGCTTGCATCAAATCTTCAATAATTCGCTCTCCCCACTCACCTCTAGATTGGTTATTAGATAATACTTTGGCTAATTGCTCAGTAGAGGTCTTGAGATCTTTGGTTAACTCTCGATGCTCAGACAAAGCACTGGTAATTTCTGCAAATTTTTTGACTCGATCTTGTTCCAAAACTCTAATTTCCTTTTGCCTATCAGCCAAGTCTTTTTGTAAATCTACAACCAGTTTTTCAATTACTCGTTGTTTATTATCCAAATCAACTTTAATGTTTTCTTTTTCACTTTGTAAAATTTGTTTGCTCTGAGCAGCAATTTTACCAACACTCATCCCAAAAACCTTATTAACTACGTCTTCAATTTCCTGGTCTGCTGAGGTTTTACTGGTTAAAGATTTTTGCAAAGTCAAATACAAAATTACAAAACCACCAATTACAATAATAAAAAGAAGAACAATCCATAGTGTCATAGTTGACTGGAGTATACTCAAATATTAGGCTTGGCTCTAGAAGTAAAATATGCAACTCGCAAAATCAAGATTAAAAAACACCTCACTTGTCCAGCCTGCTATCAAAAACAGAGAACCTCTTAATAAACAACAAAAAAAAACTCTCCAGCCACTCCAAAACTACCTTCAATTAATACCAACTCTAACTATGGCTATGCTTTGTTATTTCGGTTTATGGTTATTAATCAAGTTTATTCATCCAACTGTTATACAAAATTGGATTTTCCCCAATAGCTATTTGCCATTTCATTTTTTATTAGGTCTAGGTAACTTTTTTTTGTTTAGTTTTCTTGGTAGAAGAAAAATTTGGGGGTTTTTTAGCAGTGTTTTGCTTGGTTGGTTAGCTTTTCTACAGCTACAACAAATCGAGCTAGATTTTTGGGCGATTGGTAGTTCATTAGTTTTAGCGATTACTGCTAGCTTTTGGTGGTTAGTAATAAAAATTTTTAATAAGGGTAATTAATCAATAAATCTACGCTATAATAAGCCTGTGAAAGATACTTTTTATTTAACAACCACCCTACCCTATGTCAATGCAGAACCACACATTGGTTTTGCGTTAGAAATTGTAGCTGCTGATGTCATTGCTAGATATCAACGAGATATTCTCAACAATAAGGTTATCTTTAATACCGGTACAGATGAACATGGTCAAAAAATTTACCAAAATGCGATTGATAATAATCAAGATCCACAAGCTTATGTTGACCACTATGCTGCTAAGTTTGAAGATCTAAAAAAACTACTCAATTTAAGTTATAGCCACTTTATTAGAACTACTGACAAAAACCATGTTGTTGCTGCTCAAAAATTCTGGGAAATCTGTAATAACAATGGTTATATTTATAAAAAAGAATACAAAACCAAATACTGTATTGGCTGTGAGCTAGAAAAAACTGATTCTGAATTAGATGATGGTAAATGTCCTTTACATCCAAATAAAGAACTTGAAATTAGAGAAGAGGAAAACTACTTTTTTAAGTTTTCGGCTTTCCAACAACCATTATTAGCTCTTTACGAAAAAAATCCAGAATTTGTTAAACCAGCTGGAAAGATGAAAGAAATTAAAGCTTTTGTCGCTAACGGCCTCCAAGACTTTAGTATTTCTAGACTAAAAGAAAAAATGCCCTGGGGTATTCCAGTCCCCAATGATCCAAATCACGTCATGTATGTCTGGTTTGATGCTTTAGTTAACTACATTTCTACTTTGGGCTGGCCGAATGAAAACTCAGTTTTTAATAAATTCTGGCCTGGAATCCAGGTAGCCGGTAAAGACAATCTCCGTCAACAAGCAGCTATGTGGCAAGCAATGTTACTAGCAGCTGGCATCCAACCTTCAAAACAAATCTTAATTAATGGTTTCATTAGCGTTGATGGTCAAAAAATGAGTAAATCTTTAGGCAATGTAATTGCTCCAGCTGAAATGGTAGAACGCTATGGTGTTGATGCAACAAGATATTTATTAATGAATCTTGGGCCTTTTAGAACTGATATGGATGTCAGCTGGGAAAAATTGGACATGGTTTATCAATCTAAGTTAGCAAACAATATTGGAAATACAATATCGAGGGTAGCTAAAATGTGTGAGAATTCAGGCATTGGCTATCAAGGTTCTTACAAACCATGGAAGTTTAAAACAAAAAAAGATGGAGAAGAAGCTAGCTTTGCTTTAGATAGTGCTAGAAAAGAAATGATAAATTTTCAATTGAGAAGTGCTTTAACTGATATTTCTCTTTATACAAATTTTATTGAAGAAAAACTAAGTAAAGAAAAACCCTGGAAACTGGAAGGCGAAAAACAAAAAGAAATTTTACAAACTACTATCAGCAGCATTATTGAACTTGCAAAATCTTTGCAACCATTCATGCCAACTGTGTCAGAGAAAATTATTACCCACTTCTCTCAAGAAAAAATCACTGCACTGAAACCTCTTTTCCCTAGATTGGAGAAATAAATCGTGAAAATCATTGATACTCACTGCCACTACAATCTTGAGCCTTTGTTTTCTGGTAAAAAATCACATTTCAAACTAACAGATGATAGCCAACTATTAGCAATGTCTTGGCAAGATCATTGGCAAAAAGCTCAGCAACAGGCTGTGGTGGGCGGAGTAGTTGTTGGAGCCAGTAAAACATCTTCTTTATCTGCTCTGGAAATAGTTAAAGATAAAACTCAATTAATTGCTGCCATTGGTATTCACCCTCATGAAGCAGAAAAACATTCATTAGTTGAATACGAAGAGTTTTTAACTCATCTCTTACCCAACCCAAAAGTTAAAGCTATCGGTGAAACAGGTTTAGATTATTTTAAATTACCTAGAAATGATAAATTTGAAAAAACTAAAAAAGCTCAGCAGCAACTATTTGAGCTACAAATTAGCTTAGCCAAAAAATATCGGCTACCAATTATTGTTCATGTCAGAGATGACCAAGAAGAGGCTTATTGGGAAACATTAACTATTCTCCAACAACAATTAGATAAAGATTTGAGATTTGTACTTCATTGTGTGTCTGGACCAAATAACTATGTTCAAACAGCTTTAGAAATGGGTGGCTATATTGGTTTTGATGGCAACATTACTTATAAAAATGCTAATGATCTTAGAACACTTTTTAAAATCGTTCCAAATGACAAACTCTTGCTAGAGACAGATGCTCCTTACCTACCTCCTCAAAATTATCGTGGCCAAGTTTGTGAACCATGGATGATTACTTTAACCGCCAAATATTTAGCAGAAAACTTTGCCACTAACTTAGACCAAGTTTTCGTTAATAGTGAAAAATTCTTTTCTTACCATTTTTAAGTTACAATACAACCACTTATGATTCGTCGTTACTTCAGAAGACACCCAGTGAGAACACAAAGAGCTTTAGAGATTCTGCCTGGTTTTGTTTCTTGGTCTTTAATTTTATTTCCAGTTTGGGGCTCTTTCTTAGTCCCGAACTTAGTAGCTTATTATGTGATCACTTTTGCTGTTTATTGGCTTTACCGATCATTAACTATGGCTACTTTGTCTATTTTGGCTCATTTTAAGATCAAGGCTTCATCTACTTTCAACTGGATCACTGATCTTAAAAAATCATTTCCCAAACAGTGGGACTCTATTCACCACATTATCGTTATCCCCACTTATAAAGAACCAATCGAAACTCTAGATAAAACCCTAAACTCACTCTCACAACAATCTTACCCAACTAAAAACCTTCATATCATGCTGTCATTTGAGGAAAGAGAAGGCAAAGAAGCCAAAGAAAAAGCTGACGTTTTACTCAAAAAATTTGCCAAAAAATTCGGCCACTTGTGGACTACTTTTCATCCAGATATTGAGGGTGAAATTAAAGGGAAATCATCTAATACTTGCTGGGGAGCTAAAGAAGCCAAAAAGTTCTTGATTGATGGGGTTGGCATTCCAATTGAACAAGTCACCATCACTAGTGAAGATGCTGATGCAAGATTCCATCATCACTACTTTTCTAACTTAACTTATGAATTCTTGACAGTCGAAAAGCCATTTAACACCATTTGGCAAGGCGGTATTGCTTTTTACAACAATATTTGGGAAGTACCTTCTCCAGTTAGAGTCATGGCTTCTATTTTTTCAATTACTCAAATGTATATTTTAATGAGAAAAGATCGCTTAATTAATTTTTCAACTTACTCAACTTCACTCAAACATGTTCATGACATTGGATACTGGGATACTGATGTGATTCCAGAAGACTACCGCCTATTCTTTAAATCATACTTTGCCAAAAAAGGTGATTTTCAAGTTAACCCCATTTTTCTACCAATTTATGCTGATGCTGCTCAATCAAATGGCTTTTGGAACACAATGGTCAACCAATATGAACAACTTAAACGTTGGGCCTGGGGCGTCTCAGATGATGCCTACATCATTAGGCAATTTGTTCTCAGTGACGCTCCTTTTTGGGGTAAATTTATTAGAGTCTTAAAAGTAGTTGAAGATCATTTTCTCTGGCCAGTTAATTGGTTTGCCATTACAGTATCTGCTATATTACCTCCACTTTTAAATGAACAATTTAGCCGAACTATTATTGGTAAAACGCTCCCCCAAGTCACTTCAACTTTACTAACTTTGTCTTTAATTTCAATGGTAGTAATTTTTGTTCTTGATGCGATTAACAGACCACCACATCCAGATAAAAAAAGATCTCTACTCTCATATTTGCTTCAACCACTAGAATTTATTTTATTGCCCATAGTTGGTTTTTTCTTCTCTGCTCTGCCAGGCATAGATGCTCATACTAGATTGATGCTCGGCAAATATATTGAGTATCGAGTCACTGAAAAAGTTTAATCTTAAATCTAGTTATTGAGTAATGATTGTTTTTTCGTGTACACTGGATAGTGTGAAAAAACTTTTCCTAAAACTTGACAAAAAATGCGAAACAAATCTTGAAGTATTGATTCTCTGGTTTGTGACATTGATCCTACGAATTCCCAATTTTTTCGAACCTTATTGGTATGGAGATGAAGCCATCTATCTGACCTTAGGAATTGGTCTTAGACAAGGTTTAAAACTTTATACTGAAATTATTGACCATAAAACACCACTTATTTACTACTTAGCTATGGTGCCAAACCAATTTTACTTCAGACTTTTAACCTTCTTTTGGATGATTGCTACAACTACATTATTCTACTTTTTAGCCAAAAAACTCCTTAAAAATACAAAACAAGCATTCTTTAGTTCATTAATCTTTGTTTTACTCACCACGCTGCCTTGGTTTGAAGGCCATATCCCTAATGGTGAATTGTTTGTCATGGGTTTTGTGATGGCAGGCTTAACATTCCTATCCAAAACCAAACTTTTTCAAAACTTTTTTGCCAAAAATTCAGAGGAAGCTCTAAAAAAAACCTCCAAAAAAGAACTGGGTTTATTGCTAACAAGCGGAGCTTTTCTTGGTCTAGGTGTTCTAACTAAGGTACCAGGACTACTAGATTTTGGTGCAGCTGCTCTAATTGGGTGGTTTGCTTTCAGTGACCTTCTTGCCCAAAAAACTAGAAAACTAAAAGATAATATAGCTGCTTTTTGGCAATTCCTGAATAAGTCTTTAATCTTGCTGCTTGGTTTATTGATTCCTATTATCGCCTCAATCTTCTACTTCGTAGCAATTGGTTCTGGGCAAGATTATTTAGATTATGGTCTGCTATATAACATTCGCTATAGCAGTTCATGGCAGCCCCAATTTCCTTCAGCCTTTATCCAAACTTTATTTACTTTGCCTGGTAAAACCCTAATTATGGTTGTCTTTGTGTTAATCTTGAGTTTTGCTAGAAAAAAACTATCACCAACCTTTAAGTTTATTGCTGCTTGGTTCATGCTAACGTTATTTGCTGCTCTACTATCAAACAGACCTTATCCACATTATTTACTCCAAGTTGTTCCTGCCTTCTCTTTATTAGCTGTGACTTTATTAACAGATTTAACAAAAATTAAAAATAAATTTAGAGAAATAATTTTGAGCTTGTTACTGATTGTTATGACTGGTTACACGATGATTGTGTTGAAAGTTGCCCCTTATGAAACAGGTAAATATTACTCTCAATTTTTCAAATTAATCTCTAACGAAATTTCTATAGAAGAATACGATAATTCTTTCAATAGCTTAGTTAAAGATAATTATTCTATTGCCAAAATTATTGCTGAAACCGGTAGTGACAGAATCTTTATTTGGGGAACTAACCCCATGCTTTATGCTTTATCACAAACTACCCCAACATCTAGATTTACTGTCTCTTTCCACATCAAAGATTTCAATGACTATGAACGAACTTTAGCTCAAGTGAAACAAGAAGAACCAAAAATTATCGTGGTGATGAAAGACGAAAAACAAGAATTCACTGGTTTAGAAAAATACCTAGAAACTAATTATTATGCCAATGACACTCAGTTTGAAACCATGAGTGTCTATCTCAGACAAAACACAAATTAACGGTATAATAGACTCATGTCTCGACTGGTGCCAAAGTATGTTTTCCCACAACTCAAAGTTGCCCTAGTGTTGTGTCTGTTAATTACTTTAACTGCAGCCATTTCATTCCCTTTTTTGCAACCAGTTATCCCAATTTTTTACTCACTAGCACAACCAGAACGACAGTTGATGCCTAAAGCTTGGCTTTTCTTTTACCCAGTTTTTTCTTGGTTAGTTTTATTAGTTAACTTTTTACTAATTAAATTTTTTATCCAAGTAGAAGTAAATATGCATAAAACATTTGCTTGGGTGACAACTGGTCTAATAGCAATTGCTGGTATCCTTATCATTAGAACTATTACACTCATTACATGACACTAATTATTTTTTTACTAATCACTTTGATTGCTGCAATAGTAGCTCCCTTAGTGATTAATTTATACAAAAAAAACAATTGGTTAGACGATCCAAGTAAAACTCCACACGCCAAAAAAACCCATTCCCAGCCAGTCCCAAGAGGCGGGGGTTTGGTTGTTTTCAGTGGAATTCTACTTGGCAGTCTTTTTTTCCTTAACCTAGACTCATATTTGCTAGCTATTTTGCTGGGAGCGACCATTCTAACTATTGTTGGTTTAATCGATGATATCTGGGATATCCACCCATTTATTAGACTTGGAACGGGCTTATTAGCAAGCATGATTATTGTCAATGCAGGTATCAGTATCGGTTATGTTAGCAACCCATTTGGTGAAGGAATTTTGAATGTTCCCCAACTCAGTTTTTTTTCAATTAGTTGGTTAAATAACATTTTTTCACTACCTGGTTTGATGACTATTTTCTTCATGATGTGGAATATGAATATTCTTAACTGGTCTAAAGGTGTTGATGGCCAACTACCAGGATTTGTTAGCATCTCTGCAGTTTTTATTGGCATCCTATCCCTAAGATTTATTGATGATCCTACTACTTTTAATACTCTTTATCTCAGTTTCATCGTTGCCGGAGCTTACTTTGGTTTACTAATTTGGAACTGGTATCCACAAAAAATGATGCCTGGCTATGGAGCTGGCTCTTTGGCTGGTTATTTTTTGAGTATTTTGGCTATTCTTTCTGGGGCCAAACTAGCAACTACTCTGATGGTAATTGCTTTACCCACTGCTGATGGAATTTTTACTATCACCAGAAGAATTTTGGCTGGAAAATCACCATTTTGGGGTGACAGAGGTCATTTCCACCATAAATTAATGGATCTTTTTGGTTGGGGGAAAAGAAGAATTGCTATTTTTTACTGGTTAGCTAGTTTATTACTTGGAAGCTTATCTTTATTAATGAATACTACTGGAAAAATAATAACTTTTTCTTTAACAGTTGGGTTTGTGTTCAGTTTCCTAATTTGGGCTAAATGGTATTCACAAAAAAAAGAAAACTAACCCTTGTGAAAAGTAAAAATTTGCTTTACAAATCAATGTGATGAGACTCAAAATTCTATATCTACTTTTGAAGTCTGCCCGACCTAGACAATGGCTTAAAAATTTTGCTCTCTATGCTGCTCTTTTTCTATCTGGATTTCTGTTTTATGTGCCTCAACAAGGTCCTGCTTATTTTTGGACCGTTACCTATGCTTTCTTCATTTTTTGTATTCTGACTTCCAGCATTTACCTAATTAATGACATCGTTGATGCGGAAGAAGATAGTCAACATCCTTATAAAAAAAAGCGCCCAATTGCTTCAGGAGAACTACCAATCCCGATTGCGGCTTTTGTGGCGATGTTGGGCATAGCGATTGTTTTCTTTCTCTCTTTATCATTACCATTCTTTTTTAGGGTTTTGGTTTTACTATATCTAGCTTTGCAAATACTCTATGCCACTAGACTTAAACATGTAGCAATTTTTGACGTTATTTCAATTGCTTCTGGATTTTTGATCAGGGTTTATGCTGGAGCAATTATTGTTGAATTACATATGAATGTTTGGTTTCTTTTAACTGTGGTATCTGCTTCATTATTCTTGGCTGTCGGCAAAAGACAAAGCGAAAGAACCTTGCTAACTAGCCACCAACTTTCACTCAGCAGAAAAACCTTAAAACACTATAGTCAACAATTACTCAATCAATACACAGCAATGTTTGCCAATGCAACTTGGTTAACTTATGCTTTATTTTCTTTTCAACATGAAGCTGTTTATGTAGATCCAGCTCAACAAAGATTCTCTGATATTTATACTTTTTTACCTAGAACATTTCAGTCACAAAAGCTCTTAATGCTTACTCTTCCTTTTGTGATTTTTGGAGTAATGCGCTATTTACAACTAGTTTATGAAGAAAACAAAGGAGAATCCCCAGAAAGAGTGTTACTAAATGATCTGCCTTTATTGGCTACAGTCTTTTCATTTGGTTTAGTTTCCTTTTTGGTAATTTACTTATAAAAAAATTTATCTGGACAATAGGTAACTATTTGCCTACAATTTCTCTATTAGAAAGAATGTTATGAAAATAAAAAAAGCCCTTATTGCTGCTGCTGGTTTTGGCACAAGATTTTTACCTTTTACCAAAACAATTCAAAAAGAAATGATTCCCGTTCTAAATAAACCAGTTGTCGATTACTTGGTTGATGATTTAGTCAAAGCAGGAATTACCGAAATTGTATTTGTAATTAATGAACATAATAAACAAATTTTGCACTACTTCAGAGAAAATAATCGTTTGAAAGCTTATTTAGAAAAAATGAATAAACTTCATCTTTACGATGAAGTCAAAACACTTCATGAAAAAGCAATTTTTCACTTCGTTAAGCAAGCAGATAGTGACCCATATGGGTCTGCAACACCAGTAAAAATAGCTCAAGATCACTTCAAAGATGAAGACTCGTTTGTGGTCTTAATGGGCGATGATATCCCTTATAATGCCGATGGTATCTCTGAAGTCTCACTGATGATTAACCATTTAGAAAAGACTAATGCTAAAGCCCTAGCAACCTTTGTTGAACAACCAGAGACTGAACTCTACCGCTATGGGATTGCTGAAACTTTTGAGAAAAATGGTTATCAATATTTAAAAAACTTAATTGAAAAACCTGCTCCTGGAACAGCTCCGACTAATTTAGCAAATATTAGTAAGTATATTCTAACTCCAAGAGTATTCGAATTAATCGAAAAACAAGAAATAGACAAAAAATCCGGTGAATTATATATTACCGATACCGTTAGCATGCTAGCCCAAGAAGAAGCAGTCGCTATTTATACTCCCAAAGGAACCTATCTAGATTGTGGTTATCCTTTGGGCTGGCTAAAAGCTAACTTGACCATGGCCAAAAATAACCCTGAACTTAGACAAGAATTGAGAAAATTTATCAAAGAAATTGATTTTTAAAAAAAAGGCTTCTTTAGATAGAAGCCTTTTTTAATTACTACACTATTTTTAGTTTATTTTGCTAAAAATTAAAAACCACCTCTTAAAATCATTGCATCAATTACTCTCTTGACTGCCGTCATGTAAGTAGCCATTCTGCCATCAACTTGATGAGTTTCTTTCATTTGCCACATTTGAGCAAAAGCTGTTTCCATTAGTGGTTGTAACTTGCTAATCACTTCCTGATGAGACCAATAGTAACCTTGAAGATTCTGGACCCATTCAAAATAAGAAACTGTCACTCCACCAGAATTGGCTAAAACATCAGGCACTAAAACAACCTCTTTGTCTTTTAAGATCTCATCCGCCTCTGGAGTGACTGGACCATTAGCCATCTCAATAATAGCTTTGGCTTTTACCTTATCAGCATTATCCTTATGAAGCACGTTCTCAAGAGCAGCTGGCACCAAAATATCAACTTCAAGCTCTAAAATCTGTTCATTAGACAAGATTTGTCCTTGTTCACCACCACATAACTGCACTGAACCTTTATCTCTTTTACAAGCCATCACTTTTTCTGGATTCAAACCGGCCTTGAGATATAAACCGCCTTTCGAATCAGAAACAGCCACTACCGTGTAGCCTCGATCATAAGCATGCTTGACAAACCAATAACCAACATTACCAAACCCTTGAACTGCAACTTTTATATCCTTTTTATTTTTATAACCCATTTTTTCAACTAATTTATCCATTACCATTACTCCACCAAGACCAGTCGCTTCATCTCTGCCTTCTGATCCTCCCAAAGCTAAAGGCTTACCAGTGAAAGTTCCCAATGGGTTTTCTTGAACCAAACCCTTCTCAGTCAAACTTTGTTGGTATTCATCAACCATCCAAGCCATAATTTGACCAGTAGTGTTTACATCTGGGGCTGGCACATCAACCCAAGGACCAATTTTGTCACTTAAAAATCGAGCATAAGCTCTACTTAATTTTTCTAACTCTCTAATAGAAAGTTTCTTGGGATCAACAATGATCCCACCTTTACCACCACCATAAGGAATTCCCGTCACTGCACATTTCCAAGTCATCCAAGTAGATAAAGCCTTGACTTCTGCTTCAGAAACATCTTGATGGTAACGAATACCACCTTTATAGGGACCACGGGCATTATTATGCTGAGCTCTGAAAGCAGTAAAGTTTTTTTTAGCACCATCATCCATAGTTATTTCTAACTCGGTTTGATAAAGATTAGTTGGTTCTTTTAGCTTACTGACAACTTTAGAAAAAACCTCTTGATTATCTTGATAATCTTTTGCCAATAATGCCGCTACTTTTTCTAGCTGAGCCACAGCATTTTGATGAGGATCATTCATAAAAATTCCTTTTTTTAAACTAATACTATTAGTTTCTACTTTCTAGCCACCTCTCGGCATCCAAAGCCGCTTCACAACCCATCCCTGCAGCAGTAATTGCTTGCTTATATCTCACATCAACCACATCACCAGCCGCAAAGACTCCTTCAACCGAGGTCATGGTGGGAAATTTAATCAATTGTTTTTCATCTAAAGCCTCACTAGCTTGCTCTAAACCGGCAGCAGACAAACTTTGTCTGGTAACTAAATAACCAGCCCTATCCAAATTTAATTGTCCTTGGAAAGCTTGAGTAACTGGTTTATGACCAATCGCTAAAAATACACCATCAGCAGAATAATCTTGTTCTTTACCTTTAGTCTCAATGACAACTTTTTCAACTTTGTTGTCACCTTTAATTTGCTTTAAGTTTGAATTCCACAAGACAGTCACTTTTTTATTGTTTAGAACTCTATCGGCCATGATTTTACTCGCTCGAAAAGAATCTCGGCGATGAACAACTGTCACTTTGTTAGCAAATTTAGTCAAAGCCAAAGTATCTTCCATCGCACTATCGCCACCACCAATTACAAAAACGTTTTTATCACGATAAAAAGCCGCATCACAAACTGCACAGGTACTCACCCCTCGACCAAATAATTCTTTTTCCCCAGGAACACCCAACTTAATAGAAGCAGCCCCAGTACTAAGAATGACTGTTTCAGCTTCAAGATCATGAGGTGTTTGTTTTACTGCTTCAATTACGGCAACTATCTCTTCCTGAGAACCATTTTTAAAAACATCAATATTTTTACCATCAGGAAGGTGAGTCCAAAGTTTAAAAGGCCGCTGAGAAAAATCAAAAGCAGTTACATGAGTATCAATAATCTCTGCTCCAAACCTTAAAGCTTGAGCTCTAAGTCCCATCATAAACTTTGGGCCCATAACACCATCTGGAAAACCAGGAAAATTTTCTAGTTCAGTGGTATACATTAACTGACCACCACTTTCAACACCTGTATAAACAACTGGCTTGAGTTGAGCTCTAGCAGCATAAATTGCTGCGGTATAACCCGCTGGACCAGAGCCAACAATGACTAACTTTTCTTTTTTCATACCCACCTTCCTTAAAAAGATAAACTCGCTGTTATTTTGCTAAAACTTCATCAATCATAGCTTTGTAGCCAGCTTCTCCAGGAAAACCAATTTGTTTGGCAACAATTTTAACTTCGTCTTCATCTTTCTTAAAAACTAAAACTGTGGGAATACTCATCACACCATATTCTTGAGCTGTAGCTGGATTTTCATCTACATTGAGTTTGGTAATCATGATTTTATCTCCATACTCATCGGCCAATTTATCAATCACTGGAGCAGCCATTTGACATGGACCACACCACTCAGCAAAAAAATCAACAAAAACTGGCTTATCTTGTTGAAGAGCAGTCTTGAAACTTTGATCATCTAAATAAGTTGCACCTTTATTGCTCATAGTTATTATTTTCTCTATTTAAGAGAAATCCTTTCTGTAAGTTTACCTAAAAATTGGTAAAGCTACTTATTACCTATTTAAGTTTCGCTATTAATAACGAAACACTTCTTTTAAAACATCGTCAAGTGTATCCCACTGTTCTCCACGAGAACATTTTTTAGCCTCAGAAGTTAATAAGTCTCTAGCGACTCTACCCAATGAACTTCTAACAGCTATAACTTGACGAACAATATCTACACAAGCACGTTCGTCTTGGTACATTCTAGCAATACCCTCAATTTGGCCGTTTATCCGGTTTAGTTGAGCGACAATGGGATCTTTTTGACTTGTCATATTTCCAAATATACCCCTAGGGGGTATATTGTGTCAAGTATTAACTGAACGTAAAATTTGTTGATAGTGAGCTATTTTTTTTAATAAGTTATTAAACTCAAGTTCCTCTTGTTCGGTTTTTTCTGCTTTTCGATCAAGTTCTTTAATTTCTGCTTGGAGTAACTTAATTGATGCTCTAGCACTTTCATTTCTTAAAATCAGCCAAGTATTTAACCACTCTACCTCAAAATCAATCTGTTCTTTTAAAGAAATAAATTTGGGATCATAAACAACATCAAAAACTAATTGTTTTAAGTCTTCAGCCAACCCTTGAGTAGCCTTTTTAAGATCCAGCTTGTTTTTAAACTCTGCTGAGGAAAAATGCTTAATTAATTCAAACAAACCTGGAGTTTGCCAAGCAAAATCATTGATTAACTTAATCTTTTCTGAAAATTTATTACTTTCAAAAAGTAGAAAAATCAAATATCTCTCTAATGATTGCCTTCTTGATGGAAGGTTTCGCTGAGTAGAAATTGGTTCTCTTGCTGACTCTAGTGGTAAATTTTGCTTAATTTTTTGTAAATCTTGTTTAATAAGTTCTGATTTAACTTTCAAAGTTTCTGCCAATTTTTTAATATAGAAATCCTTTTCAACTGCATGAGTTATCTCCGCAAAAACTGGACCAACCTCTTTAATAATTTCTCGCTTGCCTTCTGGCCTTTCTGGATCATTTTTTCTCAGACTAAATCTTAATAAAAATTCATAGACAGAGATACTTTGGTTCTCTAATTCTCGCCATACTTTGGGTGTAGATCTAGCCAACTCGTCAACATCCTTTGCCCCACCTTCTAATGAAGACAAGTCAATCACTCTCAACTCAATATCTGTATCACCCACTACCTCAATAGCTCTCTTGGTAGCTTTAATGCCAGCCTCATCTGCATCCAAACATAACAATATTTTTTTGGCTATTCTAGAAATAAGTTTAACTTGTTCTTGAGTCAAAGCAGAGCCCTTAATTGCCACGATATTATTAACGTGGTTCTGTGAAGAAGAAATTACATCAAACTCACCTTCAACAACAATCACTGCCTCTTTTTTCTTAATCTCGCTTAACAACTCTTTGTAACCAAATAACATTTTAGATTTATGGTAAAGTTTGGTTTCTGGAGTGTTAATGTACTTAGCCTCTTTGGCTACTTTATCTAATAATCTACCAGAGAAACCAACCACTCTACCCCGATGATCTTTAAGGGGAAACATTACTCTCCCTCTAAAACGATCGTAGTAACGGCCACCGCGTCCTTTAATAATTAAACCTGTTTGTTCTATTTCTTCTAAAGGAAATTTTTTCTTGTGATGCAAATACTTAACTAATCCATCCCAACTAGTCATAGAATAACCCAAATTAAATAACTGAATTGATTCTTGTGAAATAGCTCTCTCTTTAAGGTATTTTCTAGCTTGCTCACCAATAGAATGAATGGTTAATAGGTAATGGTAGTACTCTTTAGCTAAATTCAAGATAGCTAGTAAGCGTTCTCTCAACTCATCATCATTAGTTTTTTGAAATTCTGCTAACTGAATTCCGGCCTGGTCTGCTAAATATTTAAGAGCTTCAGCAAAACTCATCGCCTCATATTTTTGTAAAAAATCCAGAGCATCGCCAGTCTCTCCACAACCAAAACAACGATAACGTTGTAACTGTTCACTTACAAAAAAAGATGGAGTTTTTTCACTATGAAAAGGACAAGGTGCTTTATAACTGGAGCCGGATCTCTGCAACTTGATTCGTTCCCCAATTACCTGAATAATATCGGTAGCATCTTTCACCTGTTGAACTTGGGACATCTTTTGTAGTATACCGTATTTTACTGAACAAACTGCATACAAACTAATCGATAAGGAAAAAAATGTCTGAAGAAAAAAATCAAGCTTGGAAAAAACTAGAACAAATCACCAAATATTTCAAAAATCATATCTATAATTTCTATAAAACTCTGAACTTTGAAAATTGGGAGTTTCTACTTATTATCATGATTGGAGCCTTCAGCTTTCTGTTCTGGGAACACCTACAACTAAAAAAAGAATTTAATAACACCAAACAAATTGCTGATATTTTACAAAAAAAATCTGGCCTCAGAGTTTACTCCAGAGATGAGCTAGAAATTAGACAAATAGGTGATGTTTACATTCAAGCACCAAAAGATTGGACTAATGTTATCCAAGACTATTTAACTACTAATGGAGTAAGGAAACACTATATTGCCTCTTTTGGTGATGGTTTTGGTATTCCCTTTTCTAACGAGTATGCTTTCGTTGTTGGAATTGAAAGAAGGGAAGTAAAAACCAATCTAGAAACTTTTTTGGAAGAGAATGAGGTTTCTAGTGATCCAGAAAAAACTAAGACTAATTACACAAAAGTTAATGATGAGATGTTTTACATCCCCAGAGATGAAGTTGGACTTGAGTATTTTAGAAAAGTCGACGATGTAGTTCTCGTTATCTTTGTTTACGATAACGGTGACCGAGAAATTGATGACTTTGAACAAAACTTTATCAATAGTGTCGGACCAGTGGAAACCAATTCTCTCTTTGATTATAAGTAAAAAATTACTCTGATGCTGGTTCAAACTCTTCTTTAAGAGCAATAAATTTGTTTTCAACCTCATTTAGTCTAGTTTTGATTTGTTGAGTTAGTTTTTGAGCTTGTTGAAGTTTCTCTAGGCCTTCATCCAAATCAAGATCTTCATTTTGAAACCAATTATTGATTCTTTCTAACTCCTTCATCGCTTCGTTCATCGAAAGTTTTTTAGTTGTCATGTTTTCCTTTCACAACGGTAGCTCCAAACTGGCCATCAGCCACCGTAATGGTTAAATCTTGATCTACTAATATTTGTTCAACTGATTTAATAATTTTCCCTTGGTTATTTTTTACCAAACTATAACCTTGCTTTAATTTTAGCTGAGGATCGTTAGCCATTAATTGTTTCTCTAAAAGACTCAATTTATCCTTAAAATAAAAAATGTTTTTTTTACCATTACTAAAAATTGATTGAGAAAAATAATCAACTCTAGTAAAAAAATACTCAAGTTTCGAAAAAAATTTATTTGTGATTTGGCCCCAGTTATAATTTAAATACTGATCTGCTTGTTTAATTAGTTTTTCCATTGCTTGAGTCAGATGTTGAGAAAAATAATCAATTTTTTGTTCAGCTTCTCGCCAATGTTCAGAGAGAATTCTACCAGCATCGGTGGGCGTAGAGGCCCTGACATCTGCTACTAAATCAGTAATTGAGACATCCCTCTCATGCCCCACCGCTGATAAAACTGGAATTTTTGAGGCAAAAACTGCTTGGGCAACTTCTTCAGAATTAAAAGCTTGCAAGCTTTCCAAACTACCACCTCCTCTAGTCAAAACCAAAACATCCAAACCACCCTCAACAATGTTGGGATGTTCATTAAACCAGCGAATACCAGCTACAATTGAATCAATCGCATAAATTCCCTCAACCTTAATATCCCGATGAAAAACTTGAAAACCAAAATTACCCAAGTGTTTTTTTAAATCACGAAGTGCATCACCAGTTGCAGAAGTTAGTAAACCAATTTTAATTGGAAATTCTGATAAGGTTCTTTTTCTATCTTCAGTAAAATAGCCCTTGTCAGCCAATTTTTGCTTCAAAACCTCAAATGCTTTTTGTAGAGCTCCTTCTCCCACTGGCACAATATGTTCAACAACAAAAGTTAATCTACCAGATGGTTTGTAAATATTAGTCTTACCAAAAACTTGGACTTCAAGCCCTTCTTCCAAAACAAATGGCAACTGTTGTAACCTAAACTGCCATAAAGCACAAGATAAAACAGCCTGTTCCTTATTTTTTCCATCACTCAAAGAAAAATAAGCATGCTTTCTAAAACTCACTGAGGTTATTTCTCCTTGAATAACCATCTCAATGTTAGCCAACTGCTCGTTGAGTAAATCTAAATAATCATTAACAGAATAAACTTTAGGTGTGAGTTTCACTAGTAATCACCATTTTTTTATTAACTAAAAACCAAACAATCCCAGCTACCAACATGCTGGCAACGGTACCCCAAATAATATCAACAATTACTACTTGTTGTGACCAATTTTTCAAGGTTGCCCAATTACTTAAATCATAGGTAGCATAAGCCCCAAAACCATACAAGGCTGTATTGAGTAGTAACTCTCTTAAAGATTTGGCTTTAGCAAAACCCCAAAACCATAACATTAGAGGATGAAGGGCATAAAATATCAACCCAGGAAATAATAAAAAGTCATCTCTCAATAAATCCCCCAATTCTGCAAAATAAAAATTTTTGGCCACCACACCCAGCCAGATTCCATCTATTAAGCCAAAAACAGCCAATAGTAACAAATAAGTAATAATAAAGTTGTGCAAGCTATTAATCTTCATAACCCTATTGTAAACCAAGCTAGCAAATCTCCAACTAACTATTTTTTTACCTTAGTTGAGGTTGTAAATGATAGTAAGGTGGAGAATTTTGGTAGCGCTTAATCGCCAAAGAAATAATCTCTTCCAAGAAGTCACCATAATCCATCCCTGTTAGTTTGGCCACTGAAGGCAGACAATCTGGTTCGTTGATTGAAGGATTAGGATTAAGCTCCAACACGTGAGGATTACCCTGTTCATCTAGTTTTATTTCCACTCTGCCATAATCATGACAGTCAAGGATAGAGTAAGTATCCATGGCCATTTCTGTAATTAAAGAAATCAATTTTTTACTTACTCCTTTAGGTGGTCTCTCCTCTGTAATAAAGTTTTTAAAATCACTATGGTTACCAAACTTAGAATCGAAAGAATAAATATTCCACATTCCTTTTGGCATTTTATTAAATTGGGTTCTAGATAGAGGCAGGACTCTCAATTCATCACCATTGCCAATAATAGAAACATCATACTCATCTCCTGGTAAATATTCTTCTATCAAAGCTGGGGATCTTAATTCTTCTAGAACATATTTAATTTGACGTTTCAATTCTTGTTGATTTCTTACGACTGAATCTTGGTTAATCCCAATTGAGTTATCAGTAGTAGCTGGTTTCACGATTAAAGGAAAAACTAAATCATCTCTAATTTCGTCTTGCAAAGTAAAAGCATAATCCCACTTAGCCGTCGGAATTTGGTGATAAGTGAGTAGTTTTTTTACTTTAATTTTGTCAATCGCCAAACTCAAAGTAAATGGATTAGAACCGGTATATGGAATTTGATAAGCATCAAAAAACGAAGCTACATGAGGCTCTAACAAGCTAGAGCCGTTAATTCTCTCAGCCACATTAAATATCAAATCAATTTTTTGTGACTGCATCATGTTAGAGGCAGTTTTTAAATCGTTAAAGTCAATAAATGAAGTTTTATAACCTCTTGTTTCCAAGGTGTTTCGAATTTTATTGCCTACTGAAGTCAACTCTGCTTCTATTGCACCATCAGCTCCAGAAAAAGTATTGCAAGCAATTGCCAGATGAAGTTTTCTTTGCTCTGAAAGTTTAACTCGTCTAATTTTTTCGATTCTAGCTTGACCAGCCATAATTCTTTGATCAAACTTAGCCACAGAAAAACGATTAGCTCTCTTGGTTTTCCCTACAGCAGAAACCTCAGAGAAAGGAATAATTTCATAATTAATTTTTTCTAAAACTTTTTCCAGATTTTCCCTAGAATCATTAGGATTTTCTCCTTTAGTAGTAATCCAACCCAAAAATTCATAAGCAGCCGGAGGAACAAAAACAGTATCTCCAACTTCTTTATAGAACTCAAACTCATCTACTTGGTCTTTAGCCGAAAATTTTTCAGGAATATCGAGACTTGAAATTACTCCAGAATTTTCTGGAATAAAAGAGGTTCCAGTTAAATAAACCGCTGGTTCTTCTGGCTTATCAATTCTTGGAAAATACTCTCCCAACGCAATCTTGACTGCATACTCAATTAAGTCAACTTTCCAAGCTTGTTTGGAAAAAGAATAAACTTCATCACCACCCATTCTTAGATTAACTTCAATAGGAACTGGACCAGTCGAAGTTTGCTTAGCTTCAAAATGAATACAACCATTGGTAATCCCCAAATGTTCCAAAACTGATTCTGCCATATCGACCAACTCTTTTTGATCTTCTTCTGGTAAAGCCGAAGGAATAGCCATTCCACTTTCCATAAAATATGGTTCTTCAGTTTTATAGTTATCAGTAATTGACCAATATTTAATTTTTCCATTCTGCAGTAAGATATCGATGTCAACTTCATCTCCATCAATATATTCTTCGATCATCACTTCCAAACCATCAGTTAAAGCTGATTCAACTTGAGTGTTAATATTTCTTTTCAAAAACTCATAAACTTCAAAAGCCTCTTCTTGATCTTCTGCCTTAATCACAAACGCACTACTGGAACCAAAAGTTGGCTTAAAAACAACAGGTAATTTTAAAGTTTTTAAGATCTCTTTTAACTCGTCATCTGATTTAACCAAAGAATAATTTGGAGCAGGCAAATTGTGTTTTCTACAAAACTCACGGAAAGCAAATTTATTTCTGGCTTTAGAGGCAACCTTCCAAGAAATTCCTGGTTTTTTTAAGATTTCACTTAATTTGGCGGTCAACAAGACATCATCTTCCCAAAAAGTGACTACTCCATCAACTTGGTTTTTCTTGGCATATTCGGTGATAGCTCTAATCGTAGCATCATGATTGGTGGTATCAACCAAAATCCAGTCATCAACATAGTTCTCTGCCCAGTTTTTTTGAGCATTAACCACAACTTTTTTTAGATTGGGAATCTTGGCAATTCTTTGGAGAATAAAACGTTTTTTAAGTGAACCAGTATTGACAATAAGGAGAGTTTTTTGATTTTTTAATGTTGATTTTTCTTGCATCGATGGGCTTTACCTCAATGCCCACACAGTTACTAATGAGTTATTATTGTATTTAAAGTTTTTAGAAAATAAATAGACAAAAACCCCTGGCAAAAAGCCAGGGGTTTTTTAGTTTCAATGATTAGCTAATTTAATTAGCGATCTCTTCTAGATCTATCAAAACCACCTGATCTGCCACCGAAACCACCACGACGGTCCCCACCACGGAAACCACCTCTGTCGCCACGATCTTCTCTAGGCTTTGGAGGTTGAGCGATCTTAATAAACAACTTACGACCTTGAACATCCTGGTCATTAAGCTGTTCCATAGCTTTGGCTGCATCTTCTGCTGAAGCGAACTTAACAAAGGCGAAACCTTTGGAACGACCTGTTCTGAAGTCTGTAATTAATTTACATTCCTCAACTTGGCCATATTGACCAAACATATCGCTAAGCTCTTCTTCTGTCAAAGAATATACAAGATTGCCAACGTAAAGTTTGCTTGGATCCTGTGCTTGATTAGTACTATCTTGAGAGGTAAACATATTGTCCTCTTTTTTGAGTCACTGTAGCTGACTTAATCCTACAGACTCTTTCAAATAAAACCGGACAAAATGCTTAGTGTCTTTTAAAAATCTAAGAACTGCCGTTCAGTCAGAAACACCATTATAACCTATAATTATAAATTAGCTACTAGAAAAACATTTAGAGAATTCTTTCCAACTCTAAACCAATTTCTGAAAAACCATTTCTTTTATAAAAACTGATTGCTTTTTTATTTTTCCAATAGGCAGCTACGTAAAGTTTTTTGATTTTTTTAACTTTGGCACATTTGGTTGCTTGATTAATTAATAACTGACCAATTCCTTTGGATCGATATTCTGGATGAACTCCAATATTCTCTATTTCTAAATAAAGACTATGACGATAACCGAAATCTTTTTCAGCTAAAGCGATATAGCCAACTACTAATTCTTTAATCTTGGCTAAGTAACATACCCCATAGCTACCAGCTGCCAATTTTTTATAATAAGTAACTCCTTTTTTGGAAAAAGGCCAATTTAAATCAATGTCACTGTCATGGGGTGCATCATTTAAAAATACAAAGTTATTTAACTCCTGAATTTTTGACCAATCATTTTCTTTGGCCAAAACAATTGACAAATTATTTTTTATTGAGTTTATAATCATGATTCTTAATATAAATATATCTCTTTAAAATATGAAAAACATCTACCAGGAATCACTTACTTACCACAAACAACACATTGGTAAACTAAAAACTGACAGTATAGTCGGTAAATTAACCGACAAACAAAACTTATCTTTAGCTTATACTCCTGGAGTAGCAGAGCCCTGCCGAGTTATTGCCAAAGACAAAAAACTAGCCTATGACTATACCCTCAAAGGTAGAACCGTTGCTGTCATCTCAGATGGCTCTGCTGTTTTGGGCTTAGGAAACATTGGCGCAGAAGCTGCCTTACCAGTAATGGAAGGCAAGGCTTTACTAATCAAACAATTTGGTGAAGTTGATGCTTTTCCATTGGTAATTAACACCCAAGACCCAAGAGAAATCATTAGGTTTGTTAAACAAGTCGCTCCTACTTTCGCTGGTATCAATCTTGAAGATATTGCAGCTCCAGCTTGTTTCCAGGTTGAAGAATCACTCCAAGATATCGGGATTCCAGTTTTTCATGACGACCAGCATGGAACAGCCATTGTGGTAAGAGCAGCCCTACTCAATGCTGCTAAAGTAGTTAACAAACCATATGAATCATTGAAAGTGGGTATTATCGGGGCTGGCTCGGCTGGTTTGGCCATTGCCAGAATGATCTTGGGACTAAACTGTAACTCTGACTCTTGTTCACAAGTTAAAGCTGCCAAACCAGTTGCAGATGTAATCGTTTTTGACCGTCTAGGAGCTTTAGTTGTAGGAAGAAACAAACAAAACATCTATAAACAAGCTGTCGCTGGTTTGTCTAATAAAGAAAAAAGGGCTGGTTCACCAGAACAAGCTCTTAAAGGTTTTGATGTAGTGATTGGTGTTTCTGGTCCTGGATCAATTTCAACCACAACTATTAAAAATATGAATGATAAACCAATAGTTTTTGCTTTGGCCAATCCAACTCCAGAGATAATGCCAGCAGAAGCGTTAAAGGCTGGCGCTTTTATTATCGCAACAGGCAGAAGTGATTTTGCTAATCAAATTAATAATGTCTTAGCTTTCCCTGGAATATTTAAAGCTGTTGTTCAAGGTAAACTTACCAAGATTACTTACGAAATGAAACAAGCCGCTTCTGATGAAATTGCCAAACTGATAAAAAATCCAAGTGCAGACCAAATTATTCCAAGTGTCTTCACCGAAAAACTTGCAGAAAAAGTGGCAACTGCAGTACTAAGCCAAGCTTAAAAACAATTAGGTACCAAAATAACGATCTCCATAGTCACCTAGACCTGGAACAATGTATTTTTTATTATTCAATTGCTCATCAACCGCAGCCACAAAAATCTCTAAATCCAGTCTGGGAAATTCTTTTTTCAAACGATCAATGCCTTCTGGAGCAGCCACTACACTTACGATTCTAATTGCTTTTGGTTTCTCTTTAATAACCTTATTAATCAAATGAGCAATTGAGCCACCTGTGGCTAACATCGGATCGGTAATAATCACGACTGAATTAGAAGTTATTTTGGGCAACTTCCAATAATATTCTCTAGCAACAGCTGTTTCTTCATTTCTTTCCATTCCAACAAAACCAACCTTAATCCTAGGTAAAAGTTTCATGGCACCAAATAACATTGCTATTCCAGACCTAAGCACCGGAATAATAATAATTTCATCATTGATTTTGGCAACATTAATTTTTGCTAATGGTGTAGAAATTTGTTCTTTTCTAAAAGTCAAACCAGCTACAGCTTCAGCAAACAAGAAACTACAAATTCGATCAGAATACTCTCTGAATTTTTCTAAAGAAGTTCGTTGATCTCTTAAATGGCTAAGTGAGTCTACTACAAACGGATGTTCTACCAAATGAAGTTTTTTCATTAATTATTCTCCTTTTACTTTTTCAAGCATACCTAGTTTTTCCAAACCGACCAGTAACAAAAAAGCATCAAATAAAAGATTGCTTTCTTCTTTATTGGCTGTTGGATATGCTAAATAGTCACTGTTACTTTCCTGAGGAAACAAAATCACTCCCTGCCCAGGATCTGCTCCTGAACTAACATTCCCTTTACCCATGGTATCAACATTACCTGCCCACCAACCAGGAGCTACTAAAACTGGGTATTCAGTTTCATCGTTAAATGGATCATGAAACATCTGCGTACCAGCATTCTGCATATGCCCACCAACCACAATACCTGGTTTGTCATGCATATAAAGATCATAATTTCTTTTCAAACCAAAGGTCGGCTTGGAAAACGAACCATGATTACCAAGTTTATCTAAAACCGCCAAAGTATAAGGTAAAGCAGCTTCTGGCCCAACTGCCAACTCAATTGTAGATAAATGGTGAATGAGTGGAATATCAGCGTGACGAGCTAAGTAACTTCCTGGAGCAATTGGATCATCTCCATTTTTCCAGTTTTCATCCCTTAAATTAGCATCCAATAATAATGCCAAGCCCTTATCCTCTGATCTTGAAATAAATCTTGCTGTCTTATCTAAAACTTCTCTGCGATTGGCTAGTTTTCCAACCGTACTATCAATCAAGTTTCTTAAATAGATAACCACAGCGTGAGGATTGTTAATCACAAAATCACGTTGAAATTTATTCGCTCTATTAAAACCATCTGTTTGTTCGTTGCTACCAAGCCTAACATTAGAAATAAGTTGTAATAAAATTGGTAATTCTGTTTCAATGTTAAATTTGAGGTGAGAATAAACGGGCTCTCTCTTCAAGTCATCACCGTTATGACCTTTTTCTTCAAGTCTCTTCAAGGCTTTTTTATTGGGTAGACTTTCCATTTCTTCAGGTGTTTCGGCTGATGAAAAAACATCCCACTCAATAGTTGGTTCAGTTCCAAACTCAGCCAAAACTAACTCTCTCAGCTCGGCAGTCATGCCTTGCTTTTCAGTACTGTTTAATAAACCCAAACCTTTCTGAGCTAAATCTGCATGTCTCAAAGTTGGTAATGGAGTATGAACTACTTCTTTTGAACGTTTTTTATATTTACCTACTGGTCTAGTCATCAGGACACTAGTCATTCCTTTACCAGTTGTATAAGGTCTACCCAATCTCACTCCGAACTGATCAACTGGTAAACTCTTATTAACTGATTTAATTGTTCCAGAAGAAACCATATAAATCGGGAAAGATGAACCAGCATGATGTTCTTTGCCCACAGCTAACTGATGAATGTGAGCAGAAGCTGCTCCCTCTGGTCTATTAGCTTCAGATTTTTTAAGTAATTCTTCTCTATTTCCATGCAAAGCATCATATTTGCTTTTGCTGGTGGGATTATGCCTTGTTTCTAAAACTGACTCCTGACCATCAGCAAATATAAAAGTCACTTGACCACCATTCAAAATAGTGTCAACATTACAAGCTTCAGCCAATATAGCCCAGGGATCAATCGTAGTAGACTCATGAGCCCAACCAGGATGGCCCCAATAATGACTAACCATACCAATCACTTTGCCTGCATCAGCTAGTGGCCTTAAAATTTCATCACGAAAATAATTAAGTTGTTCCTGAAGGTGCATATTTAAACCAGTCATATTAGTGGTTAAATATTTACTCTTAACACCCTCGATTTCATCTCCCAAAAAAACAATTTTAACATTACTAGTATCAAAAACGATTGGTTCCCCAGCCTCATCATAGCCAACAATAATCTCATCATCTTCCAACAAAAAATCGCGAAGTTTTTTTAGCTCTTCATAATCAGTCGCGGCATGACCAATATGTAAATCTCCAATTAAAAGTACTAACAATGGTTCATCTCCTTCAACCCGATACTCCAGATCCATCGTGGGCTGAATATCCATAATTAGTTGTTGTTGGAGCTCAATTAATTCTCTTCTTTTTTCATAATGAGTTTTTCTCTTTTGTTCTTTTTCTGCTGCCAATACCATCAGCGAATCCTTTCTAAATTAATTTTTTGCCAAAAAAAATCCGCCTAATAGGCGGAAGTAACACTTAAAAAATTTTTCTGGTCAAAATAAATAAAAACATAACCAGGGTTTGAGTATATAGATACTAATGTACTTTTTGCAAGCAGCTAAAAAACTTAAATTATCAAGCTAAAATTTTTTATTAAAAACAACTGTTAAAAATATTTGGGAGATTTTAAAAATATCTTTTTCTTTTAGATGAGGACCTAGTGGCAAATAAATAACTTTTTGTCTTTTAGTCCAACCAAAATTATCTAATTCAAATCGAACCATCAAACCATTTGATCTCAACTTGTTTAAAATTTCTACAGCATCATCAAGAAATAAACCAACAGGAAAAGCTCTCAGTTTTCCATAATCTCTTTGAGCAAAATTAATTCTAAAAAATTGTTTAGACTGCCAAAGTGGTTCTAATAGCTTTTGGTAAAGTTCAACTTGGTTGACCTTGGTAACAAAAATATGTTGATGGTTAATTTTAAAACTTAGATTTTTAAAAAAATTAAAACCGCTACCAGCCAGCTGACTATCTCCAATATGGTCGTAGCCAACCAGCATTGTCAGTTCAGTCAACTTGTTCCACCACTGCTGCCATTTTTGAAAAGGTAAAACTAAAACCATTAATAAACAACATTGAAATAAAATCCACCACCATAGAACTTTTAACCTATAAATTAATGTCTGATTAATAGGAGTTGGTTTTAATGCTGATAATAAACTCTTTGGACCATAGAGATTGCTACCTTGAAGGGGAACTACTTTCCTCAAACTATCAATTATTACATGACGCTCAGTAATTAAAGAAATTTTATTTGAATCAATAACACGATGGACTGAGTCTTCAATTAACAAACTATTTTTAGGTAAAACATCAAGCCATTTTTCTGCCTTATTCAAAAGTTTATTTGTAATACCAACTGCGTGAAAAATTACCACTAAATCTGGTTGGTATTTTTTTAGATATTGTTTAAAAATTTTTACCGAAGTTTGAAAACCTCGATCAACAGGATAAGTTTTAACAATTAAACCATGAGCGCTCATGTTTTTTACTACATCATCACAATAAAAATCAGGCACTAAAATTATTGAACCGGCTTGACAACCAAAATATTTAAGTAAATCCCAAAGAGCATCTTCCCATGAAAGATAAAAAAAATGAGCCAAATTAACTGGTGGAAAAGTGGTTTGGTTAGTTAGGTAATACCACCAACCAACTGGTTGAATTGGAGCCATAAATCTTAAATCTACTAAAAATTAACCTTTTCTAATAACCACTCCATAGTGGCCACCATAACCAACATTACACAAGTCACCACCATCTGTTAGTTGCTTTAAAGTAGCATTAATTCCTTTGATTGAATTTAAAGTTTTGACTATTTGGTTTAAATCAATCCCCTGATATTTAAATGAACCAGAAAGCAAAGCCAACCCACCAGCGTTCAATTTACTGACTAGTAATAGTAAATTTTCATAACCCAACTGGTCTGGTAAGTCTGGAATTCGACAAAAAGTAAGAGCATCATAACTCAAATCAGTAAATTGTAAAATTCTCCAAATAGAATCCTGGAGCGAAACAACTCTACCAAGAGCTATTTCTTGTTCTCCCTCTTCATATAAGATTTGATGGTTAATTTCTTCATCAAGAACCTTAAATCTTGGATAATAGTTCTCATCACATAACACTAATTTATCTACACCTGGATAAAGGTGCCTATATTTAGATCCTGGAGAACAAATAAAAAATCTTTCTGGAAACATTCCACCCACTCCAGCCGTCAAAACTGTTCCTCTAAAATCAGTTGTTTTTAAACCAATGTTTTCATAAACATGCCCAAATTGAGCAATATACATTTCTGTATGACTCAAACTATCTGCGCTACTATTTGACCAAGTTTCTCTCATTTTCATTAATTCTAAAAAATATCTTCACCATTTTTGTAAATAACTTTCTTCAACTTCCCAACCATCCTGAAGTTCACTACTCCAATGAACCTTCTCTCTAACTACATAGTAATATTTATAATTTTTATATTCTACAAACTTAACAAGACAGTTTATTTCCCCATTTAGTCTTACCCCTTCACCAAACTTGAATCTAGGAGCTTTATCTTTAAATTCACTCAACAAAGATTCTTCAACATTGATCTGTTGAGGGGTGATGGTTTCCTGATGAAATTCAGCTGGCTCCATATCTCTCTGATAAGCGACCAAAAGCAATTTGTAGTGGTAACCAGGACCATCAGTAGCCAAATCCAAAACTCTATAAATACCATCCTGATATACAACAAGAGAGTTATCTGAGAATTTTGGGGTAGTCATCTAAAGGATATTATAAGTGATAGATTGAAAATTTTCTTGTATTAGAGTTAGAGTCAATTTAGAAACAAAACAGCACTATAATTAGGTTAGAGAAGTCATGAAGTACCACTCCATTATAGTTGGTCTCTTTTCACTTAATAAAATTTTTCTTACAATCACTTGCTTATCAACTTGATTAACTTTTGCCATTTTTTTGCACAATTTTCTTGCTTCAACATCAATATCATATGCATATATTTTGGAGTTTGGTATTTTTAAGGCCAAACCAATTGCGTATTAACCTTCAGCACTGCCAATATTAATTATCTGCTCATATTTTGTACTACAAATTTTTTTTATCAGTGAGTGAAGTTCTTTTTCGTAAGATCCAAGTAACTTAGGAAAAAATTCGCTCCCTATTGATTTAGGTTCTGTATATTGCATCCCTTTAAAAGGACCATTTTTGACTATTAAATCAGGAAATAATTTTGAAATAGCTAGTCTAACCACTTTGTTTTCATGAGATTCATCTGGTAATTTAACCTTTTTTCTTGTCTCATGAATGTAGTTTGCTGCTCTCCATATAGATTTATTAAAAAGAAAGTAAAAAAAATCTATATCAACTAAGCTATCGATAATTATTTTAATTAATTTTTTCAAAATAGTTTATAACTAATTATTAAAATTAATAGTTTACTTAAATCAACCTTCAATATTTTAAAAAATCAAGTAAAACATCTGATTTTCAATCCTACTTATAATTATATCTGTTTAAATATTTTTTTGATATTCTTGTAAGCTCTAGTAAAAAAATCATCAATAAGATAAGATCCCCTGCATATGAACATATTAGAATTAATATCTGTTTTTTTTGCAGCAACAGAAGGAAAATTTCTTATTGATATTTTATTAGCTACAACTTTTGGATATATTATTGGAGCAGAAAGAGAAAGCAGAGGAAAAGATGCTGGCATTAGTACCCATATCATGGTTATTTGTGGAGCAACACTTTTTACTTTTATGTCCTCACTTGTTGATCCAGCTTCAAAATCAAGAATTGCAGCACAAATTGTTTCAGGGATTGGTTTTTTGGGTGCAGGATTAATTTTAAAAGAGGATGGGACTAAAGTTAGAAATTTAACTACAGCATCAAGTGTGTGGTTCGCAGGAGCCATTGGTATGGCACTCGGTTTTGACTATCATTTTTTAGGTGCTATTGCTACAGTATTTGCAGTTTTTGTACCACGTATTCCAAAACATAACCAAATCAAAAAAACAGTCTCATCAAAGATAAAAATTGGGAGATAGTTGCTTTAACAATGACATAAATCTATTTATTAGGTGACAGATTTTGCAATAGCAAAAAAAATTGGCAAAAGCCAATTTTATTATCTGGCGGAAGGGGTGGGATTTGAACCCACGAAGCCCTTGCGGGCGCCGGCTTTCGAAACCAGTGCAATAGACCACTATGCGACCCTTCCTTACTATGATGGAGATTATACCTCAATTACCTTGTTTGGTTGACAAAATTTCTCTTCTTTGTTCAATGAACCACCACTTAATCAACTCAACTAAACCTAGTTGCAAGAAACCTAATAAAACTAAAGCCGCCATTACTAAAGGGTGTAAACTCACTGTATCTAAAAATCTTTGTAAAGGAGACCAATAAACACTGGCAAACATAATAATGAAACTACTTAGAACTGCCCAATTCATTAATTTATTACTAAATAACTTTTCCTGCCAAATATTTTTTCGTAAACTTTTGACTGAAAATAAGTAAAGTAAAGAATCAGTCGCCATTACTACAAAAATAATCGTTCTTATTTCTACCAAGGGCATCTCGATTAATCTTAAAAAGTAATATAAACCTAAAGTTAAAAAATGAACTAGCCCAATAATAATAATCAAGGCTTTCATCTCAGCATCAAAAATAGAGGAATCCTGTCTCCTTGGTTTATCATTCATGACATCATCGTCACTTTCTTCGAAAGCCAAAGAAATTCCCGGCAAACCATCCTCAACTAAGTTGATCCATAAAATCTGAACCGCCGTAATCGGTAATGGCCAACCCAGAATTAAACTTCCACCCACTATAAATAAACCAGCAAAAACATCAGTTAATAGATAAGTCACGATTTTTTTCATCGTCTCAATAATAATTCTGCCTTCTTTAATTGCCATTACAATCGATTTAAAATTGCTATCCAAAAGCACCATATCAGCAGTTTCTTTGGATACATCACTAGCCTCATTAACCACCACTCCAATTTCAGCCGCTTTGAGAGCTGGAGAGTCATTAACACCATCACCAGTCATAGCCACTACTTCATTCATGTCTTGTAAAGCTTGAACAATTTTTAGTTTTTGATCAGGAGTTGTCCTCGCAAAGAGTAAAATTTCTGGTAGTTTTTTCTCGATTTCTTTAATCGATAACTTCTTCAACTCTTCTCCAGTCATTACATGATCTTCAGTTAGTTCTTCAGCCGTAAAACCAAGTTTTTTCAAAACAGTAGCTGCTGTCTCTGCATAATCACCAGTAATCACTTTCACCCCAACCCCTGCCTTTTTGACTAGTGCTAGAGCTTCTTTAACTCCAGGACGGACCTTATCTTCAAAAGCAAAAATCCCTTGCCAAACAAATTTTTCAACCTCAGCTAATTTAACTTTTTTAGAAAAAATCCTGTGGCCGACTGCTACCATTCGATAACCTTCAACTCCAAGTTTTTTTATTGTTGCTAATTCCTTTTTTTGATCTGCTTTTGATAAATTACTTTTGGAAAGAATTAATTCTGGAGCTCCAATGATTAAAGCATGAAATTTTTTATCTTTTTCGATTAGACTCGCTGCATATTTTTTTTCTGAAGAAAAAGGGATATTTTCTATTCTCTTGCATTGTTTCTTTAATTCTTCTACAGAATTAATTCTCGACCAAACCTCACCTTTTTTCAGTTCTTCCTTGGCCCAAGATACCAAAGCATCACCCACTTCATCAACCTCATCATTAACTAACACTGCTGCTTTGAGTAAAATTTCTTTATTACCAACTGTCTCTGCAACAGTTAAAACTCCTTCGGTCAAAGTTCCGGTTTTATCACAACAAATGACTGTCACACTGCCCAAGGTCTCTGCAGAAATTAGTTTTCTTACTAAAGCTTTTTGCTTAAAGATTTTTTGCATGCCTAAAGATAAAACAACCGTTAAACTCACCACCAAACCTTCAGGTATAGCCGAAACAGCCACTGCAACCGCTGTTTCTAGCATTTCCAAAAAGTGATTGCCTCGCCACCAACCAAAAGCTAGGATTAGCAAAGAACCAAAACCAACAATAATCGATAAAATTTTTGATAAGCCTGCTAGTTTAATTTGTAATGGAGTTGGTTTTTCTTCCAAAGTTTCCAAAGTATGAGCAATTTTACCCACCTCGGTCTCAAAACCAGTTTTAATAACTAACATCCGACCCACCCCAGACATAACAGTTGTCCCCATATAAACAAATTTTTCTGCTTGATCACTTTGAGGACCTGCTACTTTAATCTTTTCCAACTCTTCGAATTTTTTTTCATCAACCAATTTTTTGACTGGACGACTTTCTCCAGTCAAAATCGACTCAGAAACTTTTAAGTTTTCTGCTATAACAATTACACCATCAGCTGGAATACTCTGCCCAGCTGAAACCAAACAAATATCACCAGGAACCACTTCTCCTAAAGGAATGATCTTTTTCTCACCATCACGAATCACCATTGCCTTGGGCTTCAAAAAAGACTTCAAAGCTTCAAGTGATTTGGCCGCCTTCTTTTCCTGGAAAAAACCCAAGGAAGTATTCAAAATCACTACTAACATGATTACTAGTGCATCAAAATATTCATGCATCAGCACTGTAACTAGCCCAGCAAAAAATAAGATATAGATCAAAGGAGAAGTCAGTTGAGAAATGAAAATCTTGAGTAAACTATATTCTTTTTTATGAGCTAGCTCATTTGGACCAACTTTTTTAAGAATTTTTTTAGCTTCTTCGGTCGTTAAACCAGTTTGAAAAAAATGTTGATCCAACTTCATTATTATTCCAGTCTAGCAGATTTAAAACCAGGACTCCAGGATTCCCCTTGTTGAGGATTACTCCACAAAGTACTTGCTATAAAAACTTTGTTTTCTTAGCGAGTATATTAGACGCATACTATTGCACTCGCCGATGACACAGCTTCACTTCGTAGACTAGGCGGTGAACCACGCACTGCATACTAACTTATGTAGCGCAATCTTTTCCCTTTGAACAAATGCATAAAACAAAAAAAACAGACTTTAGTCTGTTTTATTTGTTTGTGCACCCACCAGGACTCGAACCTGGATTAATGGTTCCGCAAACCATTGTTCTATCCCTTAAACTATGGGTGCTTGAACTCTGGTATTGTACGCTGAATCAAGAAATTCGGCAAGAAATACTAATTGAGTTATAGTATTACTAATAAAATATGAAAAGAACCGACCTTAAACTCGAACCAAACCAACTTAGCCAATTACTAAAAATGAATCGTATACCAACCTCTTTCAAAGAAAAATTAGAACATTGTCACTCTGACCAAGCTCAATTTATTTCTACCAATGAAGAAGAACTAGAGAAAATTCTAGACCTACTTCCTCCTCCACATTTGGCTAATGGCCAAGAGCAACAACTCAGAGAGTTATTAACCATTACTTTGCAAAAAATGAGTTAGATTTTTTCTGGAAAATATTTTTTCTTTTTAAGTTTTTCTGGTAACAAACTCTTTTTTTGAGGATACATCTCATAACCTTGACCATAGCCTTGTTTTTTCATCAAAGCTGTCACTGGGTTTCTTAACTCCATAGGAATTGGCAAATTAGCAAAGCTTTGCACATCAGCCTGAGCTGATCTAAGGGCATCATATACTCGACGATCTTTTTTGGCTTTAGCTAAATAAATAGCTCCATGAGAAAGATTGATGGCACACTCTGGATAACCAATCACTTTACAAGCTTTAAAAACCTCATTAGCCACAACTAAAGCAGTAGGTTGGGCCATACCAATATCTTCACTAGCAAAAATTACCATTCTTCTGGCAATAAAAAGCGGATCTTCACCGGCCGCCACCATTCTAGCCAAATAATAAACAGCAGCATCTGGATCACTAGCTCTCATGCTCTTGATAAAAGCACTGATAGTGTTGTGATGTTCTTCACCATGTTGGTCATAACGAAGATGTTGAGACTGCAAAGCATTTTTAAGGTGCCCCAAAGTTAAATCTCCATAAAGAGCAAAAGTATGTTCAATTATCGTTAAAAGTTGCCTGGCATCACCATCAGCAAACCTCAGCAACCACTCTTTAGCCTCCTTGTTAATCGTTAACTTTAGGCTTTTGGGTTCTTTTTTGAGCAGTTTGATCGCTCGGTCAATCACAGCCAACATTTCTTTTTCAGTTAATGAATTGAGAACATAAACTCTAGCTCTAGAAAGTAGTGGAGAAATTACTTGAAAACTAGGATTTTCTGTGGTTGCTCCAATTAAAATCAATGTTCCATCCTCAACATAAGGTAATAAAAAATCTTGCTGAGCTTTATTAAAACGATGAATCTCATCCAAAAATAAAACTGGAGCCGTATAACTTTCAGTAAGCTGACGTTGTTTTTTAGTTTCTTCAACTATTTTTCTAATGTCAGCTTTACCAGCGCTTACCGCTGACAACTCAACAAAATCATGGCCAGTTTTACTAGCTAAAATTCTGGCTAAAGTGGTTTTTCCAACCCCAGGCGGACCCCAAAAAATCATGCTAGAAATTATGCCTAATTCGAGCATTACCCTCAGCGGTTTACCTTCTCCAACTAAATGAGTCTGACCTATAAAATCAGTTAAAGAGGCTGGTCTTAAACGAGCAGCTAAGGGCATAGAAACATTCACCACAACCTAGAGCTTACACCTTTTCGAAACACGAAAAAAGAGCGAAATTTTATTCGATCCTAATCAATACTCTTCCAGTCATTTCCTCTGGTTTTTTTAAACCTAATAAATCAATCATTGTCGGGGCCAAATCAGCCAAGATTCCCTGATCTAATTGAGTAGGATTATGTTCGAGTTTTTTGGCTACAAAAATGCAGGGCACAGGGTAAGTAGAGTGAGCGGTATCTATTTCTCCTGTCTCATTGTCAATCATTTCTTCGATATTGCCATGATCAGCAGTAATAATCAGCATGCCATTAGTTTTGTTAATTGCTTCTACAATTTTACCAACCTGAAGATCAACTACTTCGCAGGCTTTGATACCAGCTTCCAAATTACCAGTATGACCAACCATGTCACCATTACAAATGTTAACTACGGCCGCATCAAAACTTTGGTGCTCGATTTCTTCGACTAAAGCATCAGCAATTTCTTTGGCTGTCATTTCTGGCGCCTCCTGATAAGAACTGACTTTTTTGGAAGGAAAAATCAGGACATGTTCTCCAGGTAAATATGTTTCTACTTTGCCATCAATATAATAAGTCACCATTTTTTCTTTTTCTGTCTCGGTTAACCTTAGCTGCCTGACACCTTGTTCAGATAAAAATCTACCGAGATTAACCTGAATATCCTCCCTGGGAAAAACAACCGGCACCACCATATCACTATCATAATCTGTCATGGTAACAAAAAATAAATCTTGATATCGCTTATTTCTAATAAATGTTTTGACTGTGGCTCCTTTTAGTTGATCTTCTGTTAAAGGCTTGCCACAACTCCCACCACTCAAATCACGATATTCAAAGTCAGCCAAAACAAAGGCCCAACTTAGTTGCCTGGGTCGATCTACTCTAAAATTAAAAAACACAACTACATCACCCTCATCAATTGTTGGTAAACTTCCGTCTTCTCTTTTAATAATGATCGGCTCCACAAATTCATCTGTTATTTGACGATCATAAGAGTTTTGCAAAGCTCTTTGCCAATCATCAGTTAAAATTCCCTTGCCTTCAGTCAAAGCCTCATAAGCTTTTTGGGTCCGATCCCAATTGCGATCACGATCCATCGCATAAAATCTCCCCATAATTGAAGCTATTCTGCCAACCCCAAGGTCAGCCATCAACACCTCTAAATTTTGTAGTGTAGACAAACCAATTGTCACTTGAGAGTCCCTGCCATCGGTAAAAGCGTGAACTTCAACCTTAGTAAGCTGATGCTCTTTGGCCATTTTAAGCAATGCCTCTAAATGCTTAACACTAGAGTGAACGAGACCGGGTCCAACTAAACCCATAAAATGAAGCTTGCCACCGGTTTGTTTGACTTGGTTAAAGGCTTTTTGCAACATCTCGTTAACAAAAAAAGTGCCATCCTCAATAGCCTGACTAACTCTTGGCAAGTTTTGGCGCACAATTCTACCAGCCCCAATATTCATGTGACCTGTCTCAGAATTACCATCCACTCCTTTTGGTAAACCGACATATTCTCCGCTTGCTCCCAATTGGGTATGTGGGTATTTTAACCAGAGAGCATCCATTACTGGTGTTTTGGCTAACTCAATGGCATTGCCAGCCGTCTTAGGACCAATTCCCCAGCCATCAAGAATCAGTAACACCACCGGACCATTTTTAAGCTCATACCTGGTCTGATTAGCAACAAAGGGAATTTCTCTATCTATTTTTGGTTCCAAAACACGTTGGTTTTTGACTAATTGTGGACCAGTTAAATTGTCATTCATGACTATTCCTTGTTATGATTGTTAAAAGTTACAGCTATGCTAATAATAATACCTGACTAAGGGTTTATGCAAAGTACTAAAGAAGCCACCATTACTAGAATCATCGAAACCGGTAAAATTTCCGATAACGATCAAACAAAAGAATTTCAAAAATTGGAGTTAACAATCAAAGATACTGGTGAAACTGTCGAAATTCTCCATACCCAAGAACCATATACTCGCTGGGAACCTTATCAGTTAAACCAACAAGTAGTTGTTCAACAACCAGAAGGATTAACAAGCTGGATCATTACTGATTTTTTCAGGATTCCGGCTTTGGCTCAATTATCGTTGATTTTTATTACTCTAGTAATTTTAATTGGCAAATGGTGGGGAGTCAGATCTCTAATTTCTTTAGCCTCTTCATTTGTGGTAATTTTTGGTCTAGTTTTACCATTAATTATCCAAGGATTTAATCCCCTCCTAATTACCTTGATCGGATCATTAATTATTGTCCCTACTACTTTTTATCTTTCCCATGGTTGGAAAGTAAAAACTCACATCGCCATCGCCGGCACTTTAATTGCCTTGTTTTCTGCTGGCCTGCTGGCTACTATCTTTATGGATAATACTTATTTAACTGGTTTTGCTAGCGAAGAAGCAGGTTTTTTAAGTGTTATGACTAAAAATCAGCTCGATATTAGAGGCCTTCTTTTAGCTGGCATTATCATCAGTTTACTGGGAACACTAGATGACGTCGCTATCTCCCAAGCTTCATTTGTTCAACAACTTAAAGAAGCTGATCCCCAAATGTCCTTCAGAGAGTTGTTTATTAGAGCCATGAGAGTTGGCCAAGACCATATCTCTTCAATGGTTAATACTTTAGTCCTGGTCTACGCTGGAGCTTCTTTACCACTACTATTACTTTTTCTAACTTCAGATACTAGCATCAGCCAAGTCTTAAATTTGGAAATTGTTGCCGAAGAAATCGTCAGGACTCTTTCAGGATCAATTGGCATTGTCCTAGCCGCCCCAATCACAACCTTAATCGCGGCTTCTGTTTTCACTAATAAAAAAGATATCCCTAAAGAACCAATTCCTAGAAAGAAAAAAGAGAAATTTCATCTTTAAACCCTGCTATACTAGCAATGACTATGAAACAGTTAATTTTATTTGATATTGATGACACTATCTTTAACACCATCCTCTTTAGAAAAATCCAGGATGAAACTTTGGCTAAATACCTGGAAATCACTGACCTAGAAATCAAAAAAATCAGAAGTGAATATTATTACCAACTTGAAAGAGGTAGTGATTTTTCTATTGATGAATTTCTCAAAATAATTGCTGAAAAATATCAGCATGATTTTTTAGAAATAAAAAAAGTTTTCCTTAATAAAAAAAATGTTGAGTTATGCCTATACACAGAAATCCCTGAGGTTTTGGCTAAATTAAAAAAACAAAATTATTCTTTAGGGGTTTTTTCTGAAGGACATAAAAGCTTCCAACTTCACAAACTTAAGGCTAAAAATATAATTAGTTTTTTTTCTCAAAGTCATCTTTATATTTTAAGAAGAAAAATCGATCCAGCTATTTTAAAAAACCTACCCAAAGATACGATCATTATCGATGATAAACCAGATATTCTCGAGGAACTAAAAAAGTTCGACAACATTAGACCAATCCAAATAATAAGAGAAAACAAAAAACATGAACCAATTGTCTGTGATAACATCATTAACAGTACTGAGCAGTTATTAAGATTGCTCCAGCTTGACTAATTTTGACAAAGCAAATAGCAGTACCAAAGCAAAAATATACTGGACTGGCACTAAATAAGTTTTATAAACAACAGCATCTATCACAATAGCTAAAACAGGAAAAACCAATTCTAGTAATGTGGATAATCTTACTGGAGTTGTCTTCAAACCTTTGTAATAGATATAAAGAGCCACCATTCCAGTAGATAAAGCAATGAAAGTCAAACTTGCCCACTGACTAAAGTCAGGCAATAAAAAGTTGTTTCTTTGAAAAACAATTAAAGACAAACCAGCAAAAAAAGTAGTTGCCAAAAACCTCAAGCCGGTAGCCTGCTTTGAGTCTACTTTGTTTAAAATCTTTTTGGAAAAAGTTGTGCCAGTCCCCCAAAAAAAAGCTGCTCCAAGCGCGTACAACGCCGCCAAAATATTATTACCATCCTGACTAAGAGAAACACTGCCTGTGGGGAAAGTAATATAAAAAGCAGCAATCAAAGCCACTGCCGCCCATAACCAATAATAAGATGAAAATTTTTCCTGCAAAATTATTTTTGCTGAACCAATTGCAAAAATAGGTTGGAGTTTTTGTAATAAAAAAACCACACTAAAAGAAATAAAAAATACTTGCTGCAAAGCAGCTGTAAATAAAATCGTTCCTAACAAACCACTAAAAAGCGCCACTAACAAAACCTCTTTCCAAACTTGTTTGAAATCTTTAAATTTTAGTTTCCAAATAATCGGTAATAAAAAAACCACCCCAACTAAATGCTCAAGAAAAACTATTTGCAAAGGTGACAAAACAAATAAATTTCTTCTAATCACCCCATCAAAAGCCCACAAACCTGCAGCTAAAACTATATATAGTGGTCCAAAATTAAATTTATTCAACATTTAGGCTTTGTTTTATATCTCTTATATCCTTACTAATCTGTTCTTTTAGTAAAGAAAAATCTGTAAAATCCATTACACCTCTTATATATTGCTCTAAAGAAAACTCAACTTCTCGTCCATAAATCTGAGCTGAAAAATCTAGAACAAAGATCTCCAACACATCAAAATGCTCATTCTTAACCAACCTCGGACCAAAGTAGGCAGCTCCAGGAAAAACCTTGTTATCGATTTTTACCCAACTAGCATAAACCCCTTTTTTCAAATTAGTTGGCAAAACTTGTGGATCCAAGTTAATGGTTGGATAAGCCTTCTTTGTTCCTTCTTTTGCCCCATGGAAAACCTGTGATTTATAAAACATCTAATCTTTCTTTTCTGTAGCTGAAACAGTGGCTTCTGGTTTTTTTTCTTGAGCCTTGTTTAAATCTTCAAGCTTAATATCCCAGACTACACCATCCTCTTCATGTAAAGCTGCCCAACAAAACCATAACTGAGGGTAACCACCAACCCGCTGACCATCTTGTGTGACAATCACTTCAGAACCTACCCGACCAGCTCTAATCTCGGTTCCTTCAAAATTTCTTACTCTAACCTCTTCTGGTGGTAAATCATTAAAAGAAAAAGTTAGTGATTTTTCTCCTAATGGAACTACATACATCATTTCTTTTTTGGAAAAACGTTTATTTTGATAAGAAACGTAATCAGGAATTTCTTCTGTTGCTAAATAACCACTATAAGGATTAAAACTATAGTTATTAAAATAACCAGTGTCTTGACTCAAAACCTCAGCATCATAGTGATTAATTCTGACATCTTTGAAAGTTAACACTTGTGTAGTTCGAACCAAATCTAAAGTTACTTTATTAAAATCTCCAGCAATAGCTCTACCCAATCCCTGTGACCAGAGACTTTCTGTTTTAGTGTCATAGAACACCAAATTAGCTTTGTAAAGCAAGCCACTCGCTCTAAATTTAAGCCCTTGATCTTCAGCACTAGCTCGATAAACAGCAATTGATTCACAAAAAGGACTATAAGTTACAGCAAAAGGAACTCCTTCCATAAAATCATTAATTACTTCATGCCAAACTAAAATATTTGCAGGATAAAATCTCTTCTTGCCCGTAATATCTACTAACACTCCTTTAGTGGAATCTTTAAGTTGTTTCTGAGCTTCTTTAACAGAAATAAATTTAGGCTCGTAAATCTCTGGGATGTCATCTTTACCCACTTTTCCTAAAATTAAATCATCAGTTTCAATACTCTTTTCTTGCCAATTAGTCCTAAATGAATTAAAACGCTGGTAACGATAAAACAAATTGTAGCCATAACTTCCAACCAACCAGCCCGCTAGCAACAGTAATCCCCCAAAAATAACTTTTTTATTCTTCATAATACTTTTTATCTTAACTGATTTAAGCTTTTGATTCTAGAAAAATTTTGTCAATTTCTTGTTTAGTTAATAGCCTTGCTTCTCCTGGCTTTAACTTGCCCAATACTAGCCCTCCGACGGCAACTCTCACCAGTTTTTTTACTTCCAAATTAATAGCTTTCATCATTCTTCTAATCTGTCTATTTAATCCTTGGTATAAAGTTATTTCCAAAATCGCAATCCCATCATCTTTATCCAAAACTCTAATTTCAGCTGGAGAGAACTTGCCTCTCTTCATTTTTATTCCCTTACGAATCTGCAATAGACCATTGCTACTAATTTTTCCAACCACTGAAACATGATAAATTTTGGGTAAATGATGGCTGGGATGAGTCAACCTATTGGTAAACTTACCATCATTAGTGAGAATAATTAAGCCTTCAGAATCAACATCCAATCTTCCCACAGGATAAACTCTTTGTTTAGTTTCAACCAATGAAGTTACCACTGGTTTTCCTTCTGGATCATGAGTTGAACTAACATAACCAACTGGTTTATAAACTAACCAATATTCGAAATGCTTAGGCGCTGAAGTTGGTGGGTAAATTTTTTTCCCAACTTGAACTGTATCCTGGTAATCATCAACTTTGTCACCTAATCTAGCAACTTGATGATTAATTAAAACTTTTTTCTTCTCGATTAATTCATCGATTTTTCTTCTGGAAGCAACTCCTAAACTAGCCAAATATTTATTGATTCTTTGCAACATAACTACCCATCTAAGATACTTTTAACAAGATAACTAAAGATGTATTATACCTTTGTTTTGTAACTAACAAAAAATAAAATTGTCTTCTCTAGAAGACTAGAATCAGGAACAAAATGAAAATCACTGATATTTACGGCAGACAAGTTTTAGATTCCAGAGGTAATCCAACTATAGAAGTTGAAGTTACTGTTGAGGGTAACTTTATGGGCAGAGCAACTATTCCAAGTGGGGCATCTACTGGGGCTCACGAGGCTTTGGAGTTAAGAGATGGTGGTGATTTATACCTTGGTCAAAGTGTGCTCAAAGCAGTTGAAAATGTTAATACTACTCTCAAAAAAGCCATTGTTGGTAATGATTATGAACAAATAACTTTAGACAGATTCATGATCGAATTAGATGGCACTGAAAAAAAAGAAAAGCTTGGTGCTAATGCTATTTTAGGAATCTCTCTTGCTTTTGCTTGGGCCTGTAGTCACGCTCAACACCGCCCTCTATACGAATATATTGGCGAACTTTATGAAAATAAAAACTTTGTTTTGCCAAGACCAATGTTAAATATTATGAATGGTGGCAAACACGCAGGTTGGGCTACTGATATCCAAGAATATATGGTCATACCCATGACGGCTCCTACTTGGAATGAAAAAATTAGAACTGGAGTAGAGATTTTTCAACATTTACAAAAAATTATCAAAGCCAAAGGTTACTCAACCAATGTTGGCAATGAAGGTGGCTTTGCCCCAGAAGTAAAATCTAATACCGAAGCTTTAGACTTAATTGTCGCAGCAATCGAAAAAGCTGGTTACTCACTCGGAGATGAAGTGATGATTGGTTTTGATGCTGCCGCCACCGAGTTTTATAACACCACCACGGGCAACTATGAGCTAAAGAAAGATAAACAAACGCTCACTCCAGATCAAATGGTTGATTGGGTCATTAACCTATCCCAAAAATATCCAGTCGCTTCTTTTGAAGATATGCTGGCTGAAGATGATTGGACTACCTGGTCAAAATTGACCGAAAAAGTTGGTAACAAAATTCAGATTGTCGGTGATGATTTATTAGTTACTAATAAAAAACGAATTGCTGAGGCTATTAATAAAAAATCTTGTAACGCTTTACTCGTCAAACTCAACCAAATTGGCACCCTGACAGAAACTTTAGAAGCCATGAAAACTAGTGAACAAGCTGGTTGGAAAAATGTGGTATCTCACCGCAGTGGTGAAACTGAAGATGTCACAATTTCTCACTTGGTTGTTGGTACTGGGGCTGGTCAAATCAAAACTGGAGCTCCTAGTAGAAGTGAGCGAACAGCCAAGTATAATGAATTGACCAGAATTGCTGAAAAACTAGAAAAATAAAAACTAACAAAAGACCATGAAGTTGTTTACCAATCCACTAGTTTGGCTGCAAAAGTTTGTTGCCACCAACCAAAAAGCAGTCATTAGATTTAGCTATCTATTGATGATCACCCTAATTGGGCTGGTCGTGACGACCTATTTGGTAAAAGACTACCGAGTTTATTGGTCTGAACTAGGTAAAAAGGCCGCTACGCTGAGTTTGATCTTGTTTTGGGTGACACTCATTCCAGGAATATTAAAAAGATTTCAATTAACTGGTATTTTTATGCCCATTAGAGTGATCATCATGCTTTTTAGAAAAGAAATCGGGATTTTAATGTTTCTTTTGGCCTTTGCTCATTACTTTTGGTCCAGATTTCTACCCATCTTGGTAATAAAAGGTGATCTGCTTGCTTTTAGCCTCTTTGAAATTTTTGGCTTGGGAGCTCTAGTCTTAGCTTTCCCAATGTTTATCACTTCTAATGATTTATCGATTCAAAAACTTGGCAAAGTCTGGAAATTAATTCATTCGGCCACTTATATAATAATTTGGCTTTTGTTTCTTCATGTTGTTTTGAGAAACCCAGACATTAAAGCCTTAATCACTTTAATTTTGGGTTGTCTAACTTTGGCCTCATTGGCTAAAGAAAAAACTAGTTAAGATCACCAATATAAAAATTCTGTAATAAAGACATAGCCTCAGCAGAATGAGGTCGTTTAGTCTCCTTGCCAATATTGTTCCACATCTCTGTAGCATCTTTCCCACAACCCTTATTCATAGCCTTACCTCCTGGGTGAACTTGCTCTGCAATATAAAGAGTCACATCATAAACTCTGCCCTCAATGGCCATCCAACAATCTTCTGCAGTAGCATGCTGAGCCACTTCTTCCAAAGAAAAACTATTAGTTTCAACTGGTTGTTGTTTTTGTCTCTGGTAGTAATTAAAAAATAAAAAACTCGCACCAAAAATAATCACTAACAAACTAATAATCAAAGATTTAAAACGAGGATTTCTAGTTATTTTTTTTCTTGGCTTAGCTTTTTTGTTAATTTTCGAGGGTAGTTTTTTGGGCATGACTAAAAAAATAGATAATTACTAACAGCTATCCATTCTAATTTAAATCTTAACTGGCTTAAAGCAGGAAAATTACTCTAGATCACCAATATAAAAATTTGCTAAATAACCTTCAGCTTTCTCAGAGTGAGAACCGCTCCCATTGGGTCTATTTCTAAATAATTCACTAGCATCAGAACCACACCCCAACAAGATTGCTTCACCTCCCGGATGAATGCCTTGTTTGATATAGGCAGTTACATCATAAACCTTACCCTCGATAACAAGCCAGCAATCACTAGCTGAGGAATGTTCTTTAACATCAGCTAAAGTATATGTTTCCATTTCATTTTGGTTGTCACCAGTCGGCTGGTTGTCAACCCCAACAAGTTGTTGCTCCTGAACAGGCAAGTCAGTGACAGCTGGTATTGGCTTATCCTGGCTAGAAACTAGATAATTATTAAGTAAAAAACCAACAGCTACTAACAATAACAAAATTAAAAAAAAATTTTTAGTCATAAAAAATCTCGGTTACTTAATAACTCAATTTCAGATTACAGTATAACTAATAACTAAGCATGAATGAGTGAAAAAAATTACAAAAAATGTGAGCTGAATTACTAAGTTTTTATTTAGAAAGAAAGTATAATGATGATATGAGTTTTTCATTAGATGGTTCTCAAGTCGGTTTTATCACGGCTTACTTAGCTGGTTTGTTAACTTTTTTTGCTTCTTGTATCTTACCTTTAGTTCCTACTTACTTGGGTTATTTATCAGGAATTGCTTTCAGAGATTTAGATAAAAAAGAAAATAGTCTTAAAATCTTTAAAACAGCCAGTATTTTTGTTTTTGGCTTTGTCCTGAGTTTTGTTTTGATGGGCTTATTACTTCAAAGATTGGCTGGTTTATTGATTGTTTATCGGCCAATGATTGAAAAAGTAAGCGGAGTTTTCTTTATAGTTTTTGGTCTTTATCTCTTGGGCATTTTCAAATCAAGATTTTTAGCCAAAGAAAAACAAACTAATTTAAATAATTTTTTTGAAAAAAATATCTACCTTCATGCGTTGTTTACAGGGCTAGGCTTTGGTTTTAGCTGGACACCTTGTATTGGGCCAGTCCTAGCAGTAATTCTTTACTGGTCTGCCCAAGCAGAAACAACAATAATCGGCTCCTTACTACTAGTTAGCTTTGGTTTTGGAATTGGCACACCATTCTTGCTCGTCTCGTTAGCTTTTGAAAAACTTGTCCCCTTATTAAAAAGATACAAACACATCAGTAAGTATATTACTTATATATCAGGAGCAATTGTTTTATTATTCGGTTTACTTTTATTTTTAGGTCAATATCAAACTTTGGCTATTGGTCTAGTAAATTTTTTATCGATTTCTGCTAAATCATTTTAGTTTACTCAATCCACATTGCATCACCAAAACTAAAAAATCGATAGTTTTTCTTGATTGCTTCCAGATAAGCTTTGCCAATTAAACAACTAGTAAAATCACTAAACTTAATAGAAGTATTGGGAAAAGACACCAAAGAACTAACCAACATTAATAGACTAGATTTTGGCAAATGAAAGTTGGTAATTAAAGAATCAACAAACTCAAATTTATATGGAGGAAAAATAAATAAGTCGGTAGAACCTGTGCCTGGCTTGATTTGACCATTCTCAACCACACTTTCCAAAGTTCTAGCCGAAGTAGTGCCAACCGCAATAATTCTCTTACCAACTTTTTTAGCTTGGTTAAGTCTTTCTGCTACTTTTTTTTCTACCTCATAAAACTCTTGATGGAGTTTTTTAGTTTTAAGATTTTCTGGTCTTAAATTTTGAAAAGTGCCCAAACCAACATGAAGTGTTATTTTTTCTATCTGAACACCTCTTGCCTGCAGTTTTTTTAATAAATTATCAGTAAAATGTAAACCAGCTGTTGGCGCTGCCGCAGATCCACGATTCTTGGCATAAACAGTTTGATATTTTTTCCTTAAATCATTTTCTGATAATTCACTTTCAATATATGGAGGAATTGGTGTGTGGCCATGTTTATCTAATAACTTATCAATATTTTCATTACTTATAATCTCTACTTGTAACTCCCCAGAGACTGATTTTTCCAAGACCTTAGCAAAACTAGTTGAATTAAAAATAATTTTTTGCTGAATTTTTAAATTTGGTTTACCAATAGCTGTCCATTTGTTTTCACCTAAAGGTCTTAGTAAAAGTAATTCTGCCGCCTTTCCAGACTCTTTTTCCCCAAATAACCTAGCTGGAAAAACCTTACTTTCATTGATTACCAAAACATCGTTAACCGTTAATAATTCACTAATATCACTAAAAACTAAATGCTGAAATTTGGTTGTTTGTCGATTAATTACTAATAGTTTAGCTGAATCTCTAGGCTCAGCTGGGAACTGGGCAATGCTAGGTTTGGGTAAAAAATAATCAAATAAATTAATATTCATAGGCCCACTATTATAACCTTAAACATCAAGTCATTAAGACTTGGAAACTATACTCATTACCAATTAAAACCATAATGATAAAACCTAAAAATAAATATTATTGATCTTTCATCTTTATTTAATCCAATAAACAAGCTATTCTGATGCAAGGTTTATGCTGAGTTTTTTTCAACAATTAATAATAATTATTAAACAAAAAAAATGGCTTTGGGGAGTTTTTTTAGGCATTATTACTTCAACTGCTATTACTACTTACCTACTAGGTAAAAACCAACTAACCACTAACAAAATAAACTCATTTATTCCCCAATTTAACCAAGAACAAACCACAAATATAGAAGATAAAGAATCTTTAACTGTGTTATTGCTTGGTTATGGTGGTGCTGGACATCAAGGAGGATTTTTATCTGATGTCGTTCAAGTTATTCACTTTGATTTTATCCAAGCAAAAACCGTCATGATCTCAATCCCCAGAGATTTGTGGGTTTCTTTGCCCAATGGAACAGAAAATAAAATCAACGCTGCTTATAACTTAGATAGACAAAAGAATGATAATCAGGCCACCACCACTAAAAAAATGGCTGAAGTAGTCACTGGTTTACCAATCGATTACTATTTAGCAGTTGATTTCGTTGGTTTTCAAAGAATTATTGGTGAAGAATTAGGAGGAATCGATGTCGAGATTAGCGAGCCACTAGATGACCCCTGGTATCCAATAAAAGGAGAAGAACTAAATACCTGTGGCAAAACCCCAGAAGAAGTAGCCGCTTTATCTACCCAATATTCTGGTTTTGAACTTGAAAAACAATTTGTTTGTCGCTATGAACACCTCTACTATCCAGCAGGAATAGTGCACATGGAAGGTGGAGACGCCCTAAAATTTGTCCGATCCAGACATGGCTCTGCTGGGGGAGATTTTTCTAGAGCAAAAAGACAACATGAAGTGTTATTAGCGATTAAAGAAAAACTTTTTTCACTGGAAGGAATAGATAATATTCCTGCTGTTTTCAAACAATTTGTTGAACATACTCAAACAGATCTAGATGCTAATTTAGCCGAAAAATTATGGCCACTACTCAAAAGTACTAAAACCCATCAAACTATAAAAATTAACCTATCCACAGAAAACGTCTTTACTAGCGGGCATTCTTCTCAAGGAGCCTATGTAATTCAACCAAAATCATCTTGGCAAAATGTTCATGATTACATTTATAATTTAATTAATTAAAAAATGCTCAAACATACTTTTTTCTTAGCCAAAAATCAAAGTAGTCAAAAACTGCTCCATTATATTTTGATTGTTACAATCGTGTTTTTTGCAGATGCAATTTTAGCTTTTTGGCTACCCACTTATCTTGATTTGACTTTTTCTAGCTCAATGATCATGGGTTTAATTATTTCTTTTTCATCCGTAGTTGGTCTTGCTACAGATTTTTTGTTTCCTCAGCTATTTCCTAGTATTAGTGAGAAAAAGACACTAAATTTTACTTTATTTTTCCTAGCAGGTTTTATTGGTTTACTAATGTTGTCTTTGCAGTTCCCTTACTGGTGGATCTTTATTTTGGCGGTTTCTTCTTGGGGAATTTATTATGAATTCTTGACTTTTGCTAGTAAAATGTATGTTTCAGAACATGTCAATAAAAAACTTTATACTAACGCCTGGGCAGAAATAGATCTAGGTAAAAGTTTTGCTTACCTACTAGGACCTATTGTTGCTAGTATTTTACTAGTAAGAGGTAATTTTTCAGTGATTATTGCTAGTTTGATAGCTTTAATTTTAGCCCAGCTACTACTAAGTTTTTTCAAAGAGAACAACAAGGAAACTAAAGAACCAGATAAAACTCAACCCATTGCCATACAACCGGCTATGGAGTTAAGTCACTGGGTTTCCCTTGGAAAAAAAGTCTGGCCTGTCATTTTGCTGAATTTTTTAACAACCTCGATCGATGCTACTTTTTGGACAACTGGAGCAGTTTTTGCTGAAAAAACGGTAGCAAGCTATCCATTAGCTATTTTTATCATGCCCCTTTATATGGCTCCAATGCTGATTGCTCAGGTTATTTTGATCAAAAAAGGCATAAATATAAACAAAGAAAAAAAGGCAACTTTGTTATTAATCATCAACGCTCTACTTCTAATAATTTTAGGTAGTATTCAAGTTGGTCATGGAGTTTTGTTAACAACTTTTGCGATAGGCTTATTAGTCTCATTCGCCTACCCATTAATAGAATCTAGCTACTCCGATCTGGAAGAAAGAATGGGTATTCACAAAAAACACCTAATTGCCTTATCTTCTTCTATTTATAGTCTTGCCTACATTATTGCCCCAATTACTGCTGGCTTTATCGGCGATCTTTTTGGTGAACAAAAATCATTCAGTTATTTAGGAATAATGGTCGGCTTTTTTGCAGTTATAACTTTGATTTTAAATAGAAAAAAAATCACTATTCCTCAAAAAGAAATCACTACCTGGGATACAAAGTAAACTTTGCTCTATTGACTTTGTTAATAAATCAGTTAAATTTTAGCTACGAAAGAAACAATCCGCTTTTCAATTATTGTAGTTTTGTTTATAGCCATTTTTATTGGTATTAAAAATGGTTATCTTAGCTTTGCTGTAACTGAAAATAAAGAAATTGAACAAAATAATAAACAAAAATCAAAATATCAATTTTTATCTAAATACGTTTCAGATAACCAAATCTCCCAAACTAAAACTAATGAATTTCAAAATAAAATTAATACTATAAAACAACAAAATCAAGAAATAGATTTTTCTGTCTATTTTAGAGACTTTAATAATGGCCCTTGGTTGAGTTACAATTCTTTGGTTTTTTTTGATGGGGCTAGCTTACTAAAATTACCAATCTTAGTAACTTATCTAAAAGCTGCAGAAAAAAATGAATCATTGCTGCAACAAAAAGTTTTTTATGAATCAGCTTACTCATCCGATAGAAATCCAGACGAAAAATTTGATCAAACTCTTAATGTTGGAGAAACATATACTATTGGTTACTTATTAGAGGTCATGACCACTAAATCTGACAATGTTGCTAAAAATATGCTTCAAGATTTGATCAATGAACTTGATATCAGACCAAACTTAGAAGAAACAAAAGAAATCCTTGGCGTTTATGATGAGACAACTAATTCAATTAGTAGTGAAAAATATGCTGGAATTTTCAGAATTTTATATAATGCAGAATACTTAACCCCACAAATGTCAGAAAAAGCTTTAGAAATTCTTTCTAGAGCAGAATATAAAGATGGCCTAGTTAATAAACTTCCAGATAATATCAAGGTTAGCCACAAATTCGGGGTAAGATATTCAAGTCAAAACAGCAACTATCAACTTCATGATTGTGGCATAATCTATGCAACTAATCCATATTCATTGTGTGTTATGACCATTGGCAACAATCCAGAAAAACAAAAGCAAATCATTTCAGAAATATCAAAAATAAGCTTCGAACTATTTAATTAAGTGGCTGTTGTAACTGATTTTCTTCAATTACTGGCAAAGAACTTTGATTGGCCCCACGTAGTCTACTTTTAGATCGATACAAATATATTGCCAACCCCACCAATATGACCAAACTAACAATTCCTCCTAAAGTATAAAGCATGTTTTTCTTCATGCCAAAAATTAGATCAACATCTTTACCTTCAGCAATTAACTCTGTTGCTTCTTTTTCAATTTGTTCAACTGTTGGATGAACTGGATATGACTGTTCAACTTTAGTCAAAAACTCTAACGACTTACTAAATCTATTCTGCCAATAGTAAGCCAAAGCTGTCTCCCAATTTTGATAGGTTTCACTAGCATCATTTTGAAGCTGCTGAGATTCATCTATGGCCAAATTTCTTAAATCTTCAATGTCTCTTAAAAAATTAAAACTGCCAACTTCATCCAAAATGCCAAAAGTAGCAATACCAATCACTTCACCTCGGTCGTTAAAGGCTGGCCCGCCACTATTCCCATGACCAATACTAGCATCTGTCTGAATTAGTTTATTGCCCTGGTTATCTTTCTTAATTGAGCTCACAATCCCTCGAGTAATTGTTGCCTGAGTACTTGAAGAAGTATAATCAATCAAACCTGGACCACTGTCAGAGCCACTTACCACTCCAGGAAAACCAACAACTAAAACCGCATCTCCCTCTTTTAAATCATCGACTGACCCTAGTTTTAAACTAGGATAAGTGTAGTTTTTATCGGTACTTATTTTGAGTAATGCCACATCAGAGCCCATTGGTTTTTCCTGACCCATTACTACCGCTTTAGCAAACAAATTGGCATAGTCAGCTCCAACTAAACTAGCCGAAAAAATTGCTTCTTTGGGATTAACAAAACTATCAATATTATCTAAGGTTAACTTTTTGACATTGAAGTCAAAAGGTTCTTTACCAAGGTTAACCAAATATTTCTCGGCAACTGGGACAACATCAATGGCTTTCGTTTCGAGTAAATCATAGATGGAGTTAACCAACACTTGCACTCCAGATGGATTTTCCAACATCTGTCTAGTGAAATTGACTCCTTCAGCCGGTGTAGTTTGCAAACCTTTCGTTGCCAAGGCTTCCCTAACGAAATCAACCAAAAAACTAGCTATAGCTTGATCTCCTTGGTTCAAACCACCAATTAAATCTTCTTCTGGGTAAGTAGTTACCACATGACCATTGGTCGCCAACAAACCAGAACCATCAACTAAAAATCCTGAACCAAAATTACCATTACAAAATTGATAACTGGGCCGTAAATACACTGCAGGAATTTCTTTGGAAACCCTGATTTCTTTACAATATAAGTGAAGAATATTGGCCACCGAAGGCTTGACTAGTTCTGCAATTTCAGACTCAGCAAAAACAAACTCATCTGTGGTAACGCCCTTAACCAAACCCCCATTCTCCTCAATAAAAGCCACTGCATTAAAAAACTCTGTTAATTTACTATCCACTACTGTTGATGGAGTTAATCTAACCTCTGCTTCTAAATAATGATCTTTCCCTGGAATGACAAATTCATAATAAACCGCTTTTTCACCCATAATTTCTTCAGTAAACTGATATCTAATCACTGTTCTTTCACCCAAATCAACTAAATCCATTGCTAAATAGTCGTCACCTTTTTCAATTGCCAATTTTTCTGAAAAAGCAGTTGCTAGCTGATCAATTGTTAACTGTTTTTCTTCCTCAGTTAATTCATAAATATCCAAATAAACAGACGCAAAACCGAATTCATTCCGGAAAATAAATAAACTCGGATCATTGCCTGGCAAATCTTGGTCTGTTGCTTGTTGCCACCCAGTATTGCCAGAAAGAGCTAACCTATAGTTATTTTGAGAAGAAATAAATACTTCAGATAAATCTTGGCTATCACATTCACCATTTAAACAATTGCTACCAACATCATTATTCCCCAACCAGGCTTGTTGCCTAAGATCTTGATTATCATTCAAAAAAATTAAAGCCGATAATCCGGCAGTCAAAACAAACAAAATTAACAATAAACTCAACAAAAAAGAGTTTCTCTTTTTTCTATAAATGAGATTAGACATATCATCTAGTATGATGAGCTTCTCAACAAATTACAAGCGAAAAAATTAAAAATTTAAAAAAGTGGTTTAGCTATTATTACTAGTCTTTTGCTATCCAAAAAACCAGTACAAGTATAAATAATCAAAGTTTCTTTATTGCTTTCAAGCAGCCCCACTTCATCTGGATCTACTACTTTTTTGGCTGTAACTAAATAATAAAATTTTTGACCGCTGGCTGTTTTGACTATGATATCTTGACCAACTACTAATTGAGTTAGTTGACCAAAAACAGCTGGAGTGTTATGACCATAAATTATAACTGGCCCAACATCTCCAGGCCTAGCAGACTCATAAACATAGTTAGCAGCAGCATCAACCAATAACCATTCTCCATTTTTGACATGAGTAGTTACAACATCTCTATTAATATTTAAACTTGGAAAACTAACCTCTGTAACAAAAGAATCTTCATTCTGTAAAACCTTAACCCTGGTATAACTTTGCCAAAAAAACTTGCGAACAAAGTAAAAACTACCCCACAGAATTAAGATCCAAGCTACAAAAACAGCAAATGAAAAATTCATTTGCTGTTTACTAGTTCGATTAGATTGAGAAAACTTGTTAGTTTTTCTTTTTGCTTTTGGCATGACTCAACAATACTATACCATAAGCAATCGAGCTTAAAGCCATTAAGTCTTCGCTAATCCCAGTGTTAGCCATAGTGGAGACACCCAGGACTTGACCATTAGTCGTGGCAGTGGAAACACCCAAAACTAGACCACCAACACCTGGAGTTGGTTCTTCACCAGCTGCACAGTTTTCTGGCATGTTAACTTTCATACTTTGAGATGGATAACCATTATCTGGAGTAGCCTTGAGATCATAATTGCCTTGTTGAGGGAAAGTAACACTAGCTCGACCATCAACATTAGTCATAACTTGTTTAGCAAGACCATTATAGGTAAAGTTTACTGAGATATTGGCCTGAGCAACACCATTATCTTTTAGATCAAAGGTTGCCAAAAAGTCACCCTCATTACAACTAATGTCATAACCTAGTACTGAGGTTTTACCTGCTTGTGGCTCTTCGGTTGGGGTAGGAGTTGGATCCTGGTTTGGAATTTCAGTTGGAGTTGGGGTGGGTATTTCAGTAGGTGTTGGAGTGGGAGTAGGTTCAGTGGTTGGAGTAGGAGTAGGATCAACTTCACCTGGAATTTGACAGTCATTTGCCAAAATATCCAAACCTTCAGTCGTTAGATTTTTACCTTGATAAGTAAAATTACCTTTGTCAGCATATTTTTTATCATTGCCTTGACCAGTAGAACAATCTTTCTTGTTATCGTCACTGGTATATAAAGATTGATCTAAAGGACAACCATAATAATCAAATGAAGGAATAATATCTCCCCAAGAATGATCAGCAATACCTTCATACCATACGTCACCATTATGATAGTGATGGCCATTAGGAAGATTAATTATAGAATCAGCATCAACAGAATTTTGAGTATAGGGATTACTATGAGAATCAGTAGCATGACAAAGAGTTATATTTTCATCTGCTGAAACCTGTAAATTGGGTAAAATTATCCAAAACAAACCTAACACTAGAAAAATAATTGAAATACTTTTTTTCATAAAAACCTGCCTTTTTTTATGATTAATTTAATTTCACAAAAAAATTATAATAATTGACGTTATTATAACATAATATATCAAAATATAGTAAAAATATATGAGATAACTTAACTAGATATTTTTTTGCACCAACAACACTTGGCCATCAGCTAGAGTTACTTCCACAATCTCTTCTAACAAAGCACCAGTCATTGGATCTTTCTTGAGAAAGACAGTGTATTGTTCTCTAATAGCCTCTTCATCTGCTTTTTCTCCCAAAACTTTACCAGAAAAATTAAATTGCTCAGCAAACTGTCTTTGCCATCTATCAACCATTAAAGATTCATAGGCCATAATACCCATAGAAGAGATATCAGCGTCTTGCACTTCTGTACCGCCACTGAAACTAGCTGCTATTCTACGAGCAATCAATGAGCCCCTGGCTTGAGACTCGCCCCTTCTTACTGGTTGCTTGTTCTGAGAGTTTTCTCCAGTTCGAAGACTATAAAATAATTTACCAGTAGCAAAAGCTCCATAACTAGTACCCTCATCATCGGGCCCTCGATTTTCTTTATCTGGTCGGCGCTCAATTTTCCCAATCACATCAAGTAGCACCATTGAGATAAGTGGGACTGTTTCACTATCACTAATCAACTCTTTAATTAATTCAAATAGGGATAAATCGGTAAACTCTTCATCACTAATTTCTGAAAGTTGTCTGACTAAGTCCAAAGTAATCACCTCAGCAACACCTGTAGTTTCAAGTTCTTTAGCTCTTTCTCTCATGGCAGCAAGTACAACTTTGGCATCAGCTATGGCTTGGGCTAACTTTTCAGACATAAATTTAACATCCTAGTAATTACTATGACTATAATAAGTACATCAAATTATATCATTAAATTTAAGGAAAAATAAAAAGATTGCAAAAAAGTTGCTAAGTTTTTTCGGCCAAAATAAATAAATGTTTTTCCTGGCCACTTTGATCTATTTCACTCAATAAAATCTCAAAACCAGCATTTTTAACCATTTCTAGATTGGTTCTAGCATCATAATGGCTAGACCAAACTTTTTGACCATATAAATCATGTTCAGCCTCAAAGTTATCCTCGCCCATGGAAATTAATAATTTGCCACCAACTGGTAAAAATGAGGCAATTTTTTCCAAAAAATCTAAATGCATTTTTCTGGGTAAGTGAAAAATCGTATAAAGAGAAACTACGGCATCTACCTGATATTCATTTTCTTTTAACTCCATTATGTCCTTAACAAAAAAAGCACCCCCCTTACAACGTTGTTTAGCCATATTAATTTGTGTCTCGGAAATATCAAGACCAGTCACCAAATGGCCTTTTTTTATCAAGTAATCATCGACCGGCACTCCAGCGCCACAGCCCAAATCCAAAATACTAGCCTGTCTAGGTAGAATCTCCTCAAATCTCGTCACATAGCGATGGCTCCGCAATCTACTTCTGTCTTGTAAATATGCTCCAGCCATTTGGTTGTAAGCTTGTTTATTCAATAACAATTTCTCGGTCATGTTGCACATCACTAATTAATTCTTTTAATGAATCAACTAAAGGATGGTTTTTCACTTCTCTTTGATCAAAAATAGTCACTGTTTGGTTAGCAAATCTTTGCATTTCATTATGACCGCCACCAATAATATTCCTGGCAATCTGCACATTCCATTTAACCAATCCTCCAAGCAACATTTCCTGTTCAGCAGCTACGTTGCCTCTCTCAGTTAAAAATGCTTCTAGCTTATTAACTGGTAAAGAGACTTGAAAAGCTAAAGCGTGACTATTTCTTAACTTGCTTCTCTTATTCTCATCAATGACTGCTTCATCACCATGAAAATCAACATAGATGCTGATCGGATCATGATTAGGCATAGAGTGATAAATTCTTTGCTTACCCAAGATTTCTTCGCCCAATTCCTTTAATAATAAATCCTCAACATTCTCTCCATCGAGATGTGCTCCAATGACAGCATGTGAAGCGGCGCAAGCCCCACAATGTTCATGAACTTGTTTTGCTTCATTACCCAAATTATCTTCTAATCTTTCATCAATACAATGCAAAGAATAACCATCTTGTTTGAGAAAACGATAAAAATCACCCATTAAACTCAATTCTCTTAAAGAAAAGTTCACCCCGGCGATATTAATCCTACCGCCTGTTTCACTGGCTACTTTTTCAATTGCTGCCCAAATTTGTGAATCTTCACTAGCAAAAGTCAAAGGTAAACCCCCACCAGCTACAAAAACTATTTGTCCAGGAATATCAGTTAACCACTCTTGTGGCTGAGCCTGAACTTGCTCCCATAACTGATAAACAGTCTTAACTTCGTTGGGCAAGGTTTGTTCTTTTAACATTGGTTTTCCTTCTGATTTAGCTGCCATTGGTCCCTTTCTAACTGAAAAACCCAGTTTATATTTTTCAAAAATAAAAAGCAATTATAACTCCAAAATATATTTTTCAACTGCCAACTAAAAGGCACCTCCTTTGGGGGTGCCTTAACTATTTAATGATAGCTGCAAAAAAATTTAGCGGCCCATTCTACCCATACCTCTACTTTCACCTCGACCAAAACCCATTTCAGCTAAAAAACTCATGTCGATACCATTTGCTTCAGACCAAGCTTGGAGCTCTTGTCGGTGAGTCTCTCTTTGTTGTTTGGCTTGATCAAATTGAGCTCTTAGCTCTTCATGTTTGGTCAATAACAACTGCTTTTGTTCTTCGGTAATTTCACCATTTTGCACAGCTTCAGTTAGCCTGTTTGCAAAAGATGTTTCAGCTTGTTGACGGTGCTCTTCTCTAAGTGAGTTGAAAGCTGTTTGCACCTCTGCCTCACTTTTACCCAGCTTTTTGGCTAAATATGCTACCATGTTTTGTTGACTGCCATTACCAAAAGCAAAAGCTTGAACTTGGGTAGTAGTGTAAACTAAGCCACCAGCCACCGCTAATGCTCCTAAAGATAAAGCTAGTTTATTTTTCATAAAAATCTCCTTTCAGTGAGATGATTAATACTAACCATGAACTATATAAAAGAAACTTGAGAAAACTTTGAGAATAGTTTTAAAAAATAAGGGTAAAAACTGAACCCCTACCTAGTTCACTTGTAACCTTAATTTTTGCTCCATGTTGATCAATAATTTTTTTAGCTAGAGCCAAACCAAGACCATAACCATGACGTTCTCCTTTGGTTCTAGCTTCATCAACCCGATAAAAACGAGCAAAAATTTGTGCTAAATGTTTTTTATCAATGCCAATACCTTGATCAATTATTTGCAAAATTAAATTATTTTTTTGAGTTTTAACTTTAATTTTGATTTCTGATTTTTTATTACTATATTTAATGGCATTATCAACTAAAACCATGACGGCCTCTACCAAAGCATTTTCATTACCTAAAACTGTCTGATTATTTAAACCACTAACTTTGATTTTAATTTTCTTTTGCTCTGACAAAGGTTTTAAATGTTGAAGAACTCTATTAATAATTTTTTCTAACTCAATCACAGTAAAACTAAAAACAAAATCTTCACTATCCAATCTAGCCAAAGAGAGTAAATTTTCGGTTAAAGCCGTTAGGCTATTAACATCTGCCAAATTTGATTTTAATAATTTCTTTGCAACACTATTTATTTTTTTATCCATTAATCCAACCTCCAAAGATGTCTTTAAAGCCGTTAAAGGTGTTCTGAGCTCATGAGCTGCATCCCCGATAAACTGTTTTTGCTGCTCCAAAGAAACTTGAATTGGTTTCAAAGTTTTTCCAGCCAAAAAATAACTCACTGCCCCACCAATAACAAATACCATTGCATTAATAAACAATAGTTGTCTAACCAAAAAACTTCTAATTAATTCTAAGTCTTCTGTTAATAATTCCAATCTTTGAGGCAGGTTGCGTCTTTGCTGAGAAAATGGTGAAATCCTTTGATCGTTCAACCTGATCTCTATTTGTTTATACTGAACCTCAATCATGGCAACTGTTTTTTGATAATAAATAGTACTCAAGAATAAACTTACTACCATCAAAGTTAGGGTGTACCAAAAAGTTAATCTCAATTTAGCTGTTAAAAGCTGATTCATGATTGCTTTTCTCCTAATCTGTAACCAAAACCTCTAACTGTTTGAATTAGTTGTTTCTCTGTGGGAAAAGCTCTATCAATTTTATTTCTTAGATAACCTAAATAAACCTGAGCTGTATTAGGTAAAACATCACTTGCAAACTCCCAAACTCTTTCAGTTAATTGCTCTTTAGTAAAAACCGAGCCTTCGTTCTTCATTAAAAACTCCAATAAAGCAAATTCTTTTTTGGATAAATTAATGATTTCTCCGGCTCTAACTACTTCATAGTTTTTCGTGTCCAAAACCAAATTATCTACAGACAACTTAGTCGAAACCAACCGACTTGGCCTTCTAGCTAAAGCTTTCACTCTAGCCAAGAGCTCCACAAAAGCAAAGGGTTTACCCAAATAGTCATCAGCTCCAGCATCTAAACCGTCAACTCTATCACTAAGTTCTATTTTGGCGGTAAGTAACAAAACCGGAGTATGATTACCTTCACGTCTTAATCTCTGACAAACCTGTATGCCATCTAAATCAGGCAACATTCTATCCAAAATAATCACATCATATGTTTCATTCAAAGCAAAATCCAAACCAGCTAAACCGTCATGAGCAACATCAACAATATTGGCTTTCAATTCCAAGCCCTTTTTTATAGAAGCTGCAATTTTTTGTTCATCTTCAATTACTAGAATTTTCATTGACAGTTAATTATAAACTTTTTCTTGAGAAATTATTGAGAGTTAACTAAATATAATTACGATAAAACAAAATTATTTTTTTCTCTTAACTCTGGAAAAATTAAAAACAAAAACTCTTTAGCAGCATGTCTATTTTTACCCTGATAAGGATAATCATGAATATCAAATCCTGGTGAGTCATTGATTTCAATAATCACATAACTATCTCTAGTTTGTGGCTTAGTAATATCCTTAGTCATAAAATCTATCCCGGTAAAAGAAAGACCAGGAATAGTGCTAATCGTTTTTAAAGCAATCTCTTTTACAGACTGGTGAACTTTATCTGTGTAGTCAATAGCATCACCCCCCTGAGAAACATTAGAAACCATTCTCAAAAAAATCTGTTCGCCTTTTTGTGGAACAAATTTAAAGGATAGTTTTTGTGCTAGCAAAAACTCCTGTAATTTTTTATCCATTCTAATCTTAAAATGAGATTTATTGCTTCCTTTATTACCTCGATTTAAGTTTTTAAGATTAATTAATTTTTCTATAGTATTGATACCGTCACCAATAATATTTGCTGGGACTCTTTTCAAAACTCCAATAACTTTTTCTCTACTAACCAAAATTCTAAATTCATCACCTTTGAACATTTCTTCAACCATCACTGTTGTGTTTTCACTTCCAGAATAGTTAAAAGCCAACTTAATTGCCGTTAAATATTGCTGGTAAGAATTAATACTAGTCGTAACGTTTTCCCCCCAAGTTCCACTATTGGGTTTTACAACAATTGGCTTTTTTAAACTAACAAATATTTCCTTCAAATATGAAGCATCATATGTTCGTCTAATTCTAAAACCATTGGGAACACTGATTCCATTTCTTTTTAGCAAACGGCTAGTAATTTGTTTGTTATTACAAACATATTTAGCTAAGGCAGTAGTAGAACAAGGAATTTGATGATAATAAAATCTTTCCTTTTTGTTATAAGTTAATTTAACAATTTGAGTTCCGGGAATAATTTCCCAATCTATGCCAAATTTTTCTGCTTCTTTTATTGCCAATCTAGAGCTATTACTAATATTTTTATTTTTCTGTAAACCACAAGGAGCATAATCCTGATAAATCAATTTTGTCACACAATCTTTCCAATTGAATAAAAATTACAAACAAGAAACCAACTTCATTCAATCACCAACTAATAAAAACTAAGCAAAGTAACAAGAAACCAAAGCTTCAGAAATCATTATACCAGACTAATTGAGTTAATATTTATGAGACTATTCATCAATATGAAGTTCCTCTTCTAGGTAGACCGACTCTTCTTGACCATGTTCGTCGTGACTATGTGGAACCAAAGCCAAAGTCATATACATCAAAATCACTCCTAACAACAATAAACCAACTGATTTAAATCTATCGACCCCTTTACTTGCTTTGGGTAAAAAGTCGCTGGCTCCCAAATAAACAAACATACCAGTAGCTATTGCCATTAAAATTCCTTGAGTTGTTTCACCCACAGCGTAGTAATAAACATAAACAGCTCCTACTACAGTCGATAGTGAAGATAAGAAATTAAGCCAGAAAACTTTTCTTTTAGAAAAACCATTTTTTAACAAAATACCGAAATCACCAATTTCATGAGGAATTTCATGAAGTAAAGAAGAAACAGCTGTCGCTAAACCCAAGCCAGGATTGATTAAATAAGCGGCTGCAATTGCTACCCCATCAATAAAGTTGTGAACTGTATCGCCAATAATAACTAAAAAAGAAGACGAGTGATGATGGCCATGGTCATCATCTTGGTGATGATGTAAATCAAAAATAAAGTTTTCAAACAGATACGAACCAATAAAACTCACAAAAACTATTAAAAAAGCTTGTTCACCAATCATATAAACAGCTTCTGGAAGTAAACCTAGAAAAGACACTGTCAATAAAACACCGGCTGCAAAAGGAGTTGAGTACTTAGACAAAGCTTTGCTCCAACTATTAATTTTCAAAAAAAGAGAAGCTACAACAATACCAGCTACCCCTCCCAATAAAGATAATAAAAAAATGTTACTTAAATCTGACATAAAAAACCCTCTCTACATTTAATTATATAGAAGCTGTAAAGTAGCAAAAAATAAAAATTCAAAAAAATTAACTCAATTTAAGTTTTTTTATGTTTTAACTCCATTTTAGTAACTAATTTTGTTATAGAATATCTAGTCTCATTTTTATTTTAACCAAAAGTAAAAGCATAAATTTCAACGTTACCATCAAACTCTATTCTCAGCTCATGTCTACCGGGCTCATCTAGTTTAATTAGTTTATATAAAGTATTTTTCTTAACTTCAACAATTCCATTATCATTATCTTCACCCATCCCAGCTATAGCATCATCTAAATAAACTTTCATCTCACCTGCTTTTTCGTCAGTGGGTCTAGCCACTAGAAAAACTTCTCTGGCTTCAAAATTAAGATACAACTTAGAACCTACCGTTGGATAAGCAAACTCACCATTCACCACCCAGCTGCCTTCATAAGCAAAACCATTAGTTGGCAATAATCCGGGGACAGTAAAAACTGTTGGTTCTCCTGGTTCAAAACTTTGCGGTGAAACTAAGTTACTAATTCTATCACTTCCCAAATATAACTCTGGAGTTTTGCTATAAGTTTGATAATCTGGGTTATCTATGTTGACACTCACTTCAACTCCTGTCTCCTTTAATAAATCTTGAATAATCTGTTCTGTTTCATCATAATCACCCTCGCCAAAGTGGGTGTAACGAATAACGCCATCCTTATCAACCAAGTATTTGGCTGGCCAATATCTATTTTTATATGCGCGCCAGGTAGAAAAGTTATTATCTTGCATAATTGGATACTCTAGACCAAAATCATCAATGGCTTGTTGCAGATTGGCTGGCTCTTTTTCAAAGGCAAATTCTGGACTATGAACGCCAATAATCACTAAACCTTGGTCTTGATATTTGGTCCACCAGTTTCTGAGGTAAGGGAATGTTCTTTGACAGTTAATACAAGAATAGGTCCAAAAATCTACCAATATCACTTTGCCTTTTAAATCAGCCAAAGTGAGTGGCTCTGAATTGAACCACTCACCACCAGCAACTAATTCTGGAGCTGAGTTTATTTTTTTCATTACATCTGACATCGGTTGTCCTTTCTCAAAATCGTCAAGAGATCTAGAGTTAATTTGTTCTAATTCTTGTTTGACCTGTTCGTTATCTTCAAACTTAGTCAAGCCAACTCCATAGTTTGGAAATTTTTCTAAAATATATGATTGAAACTGACGATCAACATTAAAATAAATAGCTATCGCAGTCAGAATCATTAACATGCCAAATAATTTTTGAATATTACCAGTATTTTTAACCAACCAAGGCACTCTTTGTAATGCCGTTACGCCAACTTTCATGATCAACAACATTGGTAAAGCCGTACCGAGTGCATAAAATAAAGTAATTAAAAAGGCTTGAGTGTTAACTGAACCAGTCAACGCCAAACTGATAACCGAAGCCAAAATTGGACCAACGCACGGTGTCCATAATAGCCCTAAAGATAAACCTACAACAAAACCACCACCAAAGCCAGTTTTTCTTTCAGCAGTTGGGGTTGAGCTAGCCAACTTACTAAAAAGTATTTCTAATAAGGCCTGAACTTTGGGAATCAATAAACTCAAACCAAAAGTTGCCAAAATAAAAATTGATATAAATCTTAATGAGCTAGCAGAAATCCCCAAAAATGTAACAATCGTCGATAGAAAAAGTGTGAAAAAAGTAAAACTGGCAATAAAACCAACCACTACTCCCAATGGACGTTGTTTGTTGTCTGCGTCAGCAGAAGCCAAGATAATTGGCAATAAGGGTAGGATGCATGGGGATAAAACAGTGACTATCCCAGCTAAAAAAGCAAAAGCTATTAATAAAATCATAAGTTTTATCCCAAAAATTTATTATTTAATGTTCTTTAGTAACTCCTCAACCGAGCCACCATTCCATTTTTTAATTACTTCGCCATTTGCATCAATTTGTACAAAAGTATGTTGGTAAATAACTCCATATTTATTGGCCAAAGCCTTTTCAGTATTATCAGTGTCAGTATCATTATAGTTAACTTTAATCACAGTTAAATCTGCTGGTAAATCAGCTTTAATCAAAGCAGCGTCAACTGGCTGACAAGTTGGACACCAATTGGCATAAAAAAATAACACTCTTTTTCCATCATCCTTGGTCATCAAATCTTCTCCACCATAAACAACATATTTGCCTGATCCTTCCATCATGGCGCTTTCATCATCTTTTACCATCGTCTCATCTTCTTTCACCATAGCATCAATATCATCTTCCATCTTAGTTTCAGCTTCGTCTTTCATCATGGTTACTTCTTCATTCTCCATCATTTTTGAGTCAGTTTCATTTTTTTGCAAAATAAAATAACCAATAACTCCAACTAAGGCTAAGCCCAATATCAAGACCAATGTATTATTATTTTTCATTGTTAAGTTTCCTTTACAAAAATAATAAACACTTTAACAATAAATGTCAAACATACTTTACATTTTTGTAAGATTAATTACGAAAATAGTGAAAGATTCTAGAAATTAGCTTAACTAACACCATACTAGCTAGAGAATAAATCAGCCATGGATCAATATCATGCATCAAAGCTTGGTTAGCAATTCCTACTACCAAAATAAAAGCTCCAACAAAAAAAGAAATTCTGCCAGACTTTAAAATATGGACATCATCACGTTCATCAACTGCCTTTTCTTTCCAAACCAAACCAACAAAAGCCAAAAAACCAATAATCAAACCAACAATTAACATCATGTTGGTTGAGTTCGGCATCAATAAGTCTTTAGCATTTAAAAAAGTAGCTAAAATAAATAAAATAATCAAACTAACAATAAATTCTAATTTTATTTTCATAGTTTTATTTTAAAGATTTCCTCTACTGGTTTCGCAAAAAAACGAGCTATTTTTAATACTAGTAACACAGATGGTGTATAGTTGCCTTTTTCAATAGCAATAATCGTTTGACGAGTTACACCAACCTCATCAGCCAATTGCTCCTGGGTGAGTTTTCTCTGTTTTCTAAAATCAGCTAATTTATTAGTTACCTTCTCTGACATATCAATTTCAAAAAATTATAAACCATAAAAAATTAATGAATGCTAGTTAAAAATAAATAAAAACCATCACTTATCAATATGTGCCACACCTTCTCCTTGAGCCGCTAAAGACACCAAAGTAAATTGAGCATTCTTTTGAAATTGCTCGATATTCTTTGCCCCGGTATAAGACATCGCGCTGCGCAAACCACCTACCAAATCATTAATAATAATTTCTGCCGATCCTTTATATGGAACCATCGTCGTTACTCCCTCTGCACTTCTGAATTCCCCCATTTGTGAACCATTATCTTTCATGTAATCTTCTGAAGCTTGGCCTCGAGCTTTTTTAACTCCACCGACCACCTCACCAGGAGCTTCTTCTGTCCCAGCCAGCATTGAACCAACCATAATTACTTTAGCTCCAGCAGCGATTGCTTTAGCAAAATCTGCTGGCTTACGAATTCCTCCATCAGCAATAATCTCTAAACCAGAAGAAACAGTTTCAAAAACAGCTGATAGTTGAGGAAAACCAGCTCCAGCCACTAATCTAGTAATACACATTCCACCCCCACCAACCCCAACTCTAGCAATCTTTAAACCAGCACTTTTATAAGACATAGCTTGGTCATAACTGACAATATTGCCAGCAATCACCGTTAAGTTTAGTTTGGCTTGAATCTCGGCTGCTATTTCAACAATATTCTTCATCCCACCATGAGCCACATCCAACAACAACATTTCAGCACCAAGCTTTTTAAATTTTTTAGCATCTTCCATTGCATTTTTAAATCCAATCGAATAGACAGCCTTAATGTTATTTTTTTGCAAACGAGCACAAGCATCAAGTGCCTCATCAATAAAAACCCTTGGCATGAAAGTCAGGCCACCTAGCTTGTGCATTAACTTGGCCATTTTTTCACCACTCACAGTATCCATTGGGGCTGTCACAATTGGCTTTTTGAGTTTGAATGGACCAAAATTAACTAAGACATCAGTCTCTTTTCTAGAGCTTATTTTCGTTAATGATTGGGGAACTAACAAAACGTCGTCATAAGTTAAACTGGCTGGGTGAGTAGTAGTAAGATTCGGCCAGACCTCAGTCTTGCCTAGGGAGTGGTAGAAATTAAAGGACACATTTAACAGTATACTTGAAAAAATAATAAAAAAATAATCTTAAAATAAGGTATGATAAACTCACAAATGGAAAAACAAGAAAAAACCATTCAAGAACTTTGGCTAGAGAGTGATAAAAAAAATAAAGAAATTCTCAAAAATCCATTAAAAGATCCACTTCACTTTTTAAGATTAATTTTGTTTCTAGGCATAACCAAAAAAAATTTTTCTGAAAAATAATCTTAATTAATAACTTCCAATAAAAACTCGTTATGGCCACAGATCACCACAATATCTTCTGCTTGAAAAGTAAAATTAGCTTCTTCTTTATTAAGTAAAATTTTATTGTCTCTTTTGACTGCTACTAACATTGAATGCTCAGTCATAAAAAATTCTATTTCTGAGACTTTCTTTCCAACCCAATCAGTTAAAACCTTTAGCTCAACAAACTTAAAATCATTTGATAACTCCATCGAGTCAATAATGTTGGAATATAAACTAAGGGCTACTTTTTTACCTGTTTCTTTTTCTGGAGAAATTACCCAATCAGCTCCAATTCTTTTTAAAATCTTTTCATGGAGTTCTTGTGAAGCTTTAGCAGCCACAAACTTAGCCCCTAATTCCTTAACTAGAGTCGTAATTAACACACTAGATTCGATATCATAACCAATCGCTACCACCACCGCATCAAAATCCTCAATACCCAATGATCTTAAAAAGTCTTCATCATGGATGTCCCCAGAAAGTGCCTCAGTAACTTCATCAACCAACATTGCTGCTTTATGCTCTTCATCATCAACCGCTACTACTTCACAACCCAGCTGACTGGCATTTCTAGCAAAACTCGAACCAAATCGACCTAAACCAATTACTAAAAATGATTTACTTTTATTTTTGGGTTTTTTTATAAACATATTTTCGCCTTTGGATATTGTTTATTTACTATTTTCTTTTTCTTACTAAAAATATAACCATACAATAAAACATATAAACCAACTCGACCAATAAACATTAATAAAATCAAAATTATCTTACTAAACATTGAGAGTTTACCCGTTAAACCTAATGACAAACCAACTGTTCCCATAGCTGAAAATGTCTCAAACAAAACATCTAAAAATCCTGGATCATCACTAAATTCTAACAAAGTAGTAGCCACCACCACCAAAATTAAACTAATGATAGCCGTACTCATTGCTCTAATTACTGTTTGAAAATCAATACTTCTTTTACTAAACTGAATATTTAAGTTACCTCTGATTAAACCAATAATCATCAACACTAAAATAAAAGCAGAAATCACCTTAATTCCACCCGCCGTTGATGCTGGTGAACCACCAATAAACATTAGCCACATCATCACTATGATTGATGGTTTATCCATTTCAGATAAATCAAAAACACTAAAGCCAGCAGTTCTCGCACTAACACTATGAAACAAAGATTCTCTAAAATGAGTAATTTCACCGACTAAATTAGCCCTATTTTGGTATTCCAAAAACCAAAAGCTAACTGTTCCTAAAATAATAAGAACGATATTTAAACCAATAATTAATTTACTGTAATAACTTAATCTATGAGCATGAGGATTTTTTAGCTTCTGCAGAAGATCTAGCCAAACAGGATAACCCAAACCACCCAGGACAATTAAGAGCATAATAATCTCTGCTGCAAAACTAACTTCGATAAAAGTCTTACCGCTATCTCCTAAAGCAAAAATATCAAAGCCAGCATTAGCAAAAGCAGAAATGGCATGAAAAAAGCCAAATTTAAATGATTCAAAAAAGCTAAAACCATGATTGAGAAAAGCCAAACTCAGTAAAATAGCCCCAAAAAACTCCAATAGTAATACATAAAACATGACATTTTTTAGAATTTTTAAAACTTCACCTTTGTTTTCTGCTCCTAGATCATCACTCAATAATTGTTTATCAGTGTAAAAAAGTCTTTTACCAAAAAGATAAGCGGCATAACCACCAATCGTAACTACACCCAAAGCACCAACTTGAATCAAGAGCAAAATCACTAATTGGCCCCAACCAGACCAATAGCTGCCAGTCTCGACTACTGCTAAACCGGTCACAAACAAAGCTGAAGCCGAAGTAAAAACGGCATCAACAGGGTGAGTAATTTCTCCAGTTTGAGTTGCCCATGGGTGCATCAGTAAAAATCCACCCAAAAACATCACTGAAATAAAAGACAAAGCCACCATCAAAAATGGGTTAGTAATCTTTTTTTGATACATAGAAGATCTTGTTCAACATTATGGCAAGAAAAAACTAAACTGTGAAGAATTAACTCCTTAACACAAAAGTTTTTTGTAATTAAAATTACTTAAAGCTATTATTTAGTTCTTAAACCAGCTATATTATTTTTGTAATTAAACTAACAAACTAATATGAAAATACAAGCTATAGCTTTGCCTATTAATAAAATTTTAACCAAACAAACTCTATTCTATTTGACGATCTTTACTCTGCCATTACTTAGCCATGCCAACCAACTCTTGGTTGGAACTGCCGTTAACTTAATGCTGTTCTTGGGAGCCAAAAACCTCACCCACAAAGAACTGATTCTGTTGGCCATCCTGCCCAGTCTTGGAGCAATCAGTAACGGCGTTTTATTTGGCTCATTTACCATGTTGCTGATTTATTTTGCTCCAGCTATTTGGTTGGGAAACTATTTGATGATGAGAGTCTTTAACCAAACCAAAAACTTACCTACCTTAATCAGTATCATTAGCGCAGCCCTAGTTAAAACAGCTTTATTATTTGGAGTAGCCTTAAGTTTAGTCAAACTAAGTTTGGTGCCAACAATTTTTCTCACAGCAATGGGAACAGTTCAGTTTATTACAGCTACAACTGGGGGAATCTTAGCTAATTTGCTTAGTCAAAGCAAACTTTTTACCGAAACCAAGGAGCCTGCCAATGACTGACCAGCTACCAGTTAAACCAAAAACAGAACCTGAAATCTTAATTGACTTACTAAAAAAAAATCAACCACTAGTGGCAATGCTTGCCCCATCATTCCCCATTGTTTATGAATTTGCTAACATTGTTGGAAAATTAAAAAGACTTGGTTTTAGCTATGTAGTTGAAGTCACTGCTGGTGCAATGCATACCAATGCTGCAGCCATTGAACTACTAAAAAATAATCCTCAAGCTAGAGTTATCACTAGCCCTTGCGCCAGTTTTGTTAGAATGATTAGAACTAAATATCCACATTTAGAAAAATATTTAGGCTTTGCTGCAGATTCACCAATGGTCGCTACAGCTAGAATTGTTAAAAAAAAATACCCAAATCACAAACCTGTTTTTATTGGCCCATGTAATGCCAAAAAACTTGAAGCTAATGAAGATTACCCAGAATTAGAGATTCTGTCAGTAACCTACAAACAAATGCAAACTGTTTTTGACCATTTTCAACTTCAAGATGACCCAACTGATGAACAGGCAAAACTAGATCTTGAAGAAACTCATACCAGACTCTATCCAATCTCTGGAGGTTTAGCTCAAAGCAGTGCTGTCAAAGATTTATTAGCAGATGAAGAAATAGAAGTTGTTTCTGGCTGGCAAAATTGTGAGCAAGCTCTCAAAAGATTTGAAACCAGTGACCGAATTAGACTATTAGATATTCTCTTTTGTGAGGGTGGTTGTATCAATGGACCAGGAATTAATAGCCCTCTTTCTCTGGCTGAACGTAGAGAAAAAATAGTTCAATTTTGGGAACTGGGTAATAAACAACCAATTCCCATTGTAGAGTTAAATAAAGCTACTCAATTTAAAAAAATTTTTCCAGCTATAAGAAAAGCCCTCACGGGCTTATTCCATTTTTAAAGTTTCTTGACGTAACCAAGCAATTAAATAAAAAATGTGTTCTCGACTATACTGGTAATTTTTTAAATCAGTTATTTTTACCCACTCAGCTTGATGAGTGTGAGTCGGTTTTGTTGGCATAAACTCAGTATCATCAGGAATAATAGCCGTATAACAAGCCACTATGTCACTATTAGCCTGAGTTTCTTGATCATTTGTTTTAACTCTGTAAACACCAAATAACTCCAATGACGCCTCTAAATTTTTAACTCCAGCATCCCAACGTAACTCTCTAAGAGCCGCATCCTCAACATTAATGGCATCAGCAAAGGCCCCCTTACCACTAGCCAAAGCCATTTTGCCCCTTATCGGTTTTAACATTACTGCCGTTCGATCGTGATTAAAAGCCAACACTACCACTACTTCGGCTTTGGCCAACTCACTTTCAGCCAATCTTTCGACTAAATAGCCACTACCAGTGACCTCCTTAGTCAAAAAACCCAACAACTCATTGTCTTTATTGATACCAGTCATAAACTTAGCTTAGATTATATGATAAATCGATAAAAAACTATCTAGTGAAAGCTTCAACAGATCTGGCCATTGCCTGATTAAAAACACTTCCTTCTAGATCATGGCCACCACTAGGATACTCAAATAATTTTAAATTAACAGAAGAGTCTTGGAGAAGTGCTACTAAATTTCGACTATAAGCGATTGATACTGTTTGATCATCAACTGCGTGATGTAACTGAATTTCTCCAGGATAATTTTTTAACCAAGATATTGGAGAAACCAATTGCCAAAACTTACTGCCAGAATCTAATTCACCAACTTTGGCAAAAAGGTCTGCTCTACTTGGTTGATGTTCTCTAGGTAAATCTTCCCTACGAAAACTACTATCATTAATACCATACTCACGCATATCTGAGTAACTATAAACAGCCCCAGCCCAAATTACGCCTGCTTTAATATTGGGATTAACCGCAATAGATCTAGCAACTATGTTGCCAGCCATACTGTGACCCCACAAACTAATTTTTTCTGCAGCCACTTCGGGCAAAGTCTTAATGCTTTCAACTGCATTTAAAACATCTAACACATAGTCATTAGAAAAATAGGCGCCAGCAGCTTCTCCCTCTGATTGATCATGACCTCTCAGATCTAACTTAAAAACTATCAAACCACTACTGGCCAAATAATCAACATAATCTAAATAGCGTTGATTGGTTTTATAAATCTGGGGAGGAATATAGCCATGAATAAAAATTACTGCAGGAGTCGAACTCAGTTGTGCACCATCAGGTATCGTTAACAAACCATAAATCCTATAACCCTCAGCAAGATACGAAGCCCGATATTCGGTGTAATTACTTTTTTTAGCCACAGTTTCTTCAATTTTCAAAGGACTACGATCCAAAGGGATCGTTTTAATAACAGGAATAGTTAGTTCAGCAAACTCACCATATTCAGCTGTTATTTTTTCAGCTGCTGTAGTTAATTCTGCTGGTTGGTTTTCTATCAAAGTAGAGTTTTTAGTTAATAAAGCGGTTTGGTATTGAGCAACAAAAAATCTATAACTTAAAAATGAGGAACCAAAAAATAAAAAAACAATCAACCAATTTTTTTTCTGGAAAAAGAACTGCACCAAAATAGTCTAACAAAAAAGAAACAATTAGTTATTAAGATATCTAACAAATAGTTATGTTTACTAAAAAAAATCTTTTTTCAAGTTAATTTAAAGTAATCTAGATTAGCAATTAAATAAATTTTTGTTATAAAATAGAAATTAATTATGCGAAAAAAGAAAGCTAGAAAAGCCAACGAACCAAATCAAAGTAAAATATCTAGTAATAACAACCCTGGAATATTGCCCCAATTTAAACAAAAAATTAATCAAAGAAACTTTAGAGCAGCTAGTATCTTCATGCCTAGAAGACCTAAATAAAAATTTTAACTCTTTTAATTCATGCGACGGCTTTTTTTTGAGAAGTAATAAATGTACAATGAGTTTAAAGTAATATTAGGAGGAAAAAATGGAACTTCAGCCAAATAGTAATCTGTTAAACTTATCAGGTAAAACTGCAATCGTTACTGGAGGAGCTTTGGGAATTGGGTTTGGAATTGCTTACCGGTTAGCTGAAGCAGGCGCTAATGTTGTCATCGCCAACCGCAACCAAGAGGACGCTCAACAAGCTGTGCAAACCTTAAAAAATAATGGTTGGTCAGCCGAAGCAGTTACTACTGATGTCTCAGTTGAAGATCAGGTCAAAAACTTAGTACAAAAAACAGTAGCATTATTTGGGAGCATAGATATCTTGGTCAATAATGCAGGAATTTTCCCTTCTATTCCCTTGGCTAAAATGACCAATGCAGACTTTTCCAAAGTAATTGAGATTAATCTCAAGGGTGTATTTTTGTGCACCAAATATGCCTCAGAGCAAATGATTCAACAAGGCAAAGGAGGAAAAATCATTAACATTACTTCCATTGATGCTCTTCACCCATCAAGCATCGGTTTAGCTCATTATGATGCTTCAAAACATGGTGTTTGGGGATTCACCAAAAATGTTGCCTTAGAACTTGCTCAACACCAAATCTGGGTAAATGCTATTGCTCCTGGTGGAGTAGCTACTCCAGGTGTACAAAAAATGCAGGCCCAAGCACCTGTCGATCCAGCAATCGATATGACCAAAGTTATGGAAGCTTTCTTAGCCAAAATTCCAATGCATCGCATGGGCGAACCTGACGATATTGGGAAAGTGGCTTTATTTTTAGCTTCAGAGATGTCCTCTTACATGACTGGCGAACAAATTGTCGTCGATGGAGGCGCGCTGTTGTCCTAAAAACAGAATTTAAAAATAATCTGCAAAAGCTTTTAACACTAAATTTAAAATTTTTTCAACCTAAAAAGACCTTTTTTAGGTTTATAAACTTGGTCTGGATATTTTTCTAAAAGCTTCCACACACAACCATTAATAGTTTTGGGGTGAAAGGCTGGATAGGTTTCTTCTAACTTAGTTTTCAAATCTGTCCAACTCAAACCGGCTGGATACTGTTCTAACAATTCCAAAGCTTTAGCATTAATCTGACCAGTAATAGTAAGTTTCTTAATCATATAGCTAAAAAACCTTTTTAATAATTACTCTTCCACTTTATAGCCCAAAGCCTCAATCGTTTTTTTAATTTTTTCTAAATTAACTTTTTCTGAATCATATTCCACTTTAGTCTCTGCTTTGGCATAGCTAGTAGTGGCACTGTTTACTCCCGTTAAATCTTCAAGCTCACCATCAATACTCATACTACAGCTAGTACAATGCATGCCATTAATCCTCAAAGTAGCTACTGTTCCAGCTTGATTTTTATTTTTTTTAAAAAAATTTAACATATAGTTAGATAACCTCCATAATACCTGTGTACATTCCCATCGAACAAGAAAAAGTAAATTTACCTTTTCTGGTTGGGGTAAAAGTGAAACTTTGCGTATCAGTAGATTTTAAATAAGTATTAATACCAAATTCCCTAAAAACAAAAGCCAAAGCACAAGAGTAAGTATTGTTACTTTGTAGGGTCATTTCTACTGGTACACCACTTTTCACTTTAATATAGTTAGGTTGATAACCACGACTCAAAACATCTATTTTTATTTGTTGAACACCATTTTTTACACCAACACTATTGCCAGCCTGTTCAAATCTATCTGCAGAAAAAAAATAAGTAATTGGTTGAACAATTTTATTGAGTGTAAGCGGTGAATCAACTACTAATAAAACTCCATTAACACTATAAACAGCCATACCAATGAGAACGGTTGCCGCAAGCTTAGTAAATTTTTGATACCAACCCTCACTAAGCTTAGCTGTGGCTACACCCAAAATAGCAAATAATGGAGAAGTCCCCAAAATGAAAGTAAACATAATTGCTGCGCCAACAAAAGGATTGCCAGAGTTAATGGCTAATACCTCCATCGCTTGAGTTACTCCACAAGGAATAAAAATCGTCATCAAGCCCAATACGGCTGGAGCAAATAAAGCCTGACTTTTACTTGTTCCCCTAATTAATCTTTGAAGAAACTTGGGTGGTTGAAAAGCTAAATGACGAAAAATAGGGTGAACATCCAATAAGTTCATGGCTGTGGCAAACATAAAAACAGCAGTGAAAACTTGAAAAGTTAATCTCATGCCTAAACTTAAAGTTATGGTTGAACCAAGCAAACCTAGTAAAAAACCCAAAATGGTGTGAGCAACTAACTTAGCCAATAAAAACATCAAGACTGGCAACCAGTCTAATTGATCGAAAGACTGTAAAGAAAAACTATTTTCTTGTAAAGATTTTAAATATTTTTCTTTCCTCTTGGCTTTTTCTTTAACTTTGTTGTCATCAACTTCATCACGTTCTTGTTCTTTTTGGTTGGCAACCACACTAGCCAACAAGCCACCTTGCATCGCTAAACAAGATAACCCTCCTGTAGTTAAACCTGTTAGAAAAATAACTAATAAATCCATAATTTTCTCCTTGTTATAATTTAATGCTCTTTAACCTCAAAGCATTTAATACCACACTTACACTTGAAAAAGCCATAGCTGCCCCAGCCATCATTGGATTCAACAGTACCCCAAAAGGCCAATACAATACTCCCATCGCCACTGGAATTAATAACACGTTGTAACCAAAAGCCCAAAACAGGTTTTGGCTGATATTCCTCATCGTCGCTTTGGAAAGTTTGATGGCGGTTGGTACCAAACCGATATCACTTCGTAACAAAGTTACTCCAGCTGACTCAATCGCCACATCGGTGCCTCCACCCATTGCAATCCCCACATCAGCCGCAGCTAGTGCCGGAGCATCATTAATACCATCACCAACCATTGCGACCACTCCAAAATCTTTTCTTAATTGTCGCACCACTCGTTCCTTATCTTTTGGCAAAACTTCAGCCACCACTTCATCTATGCCCAATTTATCAGCAATAATTTTGGCAGTTGTTTGGTTATCACCGGTTAACATCACGGTTCTAATATTTTCCTCTTTTAATGAATCAATTACTGTAACAGAATTAACTTTTTCTTTATCAGCAATACCCAATATTGCTACTAGTTTTTTAGCTATCACCACCAGCACTAAAGTCTGGCCATTATTTTTTAATGAATCCACTTTTTCTTGCTCAGCAACAGTCAATTTAACTTTCAACTCTGTCAATAATTTTTCATTACCCACAGCCACTTGCTTACCATCAACTTGAGCAATCACTCCTTTACCGCCAATATCTTTAAAATCAGTCACTTCACTAAGCTTAACTTTTGGTTTGAGTAGTTTATCTGCATACTCAGTCAGGGCCGTAGCTAATGGATGATGAGATAATTCTTCAACTTTTTTAATCACTGCCAAAACTTGTTGCTGATTAGTTGTCATAAAATCAGCTTGCTGAACACGAGGTTTACCTTCTGTTAAGGTGCCGGTTTTATCAAATACAACTGTCTTAACCTTATTAGCCACTTCTAAAGCCTGAGCATCTTTAATTAAAACTCCCAATTTTGCTCCTTTACCAATCCCCACCATTAATGAAGTCGGTGTTGCTAAACCCAAAGCACATGGACAAGCAATAATTAACACATTAATCATGCTCACCAAAGCAAATAATAACCTTGGCTCTGGACCAAAGATCAGCCACCCTACAAAAGTCAAAATTGCTAAAATAATCACTGTAGGCACAAAATAAGAAGAAATTTTGTCAACTAAAGCCTGAATTTGTGGTCTAGAACCTTGAGCTTCTTTGACCAAACGAATAATACTAGCCAACATGGTTTCATTGCCCACTTTGGTTGCCTTGATTTCAATACTACCTGATTGGTTGATAGTAGCGCCTACTACTTCATCCTTAACCATTTTCGTAACAGGCAAACTTTCTCCAGTAACCATACTTTCATCTAATGAAGTTTCACCTTTGATAATCACCCCATCAACTGGAACTTTTTGACCAGGTTTAACTAATAACACATCACCAATTTGCACTTGATCAATTGGTACTTCCACCCATTGATTTTTTTTCTTCAACCAAGCAGTTTTGGCCTGTAAATTAAGTAACTCTTTAATCGCTGCTGAAGTTTTGGCTTTAGCTCTAATTTCCAGAAATTTACCCAATAAAATAAAAGTAATAATGGCAGCCGCTGCCTCAAAATAAACATGAGTATCAAGCCCATGACTCATAAACCATTCTTCCCAAAGAGTCACGATTACTGAATAAAAATAAGCCACTGAAGTGCCTAGTACCACTAAAGTATCCATATTAGTAGTTTTATTTTTTAAACTAGACCAAGCTCCTTGGTAAAATCTACTACCAGCCCAAAATTGAACTGGGGTAGCTATCAACCATTGGAACCAAGGGTTATAAAAAATAGCAGGTAGATTGGGCAACATCCCAGAAAGCAAAACAGTAGAGAATACCCCACCTACTAGCAACTTATTTTTCATCAACTTTAACTCTTTAGCTCGCTCTTGTTCTTGAATATCTTCATCTACTTCCAAATGTGCCATGTAGCCCAAAGAATTAACGGCTGCAACTAAATCGGTTGTCGCAGCTTGATTATCATCAAACACTACAGTCGCCTGCTCATTAGCATAATTAACATTAGCTTCAATCACCCCTTTAGTTTTGGTTAACTTTCTGGTGGTGTTACTAGCACAACTGACACAATGCATCCCAGAAACATGAAAAGATATGGTTTGCTTAGACATACTTAGTTGGATCCTGTTGAAATAACTTCATACAACCACTGGCACAAAAATAATAAGTTTGATGATCATGATCACAACTAAAGCCAGCCGTTTTGGGAGAAATTCTCATCCGACAAACAGGATCATGAACTAAAGGCACTAAGTCGTTGATTTTCATCATCGCCTCCTTAGTAGATTGACCACTTTCGACTAATTGCTGAATAGTAATCTCTCGCATTAAATCACTGGCTTGAATAAACTTTTTATCAGCTAAGGAATAAAAGACCTGTTTACCATCACGACGAGTTTTAACAATGCCAGTATCACGCAATAACATCAGATGTTGGCTAATGTTAGCCTGTGGTAAATCAAGCATTTGGTGAATATCACTGACTGATAACTCTTGGTCTCTAATCAGATGAATAATTTCTAAACGCTTGGGATGAGCCAAAGCTTTTAATAACTGTGCATGTAATGCAAATACTTCAGAATACATATTCGATATTATGAATATGTTTTTAAATGATGCAAGTGGGAAAATCATGTTTGACAAATCAACTCAATAGTTATATTATGAATATATATTCATAATAATAAGAAAGGAGAACCTATGCCAAATAGAGATGGTACCGGCCCAAATGGTAAAGGACCTAGGACTGGTCGTAAAATGGGGAGCTGTAAACCAAAAATAAATTCACCTAAAAAAAGTAAAAAATAATTTTTAAATAGATTTTTATGCCAAGACCTAAAAAGCTTCGTAGATTGAGATTTGATCCAAATGTTATTTACTTCAAACCAAGAGGTGTTCCCTTAAGCGAACTTGAAGAAGTGATTTTGGAGACAGATGAAATAGAGGCCTTAAAATTGCATGATGTTAATCAACTCAATCAAAATAAAGCTGCTAAAGAAATGAAAATTTCTCAACCAACTTTTACCAGAATTTTAAACTCTGCTTATAAAAAATTGGCTGACGGGATTATTAATGGCAAAGCCATTAGAATTAAAAAATAAGAAAAATTTATTTTGTTAAAGGAAGCGAAAAAGCAAAAACACTTCCCTTTCCTAGTTTTGATTCAACTAACTTTAAATCACCCCTCATATTTTGACAAATTTGCTTAGAAATATATAAACCAAGACCTGTTCCAGCTTGTCTCATCTTACCAGTATCAAATTGTTTAAATTTTTCAAAAAGCTTATCCTTATCTGAATCTTTAATTCCAACTCCAGTATCAGCAACATAAACAAAAGCATGAGTATCGTCTTTCTTAGTAGTAATCGTAATCTTACCTTTAGTTGTAAATTTCAAAGCATTACCTAATAAATTATTAAGTATTTGAGAGACTTTATCTCTATCTGCTTCTACTACCAAATCTGTCAACGCTATAAATTCTAAAGAAAGATTCTTTTCTTGAGCCACTATGTTTAACAACTTAGCTTGTTCTTGAATAAGTTCTTTTAAGTTAAATTTAGAAAAATTATATTCCAGCTTACCAGCTTCAATTCTAGAAACGTTCAACATATCATTTACTAAATTAATTAATCTTTTACTTGAACTTTTAACATCCTTAAGTGGCTCTTGGATATTTTTAGCAACTTTTCCATAGTCTCCATCAATGATCATACTAATCAAACCATCAATTGCTGTTAATGGAGTTCTCAACTCATGAGAAGCTACAGAAACAAACTCATCTTTCATCCTAGCTAGATCTTTTTCTTGAGTGATATCTCTTTCTATACCAACAAAAAATAGAATTTTTCCTCGGTCATCAAAAACTGGGGCAATTTTAATCTCTGCTTCATAAATAGTTCCATTCTTACGCTTATTAACCAATTGACCTGAATAATTTTGTTTCTTATTTTTGATAATATCCCACATGTTCTGATAAAAAGAATTCTCCATTTGACCACCCCAAAGCTCACCAATTTCATTACCAATAATTTCACTAACTTCAAAACCTGTATTAATCTTGGTTTGTGGATTAGCGTATAAAATTATTCCTTCTGTATCCGTAATCACAATTTGATCAGAAGCATTTTCCACAGCTAATAAAAATTTTTGTAAATCCTTATTTAAATTTTTAGCTAACTCTTCAGCCCTATCTCTCAAGCGCTGCATATTAAAAATAATCAAGGCCAACAAAAAAGAAATTAAATTACCCAAAGCTAGAACTATTAAAGAAATTATCTTGCCAGATAATGGAAAAACTTGATTTAAATCTGAAAAAAAAGTAATTGACCAATTTCTACTACCAATACTAACTAAAGACTTATGTACTGGGTAAATTGCTAAATAGTCTTGTTGATTGTCTAAAACACCTTTTTTATCAATAAATGAAAGCAGCTCTTCATTATTAAGATTATCAACTACTTGCATAGCTTTAATATCTTGAAGTTGGGTAGTAGTGACCACTTCTTTGAAAAAATCCTTAGCTCTCACTATAACTTGAATTACCCCAATAAAGTTTTCTCGCCTTAGTTCTAAAGATTTAAGATCTGCATCAGTTTTATAAATGGGTAACATCATTAAAAATGATTTTTCATTGGGATGATCTGTTAATAAATGAATTGGCTCAGTAACTACCAAACCATTAGTGTCTCTAGCCTTCTCAACTGCTAAGCTCCTACTTTCTTCAGCAGAATAGTCATAACCAAACACCGGACTATTCTCATTAAATGGTTCTAAGTAATGGACTATGTAGTGATCTTTTTTATCACTAAGCAACTTGGTGGTAAATTCTGGATAACCTTTATCAGACAATGATTTATCTAATCTGACTGATCTCTCATAACTTTTAATATTTTCATTGTTAACCAACTTAATTAAAGCTAAACTACTGATAGCCGGGAAATTAGCTTCTATCTCCAAAGAATGATAATAATCACGCCATTCATTTCTATCAACAAAATCACTTGAATTTAAAAATCCTCTAGCCGAAATAAGAATTGTTTCATAATTAGCTAAATGTTGCTTAATGGTATTGGTAATTGTTTGAGATTCAATAGTAAAATCATTCTGTTTTCGCTGATTCTCTATCTTGGCAATATCCTGAATTACAAGAACAAAGATAGCAATAGAAATAAACTGAAAAACAAAAAAAACTAAAAAAGGTAACTTTAATTGATGAAAAATTTTTGTGTGGGCAGTAATTAGCGAAAACATGGTTATCTTAAGGTAAAAACTCGTTTGTCTGAATAAGATTCAAATCTAAATCATGTTTGATAAAGCCTTTTTCAACCATCTCTGTATAAAGCTGCAACCAACTATAATAGTTCATAGAACCAATGCTAGTATTTGAATCTGGCTGAATTAATGGCTGACTTTTTTTCAAAATATATCTTTGATATTCTTCATTCAAATAAGAAGAATTAGTCACATATTTCATAGTATCTTTGATAGCCAATTCATTATCTTTAAAAGCTAACTCCCAACCCTTAACAGTAGCTGCCAAAAAATCACGAATTAATCCTGGGTTATTTTTTATTAATTCATTCCTAACAACAATTACATCATTATAAATATTAATTCCATATTCTTCTGGGTAAATAATGTTGTAACTTATATTCTGTTGATCAAAAAAGAATAGTTGATCTGTTCTATACAGAACATTAACATCAACTTTTTGTTGAAGGTCTTCCAACTCTTTAGTTTTAAAGTCTAAAGAAACTAAGTTAACATCTTCGAGTGATAAGCCAACCGAGTTTAAGAGCAAAGCATAAAAAATCTCTTCTTCTTTTTTGCCACCTTTATTACCCAGAGTTTTGCCAACGAAATCAGCTGGATTTTTAATTCCAGAGTCAGTTAAGGAAACTAAGGCAAAAGGAGAAAATTGATAAACAGTAGCGACAGCTGTTATTTCTGCCCCACTATCAACTGTTATCAGAAACTCTTCTGCACTCATTAGTTGAATATCTGTTCGGCCACTAATTAAGTCATCAGAGAGATTTGTTTCAAAATCAAATTCTTTAAAATTTACATCAAGGCCATTGCCACCATAAAAACCTTGCTCTTGAGCAACAAACATTCCAGCAAATTGGGCTTGATTAACCCACTTTAACCCAACTGTAATCTCTGTTTTTCTACCAAAAAAATAATACCAAATACTTAGCATAAACAACAAAAAAGCTAAAACCATGGATAAAGATACAGGAAAAAGTTTATTTACTTTCTTCATTGATTTCATAATAGCTGAATTTATGGCATACTGGAAGATGTGTTTAACTACATAAAAAACCCTTTTATCGTTCTTCTTTTAGTGACTATTTTTTCCAAAATAAATACTAATCTTGTTCTAGCTGCTCCTTGTGGCAATGGAGTTTGCCAGGCTTCTCAAAATGAAAACTGTCTTACTTGCTCTAACGACTGCGGAACCTGTCCTGTGCCAACTCCAACTAGCCAACCAACTCCTATTCCAACCACCTCTCCAACCAATCCCCCTCAAATTTCAGCCACACCTCAACCATCACCAACCAACACTCCATCAGCTTCAATAACACCACAGCCTTCACCCACTAGTTCAGGACCAACCCCAACTAGTTCTCCAACATCATCAATAGAACCCAGTAACTCAACCAACAACTTCACCACTGAAAAGATTTATTACCCAAGCTTAAGCATTGCTAATTTCCCTAGCATCAATAATACTGGAATTATCTCTGGACAAGGTGCAACTAGTATTGAAGTAGGTACAGTTTCTAGAGTTGAGTATTCTTTTACTGAAGGTAGAGAATGGTTTTCATTACCTGTAAATAATAACCAATTTAATTTTTTAATTGATGATTTGAGCCATGGTTTATATAGTTTTCAATTCAGAGCCATCAGTGACAAAAATATTTTTACTCCAACAAATAATTATTTAAAATATCCTCTAGCTGTTTCTTTAATTCCACCACAGGTTAGTTTTGACCAAATTAGTTATGATGAAACAAATAAAAGCAAAAATCCAAAAATTTCTGGGAAAATAGCAACTTTTTTATCTGAAGTTAGGTCTTTAGCTTATAGTTTGGATAATGGTAACAACTGGATTAGTTTACCAGCAACTAATAACTTTGATTTTAAATTACCACAATTAGAAGATGGCAATTATAATTTGATTATTAGAGTTTTAGACACAGCAGGTAATGAAATCTTTAGCGATCCATTGGAAGTAATAATCGACACCATTCCACCTACTTTTGGTGGGATGTCTTTGACTGCTGGAAGACAAAGTCTTGATGATCTAAGTAGCAACTTACAAATTTTTCCCACTAACACCTTTGATGTTTTTGTTAGTTTAAAAGGTGGTGTTACTCAGGCTGAAATTATTATTGGCAACAAAAACTTTGCTCTGAAACCAAAGCCTGGTAACAGAATTTGGACTGCCAAAATTGATAACCTAAATCCAGGAGAAGATTTGTTAATTTTAAAAGCAAAAGATGGAGCAGACAATCAACTAACCAAAAATCTAATTAATTTAACAGTTAACCAACCTCAACCAATAATTGATGTTGAAACTAAAGAATTATTGCAAAACGTTACTGCTACTGTTTACTATTTTGATCCTATCAAAAATAAACCAACTCTTTGGGATGCAACTGCTTATGGTCAAACAAATCCACAAACCATTGATAATTACTTAGGGATGATCCTTCCTCAAGGTAAATATTATATTAAATTTGATCACCAGCAATATCCAACTGTCCAAACAAATATTTTTGAGTTGAATCAATCAACTCTTATTTCTTTTCCTGTTTATTTCAAAAAAGAACAAAATTTTATCAAAAAATTATTTTTTAAATGGTGGCCACAACAATTAAATCTAGATAATGAAGATTTAGTTTTCAAATCAACTGTGTCCGCTCAACCTGTCAATGAAAAAGATACAAAAACAAGTTCAGATTCATTTACCTTTGTTGATGTTTTTTCTAAACAAGATTTAAATTCAGAAAATCTGCAACCCAATACTTTATTAATTTTCCTTGCACCTTGGACAGATGATTCTTTGGTCACCATTTCCTATCTAGATCAATATCTTAAAATTAATGAAAAAAATCGCTCTAAATTAAAAATTATTTTCCCTCACGAATCTGTTGGCTCTACCTTGGCTTTTATTAATCGAGGACGTTATGATTTACCAATTTACGTTGATCCAGATGGAACAAATATTGAGCTTTTTAACCTCACTTATTTGCCGCAGGCCTTCTTGATTGACCAAAATAAACAAATTAAAACTACAGTTTTGGGTAAAAAATCAATTTTAGAGTTAGTAGAAAAAGTCTTAGAAAACTAGGATAATGAAACAAAATAAGGAAATATAAAAATATATGATTGCAACACTCTTTGCTGTTAATCTCCATTTCGGATTATATGTATTAGGTGCGTTGATTCTTTTTTCTATCGGCTGGTTATACCTTGATTCATGGAAAAATACTCACAAGAATGGTTTTACTTTTTTTTATATTTTAGGTTATATCCTTCTGGCCATAGGCTGGCTAGGAAAAGCTGTTCAAAACACTACTCCAGTTATTAATGCAACTGTAGAAATAGTTAATATTTTAGGATTAAATATTATTCTTTCGGGACTAATCATTGAACCACTTCTTAAGCCTCCGTCACAAAAAAAAGTTCTTAAAATAAGCTTAGTTATCCCAGTTGCTCTACTAGGTTGGATATTTATTCCTCCAAAAATTTTATTATTAGCTGCAATCACTATTTTGTACTTAATCAAAATTAATCGTGGCTACCAAAAACAACTTAAATTTGCAGCTATTGGGTTCTTTTTATTAACCATTGCTTCTATTTTGGAACTACAAGAACCACTAGTAAAAATTAGTAACAATGTAGTTTTGGAACAATTACTAACAAATTATGGAATTTTTTGGTATTTACATAAAATATTTTTATTTTTAGGAATTACTAGCTTAATAGCCTGGAGCTGGAGCTACCTTAGATTTAGGTTTCAATCACAACTTTTTTTATCTCTAACAAGTGTGGTAGTAGTTATTTTTTTGACAACGACAACTGGTTTCACCTGGTTGTTACTACGTAATTTAGAAACAACCATTTTAAGTGGCTTGAAAACAAATATCCATGTTTTTGAATATGCTTTAGAGAAAAATCAACTAGAACAACTAGCAATTAATAAAAGCATTGCTGCTAACTCACAGCTACCAGCTGCTATAAATAATGAGTTAACTCCAAACCAGATCTCAGAGCTAACCAGCCAGTTGATGTTAAACAATCAAGCTAGCTTCTTACACTTAATTAACTCTAATGGTGAAGTTGTTCATCGAGTAGAAAATGAGTCACGAAGTGGTGATTCTGTTGCTGATGAACCAATGATTAAAAAAGCTTTGGCCGGTTACTCACAAAGTGCAATTAGAATTGATCATAGTTTAATGACTCCTCAACTATTAATTGAAGCGGCCTCACCGATCTTCGATATAGATGGAAAAAATGTTATCGGAGTAGTCAGTTCTGGCTTTAGTATTGATAACGCTTTTGTTGATGGTATTAAAGCTGTTACAAATCTAGAAACAACAGTTTTTGCTGATAAACAAAGAATAGCAACCACAATTACCGCCGAAGACGGAATAACTCGTTATCTGGGTACTAATGAGAGTAATGGTGAAATTCTAAACCAAGTGTTGGACCAAGGTAATTATTTTTTAGGATCAACAAAAATTATTAATATTCCTTATTATGTCGCTTATGCCCCGCTAAAAGATTTAAATAGCCAACCAATTGGAATGTTAGCTGTTGGCTCACTTCAAACTAACTTAGAAAATTTGACTGCAGAATCAATCCGTTTAACCTTTGCAGTAAGTGCTGGCTTGATTGTAATTAGCGTTGCTCCTATCTATTTTTTTTCTAGAAAAATAGAAGAGTATTTAGTAACCTAAAAACTGATTTATAAATCTTCAACAGTGACTTGGACTTTGTCAGATTCAATTTTATCTTGATTTAAGTGTTGAGAATCTTCATTTGAAGCTGGCTTAATTTTTGTTTTAACTTGCAATACTTCATGAGTATATCCAGATATAATTTCATTAACCTTTTGAACAATCTCTTTTGGAGTATAACTGGCCTTAACTAGATAAGCCACTGCCCCAGCCTCAAGTGCTGCTTCACTATCTTTTTCGCTACTACCAACATTGGTTAACATTACAACAGGAATAGACTTATGTTTTTCATCAGCCTTTAATTTTTTTAATGTCTCTAAGCCATTCAACTCTGGCATCATGACATCTAATAAAATTACTTCTGGTTTAAAATTATTTAGTTGATCAAAAAGTAAATTACCATCACTAGCAGTTATAACTTGATGTCCATCAAGTTCAAACTTTTTTTGATACATTCTGATTAATAATGGGTCGTCATCGACAAGGAGAATTTTTGCCATATCTCAACTTTAGCACATCTTTCTATCTACTTCAGCAACAACTTTATAAACTCTATATTGGCCTGCGAATCATTAAGTAAACTCGACCGTGATCAGTAGAAAAAGTAAGATTAATAGAATAGTCTCCATCTTGCCATTTCATTAGACCAGTTTTTTCATCAAAACTATAATTTGTTTGAAGCTGATATTTTTCTTGATAACTTTTAATCAAGTTAGCTCTCTCTTTAGTTTCTGCTGACAAGGAAAAATATTGCCAATACTCTACTTCACCACCTTTTTGGTTCAATAAACCAAAACTACTTTCATACTCAACCAACGATTCATCTAAAGCAACAAGTTCTGGGTAATCTTGAAAATAACGATTAGCTTTTTGATATTCAGCTGTTGGTAAATAAACTTGGAGATAAGCATAATTCTGTGGGTTATTACCATAATGTGAGGCAGAAACTTTATACTTACCGATTTGCCCCTCGATTGTTTCTGGTGAGGTTGCAATTTCATTAACTTCACTCATTAGCGAACGATAATAAGCTAACAGTTCTGTTGGGTTAGCCTCTGTTTCAAAAACAACATTGTAATAATTAACTGGTTGGCCAAAATAACCAGCAAAGTTATTAGGATCATCGTTAACAAAAAACTTAGAAGCACTTACTTTTTTTAATTTATACAATGGCACTGTTTCCACTGGATAATCAGCTAACAAATAATTTTTTTCACCAAGATTAGAAGTAGCCTGTTCCGTCTTCATTGCTGAACCATTACTAGAATCTTTAAAATAAAAACGACCTAACAAACCAGCACTTAATAAAATCAATAAAATAACCACAACCAAAGATTTTTTAGTTTTCATAGTTAAGACTAATTGTAACAGCAAAACTCACTAGGTTGTATAATACCAACCTTACTAAGATGCCAATAACAAAAGAGCAACTTCAATATGTAGCGCTAGACGACCAAGGAGCCGGTAGGTGTGGGATTGGTGAAGCCACTTTGGGTAGCTTTCTTGGTAAAACAGGCCAGGATGAAACAACAACTCCTGAGACTGAAAAGACTTCTCAAAATTTATTTGCCAATATTATGCGTGCTGGAATAAACCCACCAGATTCCGGTAGAACGGAGCTCCATCCTTTAGTCACTGATTTAATCAAGAAACAATTTGGCATCGAGTTCGCTGATAAAAAAATTCACTTGCTTAGACCAGACGATGTAACAGGTAAATCGCTAGTCATGGTTTTATCAACTGATTTAGATTCAGTCCCAGCTTATGTTTTAACCCAAGCTTTTGATGTCTTACATGCACCAATCAGAGACCCTTTCCCTAATCTAGAACAAGACCTAGGTTCAGCTGCTGCTCAAATATATTTTTATGCATTTTTACTAGCTTATGTAGTTGAAAATCGCTTTGAGGAACTAGGAACAAGTCGAGATGAACAAGGCAGAATTATTCCTCGTAACTTATTAAATTTCCATCCAGCTGAATGGGAAAAAGAGTTTTTTGCCGATATTTTCGGGCTAGCAACAATCAAACTCCCAGCTTCAGGAATGACGATTTTATTAGAAAGAAGAACAACCACAGAGTTTGACTCTTTGGGCAAGGAGCCCCCAGAAAATCCTGGAAGATCTTTTTTTGATGATGAATGGGGTGAACAATCACTACTATCTAAACCTGGATCATTTTTGGGGGGGAGATTTTAAACCAACCAACCAAAACTCTGATTAAAAATTGATATAATCTGCTTAATGAATGACTTCCCACCAACCACCACAGTTTTAGATCTATCTGCAAAAAACCTTGATCAGCTACCTCAATGGGTAACAACCTTAAAAAACTTAAAAGTTCTATTTCTATCAAATAATAATTTTAAAAAAATTCCTCAAGAAATCAACCAATTAGAAAACCTAGAATTTCTGGGAATGAAATCATGCCAATTAACAACCTTAGAGATTAATTCAATACCAAAAAATATTAGGTGGCTAACTTTAACTGATAATAAAATTAACAAAATTCCTAAAGACATTGGTCAACTTGAAAAGCTTGAAAAGCTACTTTTAGCTGGGAACCAAATTACAGCTATACCTGAAGAAATCATTGATTGTAAAAACCTAGCTTTACTAAGAATTTCAGCCAATAAATTAAAAAAATCACCATTTTCCCTAATTAAAAAACTGCCAAATTTGGCCTGGTATGCTGATGCTGGCAATCCTTTTTCTTTGAAAAAAACACATCAAGAAATAAATATTCCCAAAATTAATTGGGCAGATATAAAAATTAAATCAATGTTGGGAGCAAGCGCTCAAAATAAAATTTACCAAACCTCAGTTAAAGGCCTAAAAGATGAAGTGGCAATCAAAATCTTTGGCAGTAAAATCAGCAGTGACGGTTACCCACAAGATGATTTAATCATTAGTATCTTAGCTGGCAAACATCCTAACATTATTGAGACACTTTTTGAAATAACTGACGAACCAACTAACAAATTTGCTATCGCTCTAAAAAAAATAGACAAAAAATTTTTAAACTTGGGTTTCCCTCCCAGTTTTGCTACTTGCTACCGCGATACATTTGCCGAAAATCAAAAATTTACAAGTAACTTTATTTTAAAAGTATTACAACAGGTTAGTTCTGCTTATACACACCTACATCAACTAGGAATCATGAATGGAGATTTATATGCTCACAACATTTTAACAAAGCCAAATGGAGAAACCTACCTTGGTGATTTTGGAGCTGCTTCTTTATACGATAAAGATCTCGAACCAGAAAGAGAAGCAATTGATGTTAGAGCCTTTGGTTTTTTGATTGCAGACTTACTTGATCATACTGCAGCAGTAGAAACAGAAAATTACCACAAATTAGAACACCTCAAAAATCTTTGTTTAGCAACAGAAATAAATAAAAGACCAACTTTCAAAAAAATTAATTCAATTTTAAAAAATATTTAGTTTTATTTAATTAATAAAACAAACAACTAACTAATCAAAAGAATAATGAATTTTATTGAACTGTTGATTGAGTTTCACCACCTCGGACTTAACAATCTGACCTCTCATCGCCTTATCCATTAATTCAGCGACTGATTTCATTTCTGCTTCTTTCATTCCTTTTCTGGTTAGTTCTGCTGTCCCGATTCTAATAAACCATCTTCCTCCAGCCAATTCATAACCTTGAAAATTAGTTGAAATATTATTAGCAATTAGGTTGCGATAAAGTTCTAGATGATGACCTTTATTATCAATAAAAACATGAGCCTGGTGATTTTCTGAATAACGACCAGTGTTGGCCTTTCTGACATCATAACCAAGTTCAACAAAGGCCTCAGCAATAGCATTGGCGTTAGCAATTGTCTGTTGGGCGTAAGCCTGACCGAACTCCTTCATTTCAAGAATTGTAGTTGATAAAGCAATTAAATTAGTCATGTGGGGAGTAGAATACAAACAACCATCAATGATCGCATTGGCCGTAACTGCCAAAGATTTATCTCTGAAAGCAATCATACCTTTGTGAGGACCAGGTAGTGTTTTATGGGTATTGGCACAAATAATATTAGCCCCTTCAACCAGAGGAGATTGAAATGTTTGACCCATAATCAACCCCATAGTATGACTGGCATCATAGATAATAATCACTTCTTCACCTATTGCCTGTCTGATTTCTTGAAGATTGTGTGGATTGAGGTAATACGAAACATCTAGGTAAATGGCTTTAACTTTATGTTTTTTGACTTTTTCAGCAATTTTTTTAGTATCGAATTTTAAACTAGCCAAATCAAAATCAATAAAAACATGTTGCCTACCGACTTGTTTAATTAACTTTTCAGTAGCAAAGTGACCACCATCAACTAAAGCAACTGTCATGACTACATCACCAGGCTTGGTGGCAGCCAGAATGGCCGACATCATAGCATGAACACCAGACAAAACATTTAAATTAACATCCGCTGCCCGAAGCATTTCTTTAGCTGCCTGTTTTGCTTGATCAACTAATTCCTGCACACCAGCAAATCCCAACGCTGTAAAGTCACCAAAATCTACAACTTCATTTTTTCCAGCACCCATGTAATAACGTTCACTTATTTTCGAACCTAAAAAACGAGCTGCTGTTTTTGACATTTGATTTTCATTAGCAGTCAAATGCAAAAACTCATTGTTTCTAATTTCCTCTTTGCTAATTTGTTGGAGAAGTGGTGCGATATTCATGGTTGGAATTATAGCAGTACCGAAGCTGATTATTTAATTAAATCTAAAGAATAACAATTGAAAACATGAATAAAAAAATTATAAAGACAGCAAAAATTTTGACTGTTTTTGCAAATAAATTTACTGCTTGCTTTTTCTTTCCCTCAATAAAAAGCATTGATGGTTGATAAAAAAATAAAAATGCCATCACTATTACAGAAATAATTATCATAAATAAAACTATAGTCTGAGTAAAAAATGCATCTGTTTTGTCCACGAGTCGCACAGAAAAAATATATTGAGTGACAAAATTTATTAAGGTAACAACTGAAGCAAAAAAAGCATTAATTAAGGGATTTTTTGACATAATTTAAGTATTTTCATTATAACTCATAACCTATTTTAAACTTCACTTATTAATATTTGATTTTCTAATCATCACCCAATTTGAGCCAAAACTCGGAGCAGGTAAACCATTAAATCTATTTGAGCTTTTTTCAGCTCTTTGTCTAGCTAAGTCCTCTTTGTCAAATCCAACCACCTCTAAACCCAACTCCTCTACTTTCTTAAGATCTAGATAAAAATCATCAACTCCAGAACCATACATCACCAATACAGCATGATCTTTTGCATATTTTTTAAATAGTTCTAGTCTTTCGGAAACTTCATTAGGCCATGGATAACAAACCATTACATCGGCATTTTTTAGACTATCGTTTACTGCTGGACTATTTTCATCTTCTGCCAAATGAAACTCATCATTAATTATATTGGTTTCTGCCAATGAAATATTTTTTTCTTTAAGAGATTTAATTCTGGCAGCAGCTGTAGTTGTTAGTGTTGAGTCTCTCTCAATCATCACTGTATTGAATCCCAACCTTGCTAGTACAATTCCCCAAGATCCATCTCCACCTCCAAGATCAACAGCATTTCTTCCAAGCATAATCCCTTCTTTCGCAGCCAGTGCAATTATCCCCGTCGAAACCCCAAGAGCATCAGCTCCATCTATGGCAACCCACCTTTTGTCAACTTTTCCAACGTTACGCAAATAATTCAATTCATCATGAAAGAAAGATCCTGAAGCAATAATTTCTGCTAAAACACCTTGGCTAATCATTTCTTCAGCCTCAAATCCAGGAAATATTTCTTGATTTAATTGTTGAGTTGTATTCAATGCCCATCTAGATCTTGGAACTGCAATAAGACGATCAAAAATTTCTGAATAAGATAATCTTAAAGGAGTAAGAGTTTTTACAAGCTGGTCAATAAGTTTATTTCTTCTATTTATTCTCTCATCAAATGAAATACTCGCTTGGATGTGATCAACTCCAATTTCGGCTTCAATTTGTTCCCATTCTCTTAATGGATCAAATGTTACAGTTAGTTCTAATTCTTTAACTTGAGTTTTATTACCTTCTAGCATAGAAACAATATCTCAGATAAATAAGTAAAAAATCAACTTGAAAATTATTTTTCATTGTTAAGAAACCGATCTATAAACAATTATTAGTAGATTGGTGGAATAGACAAAAATACGGAAAAATTGTCAATGAATATAAACTATCTGGTGATGTTAGCGTATATGAAGCTACCGTAGAATAAATATGGTAAATGCTCCCCCGGTAGGATTCGAACCTACGACCTTGAAGTTAACAGCTTCCTGCTCTGCCGCTGAGCTACAGGGGAATAATAAAGAACCTCAGTATTATATCTATTCTAAGAAGTCTTGCAACTTCTTTCTGCGACTTGGATGCTTAAGCTTTCTGAGAGCCTTGGCCTCGATTTGACGAATACGCTCACGAGTGACTCCAAACTTCTTACCAACCTCTTCCAAAGTCATGGTTTTATTGCCTTGCAAACCAAATCTCATCTTAAGCACTTTAGCTTCACGATCAGATAAAGCACTCAATACTTCCTCAATGTTTTCACGCAACATTTGTTTACTAGTGGCCTCATACGGAGAGACTTGTTTATCATCAGCAATGAAGTCACCCAAAATACTGTCATCTTCACCATCACCAACTGGAGTTTCCAAAGAAGTGGTGTTTTGAGAAATCTTCAGGATTTCCCGAACCTTTTCTGGTTCCATCTCCATTTTTTCACCAATTTCTTCTGGAGTAGGTTCACGACCTAGATCTTGCATCAAGCGGCGAGCGGTTCTCATTAACTTGTTAATGGTTTCGACCATATGTACTGGAATACGAATGGTACGAGCCTGGTCGGCAATGGAGCGAGTAATAGCCTGACGAATCCACCAAGTAGCATAAGTTGAAAATTTAAAACCCTTAGTCCAGTCAAATTTCTCGACAGCTCTGATTAAACCTTTGTTTCCTTCTTGAATTAAATCCAAAAAAGTCATCCCACGACCAATATATTTTTTGGCAATAGACACCACCAATCTTAAGTTGGCATCGATTAATTTTTGTTTGGCTTTATCACTGCCAGCTTCGACCTCCTGGGCCAAACGAATTTCTTGTTCACGATTTAACAAAGGAATTCGACCAATTTCCTTAAGATACATTCTGACTGGATCAGCTACACCTGTATTTTTCAAACTACTAAGTAGATCTAATTCTTGTTGTAACTCATCGCTATCTTCTTCCTCCTTAGTTTCAGAAACAGCTTCAAACACATCAATATCTGCTTTAACAATATCATCATAAAAATCATCTAATTGCTCCAAATAAAGTTCTGGCTCAACAAATACATCCAAGATCTCTTCTTGGGTGACATAACCTTGTTTTTTGGCTTTTTTGAATAAAGCCTCTACTTGTTCTTGAGTTTTAGCTGGAAGTTTTTTTTCCTCTTGTTGAGGACGAAAAGTAAATGGCGTGGTGACCCCACTATCTTCGGCTAATTCTTCAACTTGCTTGGCTGCTGTTGCTTTGGTCTCTTTAACTATTTTTTTTACTAGTTTTTTGCTAGCTTTAATATCTTTTTTTGCAGTCTCAGTTGAAGTTTTTTTGGAAGTTTTTGCGGTCATAAGATGTATAATTATACACACAAAAGTCAAAGAAGCCAGAGTAGGAAAAACTTGACAAAAATTACTTGACCAATGGCCAATCCATAGTCGGGGTTAAAATTTTGGCACTATTTTTGCCGACTAACACCATATATTCAAACATCACCGCTCTTGAGCCATCACGAGTTTTGACCGACCAACCATCTGCATCAACATACAAATCATTGTTTCCAGCAATCACTTGGGCCTCGACACAAACCACCATCCCTTCACGAAGCTTAGCTCCAGTTCCTGGGTCACCCCAGGCAGGAAGTTGCGGTTCATCATGTAAAGTTTGACCAATCCCATGTCCAACATATTGTTCTGCTACTGTAAAACCTTGTTCCACCACTGTTGTTTCCATAAGATAACCAAGATCTCCGGTCATCACTCCGGCTTTAGCAGCTTGTGCAGCTTTCAGCACTGCCTTACGACCAGTTTTCATCAAGAGCTCATCTGCTGGAGATAAATAGTCACCAATCACTACCGTAAAACAATGATCAGTATTGTAACCATCCTTTTCAATGCCAAAATCAACTTTGACTAAATCACCTGTTTGCAAAGGTTTATCCTGAGGAATACCATGCACCACTGTGTCATTAACTGAAATACAAGTAGCATATTGATAGGGATTACGTGGGCCACCAACTCCTTTAAAATTTGGTCTAGCTCCAGCTTCTTTGGTTAATTTTTCTGCCAAAGCATCAATCTCCAAAGGAGTCACGCCTGCTTTAGTAAATTGGTGAAGTTGCCACAAAATATCGGTTGATAATTTAGCAATGGCTTGGTATTTTTCAAGCTCTTGTGGTGAAGTTAAAATCATAAACTTATTTTACACTGTAAACATTCCATCACGGTAAATTACTTTGGAAGATCCGTCTTTCATGAAAGCAGTCACCACTCTATCAGTGGTAGAAACCATATCGGTATGTTCAGCTGAATCGTTGTAGCCCAATTCTTGCCACTCCACATCAGATAACTTACTAGGATCATCCAAGTAGCAATCTCGATAAGCACGCCCAATCGCTACATGAGTATTACCAAAAGGGCCTCCGATGTTTTCATCAAATAAAGTCTCGGCCATCACGTGAGTAATTCTAGAAGTTCTTTTATCGGTCAAAGAGAACTCACCCAACTTATCAGCATTATTACTTTTCAACATTTCTTGCAAAAATTTATCACCTTGTTTGGCTGAGGCTGTTACCACATGGCCTCGCTCAAACTTCATCTCGATCCCCTTGATAATCTGCCCATAACGATAAAGAGGCTGATTAAACTTAACCCAACCTTCAGTCCCTCGCCAATCTGGAGAAGTAAAGATCTCAAAACTAGGAATATTTCTACCCTCACCACCACGCCAACGACGTTTCTCACCGATCCTCACTCGAAGATCTAGATCTTGACCTTTAACAATCACATACTCTATCTGCATATCATTCAAAACTTGCTTCACTCTTTCCTGAAATTGGGCAATTTTTTTCCATTCTGCAACTGGATTTTCTTTGTCCAAATAACAAGCTTTGATAATTTGGTTCCAATATTCTTTCAAAGTTAGACCGACTTCTTTGGCTTTGGCCTCAACACCCCACAAACCAATTGTCCAAGTGTATTTACCAGCTTGTTCTTTGGCATCCATCCAGTCTCTCAGAGCTTTTTTGGAATCACGCGCTAAAATAATTTTCTTGGGATCAACGTCAGCCAGTTCTGCTGGTTCAGGATCGGCCAAAATACCCAAAGTATGATCAATCAAATCAACTTGAACTTTGCTGAATTTTTTAGGAAAAAAAGTTAACTGTTCTTCATTAGCCAGAGTATAAAAATCACGGTCAAAACCAGTTGGTAAAAACCGCATCATTGGGTGAGCTCCTGCTTTTAAAACTGCATTCTGTAATTCCAAAGCTAAAGCTTTGGCCACATCAGGCACTACTAACCTCACTACTTCACCGGCCTTAACTCCTTGACCAGAATTTAGGGCAAAATTAACCAAAACATCGGCATATTTTTTTAAGACCGCTGGTGATAAAAATGGTGGTTTTTCAAACATATACTTTCCCCAAGTATGTTAAACTATGACGACAAGGATTTTACCACGTCTTGTGACAAAAAAAGTGTAGACAATCTTACAACCAATAGAAGGGAATTACATGTCTAACATGCCTGCTGTTTATAAGCCTAGTGCTGATCGAGAAATTGCTCCCGGTATTTATCACACTACTATTGATGGTCTGCTTTATCTTGAGTACAAAAAATTCCAAGATGATCGAGGTTTCTTTGCTGATATTACTGGCCTGAAAAACCTAGAAAAAGTACTTGGTAAAAAAATGGAGCTCAAACAAATTAACTTGGCTTCTTCCAAAACTAATGTTGTCCGAGGATTGCACGCTGAAGGCTGGAATAAATTAGTAACCACTTTTACTGGTAAAGGGTTCTCTGCCTTAGCAGACATTAGACCCAACTCACCAACTTTTAAAAAAGTTGAGTATTTTCTATTCGACAATGATGAAAACTCTGACAAGGGTACTGCTCTCTATATTCCCAAAGGAGTGGCTAACTCAGTTTGCGCTATAGAAGGCCCGCTCCTTTACCACTATGTGGTAGATTCTTTTTATGAAGATCGAGATCCCAGTGGCGATAAAGCCCTATCGATTTTTGATCCAGAATTAAACATTCAATGGCCAATTACTAAAGAACAAATGATTATTTCTCAGAGAGACCGAGACAGCGTTACTCTCAAAGAGATGTTAGCTCAAAAAACATAGTTTGTAATTGAGCTATTGCGGAGTGGTCAAAAAAATTTTGATAAAAAACCAGTAAATTTTTCAAATAGAGCTCTTGTCGAAGTTTATCCTGGTGAGTTACTGCTTGATCAACTAACTTAACTCGTTCTTCAACTCTAGTCTTCATTTTTTCCGAAATTAGCTGCTGCCTCCAAAAATCATTAACCAACTTTAAAAACTCATGCCAACTAAATAAAGATTGAAAAATGGCTGGCTGATTTTTTTTAAAACTTAGCTTAATTTTTTGTTGAGCAAAAGTATTTTTTTTCACATTTAATAAACTCACCTCGCCAGTTTCATCATAAGCATAAATTGTTGGTGAAAAATCAGGAGTTAAGTTACTAAATTCAATTAGGTAATCTTGCTCTGTTGGTTTAGGCACCAGCGTAAAATAAACTGCTGGCTGATCTGTGGTGAGCTGTTCAACAAGTTGCCTTGTTTCTATCTTCTCTTCATTGTTAGTAAGAATATTTACCTCTGTTAGAGGGTGATGCACTACTACTAAATAACTCAAATCAGTAAAACTAGGTTGAAAAACTCGAAGCGAGTTAATCTGTTGATAATCTACAGTTTTTTGCTGACCAACCAATGGATCATTAACCAAAAAGTCATGATTGTCCTGATCAAAACCATAAAACACCACAAAATGACCAGGAACTTGAGCAACTACCGGTACTCTAGATCGAATTAATAACTCAGCTGCTGTTGGCCAATGTTCTGTAACAACTGAAAACTCTAGCTTGGGCAAAACCGAATCTTGGGCAGCCAATTGCTTAGTTAATCTTGTTATTGCCCACCAATTCACTAAACCATCAGCGATATAACCATCAGCCTGAATTTTTAACCACTGATTTAGTGATTCAGGATCCAAAACCTGACCATTGGGTAAGTAATTAAAACCATGAAAATTGAGAATCATCACTGCTGAAGTTAAAGCACAACCCCAACGACCGATAGTCGGCTGACTAGACCAACTCTCAGCCTGATCATAAATACTAGCTGACCACAAAGGATCATTCTGAAAAATTTGAGTCACCGGCAAAACAAAAAAGTTGTGATCCAAAAACTTCAACTCTTTGATTGTTGTTTCAACTGGATAAACACTGCCCGCTGCTAATTTAAAACCCCAACTCCCAACACTAGTCAAAGGATCATAAGTCCAATCGGCAAAATGAAAAATTTCATAACCATCCAAAAAAATACTTAATAAACCATTTTCTCTAGCAATTTTCAATTGGTAAGCCTGTTGTTGTTGCCAAGCGAAATTAATTCCCTTGGCCAACATTTCCTGACCAGCTATAAAGCGATTAACCCAAATCGAACCAGTCGCAAAATGGAGTTGATAGTAATTATGCTCATCAACAAATCCCCAAATAAAATTATGATCGTTGCCTTGTTGGGGAGTAAAACTAAACTGCCAAACAAAATCCTCAGTCACGGGAAAAAACTCACTGTTAGTGAGCAAAAAGTTTTGCCCAACCGGTTGCTCCATTAAGCCAGTAATAACGCCATCATTTACCTGCCAAATAACGGCTGGATTAAGGTTAATTTCTGTCCACTGTTCACTGGCAAAAATACTTTTGGCTGAAGCAAAAAAAAGCAACCAACAACAAAAAAATATTTTTACTAACAACTTCATTGAGTGTTAGTAAACACTAGTAAGCTGACATTACTCAGCTAATTCTTCCTCTTTTTGTTCAACTAACTTAGCTCGTTTACCAGACAATCCTGCCACCAAAACTAGTGATATAAAAGTTAAAACTACTATGGTTAAAGATGCCAACGCTATTATCTCTGGTAAATAAACAACTAATAATGAATTATCACCAACTGGAACTTGCCATAAATTAGCCCAATTATTTAACCTTAAATGTTGAACTAGTTTTTTATTTTGCCAATCAATTCCCAACCACAAATCATCATAAGTTTGATCAATGCCAACGAAACAAGGTGCCTGTTCACATCTATAATCAATCTTAAAAATAGAATCAAGATATTTTTTGTCTTGCTTAGTAGTCAAGTTATTAGTTAACTGACTAAAATCACTATTTTTTAAAGTAATTTGAGCTAATCTTTTTAATGGTAATGGTTGAAGTTGAATTTTTTCTAATGCATTCATACTTTCTTTACCAAAAGATCTAGTCTCCCAGTTAATGCTAAAGATATCTCTAGCATCAGTAGTAACTTGACCTAAAGTAATAAATAAATCAAAAACATTTTTTTGTTCTAAATAATCTTCTGGCAAAATATTACGATTACTATAATTAATAAAAAACTTAGTTCCCCGACCTTGGTAATTTCTACCAGCAACTCTCATTACATAAGAATAAGCAGCTGAAACATCTTTAAAAGTATAACCATTACAATTTACGGCTCGATCTTTTGCCTGATAAATTACTTTATTATCAGTAATAACTGTTTCAATTTCACCAATTTCTCCAGTTACACAATTAATCGATGGATTCTTAGTTAGATCAACATTCAACGTGGGAAAAATTGAAATTAACCCCAAGGCTCTTATTTCGTGCGTATCTAAAACAACTTCTTTAGTCAACTCAGACCAATTTGGAGTAAAAGTAAATAGTTCAGTTGTATCAAATAATAAACCACTCACCGCTTCAGTTTGATTATAATCAAGTTCTTCAGGCTTAGGGGCGTATTCAACCTTAATCTCCTCTCCAACCTCAAACTCAATAATAGGAAAAACAGTTTCACCTTTTTGTACTATCACGCCAAAATCATTAAAGAAAACAACCATTTCATTGGGTATAGTTTCATCTGATAAGGAAAACTCAAAATTTTCTAATTTTGCTAAATCTATTTGCTGTTTCTCTGTTAATAAAACATAGTGAGGAAAATCAACTGTCACCTTTCGATCTTGATAGCTAATAGTGGCTGGCAGCAAGTATTGATCGTCAGTCAAAGCAGGGATGGTTAACTGATAATTATCTTGCTTAAAATACTTCCATACCTTGGCATTATTTTCCTCAAAAATAACATCTGTTAAACGGTGAGACATTAAATCTGCAAAAGGGTAAACTAAATCTGCTTGATCAGTTAGCACATAGTCTCCAATTTGTTGATAAATAAAGTCTGTTCTCACTCTTTCGGTATCACCAGTAACAAAACTCAATTTTGCTGGTACCAAAACCTCAGCTTCTTTATTGGGTGCTTGTCGTTCATAAATTGTTAAAAAATCTTGTTGCCAAACCTGTTTAAAACCAGCCTTAGTTAATAGTTCTTTTGTCTGCTCAAGATCATGATCACGACTAGGATCAACTCTAGTTTCGTCAATAATTACTAAATCAACATTATATTTTCTGGTCATTAGTGAAAATTGTTCTGTGTCAGCAGCGTCTAAAACATGTTTTAGTTCATAGTAAAAGAAATCAGATGTCTCTACCCATCGGTCAGAATCACGATTTAAAAAAGCCTGAGGAAAACCAAAAAAATAAAAACCCATACCTTGATAACCATTCTCTTCAGCCAAAAATTGCCAATCATAGAGCTCCCAACCAGCGTGAGTAAACTGAGGCAGCTGCAAAATTCTCAAATCTTTATCACGAGTTTTTAAATAGTCAAACATAACCCAGTATTGATCTGGGTACTTAATTTGTAATTTTTCACTAATAAAATGTCCTTGAAATGATGGCCAAGCAACTACAAAAGGACTAATATAAATAGTAAAAAAAATTAGTACTGCTAAAAATCGAGCAAAAAATTTTAATTTTTGCAGATTAACTAAAAATAAAACAGTTTTTTCTACTACAGTAATAAATAAAATAACTGACACAAAAGAATAGAGAATGGAAAGTTTGGTGAATGGATTACGAAAAGCTTCTCTAAAAGTTGGAGATTGGTAAAGTTGGTCTAGTATTCTATTGGTTGGCAATAAATCAATCCAAACGAACACCAAACAAAAAATATAGAACAATAAAACAGCCCAACGTCGCCAACTTTTATCTTGAGCAAAAATAGTCACCACAAAACCAAACAAAGTAATCACCCCAAGAGTTTTCATTAAATAGATTACAATTGGTTGATTTAAATGATCTTGCCATTCATTAAAGATTAATTCATGTTTTTTAGTAGAAAAATTATAATCCTGCCAGGTAAAAAGATAGTGCTTGCCACTAGTTAAATTTTCAATCGTGCCAGCCTCACGAATACTCCACACTGATTCTGGAGCAAATAATTGGTTGTCTCGACTTTCTTGAACGTAGTGAGCATTGTGAAAACTATAATAAAGATTAGGTAAAATCCAATAAGAATTCGCAAAAAAAGTAATTAAACCCACCAAAAAACCATATTGAATAGCTTTAACTATCTTATGTTTTTGTAAGGTAAGAAAAAAAGCATAAAGCAAAGAAAATATCACAGCTAAATAAAAAACAGTTTGAGTGTGAGCACTAGGAGCAATTAAAAACTGTAATAATAAAAAATAAAGAATAGACTTAGCAGTAATTTTTTCTAGTAAAAAGTGAATACTTAATAATAGAAACGGTAAAAAAGCAAACTGCACCATAAACATTTCAAAACTGATGTAGAACTGCTGTAAGGTGAGAATGTGAAGTAAGTAAAAAACAGCTCCTAAACTGGCCAACCATGATTGCCAAAACTTGTTTTTATCATTTAACCAAACACATTTTAGGTAAAAATAAATACCAACTCCACCAACTAAAAACATTAAAAAGATAAACACTAATCTTAAGTTAGCCACTGGTACAAATAAACTTAACAAAAAAATCAATGGTAAACGAAAAATCTCTGCTAGTTGCCCTTGAGCAGATGGAGCACCCAAACTTTGGTGTTCACTCCAAGCTCCAAAAAAAACTTGCCTAGCATACTCAATTAGGTCAAATTCAGGATGAACATTATCCCAGCCAGAATAAAACCAACCCCATTTGATATTAACTAAGGCCGTAGTGACAGCAGTAGCAATTACTACTAATAATGGCAGCGAATTCCACAAATTCTTTATGGTAAAAATTTTCAAAAAATTTTTCAAGTTATCTCATTTTAAACCAGAGTTAACTTGATTTTATAGGGACAATTTTAAAAAAAGCTTCCAAAATTACAATTCAAAAGAAACAAATGTTTATTTCCTTTGGATTGTCGGTGGGGCTTGTGACCCCACCGACAGGTAAAACAGGGTGAGAAGTTACGGAGCGTTGACGTTCGTGTGCAAAAGCACCCAGCCGAACTCGGTCGTATGCCGGTAAATGCCATAACTGCCATCGTTAATGTCCAAGAGGACAACAATGGAAATCGGACACCCTTGGATGCCGCAGTTATCATAGCGATGACCAGCGTCGATGTCTTCCTCCAAGTGAATCTGGGAGAAAAAGCCGCCGTGACCAACGGGAATCGGATAGCGCATAACTTTCACGCGCCCGGGATGCTCGGTGATGAACGACACCGGTGTGTTTCCATCACCTGGCATATCATAATTCCCGCGCATCAACAGGGTGTAGTTGGTGTTTTCAGTCGCCTCAAAATCGAGGCGGAAAGATTCACCTTGGGCGTTCTGCAACGTGATTGTTGCCTGAGGAAACGTAACCTTCATGTAACCCTCTTCAGGGAGCAAGTAGGTTGCGGTGTGATTTTCCATCAGGTTGTCAACCTGCGCGCCGCCATGCCAAACGGCAGATGGATTGGCAGCCGCTTCTTCTTCATTGTCTGCACCGATAACGCCTGGGTCGGCTAACATCCAGTTGGCGCTGTTCAAGGTGCTGGTGTTTTCAGGCTGAATAATACCAGCCCAACGAACAGGAGTGGTATCTCCGGGCACACCCCAGATACTCACACCCACCCGACTGATGTCGGGCCTGCCATCATCCGCGCTGACAGGATGGTCTTCAGCCTCAGGAGGTTGAGCCTCCACCTCTTCAGCAGGAGCAACCGCATAAGGCGGGTTGTCCCAGTAAAAGGTAAAGCCATTCTCATCGGCATGAAAACCACAAGCTGAGAGCAGGAAGGTGGCAACAATAAGGAGTGAAAGAACACTTGCGTGTTTCATGGGTTTGGTCCTCCTTTTCTTTTATAAGAGCTTAGAGCGGACCAGGTGCTCAGAGCTCAGGTAGGTGTACTCCCCAATCACGGGGAGCCAGAAGGGTTGAGGTATTGTTTCACCAGATTTCTCTGGTTAACTCACTCAAAGAAAAACCTATCTTCATAAAGTTTCTCTTTGAGTGAGTCACAAACCACAACATCTTCTTTTCCATAAAAAAGAAAAGTTTTATTAATTTCTCACCTGTTAAAGAGCAACTACTTGAAGTAGTTACCATGCTGAAAAAAGTTTTGTTCGCTTGAGCCAAGCGAGGTGCTTGGTTAGCAATTAAAGCTCCTCAGCTCAAAATCCTGGTAAGACTTTGAGCTAGGGACCTTCTTTAAAGTTTTTTAATAGTTCATACAAGGTCAAATTGTAGCAGTAAATGTCTTGTTTGTCAATATTATAGGACTAATTTATATAATTTTTATCATAAACTTGATTTGTTAAAGGTAAATGCTCCACTCGTCTTTCTAAGAAAAGTGGAGCATTATTTGATGATGAAAGAAGCCTCTCACCGTGAAGGTGTGGCTGATGGAACAACCTGCTTGGTTGGAGCAGGGGTAGGTGCGTGAGCGGCATCGTAAGCCGCCTGAGCAACCTGCAAAGCAGCTTCAGCTGCCTCCACCTGCTTGTGAGCATTATAAAGCTCACAAGCAGGACCAGTCATTCCAGCATCCATGCACTCCACAGCGAGCGCTCCCATCATCTGTTGATATTCAGAGTCGCTCTTTCCTCCGCACCCAGTAATTAACAGGGCGGAAACGAGCAACAGTGAAACCAACGTGAGGATAGACCGCTTGGTCATTTTTCCTCCAAAGATGGCATCAGCAGTTTTGAATTTGACTGTTAGAAGTTTTTCCAGGCAAACCTAGAAACTTCTTTCAGCCAGCTACTGACACTCGTAGTATAACAAAATACCTCAAAATAGTCAATTATTATAGGATAAATTTTTAGCTACTTACGTCTCACCTCATAGCTATACAAATGACTTAAGAAAATAGCTGGAGGATCTTCCAACAAAAACTGTTGAAACTCCTGGTACAAAGCTTTGCGTTCTTCTTGATCAATGGTTTTTCTAGCTTTCTCCAGTAAACTATCAATTCTCGTGTTTTTATATCTAGTAAAGTTAGTCGGTTGATCTGAGTGCCACAAAAAGTATTGATCAGGGTCTAGTGGTGACTCTTGACCTATTAATAGTAATTGAAAATCATTGGTATCTGGAAAGCTACTAACTTTAAGATTAACTTTAATCTCCAAAAAAGCACAAAGTTCTTTATCTTCTACCTCTTTGGCAACTTGACATTCACCAATCGCTTTTTTACCAAGTTCAGACCATTGCTCAATAATATTCTCGGCTTCTTGTTCAAAAGTTTGAGTGGTAATTAAGTTCAGCTCCATTGGTTGCCTAGGCAAATCATCAAGCAATCTTTCCACAGCCCGATCCAAATTTTTTTCATAAGTTTTTCCACCTTCTAGGTAAGCCCATGAAGTAGGATCAATTGGTCCTCTAGCCTGAGTTCCATCGTCAACTGTTCCCAAAGCATAAGATAAAGCCTGACGAACATTTTTAGTCATTAATGGATCAGCATTGTTAAAGAAAACAGCCAGGTAACGATTGGTTTGGAGTCGTTCAGTTATTTCCACGTTTGGCCAATCTTTTAAATCTTCTGGGTCAGCTAAATCAGGAATAATATCTATTTCTCCTCTTTTAAAAGCATTAATTAAATCAGTTTCAGTGAGATAAAAACGATAAACTAGTTTTTTTTCTGGAGTTTCAATCACCAACTCTTCTAAACGATTCCCTTTTTTTTGGTAATCAGTAATTCTAGTATTACCAATACCAATCAACGTCGGACGACTAAAAAACCATAAATAACTCTCAATTCCCTGACGGAAGACAGGTTCAGCTAACACACTCGGAAATGGTGAAAAAGAGTCTGGCAACTTGAACACCAGGTCATTGGGGGTAGCAACTGTCTCAACATCAACAAACTGGTAGTTAATATCTTCAGGTAGAACTTCTTTACCATCTTGCCAAAAAATATCTTTTTTCAAAACAAAACGATATTGTTTACCATCATCTTCAACCACCCAACGCTGAGCTAAATAAGGTTTAACTTCTTTATTTTCTGTTATCTGAGTCAAACCAGCACTTAACTGATTCTTAATTTCATTAGGCAAAGTATTAATAGTAAAACTGCCGATCATCCCAATATATTCCTTGGGTTTAAAAGTAATTCGATCAACCAAAAAAGGAATGAAGAGAGAAAATACAACAATTGCTCCAACCAGTGAAGCTACTAAAATCCAACCATGTTTTTTGGCATAAGCAGTTAGATACCAATAAAAACGTCTCATTAGGCCTTCTTCAAAATAATAAATACTTTACCAGCCTTATTCTAGGCAGAAATCAGAACTTTGCCAAGCCTATGGTGGTACTACATTAGAGACACGATGGAAACAGCAGCAAATAAAATAATTGCCACAATCGTCATGGTAAAGATTACCTTTTCGACTCCTCTTCTAGTATGAAAAGTTTCACCACCGCCACCCCAAGTAGAACCCAATCCACTGCCTTGAGCTTGAAGTAAGATAAACACCACAATTAAAATAGCCAAAAAAATCTGAATTACCAAATAGATGTTTTGCATATATTCCTTTATTTAGTTTTTGCTTCAGCTCGATTTTCTCTGATCACTGTGACTCTAACACTACCAGGAACCATCACTTTTTCTTGTACCTCATCACGAATCTTAGTAGCCAAAACTTCAACGTCATTATCTTTGGATTTTTCTGGTTCTAATAACACTCTCAATTCACGACCAGCTTGAACAGCATAAGCGTTTTTAACCTCTGGATAAGAAGTAGCAATCTCTTCTAGATCTTCTAGACGCTTAATGTATTCTTCGTGGTTTTCATAACGAGCTCCTGGTCTGGCTCCAGAGATAGCATCAGCTACATAAACAGCCATTTGTTCTGGTCCGGAAAAAGGCTCGTCCTCATGGTGTTGAGCAATACAATCAACCACTTTTTGGGGCATACCAAATTTTTTGGCGATTCTGACACCAAGAGCAATATGGTTATCATCTGGATCTTCAGCCACTTTACCAATATCGTGTAATAAACAACCTAGTTTGACCGTGTTGACATCAAGACCTAATTCATGAGCGATCTTGGTTCCAATCTTGGTTTCTTCGATAGTGTGAGTAATCATGCTTTGACCATAAGAAAATCTGTATTTAAAACGACCCAACATCGCAATTAAACCAGAGGGTAGGTTGTAAACACCCACAGCATGACAGAGTTGTTTACCAGCCTCAAAAATAGTTTTTTCGATCTCTTTTTCGACTTTATCGATCACTTCTTCAATCTTGGCTGGTTGGATACGACCGTCCTTCACCAATCTTTCCAAAGAAATACGAGCAATTTCTCTTCTAACTGGATCAAAACTAGAAAGCTTGACTTCGTTTGGCGCTGCATCTAGATCTACATCAACTCCAGTGCGACGTTCAAAAGAGTGAATATTGCGACCATTTTTACCAATAATCTTCCCTTTGATTTCTTCAGATGGAATATTCACCACTGAAACAGTGTATTCTGCCACATTATCAGTAGCTCCATACTTCATTGCATCAATTAAGATTTGAGCAGCTTTTTCATCGGCTTCCTGCTTGGCAACTTCTTCTCGTTCCTTGATATATCTGGCCATTTCATCGGCCATTTTCTTTTCTAAACCATCCATCAATAGCTGTTTAGCTTCTTCTTTGGATAACTTGGCAATCTTTTCTAAACGATTAAGTAATCTCTCCTTAGTTTTTTCGATTTCTTCACGAGCCTGAGCCAGTTTTTCTTTTTCTCGCTCTAAGTTTTCTTCTTTTCTTTCCAAACCAGATAAACGATCATCTAAACGATCTAACTTTGTTTCCAAAAAACGTTGTTGTTCTTCTAATTGTTTCTCTAGAGTTCTAGCTTTCTTTTCAGCCTCAGTTCTAATAGCCAAAGCCTCATCTTTGGCTTCAACAATAATCTCTCTGGCTTTTGCCTGAGCCTCTCTCTCTATCGCCTTATAATCAATTTCAGGTAAAACTTTATTATCCCTATGTTGCTTTTTTGGCTTTAAAACAGGTTTTTGTTTAATTTTTGGTGCCTGTTCTTTATTAACAACTACTGGTGTTTTTTCACCGGCTGGTTGTTCACCAAACAGTTTTGATAAATTATTAAAAAATGACATACTTTTACTTTCTTTTTAACTAATCACTCTTCAGCTGATTAACATCAGCCAAGTAACTGCATTAAGCACTCTTTAAGGTATGGAAAAACTAGTGATGAATCACTAAACAGAAAGCGCCTCTAGCGCCTGACTCGTTATAGACTGATAATGGCTATTAACATTGGTCATAAATTAATAATTAGATTTGTAAGTCCGTTATTATTTCTGTTTGCGTTTTTTTCCAAATTATCTCTCTCGAGACATAGCGCAAATTACTTGTGTGGAGATTATATGTCTTATCTGCTCTTTAGTCAATCAAAATTCTAGTTTTTAAAAAATAAAAATTACTATATATCAATCTTTTTTAAAAATAACTCGACTAAAAGAAAATAAATTCAGCCCTTTTTAAGTTAAAAGGGCTGAATAATCAACCCTATTTCTTAGAGTCAGCCTCCTTAATCGTCTCCCAAATTTTCTTTTCAATCTCTTTTCTCAAAGCTAAATCTTCTTTAAGTTTGTCTTTGGTCGCTTCTCTACCTTGGGCCAATACTTCACCGTTATACTTGTAAAAACTACCAGCCTTTTCCAAAACTCCTTTTTCTACACCTAAATCAACCACATCTCCTTCTCTAGAAATACCCCGTTCATCCATATCAAATTCTGCAACTTTAAATGGTGGCGCCACTTTATTTTTCTTTACTTTGACTCGGTGTCTACTCCCAACAATCTCCTCACCCTCTTGAATATTACCAATTTTACGAATATCCAAACGCTGAGAAGCATAGAACTTCAAAGCATTACCACCAGTAGTGGTTTCAGGACTACCAAACATGACGCCAATTTTCATTCTGATTTGATTGGTAAAAATCATCAGCGTGTTAGTTTTGCTAAGAGCAGCTGTAAGTTTACGCATTGCCTGAGACATCAATCTGGCTTGAGTACCCATCTGATGGTCGCCCATTTCACCCTCAATTTCTGATTTGGGCACTAAAGCTGCTACTGAGTCAATAATCACCAAATCAACACCCCCTGATCTAACCAGGGTTTCAGCAATCTCCAAAGCCTGCTCACCATAATCTGGTTGAGAAATTAACAATTCCTCCAAGTTTACCCCAATTTTTTCTGCTCTTACCGGATCCAAAGCATGTTCTACATCTACAAAAGCTGCCACTCCACCGTGACGTTGAACCTCAGCAATGGCATGCAAACAAAGAGTAGTTTTACCAGAAGCTTCAGGGCCATAAATCTCAACAATTCTACCTTTGGGGAAACCACCAACTCCAAGAGCCATATTAAGAGATAAAGAACCAGTGGAAATCACTGGAATCTTGGGCATGTTTTTTAAAGATTCACCCATTTTCATGATTGAACCTTTCCCAAACTGTTGTTCAATTTGTTTCATGGCAATCCCAACTGCTTGTTGCTTGCCATCTCTGGAAACCATCTCCAAGTTACTTTCAGCATCGATTGATTTTTTCTTTTTCGACATAAAATTCTAATCCTTTCTTTTTTCGCTATACCCACACATTACCCCAAACTAATAACCACTACAAGCTACAAAATTATTAGTTTGATTGCTTAAGATTATAAAAACTAAAACTGACACTTTTTAGTTAAACTTTGGTACAATCAGCTGACAAAACCCGGAGAGTGGCGCAGATGGCTAGCGCGCGCGCATGGGGTGCGCGAGGTCGCAGGTTCGAGTCCTGTCTCTCCGACAAAGCAGAAAACTGGCTAAATGCCAGTTTTTTGGTTTGTTGGAGAAACTAAAGAAAAAAAGCTTAGGTTCGCTCTATCAAGAACATAGTGCAAACGCAGTGCACTATGCTGGATAGCGTGAAGAAGCGCAAGTGGAACCAGATACATAACTGAAAGTTATGCTGGTGAAACGAGCAAGCTCACTCGTCTCTGTCTCTCCGGCAACATTATTTGTGTTTAATGTTATAATATAGGCCATATGAAAGTTGAAAATTCTGCAAAACTCTGGACAGGCTTATTTACTGTAATCTTACTTGGTATCGTCGGTTACTTTGGCTATAAATATTACTTCTCTAAAGATGAAGTCGTTGATCTAAACCAGGATGATGAAACTATAGAGCCAACCACTGCTCCATTCAGATGGGACCTTTACTTGGATGAAGAAGAAGCCACTGAAGAGGCCGTCCCCACTAAAAAGGTTGAAGAAAAACAAACCACACCTAAAAATTCTACTACTACAACTCAACCAGCCCAAGCTGTAACCAAAACCACAGAAACAACTGTTACCACCACCACTACTACCAATGTTGATGGTAAAGAAACTAGTGAGACTCAGACATACACCACCAATGATGGCAACATCAATGTTGAAGTAAAATCTGAAGCTCATTCTGAATCGAGCAACTAATTTAGTAATTTGTTACTTAGCTTACTGCTCGTAACTGTTATTCTGTTAAACTGGTCTTGTTATGTTAAAACCACTAGACCAAGCTCCTTTGGACATCCCAGTTATAGATAATCAAGGTAAAAAAACCTCTCTCAACGAACATCTGGGACAATATCTCGTTATTTATTTTTACCCAAAAGACAATACTCCAGGTTGTACCACCGAAGCTTGTAGCTTTCGTGATGCTAATGTTGAATTACAAAAACTAGGAGTTAAAGTCATTGGAATAAGTAAAGACTCACTATCTTCACATCAAAAATTTGCTGAAAAGCATCGCTTAAATTTTCCACTTTGGTCTGACCCAGATCACCAACTCTTAAAAGCATTTGGCGCTTGGGGCCAAAAGAATCGCTTTGGGAAAATTTATATGGGAATTATTCGTTCCACATTTATCATTGATCCACAAGGAAAAATTATAAAAACCTGGGAAAAAGTTAACGTCAAAAACCACACCCAAGAAGTCTTGACCTTTCTTAAAGAAAAACTTAACAATAAGTAAACTAATCAATACTCTCTGGTGGTCTAAGGCCTCTTTTTTCAGTACCAGTTAACAAAGCCCAAAGTTTAGCTAAAGCCCATTTATTGCCACTTGTTGTCAACCCATTTCTACCATGCCGTTTGTAGTGGTCTTGATAATGTTCTCGCACTGTTAGTAATCTACCATTGCTAGCTTTATCATACTTTTCATCTCTGCTATGGTCTATGTGGGCGGCATGTAGTCGTTCTCGTTGCCCACTTAGCTTAGACTTTCCACCATCTCTTTCCCAAATTTCTTGCTTAGTTTTTTTGCTAAAAGCTCCAAAACTTGCGATCACTAGGAGTCCAATAGTTGTCGCTGTTAACAAATAATTTTCATAATTAATACCTTTATTAATTTCTCTTTCTAACATTACTTCCTTTTAAAAGTCATCCGAATTTCTGTTGGTTTAAAACAGAAAACAGACAATTAACACGTAAAAAAACGGGTTGGAAAAAATAATGTCGATTCAGCTAGTCAGACGATTAAAATCGGTTAAGAGCGGTTAGTCCAATAGCTGTGATGTTTCTTTTTCAAAGCTTCAATGTCTTGATCGTATTTTTTAAAAATAAAATCTAAAAAAAGATGAATATCATCTAAAGCTTCATCTGGAAGTTGAAACTTTTCTCTTAAATAAAAATCTAGATCGGGTAAATCAATTCTAATTTCATCAACAATCTCACATTTATTTAAAAAAGTATAAACAGGAATCCCAAAACCATGAGCTAAAGACTCAATTGCAACATAGGTAGGGCTGGTATAAGTTCCAGTCTCCAAACGTGACAGGTAAGATGGAGTTAAACTAGTTTTTTCTGCTAAATCTTGTAAGGACCAGTTTCTTTTTTCTCTTTGGTATTTAACGTATTTACCAATCTTTTCTCCAGCTGTTTTATTTTTAATTTGATTCTTATTAAAACTCATTGACTATAGTCTATTATGAATATAAACTATAATCAACATTAATTTTGATATGAATCAACAAATAAAAACAACCATTAGAATTCCCAAAAAAGAAAATCATATTCTTAATCAAACTATTAATAAAATCAACCAAGATAAAGAAGTGCAAACACTATGGAGAGTGGCTAATATCAATGCCATTGAACGTTTGAATATGACTGATCATGGACCAATACATTTCCAAATTGTAGCAAATATTGGTTTAAAATTATTTCAGTTAATTTCTCAAGTTGTAAAACCAACAATAACAAAAAACTATCCAGAAACTAACCTCAACCACGCTGAAACAGTTGTTTTTCTAGGTTGTATTTTGCATGATCTTGGTATGTCTATTAACCGCGAAGGTCATGAAATGTTAAGCCTGTTCTTAGCTGACAGAATTTTACAAAGAACACTAGAGTTTATACCAGTGGAAGAACGAACAATCATCATTGCTGAAACACTCCATGCTATTTTTAGTCACCGTAATGGAGGAACTCCTCTCACCATTGAAGCCGGAATTGTCAGAGTTGCTGATGCTCTGGATATGAGTAAGGGTCGTTCTAGAATTTCTTTTTCTAAAGGTGATCTTAGCATTCATTCTGTCTCAGCAATGGCAATCAACTCAGTTGAACTTAGAAAAGGCACTATTAAACCAGTTATAGTAAAAATAAACATGAACAATTCTTCTGGCCTATTCCAAATAGATAACTTATTAAAACCAAAACTAAAAAACTCCGGTTTAGAAAAATTTATCGAGGTTGAAGCTAAAATGACTGGCAACTCAGAACACAGATTAGTTAAGGATTTCAACTTGAAACTCTAATAAATTATTCTAAAGGAAATTTTTCTTGAACCCACTGAGCAAGTTTTTCAAAGGTACTAAGAGGTGGCTTTTGGTGGAGTAAAACCTCAGACAAGATGTCGATCACTTCTTGTTTCTTTTCAGGAGGCAATACTAAAGTTAACCTACCTGGAAAATAAGCTGTTTCAATCATTAACAACAAAGAATCATATTTTTTATCGAACCAGAATCGTCCCAGTTCCTGCCAAGCATAAAGCTTGCCTTCGACACTAACCCCAAAATTAGTAATCTTGTGAGTTATATCTTGAGGAGGAATCACTGCCAAAACATAATTTAAAAATACCACCGAAAAAACCATTGCTATTGGTAAAAATTGACCAGAAAAAAACAAAATTAGAGAAATTAGCAAAGCAATCACTAGAACTGTAGTAAAAAATTGTTTATTTCGTTTGCGAAAAGGCCTACTGGGAGCAAGCCATTCCAAAATAACTCTTTCTGGAATTGGTCTGTACATTCCTGGAGCAACCCTAGACATTTCTAGTTGAGAATCAAAAGGATAATAAGCACTGGGATCAACCTGGTTTTGCTCCTCAGTTGGAATATCACCGACCTGTTTTACTGGCCGCTGACCACCCAAAAAACTGCGGATAGTGTCCTTAGTTTTACTCATTAGCTACACTATACACCAATAGTAGTTGCCCAGAAAAGTAGCTGAACGAAAGTTTGCTTCAAGATGGTACAATTACAGCTTATAACAGGAAGGGTCGCATAGTGGTTCATTGCACAGGTCTTGAAAACCTGCGGCTTACGCCATCGCGGGTTCGAATCCCGCCCCTTCCGCAATAACTAAAAAATTATGACGAACCAATCCTTTTAGCTAAAATTGGTTAATAGGTTTTGCTAAATTTCAACATTTTCTAACCCAACAAACTATATACAAGCTTAATGCTTGTTATTATGACAAATAAAATGCTATCGTGAATATAGAGCAAAGACTGGGTGGTAATAAATTAATCTAGCATCCCTGGTTTTTTAAAACTAAAATACAAATTGAATATTATTCAAATACAAAATATGCAAAAACTATTAAAATTCACAATCTTATTAAATAGAATTTATATCCTGCCCGCTTTTATGCTCGCTTTGTTTTCACCAATGTATAGGCCTGATATGGGAAATATTAATTTTCTTGGTATGTATTTACTTACCATGCCATTGCAACCATACATTAGTATTAAATTAGTTAAAAAATATGAAAAAACAAACCCAAAAAAAGCTTTGATTTTGGGGCTCATAACTACACTTACAATTGGCATATTTGTAATACCAGTAATTGTTACAATAACTGGTGGTATATTTTCAGAAATTACTAAAAATGGGTTGATTCCAACAATTAAAAGAATACTGTTTTATTAAGAATCAAATTTTTCTTGCACAATAAACCTCAAAAAATCTTGGAAAAATGACTATTGTTCTACCATTAAGTATAAACAAAATAAACACCTGGTTAATATATACAAAGCAATAAGTTGTGGAATATAACCATTTTCAACAGAGAAAAATTCCAAAAGTGAGTTGAAGATAGTTTCTTAAGTTTTTAGTTCAAATTAATACTTTTCAAAATTTCTTTTACAGTATCATTTAGAGCAATTTCGCTAGGAAACTTTACCTCAACCACTGTATTATCTTGTAATAACACATATTCATTAAATCCAGGGGGAAATCCTTCTACCCTTGCTGCTGAATAAGTCTTTTTTAGTGAAAAAAGCTGATCTGCTAACTCAACAAATTGCCAATGAAAACCAGGTGTTGAAGGGATACCTCCATTATCAAGCTCTTCTTGGCTTTTTTTCTCTAAACGACCAAGGTAGTTTCTAATATCTGTTTCAGGAATATTTTCTGAGTCATCGATATATGAAAAAGTAACTAAACAAGGAGTTGAATTTTCTAAACCAACCAAACTACAAGAGTTGTCAGTAAGTTCAATATGAACTAAATTCATACTTGGATAAAACTCCTCACTAATTTTTGCTTGAGCAGGATACTTAAAAGTAAAAGGAACAATACTATTTTGATAAGTCAGCCAGTTTTCACTTGTCTTGATAGTCAATGAAGGTTCTTGCTTCATCATCTGCAAGAATAAAACATAACCATAACTACAAACACCATCCCAATGACCGCCATCTTCTGTTCTGCCACCACAAGGAACCTTCCAAAATAATAAGAATGCAGTAACTGTTACAATTAATAACAATAAACCAATAAAAAGACCACGCGATTTTTTCTTCATATTAATCACTATAGTAAACTTAAATTGAAAATTCAATTGGTCGACTTATTTAAAATAAAGTTTTAATTATTAGTGGTCTTAGATTTGAACAATTACCAAATTATTTCGATAAAATGTGCTAAACTGCAATTATTAAACTAAAAAGGACAAATATAGGTTAATAAAACTGTATCAATGATCACAGCAGAAGCAGTTATTATCCCTCAAGAAAAAATCACCAGAGTTGTTTTCGATTTAGCCGTTCGTTTAAGATCTTTTGAAAATATTGAATTAGCTCCAATAGTGTTACTTGTTTTAGAAAACATTAAAGACCCTAAAACTAGTTTTGAAGATTTAGAACCAGCTCAACAATTACTAGTAGTTAATTTTCTAATCGAAATGCTACCTCAAATTGATATCTCTAGTTATCAAACCAAGTAAAAATACCCACATTGCTCATCCAAACAAAAACTTCTTCATACCAATCTTTTAAATGAGAATAATCAGAATAATTTTTTTGTAAATTATTCATAACTTCATTAAAAGTTGCATCAATTGATTTCTGTCTATCTTCACCATGCCAACGAGAATAATAAGCGGTAAACTTATCCAAAATTTCTAATAAGGCACATTGTTTAATCCATTTTTGATCAGTTATTATTTGTTCACGGTCAACCAACAAGGATAAATTGTCTTGAGAAAAATGATGGCTCATAGCCATTGGCACCAAAGAAGCTTGATCTGGAGTTAAAAAACCACCTCTTTGAAAAAATAAGTCACCAAACAAAACATGACTTCTAGTAAAAAACCTACGAATTGGCATTGCTTGAGGATCATTCCCAATAGAAATTAAAAAATCCCTCTCTAGAGTAGTCAGGCTAAAAGTAGCAGTAATTTTTTCACCCAAATCAGGATCTTGTTCAAGTAGTTTTGGCTCATTTTTCACTTTTTCTAAAGCAACTTGTCTTAAGACATAAAGGTAGAGTTCAATTGGTAAAGCAAAAAAAACTCCATTTTTAAAAATTAAGTCAAAATCTGATAAACCAGTTGGCGTCGTTTCTCGACTAATCGTAGCCAAAGCTGGTTGTAAGTCTTCAGGAAAACTAGCTGGATCACAAGCTAACAACCAATCTCGATGTTCTTTAGTAAAAAGACAATGATTATAAATCCTTCTAATAACAGCTGCTGGTTCATTACTAGATTCAACTAACACTGGACCAGCTTTGCCAATGTCACTAATAGCAACCATAAAAACTAAATCAGCAATAAAACTATTATCACCAGAAAAATTAGCCTTGATTTCTTCTGCAAACCGCAGCACAACTTTGATCATGGATAACTCATAACTCCAATGACCATTTTGTGATTCATGTGTCTTAAGTAATGGTTTTTCTAACAAAAAACCCAATTGGTTAAAAATAGCACTAGGATAAGTTGAAAAACTTGTTCTTAAATCTTCCAACAAATTCTGATCAAATAACAATTTTTGATCTTCAAGTAAAGAAAAAAGATCGGAACGAACAACTTGTCCATAATCATTCAACTTACCACTTTTTTCTTCAACTTCTTCTCGCTCTTTTTTAACAACAGAAAAAAACTTTTCTTTGTTGCTCATTGAACAAGCTATTATAACTCAAGTTTTAAACTGAGAAATCAGGATTAATAAGAAGACTAATTATTAATTTAGTAATTTTGCCAAATGCTTTTGTTTTTCTTCTAAATAAGCATTTTTATCCAAGCCCAATCGTTTAATCATTCTAGCGGCATACTCAGCTCCCAAAAGATGAGGAATCATCACAAAAGCTGCCCCCAAATCATATAATTCTTTTGCTTCAGTGATTGCATGAGCTATTGGCACTACCAAAACCTTAGAATTTTTTTCTAACATTGTTCTAATAATAAGCTTATTAGTTACAAAGTCTGGAATTGTCGAAACCACTAATTGAGGTTTAGTTACTGGTAATTCTTCTAAAAACTCAACATCACTAGCATCACCATAGCGAAATGGTAGCTGAAGTTTTTCTACTCGTTGAATAGAAGCTGGGTTGTAATCTACCACCAGATAACTTTGTTCAGCTTTAGTTAGAGCTTCAGCAAAAATATCACCAACTCGATCAAAACCAAAAATTACACTCGAATAATCTTCACCAACTGCCCCTTTTTCTGTTTTTCTAGTTTTCAATAGCTCTAACTTTTTCAAAATATTAGCAATTCTTGGATAAATGCTATCAGCGTAAAGAATTAAATAAGTCGAGCCAGCAATAGTAATCAAACCAACCAAAGTTACTAACGACAACACTTCTTGTGATAAATGACCAACTCGCATTCCCAAACTAGCCAAAATTAATGAAAACTCACTAATTTGCGCTACAGTTAAACCAGCCAAAAAACCAGTTCGACGGCTATAGCCAGCTAGATTCATCAATAAAATCACAATCACTGGGTTACCAACCAACACAAACAAAGATAAGAGTAAAGCTGGCAAAATAATGGTAGCTAAATTAGCAATCACCATCTGCGAACCCAATAAAATGAAAAAAATAATAATGAAAAAATCTCTGAGTGGCTTTAGTCTAGAGGACATTTCATCCGCATAAGGAGTCAGTGACATCGTCACTCCAGCAACTAATGCCCCAATCTCGATCGAAAAACCAAGTAATAAAAACAAAGAAGCCAGACCTGTCCCCCAAGCTAGTGAAAACAAAAACAGTAATTCTTGAGAATGAGCAATATAGTTAGTAAGCTTTTGCAAAACCAGACTAGTAAAGAGATACAAACCGACCAATAAACCAAAACCTTTTAACAAAGTCCAACCCAAGGTATTAAGTAAACCGGCTTCACCACCATTGTTAAAAACAGTCACTCCAATCAAAACAAACGTAGCAATCACATCTTGAACCAAGAGAAAACCAATCGCTATTTTGGCATAAAGTTTTTGTAAATCTTTTTTATCAGCCAAAAGCTTCAGAATAATAATGGTGCTACTAAAAGTCAAAGCAATAGCCACATAAAGAGCAGCCAACCGATCAATTCCCAACAGTATTGCTAAGAAAAAACCAATTAACGAGGTAAAAACTACTTGACCAATGCCCGTTACTAAAGAGATAGAACCTACTTCCTTAATTACTTTTGGATTGAGATGTAAGCCTACAATAAATAACAAAAAAACAATCCCAACTTTAGAAAAAAGTTCCAACTCATGAGTAGAATGAAGAACATTTAAAAAATAAGGCCCAGTAACAATTCCAGCTAAAATATAACCCACTACCAATGGTTGTTTAAGAAGTTTTACCCCCAAAGCAACCACTGTTGTGACTAATAGCAAAATACTTAACTCAATAAAAATATTCATGATATTTCATTCTACTAGTTAACTAGTTGGTCCTGTAAACTGATTAAACTATAGATTAATCAATAAATCATGAATAGTAAACCCATTGGTATTACTTTTAGCCACCGTCATCTGGAATACTTAAAACTAGATGTTGAACCAGCTTTAGCCAAAGCCTTAACACTAAATTTCTCTCACCTCAGATTGGGTTGTTACTGGTCAGAAATAGAACCAGCAAAAAATAACTATAATTTTTCAAAAATCAACCAACTTCTAGAAAAGTGTGAAGTTGCTAACCAACCAGTAATTTTAACTATTGGTGTTAAAGCACCTCGTTGGCCAGAATTTTATTGGCCTGAGCATATAAAAGAAAAAAATTTTACCCACTTAGTAACTCAACAAAAAATAATCAATTTTTTAGAAAAAATAGTTGAAAAATTAAAAAAATATCAATGCATTACTTACTGGCAAGTAGAAAACGAGCCATTAGATCCAAGTGGTCCTAGCAACTTAGTCATTCCGTTAAGTTTTCTCAAAAAAGAAATCGAACTAGTAAAAAACTTGGATCATAGAAAAGTGCTTATTAATTTTTGGGGAAACGACTTATTAACTAGAAAATTAATTTATAAAATAGAAGATCAGGCTGATTTAATTGGTTTGGATTTATATCCCAAACAATTTGTCAAAAAAATTCTGGGCAAAAATATCTATAAAAACTATTTTGGTTTTCACCAGCCCAAAAATAAACTTCTCAATACTCTCAAAAACATCAACCAAAAAATCATTATTACCGAACTTCAAGCAGAACCATGGGAAGACAATGAACAAGAATATTTAAGTAAAAATCCTGCCAGTATTTCTCCAACAAAATTAGAACAAAATATTTTAGCGGCCCTTGAGTTACCAATTGAAGAAATTTTACTTTGGGGTTTTGAGTATTGGTGGTGGCAAAAAAAACAAAATAATAACAGTGACTACTTCAAAGTAGTGGAAAAGTTTTTATAAATTATAAAATTTAATCTTTAGTCACACGGTAAATAAAAATCTGATCGACTACACCGACCTCAACCCAAACTTGATCTAAAAAACTGGCTATTTCCCAAGCCTGATTACTTTTTGTTTTGGCCAAATCGTGAGGAGAAATCACATACAACACTGTTGCTTGAGGATATTGGTCAACTCCATCAACTAAAATTTTTTCTTTTTGTAAAAAGTAGCGATAACGAGTCGCTCTGGTATCTACATCAGTCAAACTAGCTAGATTAACTTTTTTACCAGAATAATTATCTTTATAATCATTAACAATAATTTCACTCAAACTTCTAAGCAAAGGTAAGTTTTCACTCCAATTTGGTTGTCTATTCAAATTAATATTCTTGTACATCAATAAAGCCAATAAAAAATAGAAAATTAACATTAACTTTTTCTGGCCAAAAAATTCAATAAAAAGATAAAAAAAGCCAAACCACAAATAACTACTATGATACTCATCGAAAACTGTTGGAAAAAAACCAATCATCAAAAAGAAACAAAACCAAACAAAAGAAAGTAAAATCTTCAAATTAATCTCTTTAGTTATAAAGTAATGTTTAATATTTTTAAAAACCAACCAGAAAAAAATTAATTCCAAAAAAATAATTAATAGTTTGCTTGTAAAAAATAAACCTATTAATAAATTAAAAATAAATTTAATTGGAATAATTAAAAAATTAATTAAATTAAAAGAAAAATATTGTTGATCAGAGCCACCAAAAAAAGATTCTTTAAGAATTTTAAAATAGAAAAAATCGTGAGTTAAATCAAAAATCAGAAAACTTAAATTTGGTAATATAAATAACAAACTAAACAAAATTAATTCCGACCAATGTTTTTTTCTATCATGAAAAAAAATTAATAAATAAGCTATGACCAAAGGTAAACTAAAGTAGTGGAGTTGAAAAAGTAATCCCAACATCAACCCAGCTAAACCAACCCAAATCAACTTAATTTTATCTTTTTTCAACAAGTTGGTTAAACATAAAAAATAAAGCAAAGCAAAAAATGGCAAAGTATTGGGGTTCCATGGCCACTGAACATATTTAATTACTAATGGGCTAACTGCATAGAAAAAACTAGTTAATAAAGCTGTTTTTTCTGAAGACCACTGTCTAACCAATAAGTAAACTAAACCAACCGATAAAACACCCAAAAAAACAGTCAAAACAGCAGGGCCAATTGGATCAAAATCAGCTAATAATAAAGCTGGAGCCATCAAATAATAATGAAAAACTCCAAAAAAATCTTTTTTGCCATCGATTTCATTAAATGGACCAAATAAAGTCAAGTTTTTAGCTACCACTAAACGATGAATAGCCATCATATCCCGGCCTTCATCCCAAATAAACCTCATTTTAAGTTCAAGCTTGTAGAAACGCACAAAGCTCGCCAACAAAATAATCAGCAGCAAAAAAAACAGTGACAGTTGAGGAAATTTCTTCACTCTTCAGATTATAGCTTAACTGTTATACTACCAACATGGCTGATATTCTTACAAGAAAAGCTGGTGAGAACCTCCTTAAAAGCTTTTTTGAAAACTATCGAACTTTTACTTATAAAACTGGTGAAACTATTATTCAACCAGGAGATAAATTAACAACTATCTATTATTTAGAATCTGGTTACGTTAGCCAACAAGTAATCTCAGAAAATGGTGAAGACTTTATTTTAAATATCTTCAAACCAGGTTCTTATTTCCCAATCTCTTTGGTTCTTCAAGGTTCAGAAAATGAGTATTTTTATGAAAGTTTAACTGAAGTTAGAATTAAAAAAGCTCCAATTAAAGAAGTTTTATTATTTTTGAAAAATAATCCACAGGCTATGGAAGAGTTACTGCTAAGACTTAGTGCTGGTCTCAATATGCTCGCCAATAGAACAGAAGCCTTAGTTTTTGGTGATGCAGGCAGAAAGGTAGCGGCCACCCTTTATTTTACTGCCCAAAGATTTGGTAAAACTAAAAACAAAAAAACAATTATTAACTTTCCTCTTACTCATAAAAGAATTGCCACTATGACTGGCATTACCAGAGAAACTGTTAGTATTGAAATGAGTAAGTTGAAAAAAAGCCAAATCATAGACTATCAAGGCAAACAAGTCTCAGTCTTGGATATGAAAAAGCTTCACCATTCTTGTCTATGTAATCTTTAAAAAAACAGCAAAAATCATGGGTTTCGGTATAAAAACTAAAATCAGCAAACTAGTAAAAAATAAAATTAATTTTTATCATCTTTTTGGCCCAAGAATTATTAGAATTAATCCAATTGGTTACGCCTGTACTAATGCTTGTCCAATGTGTTGGCGAGTCATGAACCAAATTAATAAAAAAGGTGGCCTAAAAAAAACAGAACTTCAATGGAAAAATTACAAAAAACTTTTGGAAAACATTCCTTTTACTGTTGAAACCATTGAAGTCGTAGGAGGTGGAGAACCATTATTGTTTCCCCAAATAGATAAACTTTTAAAACTAATTAAAAAGAAAAAAATAAATGCTTCTCTAATCACCAATGGAGTACTATTAACTCCAAAAATTAGCAAACTGCTTATCGATATCGGCTGGGACATGGTTAGAGTCTCAATTAATGCTGGTAGTAAAGAAGTTTACCCCCTAGCTAATGGTTCATATTACTTTGATAAAATCGTTAACAACTTAGAACAACTAATTGCTCTCAGAAAAGAGAAAAACTCACCCAAAGTCGGGTTGCATTTTGTAATTCAAAAATCAAACTTTAAAGATATCGCTAACTTTATTAAGTTAGCAGAAAAATTAAATATTGATTTTATTAGTTTTGATAACCTGATTTATGATTCTCCAGAAAATTTAAAATTAACTAATCAAGAGAATCAAGCTTTAGCCAAGATTTTAATCTTAGCTAAAAAACATACTAAAATTGAAAATAATATTGAGCAAGTTTTGAAAAAAATCAAACAAGGCAATACCAAAAGAAAAAAATCATATTTTGCAGACAAATATTGTCAAATAGTTCAAGAAAATCTAGATATTAGTTCAGAAGGAGTGACTGTCCCTTGCTGTATGGCCTATGGAGAAAAAATCTCTAAGAATTTAAAAGAAAAAGATCTTAAAACTATCTGGCAAGAATTTTCCCAATTCAGAACAGAGCTGAGGAAAGGCCAATTCAAGGATTTTTGTTATAAAAAATGTAACTACCCACTAGAAAAAATCTAGACTTTGGGATTTAAAACTAGTTTTTCAAACTTACCAGAACGAACTAACAAAGCAATTACAGCATAAACTGCAATATCTTTCCAGTTATCATCCAAACTCTCGTTTTTGGGCTTTTTACCAGCTGTTAATAAGTTCTGCAGTCGTCTCAATTTGTCATTAGTTCTAAACAAAATTCCCAACTCACCAGTATCTAAAATATTGCCTTTACCATAATCCTTGTGCTTTTGAATAAAAGTTCGTAACAGCTCTTCACAAATCTCTTGAAATGCCTCATCAAGGTATTGTTTGCTAGAAGTTGATTTACTTGCCATGAAAGGACTCCCTTCAATTAATTTACGAGAACCCTCTTAGATTAACACACCCCCTAGTCTTTTTGAAAGAACTAGGGGGTGCTTTGATTAACAAATATAATTACTCAATAATTATTTGCCCATACGAATACGAGCAACTGTAGCGGCGACACCAGTGACAACAGTGCCAACTGACATTGCAATACCTTGAGCATCAAGCCCAGTATCAACTACTTCATGAGTGACTACACCATCACGTTTAACGATGGCACTAGCAGTAGCATCACTCTTAGCTTTACAGTTGGTATTTTGACCATACTGTCCAGTTGTTTCACAAACAACTTCTGCATTAGCGTTGGCTTCAACTTGCACTTCATCAGCGTAAGCTTTGGCAACAACACCATTTAACATTACTGCAGCAACTGCTACAGCAACGAGTGATTTGACGATTTTCATGCGTCTCCTTTTTTGAGTCCCATGTTCTGTTAAGCCTGATTTACCTTTTTAGAAGTAAATCAAAAGGGACACGATTCAACCCACTGTAGGGCTGCACACTGTTACTATTTTTTTTAGAATAATAAAAATATTTTACTATTCTGATATATTATGATAACTTAAGAACATCCTTTTGTCAATAGTTATAGGGACGTTATATCAGGAAACATTTTTTAGTAATTTACATGGAGATAATAAGTATCTTCAGAGTCATCTTTATGATCAACCTTAACATATCTGAGGTAGCCTCCGCCACACTTAATACTACCTCGATATAAGGTACCATCTCTAACTGCTTTCACCGTATAATCACCAGAAGTTTTACTCAAGATGTCAATACCAGTATGAGGCGATCCACCATAAAATCTCTTGACTCTGGCATAATAAGTCATCCCATAACCCTGAGTAATTAAAGCTGCATTATTAACTGGCCATTCCCAACTACCAGAAAAACCAAAGGGATCATCAGGATTATTATGCCAAATAATATCGGTAGATTTTAAATAGCCAGCAGGATTACGATGAGCCCCATCCTTGGCTACTTCAAAATGAAGGTGAGCTCCAGTAGAACAAGCAGATGGACCAGCAATAATCGAAGCAATTTTATCGCCTTGTTTCACATCTTTAACTTTGCTTTCATCACCACGGCCAGCAATAATCGACTGAATAGCTTCCAACTCAGCTAAAGTCTTGGCTAATTCTGATTGATATTTAGCTTCATTATTTTTAGTCTCACTCAGTAGATATTGTTGATCTGCCTTTTGTGAACGAAGAGATTCTTGCAAATTCTCTAGAGAAATCTTTTTTAGTTCTAGCTCTGTTTGTTTGTCTTCCTTGAGTTGTTTTTGTTCATCATATTCAAGTCGTTGAGTTTCAGTTCTAGCCATCACCTCAGCAGTCTGTTTTTGTGCCAAAGATAAGTATCTCAAGTTGGCAATAACATCTGTCAAAGACTCTGAACCAAGTAACTGTAAACTAGGGCTAGTTCTACTTTGTTTATATTGAGCCTGAACTCGCTCAATCAAGACTGTTCCCAGTCTATCTAACGAATAACCCAAGCCCTTAATTCTTTCAGTTAACTCGGTAACCTGATTTTCCAGTTTAAATATTTCTGATTTGGTTAGATCAACTTGAAGTTGCTGAAGAGAAATCTGTCCATTTAATAAATTAATGGTACTAGTCAAGGTAGTAGCTTGAGTTTGGGCATCGGCAATTTTTTGTTCCCAACAGACCTGTTTCTTTTTATTACATTCATAATAATCTGTCTCTGATTGAGTAGCCGAAGAACAAACAATACTGGCACAATCATCTGCTTGAATAGTTTGAGCTTGGTCAAAAGAAACAAACCACAATCCACCCAACAAAATTGGTAGCAACCAGAGGAAAATGATCTTTTTAGATAATTTCATCCTTACCCCATTTTAACGTCTTTTCAACATTCGTCGAGCAGCCATCAAACTAGCCCCAGCTCCTAACATCACCGCCAACAAAGTACCAACTCCAAGCTGATAAATAAAGAAATCAATTGATAAAGGGAAACTAACAATTACCCCCAAGAAACTCTGTAACCACGGAGTTGCATAGAGTAAAAATCCATACATTACTCCCCAGCCCAATAATGATCCCATCACCCCATAAAGAGCACCTTCCATCACAAAAGGGCCGCTCACATACCAATTCGTGGCCCCAATCACTTTCATTACTGCAATTGCATGTCTTCTGGCAGAAATCTTCATACTCATCAGGGTGACAATCACCAAGAATGAGACTAAGCCCAAAGTCGAGGTTACCGCCAAACCAACAGCTCTAACAGCCGAAGTCCATTGCTGAATATTTTTAATAATATCTTCTTGGTAAACCACATCATCTACCCCTTTAAAACTAGCCAAATCTTCTTGAATCAAAGCTAAAGAAGTAGCATCCTTACCAGAGACTTCGATACTAGCCGGCAAAATATCTGCTGTCACCAACTCCAGTAAGAGAGGATTATCTTTGTGATCTTGTTTATAAAACTCTAAAGCTTGCTCTTTGGACACAATCTTGACTTCTGCTACATAGCTTTTGCTCTTCATTTCTTCAGCAATTCGATCAACTTCGGTGGAAGCAGTGCCGACCTCAAAGAAAGCAATTACTTGAGGTCTAGTCTCAAAAAACTTCAGCACTGTATCAGTACCCAAAATAAATAAAGAAAAAACATAACCAACAAAAAAAGTGACTGTAATCACTAATAAAGCTAAAGTACTCTGGTAAGGAGATCGTCTAATCGCCACTAATGCATCTTGAAGTTTTTTCATGACTTTTTTTCTTCCTTATCTGCTTTACTGGTTTTCTTGAAAAAAGGTAAGGAAAAACCAAATTTTTTAGGTTTGTTTTCGTCGGCTGGCTTTTTTGTTTGATCAGGCTGTTTAATAAAATCCTCAATTAGATCTTGATCTTCAGTGTGTTCAGGCTTGCGCTTATCTTTATTAACCGGCTGTTTGTTTTCCTTCTTATCGATTTTTTGAGGTGATGGTTTTGCTGGAGTTTTTTCTGCTAATTTGGGCGAGTCTTTTTGAGCAACCTGCTTGGGAGCAGAATCACTTTTTAAGACTCCTTTGTCCAGTTTAATAATTCTTTCTTTAGCCAGGTCATCAAGAACAACTACATCATGAGTAGCCAAAATAATCGTGGTACCTAATTTATTGATTTGCTTAAGCAACTTGATAATGGCTAAACTTGATTCTCTGTCCAAATTTCCGGTTGGCTCATCAGCAAAAATCAAACTTGGGCCAGTGGCCAAAGCCCGAGCTATACTCACTCTTTGAGCTTCACCTCCAGATAATTGCTTGGGAAACATCAAAGCTTTTTCAGTCAAAGACACCAAATTTAACAGATCAGTCACTCTGGATTCAATTTCAGCTGTTGGCTTCCCAATAATCGATAATGGTAAAGCAATGTTTTCCCAAACATTCAACTCTGGTAGTAAACGGTAATCTTGAAAAACTACGCCGATTTTCCTTCTATGAGCAGGTAATTGGGAAGCGGGCAAGTTATTAATCACTGCATCTTTATAAATAACTTCACCCTCACTAGGAACTAAATCTTTAATCAATAGATTCATCAAGGTAGTCTTACCACTGCCAGATGGACCAGCAACAATCACAAAATCACCAGAATCAAGATGAAATGAAACATCTTTAAGGGCAACATCCCCATTGCCAAATTTTTTGGTTACGGACACAAAACTAAGCATATTTGTAAATCTATAATAACAAACTCAGTACCGAGAAAACTAGTGTAAAAAAAAGTAATTTCTTACTCTTCAACTGGAGGCTCGGCCTTGACCTCAACTACCTGGATTCGGCCAACATCCATTAACCAGCCAGCTTTTTGCCCTTTAAAAGTTTCTCCCCAAACCTTAACTTGCATGCCCACCAATTTATCCAAATCAGTAATTGAAGAAGTCAAGTAAACTGTTTGGCTTTCACCACCCTCTCTCAAAAGTCGATGTGAACCTTCACCATCAACGCCTCCTTCAGCCAGATAACCTTCAGCACTATCTTTAAAAGTTTGATCATCCTTGATGCCAAAAACATCGCCTGCTTTGACTACATCACCAGCCACTTGTTGATCAGCCTGAGGGGATTCAGTGGCACTTGTCTTCATTTTAAGTTTAAAAGCGCCAAAACCGGTCCCAAAACCAGCAGCAAGAGCGACAAAAACTACTACAGCTAACATCTTTTTTTGTTGAGATTGCATATCTTTTTTTTCTTTTTCTGTTGTTAAATTTAAAGTCTTAATGCCAATAGAAGACAAGTCATGATTGTGCCTCACATCCCGAGCTTCGTCAAGGGTAGTGGTTGCAGGTGAACCATCCAAATTTTCTGTTCTTATTTTGGGCTTAGTCTCTGACATATACCAATTATCATACCCTATTTCAAACTGCTATGTGAGTTTTATTTCTTCAAAAATAAATCGATCCAAATCACCAGCTAAAACCCCAACCGTATCAGAAGTCTCAACGGCTGTTCTGGTATCTTTAACTAACTGATAAGGATGTAAAACATAATTTCTAATTTGAGTACCCCAGCTAGCATGTTGATGCTCGCCTTTTTGTTTGCTCAACTCCGCCAACTGTTTTTCTTCCTCAAGAATAGCTAATTTTGATTTCAACATTTTTAAGGCTTTTTCTCTGTTTTGCACCTGACTTCTTTCTTCTCTACATCTAACCACAATTCCAGTGGGTAAATGCCTCAATTCCACCGCGCTATTAACTTTATTAACACTTTGACCACCAGCCCCACCAGCCCGCATAAATGACCACTCTAAATCTGTATCTTTAAGCTCTATGTCACTATCATCATCTAAAAGTGGCGCTACCTCAACTAAAGCAAACGAAGTTTGTCTTAAGTTGTCTGCATTAAAAGGACTCAATCTAACCAACCGATGAGTTCCTTGCTCTTTTTTTAAAAAACCGTAAGCATTATTAACTCTAACCTCAAAAATCATTTCTTTAATCCCAGCATCTTCACCTCTAACCTCAGAAATTAATGAATACTTCCACCCTTTTCTTTCAAAATATCTGGCATACATCCTAGCTACCATTTCTGCCCAATCCATAGCTTCAGTCCCTCCCTGCCCTGGATGAACAGAAAGAATCGCAGCCTCAACATCATATTTGCCAGTTAAATAGGTCTCAAGCTCAAGCTCTTTAAAAAGTTTAACTAATTGCCAATATTTAGTTGTTGTTTCTTGGGCAAAGGCTTGTTGCTCTTGGGTCTCCAAATCCAAAAAAGCTTGAATATCACCAACCAAAGTGGCTAGTTGTTGGTAACTATCTAATTGAGCTTGCAAACCAGATACTCGTTGCATTTTTTGTTGAGCATCACCCCGCTCCCAAAATCCCGGTTCACCAGATTCAGTTTGCAAGGCTTTTAATTCTGCTTGTTTGGTGGGTTGATCGATTTCTGTTAGAAACTGTTTCACCTGCTCAACCAAGTTTGTTAATTCCTCAAAAGTAAGTTCCATAACTTTTATTCTAACTCCTCTGTCCAGACAAAACTGTCATTAACAATATTTTGATAAATTAAACCAGACTGTTTTTGGATAAAAACTTGATCAACTGCTGTGGCCATAACGAAATCAGTCACTACTTCAACTTGGTTATTTTCTGGCACAGTCACCAAAAATCCATACTGATAATAAACTTGGCCATTAGCTATTACTAACTCTGTTTTATCCCAATCTGTTAAAACCTGCTCTCCGACTTTAACACTAACCAATTCCAGATTAGTAGAAGTAATTAGGCGGTAGTAATTAATATAACCCAAATGAGAAGCTGTTTTATAAAATTCATTATTAGTAGGTAAAACAGGACGATCAGTTACTGTTGCTTGGTTATTAAAATTAACTTGTAAGCGTAATAATTGGTTATTTTTACTAAGATCAAGAGTTCTCGTCACCCAACGGTTGGCTTTATTTACCCCCACATTAGATTCGACTGGGAAAATAAAAACCTCTTCCTGGTTATAGGCATATAAATTTCCAGCTACTTTTAGTTTGACAAAATTGTTTTCTACCAAATCATCTACAGCAAAAAACTGAATTTCTCGCCAAAAAGCTCCTTTTAAAAACGCCTTTAAGAAAATAATTAATTCTTGGTTTGATAAAGAATTAATTTTCAAAAACAAAGCTGTTTGCAACGCCGACAAGTTATTTTCTTTTTGATTACTACCAGGGAAAAACTCAGTTCGATCAGCTCGAAGTAACTCAGCCAACTCATCGGCACTAATCACTGTTTTTTTATCTGGCAGATAGATCTCGCCCAGCAAAGCAATGGTTTTTTCTAACGTAGCAAAGTTCAAAGCAATTACCCCATCATAATATTGAGGATCACCTTCAATATTGGCAAAAAACCAAAGAATATCTTTGGCCGTTGTCGAAAAATCAGCTGACCAATTAGCATCATGAAGTGGTAAACCTTTGCCCTCACTAAGGTAAAAATCATAACCTGGTGGTGACTGTTTGGTTGGACTTAAGCCACTCGGATCATAAATATCACGGATCACAAAACGCAAAAAATCTGGTTTGGCAAAATTTAAGACAGCATAAGAACCCATAAAACCACCAGTAGCTCTAAGTTCAGTAGAATTTTGAAAAATTAATAAATATTTTTTTCCAGCTTCTTTCTCTTGGTTGATTACTCTTAATAAACCAACTAACTCTTTGAGTTCAGCTGGTTCATAGCCATTTTTAGTAAAAACTTGGTTGATTAACCAAGATTTTTCTCCCTGAGCTAACATTTCCTCACTATGAATTAAAAAATTAGCTAAGTGATAATTAGTCATTAACCAAGTTAAAGGATCGGTTTGGTTTTTAGCCTCAGCAATCAAGCTGACTGTTTCCTGACCTAAAAGAATATTCTCTCGCCAAAATTCAAGAAGTGGGAGTTTTTTCAAACTCAAAACTGAAAACAACCCTGTCACAGGCCTAACCACGGCAAAAGAAAAACTTGCTAAACCAAGGTTGGCTTTGATAATAGACAACCAAGCCACCAGAGTAAAAACTATACTTAGTAACCAAATAATGACTAACCTAATCGCAACCTTCTTTAACCATTTAAATTCCAAAATCGACTTTACTGAAAAATAAGAATTAATCATCTATATCTTGTATAATAACGCAAGTAAGAATAAAAAATCTTGTATGAATCCTCAATCAACCAAAGTTGTTTTGCTTCATGGCTGGACTCCAGATACCGCAGTGATCGAACGCTGGCAACCTTTGAAAAAATTATTTGAAAAAAACAATTACCAAGTTTATCTATGGAAAATCCCAGGACTAACCACCAATCCAAATAAAACTTTTACTCTCGAAGAATATCAAGTTTGGTTGAAAACAAAAATCAAACCATTAAAAAAAGTGGTTTTAGTTGGTCATTCCTTTGGAGGGCAATTAGCTACTATTTTTACTGAACAAAATCCAGAATTAGTGGAAAAACTAATTTTAATCAATAGTGCTGGCATTAGAGACTTCACTTGGCAAAAAATCTTGAAAAGAAATATGCTTAAGTTTTTAGCCAAAATTGGTTTTATTTTCAAAAAAATAAATTTTTTTAGAAAAATTATTTATAAATTAATTAGAGAAAAAGATTATTTGGAGGCTAACCACTTTCAAAGAGTAACTATCAACAATGCTCTCAGTTTTTCCGTTAAACCACTCTTAACTAACATCAAAACTCCCACTTTAATTTTATGGGGGGAAAATGACCAAACTACCCCTCTTTATTTAGGTAAAGTTTTTAAAAACAATCTTCCCCACAATGACTTTATTGAGCTACCAACTAGACATTCACCTGTTTATACTCACCCCCAACTAGTTTTCAATCATATTAATCAATTTATTAAAGAAAAAAAACTATGACCATTGTGGTGATTCTTTGTATTATCAGTACCTTGCCTTTTACCTTGGTGAGGTTATTAAGATGGTTAGCTTGGTCACAACAAAAAGAATACCGTTCAGATCGAGTCTGGAGTTTTTTACTTTCTCCAGAGGGTAGCAGTGAATTACTTAGGCTTATTCCTCAAAAAAAAGATTTTTCTAGAACAGGTTTAAAAAGACCAGTCATTACTATTAGATCGATACTGGTATTTTTTATTAGTTTAGTGTTACTAGGCTTTATTTTTGCCACTAGTCTTAACCTTGGTTGGTGGTGGCTACCTTTTTTAATTTATATTTTTATCCCGTTGTTACCAGTTATTAGTAGTTTCGTCACCGAAATAATTAAATTATTGATTAGCTTGGTGTTACTATTCATCGCTCAAAAAAAAGTAAATAAACATCAACCCAAAATAGTTGGTGTAACCGGTAGTTATGGCAAAACTGCCACCCGCCATTTAGCAACTAGTGTCTTAGCTCAGCAATATACTGTTTACACACCACCAAAATCTCACAATACACCTTTAAGTATTGCTTTAGATTTGATTAAAAATTACCAAAACCAAGATATTTTGTTTCTTGAATTTGCTGCTTATAAACAAGGAGAAATCAAGAAACTAGCTCATTGGTTTAAACCAGATATTACCATTATTACTGGTCTAACTGCTCAACACTTAGCTTTATTTGGTAGTTTGGAAAACATTGTTAGGGCTAAGGGAGAACTAGTCAAAGCAACCAAAATAGACGGTAAAGTCTTATATAACCAAATGGATCCTGGAACAGAAAAAATCTGTGCCGAAGATCAAAGTAAACAACATCAGCCTTACTCTCCTCAACTCCAACAAACACTGTTGAGTCAAGAAAAACTAGATCATAAAGCTCGACTGAGTGTCTATTGGGGAGAAGATAAGCTTAATACTAATCTAATTGGCCTTCATCATACAGAAACAATTGCTGCAGCAATTAGTTTGGGTTTAATATTAAATATTCCCAAACAAAAAATCATTACAGGGATTAAATCATTCGTACCAGAGAATGTCTTTACTCAAGCTTATTTTCACCCTACTACCCAAACCCTCATTATTAATGATGGCAAAACCACTAACCCCAAGGGTTTTCGCTCTGCGCTAGCTATCTTGAATCACTTTAAAAAACAGGGGAAAAATACAATTTTAATTACCGGCGGAGTGGTAGATTTGGGTGATGAAACAGAATCAATTCACTTGGATTTGGCGAGAACTGCCAAACCAATTGTTGATTTAGTCTTTTATACAGGCTCTGACGGTAAAGCAGCTTTCAAAGAAGTATTTGAACAAAGAATGACTGACCACTTACCCACTTTAGTGTCCTTAATTCCAAAATTTAATCAAGATGATGTCATTTTAATCGAGGGCCATATTCCTTTGGAATTAACTAAATTACTGAAAAGAAAAAATGATTAATGCCAGTCTAGGAGCTCATTACTCAAACAGATTTATTTGGCTAAGCTTAAAGCAATTGGTTTTAGCTGGTCTTGGACTTAACCAACCCCAATACTCAGAAAAACTAGCCAATTTAATAACCGATTTTTTCCCAGGAAAAGTCGAGTTTGTTTATAAAGGTCGTGATGCGATTGAACTTTGTCTAAAACAATATGGCATTACTAATCGTCGTGATGGAGTTATTACCCAAGCTTTTACTTGTTCAGCCATTGAAGAAGGAATCGTAAGAGCTGGAGCTACACCCATTTATGCTGACCTTGGCCACCAGCAACTAAATCTAAATACTGAAACCTTGGAACAAGTAAAAAATAATCAGCCAAACTTAAAAATAAAAGCTGTACTCGTTCAACATAGTTTGGGCCATCCAGCAGAAATTAAAGCGATTAAAAACTGGTGCCAAAAAAACCAAGTTTTGCTAATAGAAGATCTAGCTCAAAGTTTTGGCGCCACGGATTCTGCCGACAACTTGCTAGGTAAAAATGCTGATGCAATTATCTTGTCGTTTGGCCGAGACAAAATCATCGATGCTGTAACTGGTGGTGCCGTGATTTTTCGCACTCAACCCCGAAACTACCAACCAAAAAAATTTGCTTTACCCAATAAAAAAATCATTATCAAAGACTTGAGTTACCCTGTTTTAACCTGGTTGATTAGACATACCTACCACCTAAAAATAGGTAAAATCATCCATTTTTTACTTAAAAAAACTCACTGGTTTTACTCACCAATCAAGGCACCTACTAAGCAAATCACTCTATTGCCCAGCTATTTTGTTCAACTAGCTTTACTACAATTGATTGAATTGGATACTAATCACCAACATCGCCAAGAAATAAGTGAATTTTATCTTAAGGAATTAACTAACTTACCAATCCAACTCTTCACCACTCAACAGAACCTTGAGAAAGCTTCATTACTTAGATTTGCTTTTACTACCCCACACTGGTCTGAAATAATGACCGATTGGCAACAACACCAAATTTACTTAGCTGATCGATGGTACCGACAACCAGTAGACTGTGGCCAACTACATTGTTCAAGATTTTACCAAGAAAAATCATGTCCTAATGCCGAAAAAATTAGTCAACAAATTCTCAACCTCCCAACTCACAGACAAATTTCTCTCAAAGCTGCCCAAAAAATTGTGGCTATAATAAAAAAACATGTCAATTAATTTTCAAGTTATCGAGACCGAACAAAACTGGGAAAGAATTATTAGTTATTTTCCTGAAGCCAATTTTTTACAATCTTTTTATTGGGGTGAATTTGAAAAAAAATTAAACAAAAAAGTTTTCAGGTTTGCTCTTTTTAAAAAAAATCAACCAATTATTGCTTTACAAATCATCAAAGAAACAGCCAAAAGAGGCAACTACCTCACCATTGCCGGTGGCCCATTGCTTGACTGGGAAAAACAATTAACCAACCACAACTTTTCCCAATTAATCAATTTTTTAAAGACTTTAGCTCAAAAAGAAAACTGTAGTTTTATTCGCCTCAGACCTCAAACCTTAGATACTGAAGAGCTCAGACAACAACTCAAAAAATACCAACTTATTCCTTCGCCAATGCATCTAACTGCCGATCTCACCCTCCAGTTAGATCTAACCAAATCGCCAACCCAACTTCTCCAAGAAATGAGAAAAAATACTCGTTATGAAATCAAACAAGCAGAAAAAAAAGGCATCACTGTAATCCAAACACAAGATTCACACAAAATCAAAGGGTTTTATCAACACCAACTGGAACTGGCTAATAAACACAACTTTGTGCCTTTTAGTTATGAATTTTTGTTAGCTCAATTTGAAACTTTTGTGGAAAAAAATAAAGTTACTTTATTTTCTAGTTACTTAGAAAATAAGTTACTAGCTTCAGCCTTTATTATTTTTTACAACCAAGAAGCTGTCTATCACTATGGTATTTCTACTGAGGATAATTACAAACTTCCTGGAGCCTATGCTTGTCAGTGGGCCGCTATCCAGGAAGCCCAAAAAAGAGGTTGCAAAAAATACAATTTTTGGGGGATTGCTCCCAAAGATGAGCCTCAGCATCGTTTTGCTGGGGTGTCATTATTTAAACGCGGTTTTGGTGGTGAAGAAGTAGCCTACTTACCAGCCCATGATTTACCAGTCTCAACGTTCTATTGGGCCACCTATTTCTTTGAAAGTTTTAGAAAAAAAATCAGAAAACTATAAATTTTCATAAAGATCAACATAAAGCTGTGCGATTCGATGCCAACTATGTTGTTTGGCAAATTCATAAGCTTGTGTCAATTTATCTTGATTAAAATGAGTATTCTTTTGCAAAATAGTTAATTTTCTTGACAACTCACTACTATTTTTAACCACTTGAACAAATTTACCTAGAGGAGATAAGGAAAAATAATCTCTTTTGAGAGGATTACTGTAGGCAGCCACGACTAAACATTTATAAGCAAAAGCTTCTAAAACTGATAAATACCCACCAGCAAAAACAAGCTTAGCTTTTTTTAAATAAGGCATTGGATTTCTAAAACCAGTCACTTCACCAAATAAAGCAGCTTGTTCTCTTAACTCACCATCTCCACAAAAAACCACCTGACCATGCCAAGATTGGTCTTTTAAACTTTGGAGCAACAATGGTAACCCAGTGTCATAACTCAACCGACCAACATATAACAAAATATGCTGTTTAAGATAATCTTTTTGGGGAAGATGAACCCCACCATAGATCACTAGATCGGCAGAAAAACCATAATATTTTTCCAAATATTTACCAACGGCAATCGTTTTAGTTGACAACCATACGCCCAACTTACGCCACAGTTTATTTTTTTGCGGTAAAGGAAATTTACCTTCCCAACCATGAAAAGTTGTCACTATTGGTTTTCGCCAAAACAATAATTTAAAAGGTAGATACCAAATAAAAACATCATGAATATGAATTACTTCAGCTTCTTTAATCAGAGCAAAATATTTTTTCAACAGTTGCCACCAAATATTTAACAGTCCTAAAAACCTTGTTTTAGGGTAACTAAATCGATAAATTTCTATGCCAGTTTTTTTTTCAAAAATGGCTGATTTTTTAGTTTGTTCAGTAATAATTTTGATTGAGTATTTTTTTTTGTTTAAATAATGAACTGTCTCCCAAACATGACGTTCAACTCCACCTATGTTGGGAAAAAATGATGGCGTAAAAACAAGAATTTTTTTCATTAAAAAACAATAATTTTAAAAGTTATAATAACCTATCATGAAGATTAGTTTAGTTATAACGATTTTTAATGAAGAATCAACTCTAGATTTACTATTAACTGCTATCAAAAAACAAACACAACAAATCGATGAACTAATTATTGTTGATGGAGGTTCAACCGATCGAAGCTGGGCAATTTTAAAAACTTATCAACAACAAAAATTTTTCAAAAATAAATTAAAAATTTATCAAAAAACTGGCAATAGAAGTACTGGTAGAAACTTAGCCATTAAAAAAACTACTAACGAACTAATTGCCATTACTGATGCTGGCTGCATCCCCAATAAAGATTGGTTAGAAAAACTAGTAAAAAAACAGCACCAAACTCAAGCTCCAGTAGTTGCTGGTTACTACTACGGTCTAGCAAAAAACAACTTTCAACAAGCAGTTATTCCTTATGTATTGGTGATGCCAGACAAAATCGATCACAATTTTTTACCAGCCACTCGGTCAATGTTAATTAGCAAAAAAACTTGGCAAGAAGTCGGCGGCTTTAATGAACAACTCAACCACAATGAAGATTATGCTTTTGCCAAAGAACTAGAAAGTAGAAAAATTAAAATTGCCATTGCCCAAGCAGCCCAAGTAGCTTGGTTGCCCAGAAAAAACTTATGGTCTTTCATCGTAATGATTTACCGCTTTGCTTTGGGTGATGCTGAAGCAGAAATCTTCAGACCAAAAGTAGGACTAATCTTGGCTAGATATTTTTTATTAATTTTAGTTTTATTTTTTAGTTTGCTTGGTTTATTTTTTCCACCAGTTAATTTTTTAACTAGTTATGGTTTAACTATACTGCTGTTAGCAATAATTAGTTATGGTAGCTGGGCTATAGCAAAAAATAAAAAATATGTTGTCACTGGTTGGTGGTGGTTACCACTATTACAAATCTCGGCTGACTTAGCAGTCATTACTGGCACTGTGACCGGTTCATTAAAAAAACTAAATTAACTCTTCAAAATCAACCACATCAATAAAATCAATCCCAGCAGCAGCTGCTGCCAACTGGTCGTTCTCACTATCACCAATCATTAAATAATCTTTTTTACTTGTGCCAGGAATAAAGATTTGGTCAAAACCAGCCGGTCTGGGCTTGGGATAATCAACCGCATCTCTAGTAATAATGTTCCTAAAGGACTGCTCTAAACCCAAATCTTGTAAAACAGGTTGAATGGTTTCCAGGTGGTTGCTAGTCCATAAAAAAAATTGAAAACGAGTTTGATTCTCCTGAATAAACTGAACTAACCTCATGTTTGGTTCATGGTTGGTATAGTTTTGTTGTTCATATTCTTTGGTAAAAGTTTGAAAGGCCTCAATCGCCGGCTGACCAACCCGATCAATAACCTCTGCTTGGAATACATAAGGATTACCATTAATGACTAAACTAGTATCGCCAGTCAGTTCTTTAGCTAATTTTAACCACCCCTCACGAGAATGACTCCAATCAATAATGAGCGTATCAATCGTTCGGTCAAAATCAAAAACTAAATATTTTTTGCTGGTTAAATTCATTGTCTTTTTCTAGTTGTCACTTACAATGGTGTTAACACTATCACTGGAAGCATGAATTAATAAAGTATTTCTTCTTACCGTTGCTTTCACATTAAGTAACTTGCCTGTTTGGTATTCAAAATATGGAGTCAACCTAATTCGACCTTTCATAATTAGTAAATCCATAAAATCCTCAGTAGCATAAGTAATGCTCACTTTTTTATTACTGAGAAAAGGCTGGATCAACCAACTCTGTTTACTTTCTTCAATAGATTGAAGCAATTGTTTCAATTGAACTTTTGATTTTTTATGTAAAAAGTTAACACTCTTTGCCCAAGAAGCATCAGGATGATTGCCAGCCATTTTAACAACAAACCTTAATTGTTCTCTAGGAAAATTAACTAAATCAAGCCAATTTTTAATAGTTAAAGGAAAATCGGTTGGAACTGAGCTTTTGATAAACCAAGTGGGTAATAACAATTGGTCTAATAATTTTATGGTTTCACCAGATAGTTTGGCTCGCAAATTATCATCAGAAAAATAATCAGCTAATAAATACTTGCCCTCAAAGTATGGATCTATTTGGGGAAATAGCTTGGGTTCACTAAGCAAAAATTTATTAATTGCTTCATCCAAACTAGCTTCGTAAGTATAAAAAGCACGATAAAAAAAATTGTTTTTAATTTCTTCAGCTGTGAGATCTTCGATAAACCTAACCGAAAAATCACCCCCATATTGCTTCAAACTATTTGCCAAATAAACTAATTGACCTTTAAAACGATCAGTATGATCTGAATAAACAAAAATTCCTTGATTTGTGCCAGTACTTTGTTGCCACCACTGCATGAAACCAGTAAAAATATATCTAACATCCTGACCAAGCACTTTAGTCCATTCACGATAAGAACTTTGCAAAAAAATTATCAAAGCCAAACCAAAAGGTTGAGTTTCTATTTCGCAAACTTTCAAGCCATCAGCTGTCATCAACACATCTGGTCTAATAAAAAAAGTGTTAAATGGTTTTTGGTAAAGCTCAGTAGCTTGAGTCATGAGCTCTTTCAAAGCAGGTCCCAAAGCTAACAACTTGCTTTTTTCTTCCTCAGCCAAATGAAAAGTTTCTGCCGTTACCAAAAAAGGCAAATTGTTACTGGTTGTATGCTGAAAAGCAGAATCATATAAAGAAATATCAGCCGCCGACTGGTCAATCTTAGCAGCTTTTTTTAATAAAGATGATTGCACAACTACTCTCTTTCTTTGGACGTTCCCGTCACTGCATCATAACATTTGGGAATCATGCCTACCGGGAAATTATATTTATCAACTATTTCACAGTAAATCAAGCCAACCCCATTGTGAGCAATTTGCCAACCATCCGCTGTTTTAGCCGCAAAGTAAATCCCACCTTTATCCCCCTCACCCACATTCACAAATCCAGTCATAAACTCCAAACTACTTTCCGCTTCAGCGGTAATCTGCACCTCTGCTAGATCCATTTTAAAACTTTCAGCAAGCTTTTCTCTCACTTGCTGAACATCATCAGCTGTGAGACCGCTTTTTTGAGCTTGTTCTGTTAATGGATTCGCAAAGTCATCCTCATCTGCAGGAATGCCCACCTGAGGCACTACACTTCCCTGATTTTCTCCAGTCGAGCCAGCATTAATTGTTTTTAACTCTAAATTGTTATCTCCCTCTGGAGCCTGACAACCAGCAAATACCACTGCAGCAACCAAAACCACTAACAACAAAAATGACTTTTTCATAACAAGCTTAAGTCTACCCACTTATGAACTAACTCTCAAGAGTTGAGTTTTTTAACATGGTCCACCCAAAAAATGGCTGGTATAATCTGGGCTTACCAAAACTAGGAGGCATCGCATAGTGGCCAATTGCACAGGTTTGCTAAACCTGACCGGATCTCCGGTTCATGGGTTCAAATCCCATTGCCTCCGCCAAACATTATCATGCATAAACTAGAATCATTCAGTTTCCGCGGCGAAACACTTACTACTCAACTAATCGAAACAACCGAAGTTTTTACCGGAGTAATTTGTGATGCTTATCTTCACCCAGAAACCAAAGAAAGAGATCTCGGAGTTATTTATATCGAAGCAGACAGAAGAACTCATCCTCAAAGAGTATTAAAAGGCGACCAAACCATAGAAGGCTATATATCAGGAAAGGGTGAGTTAATCATCAAAAAAAGTAATGGAGAGAGGTTGGTTTTTCAAGTTGGACCAGGTAGTGAGGGCTTTGCCCAAAATATAGAGGTCGGCGATATTATGCAGTGGCGAGCAGATGAACAAGAGGGCTTAGTTGTCTTTGAAGTTTGCTATCCACCATATGAAGCGGGTCGCTATGAAAACCTAGCAGATATGTTGCTATAAAGTTACTTCAACCTAGCTAATAAATATTTAACTTCTCCTGTTGGAGAACTAACTAGCACTTCGGCTCCTACTTTTTTACCAACCACCGCCTGACCAATTGGACTATCTAGTGAAAATTTCATTTGTTCTGGATCAGCTTCATAACTACCAACCAAGGTAAAAACTAAAGTATGAGTCTCGTTTTGCAAAGTCACTTCCTTACCAAAACTAGCTAAATCGCTTTGGTCAATTTTTGGAACATAAGCATTAGCCAAAAGATAGTGAAGTTGTCTGAGTTGCCGTCTCACTCCGCCTAATTCAAACTTAGCAGCTTTGTAGGCTCCGTTCTCTGATAAATCACCCATTTCTCTAGCCACAACCAATCGATCTAGAATTTCTTTTTTAAGCTTCATCAACCTAACTAGCTCAGCTTTTTTACTATCTAGAGCTTGTTGAGATAAAGGAATCTTTGCTGGTTTAGGTGGATTATTCATCAATAAAACTATCTTAACAGTTAATCTTGATAATTATTAAACAAAATTTAGCAACTCAATGATAAAATCTAAACATTAAGGAGAGGTCGCATAGTGGTCTAGTGCAGCGGTTTACTAAACCGCCGTGGTGAAAGCTACCGCGGGTTCGAATCCCGCCCTCTCCGCATCCTAGGATTAGAACTATAACGACGACGTGTTTTAGACCAACATGTCCAGCCAAACTAAAATATATGATTGATTTTATAAAAAATAAACTTGCAGAACTAGCCGCCTATAGTGAAATCATGAGACAAAAAGCAATAGCTGAAAAACTATTGGACATGATATGGGGTTTTCACTATCGTGGCCAAAAAGGAAACGAATTTAATCCAAGTGGAATTGAGGCTGCAATTCGTATTAATCTAGAATACTTGCCCAACTCAATCAAGGGTTTAAACATCGGCTGGGAAAGACCAATTATGCGCTCAAGTGCTACTCCAGATGATAAACCAAATAGTCTGGCTGACCTAGAAGAACTTGCAAAAAAACTAGCCAAAGAAGCCGGAATCCATAGATACATTTGGTACGAACAACAAGAGGATGGAAAATTGATTCGTTTTACTGAAAATACCATTAATGGCGATGTTTATAAACATGACCATATGTAATAAAATGTTAAGCAAATATATTAAAGTCGGCTTGGGTTCCAGACCCACCTGCTCCGCTTATAATAATATTGTTGTTGATATATAGTTATATATTCTAGATATAGCCAAATGTCACTGATTAGATCTGAACTCAAGATCATAACTCTTAAATAAGACTTTTCCTTTTCGGAATGATAGTATTAATGTATGAATAATAAAAACCAAGACCAGACTGTTACAAACTCCATAACCAATCAGCAACTACTTGATTATATCAAACAACAAATACAAGAAGGCGTATCACAAGAAATTATTACGAGTAATTTAATTTCTAGAGGTTGGCAATTATCAGATATTAATGATGCATTTTCTAAATCATCCAATCAAATTTTTTCAAAACAGATAAATCCAACTTCTTCTATTGGCAATGCTTCTAAAAATATAAAAGCAACAATTAGTTTAGTTTTGGGAATTATTGGATTGATTGCTTGGCTTGTTCCTTTAATTGGTGCTCCTATAACCATTATAGGTCTTTTTTTGGGTATTATGGGCTTGAAATCTATAAAACGTAGCATGGCAATAGTTGGAATTGTTTTGAGCTCAATCGGTTTATTTGCAACTATTGTTAATGTTTCTATTGAGGCATATCAAGGAGAAGTAGGAAAAAATTACTTAATTAATAAATTTCTAAACGGTGAAAACTACAAAAAAAATATAGCTCAACCATCACCGCAACAATTACAACAACAAACGACCTCACAAAACAATGTTCCAGACACTTTAGAAAAACAACCTTATTACAACACAAAACATGGTTTGAAACTAAATGTGCCAAAAGGATGGCGAATAGATGAAAGCGGACAATTTAATTTAATTGTGGCTTTCATTAACACTGAAACCGACTGGGAAAATTATCCTTCAAAAGAAGAAGCATTTCCATTTAATACAAACATTACTGTGGGATCTGAGTCTGCTCAAGGATATGACTTAGACGGTTATATAAATGTAGCACAAGAATCTTTTAAATTACTCACAGACTACAAATCAATTGAAAATAAAAAAGTAACAGTAAACGGTATGCAATCTCAAATCCTTGGTGGAACATTTACACAAGGAGGGGTTACGTTCAGAATTTTACAACTTGCTGTAGAAAAAAACGGACAAATATATGTAGTTACAGGAACAACCCTTGAATCAACCTGGAGTCAATATAAAGATTTAATCGAATCATCCTTAATGACGTTAACCATAAATTAACTAAAAAAATAAAAATTAGCTATAAATGAAATCGAAAAATTTAACAACTAATTATCTTGTGAGTGATATATATTTTCAAAAAACTTCAATCTATTTTTAAAAGATTGATCCATATTTTCATCAAAATAAACAACCTTTATCCTCTTGGGAAAATTGTCCAATAGCTCAAAACTTGACACCTCAGCAAACTTAAACCTAGCTTTATCAGGATTTTTGCCGGCTTTTAGCACTCTGCTACCATAGTGGTCAGATAATTCTCCATTTGGCATACATATAATATTTATATTCAAGATATTTAATGTTTTATCTTCATATAATATTGTAATAAAGTAAGTTAAACATATTTTTTCATTTTCCAATCCTTTGTTATAAAAAGTGGGCAGAGCTGGTTCATAAAATCTTTTTGGTTCAAAAGAGTTACCGTTGGCCTGTTTAATTTCCCCAAAGTAACTATTTTGGTTTCTACCAACAAAGATACTGTCTGTTATATCTCCAATATTTCTTGTTTGCACTGTTTTTAAATCGATATGAATAAAGGCATCTTCAACTTCAAAAAACATATCAGAGCCAACTGGACAAGAGTTGGGTTGACCCACCCCTTTGCCATTCATTAACGCATACACTATTCTTTCGGCACCAACTGCAAAATCTGATATCTCTGCCCCAAACTTACCATACCAATCATTTTTGATCTTTTCTTTAGTTCTAAAGCCGAACATCATTTCATCTTCGGCGTACTTCATCAAATAAAAAAACTTCTTTAAATATTTTTGTTCAATCTTTTCAATTTGTTTTTGAGTTAGCATAAGTTGTCTAAATTAAATAATACTACTTTTAATTACTTTAGCTATTTTTTCTGCCAATAGCACTGGTACAGCATTCCCAATTTGTTTGTACATATTGCCAATGCTCCCATAAAATATAAAGTCATCTGGGAATGTTTGAATTCTAGCACACTCTCTAACTGACATCCTCCTTTTTTTGTTTGGATGTATCTCAGGACCTGTAGCGGTAATTGTATCGCTAGGCCTATCCCAATTACTAATTCTAAGAGATTGCTCAAATTTTATTTCTTTTAGTTCCAACTCAGTAACTTGTTTATCATATTTATCATCGAAACCAAGTAGTTTTTTTAACTCCCACCAATCTTCTGGCTTGGGAATACTTCCAGAGTTATTATCTTTCCTAAACCAATGTCCGGCTGTATGACTATACCCAAAATATTCATCAACTTTTTTAGTAGAAATTCCCTTTTTGTTTCGCCAGTATTTAAGATAATCACAAATATCGTGTTGATTAACTTTATGTTTTCTTCCCCAAAAGGTGTCGTGAACATTGGTTCTTGCAACATGATTATGAATTAATTTATTTCCAATTTTAAAAGACTCATCTCTAGTTCTAATACTTTCTAGATCACCAACAACATCTTTAACACTAATATGTTTATTTTCATGAGTTTTTCTGGGGAAAGGATTCTTCACTCCAATTCTATTACCAATAATAATAACTCTTTCTCTCTGTTGAGGCACACCATAGTCAGCAGAATTAATCAATTTATAATCAACTACATAACCCAATTTTTTGAAATCATTAACTATCATTTCAATAACTTTGCCTTTGTGCATTGATAACAAGCCTTTTACATTTTCGGCTAGAAAAAACTTTGGTCTCTTATTATCAATTATTCTAAGCATTTCTTTGTATAAAAAATTTCGCTCATCTTTCATTGATCTTTTGCTATTAGCTATAGAAAAACCTTGACAAGGAAAACCACCCAATAAGATATCAAAACCATTAGGAATCTTCGAGTTATCAATCTTTGCTATATCTTCCAAAATAATATGGTCACCAATGTTCTTCTTATAGGTTTCAACTGCTTCTGGAAAAAAATCATTGGCCCAAATTATTTCATAGCCGGCATTTATAAAACCCAAATCTAAACCACCACAACCAGAAAAAAGACTCAAAACCTTCGGTCTATTACTACTCTTTTTATTCATGATCATTACAATCTACTACAATAAAATAACTTCTTCTACATCAAATAAAAAATCAACCAGCAAAACTATTCTCTTAAAAAGATACTTACTTAACCTTTAACCAAACATCAACCATTCCGGTTTGAATAATAACAATAAGCCAATAATCAACATCAAGACGCCTCCAATTAGGTGAGAAAATCTGGCATATTTACCTTGAATGCCAGTGACTCGAAGTGTAGTCATAGCCAAGAAAAAAATTAACAAATCGTCCAACATGAAAATTAAAATATACAATAATAAATAAAAGTAATATTGGATTGGTGATAAGCCTGATAAACTCAAAATTTGAGTATAAATTGCTGGTAAACCAGCAGAACAAACCAACTCAATCAAGTTTACACTTACCGCCAACACCATAATTCCAAGCACTGCCATTAATAAACTACGATTACTAATTACCTGTTTTAACTTATTAAAAAAATTACTTTTTTCTTTACCTCCGGTAACTTGACAAGCACCATCTTTATTGACCATAAAATCATACAAATAATAGCCGCCAGCACCCAACGCAATTAAACCAACCAATAATTTAACCCAACTCACCACTCCCAAAAATAAAAATAAATTCAACCAAGCTGCTAAAAATAAAAAGTAAACGGTTGCCGAAGCAAAAATAAATGCTCCACCCAAAATCAACATCTTTTTTCTATCTTCCATACCCAACAACAAACTAATTAGAAACAATAATGTCCACATGGCGCAGGGATTAAAACCATCCACTGCCGCTAACAAAATAGTAATGATTGGCAAAGAAAAAGTTTGGGGATTGATCTCTCCCAAAATAGGTAATTTAATTTTTTCAACATTTAAAGTTGTAGCAGTCGCTTCTATTTTTGGAGGTTTTTCTACAGATGGTTGTGGACTTTTTACTTGTTCAAGCAAAATAACTTTAGCTTGATCAACCAAGTCATAATACTCACTAGCATCTGTTTGATAAGCAGTTAAAATATCAATAATTTTTCGGTCGGTAATTCCTTCAGCATAACCCACCACATATTGATCACCAATTACTGTAAAAGGAACTCCTCCCACATCAGCTTGAAGCAACAAACTGGTTTGGTACATCAACTGACTGTTGTTTTGATTTTTATAAATTTCGTATTGTTTAATTTCTAAATTAGGAAATTTTTTTATTACTTCCCGTTCCAAAAATTCCTTCTCTTTGGCACAATGAGGGCAACCCTCACCATAAAACAAATATAAAGTAATTTTGGCAGCTGGCTGCTGAGCAAGAGTTGGTTGTGCAAAAATAACCAAACCCAACAACATCAAAACCAAGAAAAATAATTTTTTTAACATCAGATTTTCTTATTATAAACCTAATGTATAATACTCACTATTCCAAAGGAGGTGTCGCATAGTGGTCAATTGCACACGCTTGGAAAGCGTGAGCCTCACGGCTTCGCAGGTTCAAATCCTGTCACCTCCGCACGTAAAAAAATCGTGAAATTCTGTCACCTCAACTCACTCAACCAACTTTTTTATCTCTGCAATATTTTCCTCTACCACTTGTTCACCTATAGCAATTAGTTGCTCAGCTTTACCAAGAAAGTTACTAAATACATTATAGTTTTTACTTTCTGGAATATCTGGATAAAGAACAAAATCGGCCTGCTCACAGTCTCTTCTAGCCAACTCACTCAACAACAAATGAGAGCTTTTAAGCGCCATTTGAATAGCACTATATTTGCCATCAAAAACTGGAAACACATTTTTGTAAAGATTAACTGCCAACACTACCTCAGCACCTAGTTCTCTGGCCAACGTAATTGGTACTGGCAGTCTAGTTGCCCCATCAATTAATTGTTTTCCTTCTTTTCTCACTGGTTGAAAAACTAGTGGTACCGAGGCACTAGCTCTAATTGCGGTTGCCAAAGAACCATCCTTAATAAATATCAACTCACCAGATTTAAAATCAACTGCTGTCGCTCCGTATTTAATCTTTAAATCTTCAATCTTTACTTCTCCGACCACTTCTTTAATAATTTTTTTAAAATTATCACCTTTAAATAGACCTTGATTAGGCTGAAAATCTCTAAATAATTTGATCAAATCAGTGGCTGTTAGTTTTTTAAAAAGCTCTTCCAATTTTTCTATATCTTGAGTGGCCGCAAAAGCTCCACCCATTAATGAACCAGTGCTACTACCAGCAATTACTTCAAAGCTAAGTTTATACTTCAACAAAGCCTTGATTACTCCCAAGTGAGCTAAACCACGCCAACCACCGCTACCCAAAGCCAAACCTAATTTTTTTGCTGATTTGTTTACCATAATTTCCCTTCAATTTAGTTCATTATCTCAAGAATCTTTGCAATTTTGTACATCAATGATATAGTGGAAACCTAGTTTAAAAAACAGTAAAGGAACAATATGAAGGGTGTTATTCTAGCAGGTGGTCTAGGGACTAGACTTTATCCTTTGACCCACGTTACTAATAAACATTTATTGCCCGTTTACAACAAACCAATGGTATTTTATCCCATCAAAACTCTGGTAGATGCTGGCGTTAAAGAAATCCTGATCGTTACTAGTGGACCTCATGTTGGTCACTTCTTAAGTGTCTTGAAAAATGGAACTGAGCTAGGAGTAAAACATCTTGAGTATGCTTATCAAGAAAAACCAAATGGTGGTATTGCCGATGCTCTAGCCCTGGCCGAAGACTTTGCTGATGGTGAAGATTTGGCAGTTATTTTGGGTGATAATACTACTGATGCTGATATTAAAAAAGCTGTCAGTAACTTCACTGAGGGAGCGACTGTTTTTTTGAAAAAAGTACCTGATCCTAACCGCTTTGGTGTGCCTGTTTTTGACCTCAAAGATCCAACCAAAGTTATCAGAATTGATGAAAAACCCAAAAATCCAGCTTCAGACTACGCTGTTACTGGAGTTTATCTTTATGATAAAAATATTTTTGACATTATTAGGCAATGTGATCCTAATTATGCGGGCAGAGGAGAACTAGAAATTACTCAAGTAAACAACATTTATATTGATAAAGGTCAACTTAAGTGGGAAGAACTCAAGGGTTTTTGGAGTGATGCTGGAACTTTTGACTCCCTCTTCACCTCCGCTCAATATTGGGCCAAGAAGAAATAACGTCAGTTTGATTTGCTATAACCTGATTTGTGTTAAAACAAGTCAGGTTATTTTGTTGCTTAATTATTTTTTTAAAAATCTTTACTCAACCAAGCTTCGCTCAAATAACTATCTCTGAAGTTTATCCCAACCCCAAGAGTGAAGAGCTAGAGTGGGTTGAGTTGTTTAACCAAAGCAATCAAGATATAAACCTAGAAAATTGGCAACTCTGGGATCAGCTCTCTAAACCTAGTCTTATCCACCAATTTACCACTGAAAAAATCATGGCTAGTAGTTACTTGATCATTGAACTTAAAAATGTCCTAAATAACTCTGGCGATAGCGTCATTATCTATAATGATCAACAACAAATCCAAGATTCTTTAACTTATGACAATTCAGCAAAAGGCCTGAGTTGGTCAAAAAATTTCCCTAATCTAGAAATAACCATGACAGAACCTTCACCAAATAAACCAAACCTTTTTCCAACACCCACCTTATTACCCACTAACATTCCAACTCCTCAGCCGACTCTTAAAGCACCAGTTCCTACAATATCCATACCAACTACTTCTAGTTCAAATCTACCACCTATAAAAACCCACTCCTATCCGTCAACTCTTCTTCAACCAACCATTGATTTACCCCAGCAGAAGTTTAGAGCTCTCCAAACTATTTTTTTTGAGCCTCCCCAACTCGAGCAAGGAGCAATTAGTGTTATAATAGGTGGTCTTTTGCTGCTCATTCCAGGCTTTATTTATGCAAAAAAACAAGAACTATTTTAGAATTGCTGTTTCTTTTTTACCTGCCGTACTTTGGGCTGGAGTGATTTACTATTTTTCAGCTCAACAAGTTTTACCAGGATTTACCCTAGATATTGGTGATTTTTTATTCAAAAAGTCAGCTCATGTTTTTGTTTACGCTGTTCTATATTTTCTTTTGCTGCTACCTTTTCAATACTATTCACTAGGAACCGGAAAAAAAAGATGGTTAATTCCACTCTTGATTGCTATTAGTTATGCTTTTCTTGATGAACTCCACCAATCTTTTACTCCTGGTAGGCAACCATCTTTTAGGGATGTGGGCTTTGATACTCTCGGCTGTACTTTGGTGCTTTTTAAAAAGCTTGGATATATCTAACTTAAGAAACTAATTCACCCTTGACTCTAAGTTTTGGCGGGTTAAACTGAGAATCACAAGCAGTATTTTTATATACAAAGGTATTAAAAGAGAAACAAAGAAAGGTTTTAATGACAAAATCTCAATTGATTGCCATCGTAGCCAAAAAAGCTCATTTGACTAAAAAAGCTTCTGAAGAAGCAGTTGAAACTGTTTTTTCAGAAATTGCTAGAACCCTCAAGAAAGGTGATAAAATTGTCCTTTCTGGTTTTGGGACTTTTTATGTTAGTAAGGTCAATGACAAACATGTTGAACCATTTGGTAAAAAAGATAAAAGAATGGTGGTCAAAGGCCATAGAGTCGTTAATTTCCGTGTTGGCAAACCGCTCAAAAGAGAAGTTTGGTAAACTTAAATTAAAATTGGAAAAAGGGTCTTAAAACAGGCCCTTTTTTATTACCAACAAAAAAACCCCAGGCAAATTGTCTGGGGTTTATTATTGTGATTGCTAAAACGTTTTAACGCTTTGGAGATTGGCGCTTTCTTCTAGCCTTACCACCCATACCAATCTTACGAGTTTCTTTCATTCTATCGTCTCTAGTAACTAAACCAGCAGATTTTAAGAAAATCTTAAATTCTGGATTATATTCAACCAAAGCTCGAGAAATACCATGAATCATAGCTTCTAATTGAGCATTAATCCCAGAACCCTTAACTGTTACTGAAACTGAAAATTTACCCTTGGTCCCAGTCAAATCAAATGGTTTATTGTACAAAACTGGAGCATTTTTGATGTTAGCAAAATATTCACCAACCAAAGTGTTGTTAACCACAAAATCACCTTTACCTTCATAAATTCTGACTCTGGCTGTAGCCACTTTTCTGCGACCAATAGCTTCAATAAAATTAACTTTTGGTAAAGTAAATTCTTTTCTTAAGTTTTTGGCTACACTGACTTTTTTATCAGTAGTTTGTTTCTTAACTACTTTTTTGACAGCAGCCTTAACTTTCTTTCTCATTTTGATTGCCATATTATTTGCCTCCCAATTGACTCTCATGCTTGTGCTCTGCAGCAGCATAAATCTTAAGTCTAGCTAAACGCTCACCTTGAAGTCTATTTTTTGGTAACATGTTCTTCACAGCCAAAAAAATCACTTCCTCTGGATTCTTTTGAATCATTTCTTCAAAAGTTCTTTGTTTTAAACCGCCTGGAAACCCAGAATGACGATAATAAATTTTCTTTTGTTCTTTACCACCAGTGACAGCAACTTCTTTGGCATTAATTACCACTACATAGTCTCCTCCATCAACATGAGGAGTATAGGTCGGTTTGTTTTTACCAATAAGTTTTTCAGCAATCTCGGTAGCAACTCTTCCAAGAACTTTACCTTTGACATCTACCAAATGCCATTCTCTGGTAACGTCCTCTTTGCGTTGCATAAATGTCTGTTGATTTTTCATATTATTTTTCTGCCTTTTTCACTGATTTTTTGATCTTGGCTGCAACTTTTTTAGTTGGTTGTTTTTGTTCAACTTTTTTTGGTTCAGGAGATTTCAAGCCTAACTTGTGAACTGATTTCTCTACTAAACTAAGTTTAACTAATTTAGAGTTATCACCACGTCTATTACCTAGTTTTTCAATAGTGCTAAAACCTGATTTCCTGTTTTTTAAGGCTGGAGCGACTCGATCAACTAAAGTATTAACCACATCTCTCTTACCAAAAAAAGTATGAAGCTGTCTTCTAGTAGCTAAAGAATCAGTTTGAGCTTTACCAATTAATTTATCAGCCCAACGCTTAACTTCTTTTGCTTTGGCTTCAGTTGTTTCTACTTGGCCATGCTCAACGAGTGATCTCACGAGATTTCTCAAGAGAGCCTTGCGAGACTTGGTATCTCTACCCAATTGTTTTGTTTTTTGTCTATGTCTCATGATTTACTACCTTTTTATCTAGTTTAGTCTTCTAAGTTGACACCTTTTTTCAAAAGAGCGTCATTAATTAGATCAATACTCTTACCACCTAAGTTTTTAACCTTAGAAACTTCAGATTTAGAAGCACCAGCTAAATCACCAACTGTTTTAAATCCACCCTTACGAAGAGCGTTAGCAATTCGGGTTGGTAAATCTAATTCTTCAACAGTTAAACGCAAAGTCTCTGCTTCTTCTGGAGATAATTGTGGTTCTTCATCCTCAACTTCAATCACCACTGGATCAAAAACTTGAGCAAATTGTTTGGCTAAAATTCTAGCTGATTGATTGACTGCATCCAAAGGAGAAATAGTCCCATCAGTTTCTACATCCATTACCACTCTATCAAAGTCAGTACGACGACCGACACGAGTAGCTTCAACTTTGTATGAAACTTTAACCACTGGTGAAAATAAAGCATCAACTGGAATTTGACCAATGACACCATTTTCTACCTCAGTAGCCATACGATAACCAGTTCCAGGTTCAACAGTCATTTCAATGTCAAGTTTTTTACCTTTGGCCAAAGTGGCGATTGGTTGATCAATATTGACTACTTCAAAACCAGCCTCAGCTTCAATATCAGCAGCAGTGACTTCTTTAGGGCCTTTAACATTAATTCTCATGACGCCTGGCTCATCAGTTGTAGCTTTTACTCTGATTAGTTTAAGATTCAAAATCAACTCAATTACGTCTTCACTCAAACCTTCCAAAGTGGCAAATTGATGGTCAATGCCATCAATCATCACCGAAGTGATAGCAGCACCTGGCAAAGAAGTCAAAAGAACTCTGCGCAAAGCATTGCCCAAAGTGTGACCATAGCCTTGCTCTAGTGGTTCGATTACCAAACGAGCTTTGGTATCAGTGGCCTCAACTTCACTCACGGTGAAAGTTGGGTTCATGTATGAGTATTTGTTTAAATTTAATTTCATAGATTTTCCTTTTTGTTTCTCCTCCCTCTCATTTTGAGAGGAATCTGTGTTCAAGAATGTTCTATATTCTTACTACTTATTACTTTATTACTACTTAACTAACGGCTATAGAACTCAACAATTAATTGCTCTTCAATAGCTTCGGTAATATCATCTCTTTCTGGCAAACGTTGGACCTTGGCAACCGTAGCCTTACTTTCCAGCCAAGCTGGAATTGAGCGATTTTCTTCTTTTAACAGTTCTGCAATCATTGGTACTTTAACTGATTTATCATTGAGCTTGATCACATCACCCACTTTAACTGAGTAAGAAGGAATATCCATCTTTTTATTATTAACAGTTAAGTGACCGTGATTAACTAGCTGACGAGCTGCAGGTCTGGTGGGAGCCCAACCCAAACGATACATCACATTGTCTAGTCTTCTCTCAAGTAAACTCAATAAAACTGAACCTGTAGCTAATGGATTTTTACTAGCTTGGCTATACAAACGATGAAGTTGTTTCTCTAACACTCCATACATGTATTTTACTTTTTGTTTTTCACGAAGTTGAATACCATAGTCAGAGAGTTTTCTTCTCTTAGCACCATGAACACCTGGTCTAGAATGAAGTCTTCTGGCTACTTTAAGCGCATTAGATTTCAAACCCAAGTCTTCACCAACTTGTCTTTGTAGTTTTTGTTTTGGTCCTGTGTATCTTGCCATATACTAATATCCTCTATCTATTGTGCTTTGCTTTTCTTGGTCTTGTACCGTTGTGAGGGATAGGAGTGGTGTCAGCAATCATGCTCACTTTAATTCCTTGTGCTCTCAACACGCGTAGAGCCACATCTCTACCTGGTCCTGGACCCTTAAGATAAACATCCATTTCATTCATCCCAAAGGTTTTAGCTCTATTGACAGCATTTTCAACTGTAATAGTTGCTGCATAAGGGGTAGATTTTCTAGAACCAGTAAAACCAGCTCCACCGGTGGTAGCCCAACAAAGAACTGAGCCTTTCTCATCGGTGACACTTACTAAAGTGTTATTAAAAGTAGCACTAACATACATTCTGCCTTTTGGTACTACTCTAGTATTTTTTTTCTTTGGTGCACTATTTATTGCTTTAGCCATAATTTTCTCCAACAATTATCCTTTATTTAGCGGCAGCTTCCTTAGCAGCTGCAGCTTCTTTAGAAATAGAACCAACAGTTTTTCTCCCGCCACCACGAACGGTACGAGAGTTAACTTTAGTTCTTTGCCCACGAACTGGTAAACCCATAATATGACGTAAGCCTCTATAAGCTTTGATTCTCTTAAGACGTTGAATGTTATCGCTAACAATTCTTCTTAGGTCACCTTCTAATGGATATTTTTCTAAAATACGTTGAATTTTGTTGATTTCATCTGGAGTTAAATCTCTAGCTCTTTTATCTGGATCAATCTTAGCTTGAGCAACAACTTCTTGAGCTTTTTGCAAACCAACTCCATAAACAGAGCGGAGGGAGTAAACTACTTTTTTGTGTTCTGGAATATCTGTTCCGGCGATACGTGGCATATTTTATCCTTGACTTTGTTTGTGTTTTTTATTAACGCAAATAACACGCAACTTCCCTTTGCGTCTTACAAATTTACACTGGTTACACATCTTCTTTAGCGAAGCTCTGACTTTCATAGTTCAAGTCCTGGGTTTTCTGTATTTCTACATACTTTGTACCGGTTTTTTATTAACCCGATACGTAACTTTACACTTTGTTAAATCATACTTGGAAACATAGCCTTTAACTACATCTCCAGGCATTACTCTAATGCGATAAAGTCGCATTTTGCCGGCTAAAGTTCCCAAAAGAACCTTGTCGACCATCTTCTCAACAGCACATTCTGTCACCTTAATACGAAACATCGTATTAGGTAAACACTCCTCAACTTCACCAACGACTTCCAAACGATCAGCTCTCTCTGCTTTTTCAGCGGTTGTATCGAGTTGTCTTCTGCCCTTAGCTGCTCGTTTATGATCTTGTACTTTTCCCATAGGTTATCAACAATGAGGCATGATTATACCAGAAGCAAATAAACTTGTCACCTCTAGTTATTTTTTCCTTCAATTACTTTAATTATATCTGCAAAAACCTCTTCAACTGTCTGCTCACCATCGATTTTATGTAATTTACCAACTCGATCATAATAACTCAAAACTTCAGAAGTAACTTCATGAAAAAGTTCAATTCTCTTACGAATCGCTTGCAAAGTTTCATCTTCACGATCAGAGATTCTGCCAGAAATTCTCCATAAAGCCTCTTTATCTGAAACATCAATTAAAACGACAGTATCAACCCCTTCACCCAAAACTTCTGCTTGGGCTTCAGTTCTTGGGAAACCATCAAGAATATAGCCTTTTGCATATTCTGGTCTCTTGAGATATTCCATGACGATTTCAACTGCTGTTTCATCAGGCACCAAAGCACCAGAATTCAAAGTTTCTTTCAACCAACGACCCAATCTAGTTTTACTCTTGGCCATTTGACGAAAAATATGTCCAGAAGAAAGATAAGGAATGCCAAATTTTTCTGACAGTAAATTTCCTTGGGTTGATTTACCAGCACCTTGAATACCAATTAAGACAATTTTCACGATTATTGATCCCCTTTTTTAATTTATATTTACTGGTATTTGTCATAATTTTGGCCAACCAACATACTTTCTGCTTGTTTGGCTGTTTCCAAAATTACCGACACTACAATTAATACACTTGTTCCTCCAATAGCCAGGGATTGAACCCCAGTAAAGATTTGCGCTAATGAAGGCAAGATAGCTAGCGCTCCTAAAAAGATAGCGCCAACCAAAGTAATTCTTACTACGACATATTCCAAGAATTTTTTAGTTGGGCTACCTGGCCTAATTCCTGGAATAAAAGCTCCACTTTTTTTCAATTCATCAGCAATATCTTGGGCATTAAAAAAGATTAAAGCCGAAAAGAAAGTAAAGCTGAAAACCAATAAAAAGTAGGAAATTAAATAAATAGATGAGGTTTGTTGGAACCAAATAGTTAGTTTTTGTCCCCAATAAACTAACTTTGGATCATCCATAGCAGTCAACACTCTACCCAAAAAAGAAGGCGCCAACATTAAAGAGACTGCAAAAATAATCGGCATTACACCAGCCACATTAACCTTAATTGGTAAGTGAGTAGTTTGACCACCATAAGTTTTACCACCCCTGGTTCTTTTGGCGTATTGAATACTAATCTTTCTGACAGCTTCATTAATATAAACAATCAAAGCAATTAAACCCAAAAATACTCCAGCAAAAGAAACCAAAGTCAAAACTTGTTGAGAGGTAACCACTACCAAAGTTTGACTTAAAGCTACCGGAACTTGGCTGACAATTCCAGCAAACAACACCATCGAGATCCCATTACCAATTCCATATTCAGTCACTAGTTCTCCCAGCCACAACATAATCATCGCACCTGCAACCATCGTAGTTACCATTGCAATCATCGTTAAAGGGCTGGTGACTAATAGCAAGTTTTGGGAACGAAGTAAAGCAATAATCGAGATACTTTGAGCAATCGCAAAAGGCACACTGAGTAATCGAGTGTATTGGTTGAGCTTAGCTCTTCCTGCCTCACCTTCTTCTTTCTGCATTGCTTTCAGTTTGGGAAAAACCATCCCCGCTAGTTGCATAATAATCGAGGCAGTAATATATGGGTTAATACCGACTGCCACAATTGAAAAATTTGATAAAGTACCACCAGCAAAAATATTAAGTAAACTCAAAAATTGATTACCAACAAATAACTGTTGAAGCTGAAACACATCAACTCCAGGAACTGGAATATGAGCAAAAAGTCTAAAAATTAGAAAAATAGTTGCAGTAAACAACAGCTTCTTTTTGAGCTCCTCATTAGCGAAAATAGCTCTCAGTTTTTGTAGTACTGTCTCTATCACAGGTTTTTTATTCTACAGAACCACCAAGTTTTTTGATAGTCTCAAGTGCTTGTTTGGTTGTAGGGATACCTTTTATATTAACTTTTTTGGTTAACTTGCCACTATGAATGATTTTTGCTTTTTTAAAACCTTTTTCTATAATTTTATAAAGTTTTAAGGTTTCTAAAGTAATATCAGCTACAGGCATTTTTTCCAAATCAGCTAAAGTGATCTCTGCTGTTGGGTTAAGGACACCAAAACGACCTTTACCTCTTAACATTGGGTATTTCTTGACACCTGGCAATTGACCACCTTCAAACCACAAAGGAATCTTAGAACCAACTCTTGAAGTTTGGCCTTTTTGACCTCTACTAGCAGTGTGACCACCTTTACCAGAGCCATAACCACGACCAACTCGTTTGTTTGATCTTTTGACGGTTTTAACTAAATTTTGTAACAATGACATGATTCAATCCTTTTATTTTTTAGCTGATTTGGTAGGAGCTTTTTTCACGGATTTTTTAGCTTCTTTTTTTACTGGCTTAGCAACTATTTTCTTTTTTTCAACTTTTACAATCTTATCTTCTGCTACCTCAGAAACAGCTTTTGCTTTTTCTTGAATTTCTTTGAGTTTTTCTTTTTCTTCTCGCTCAATATCAATAATTGATCTTAACTTAATACCACGAATTTTAACAATTTGTTCGATCTTTTTGAGAGCTTCAAAAGCAGCATAAACACTAGATGCTTGATTCTCACTACCCAAAATCTTGGCAGAAATATCTCTAACACCAGCAGCTTCAACCAAGGCTCTTACTGGACCTCCAGCGATAACACCAGTTCCTTTAGGAGCTGGTTTTAATAATACTTTGCCAGCACCTTTTTTAACTTCCATTTTGAAAGGAATAGTGGTGCCATCCAAAGGGACAGCAATCATTTTTTTCTTGGCTTTTTTAATTCCTTTTTTGATAGCCGAAACTACCTCTGGAGCTTTACCCAAACCAACGCCAACTTGACCTTTTTTATCACCAACCACCATCAGTACGGAAAAGCCCATTTTGTTTCCACCTTTGGTTTTCTTTGACACTCTAGAAATTTGAATCACTTTTTCTTCAAATTCCTTAACTTCTGGTGTATTGCCTTGAAATTTAGACATAGTATTAAACGTTAATTCCTTCTGCACGAAGAGCTTCAGCAACAACTTTCACTCTCCCGTGATATTTATATGAGCCACGATCAAATTGTAATTTTTCAATCTTAGCTTTCTTTAAACCTTTTACCAATTCTGCCGTTACTTTGGCAGCTCTTTCGGATTTAGTTCCAGCGATTTTCTTTTTACCCAAATCACTAGCAGCGACCAAAGTCTTTCCAGCTTCATCATCAATTGCTTGTAAAGAAATATGTTCGTTAGAACGCAAAATCGTCAATCTTGGTCGTTCTGCTGTGCCCATCATTTTGGAACGAACTCTTTTCTTTCTTTTTTCAGCTAGTGTTTCATTATGTTTAATTACTGACATTTTTAACCTTTTTTATTAAGCAGTTGCTGTCTTACCTGGCTTGATACGAACAACCTCATCTTCGTGTCTAATACCTTTACCTTTGTAAGGCTCAGGAGGTCTAATCGCTCTGATGTTAGCAGCTACTTGACCAACTAATTGTTTATCAATTCCCTCAATATGAATGGTGTCGTTACCTTCAACCGAAAGTTTAATGCCCTCGACTGGAGTAATCTCAACCGGGTGAGAAAAACCGACTGTTACACTGATCCCAGCTCCTTTGGCCGTAGCTCTATATCCAGTCCCAACCAATTTTAAAGTTTTTTTATAACCATTAGTAACACCTTCGGCCGCACCAGCCAATAAACTTCTCACTAAACCATGATAGGCACGGATCTGTTTTTCATCATTAGCTCTAGTGACAACTAAAGTGTTTTCCTCTTGAGCAACTTTAATTCCTTCCATCACTGGTACGACTAAAGTTCCTTTAGGACCTTTGATAGTCACTTGACCATTTTCAATGGTAGCTGTGACTCCTTGAACTAATTCAACTGGTTTTTTTCCGATTCTTGACATAACAATTATTTATTCTTTACCAAACTTGGCAAAGAAGTTCTCCTCCGACATTTTGTTGACGAGCTTCTTTATCTGTTAAAAGCCCTTTACTAGTAGATACAATCGTAATGCCATAACCATTAAGAGTAACCGGCACTTGATCAACCGTAGAGTAGAGTCTGCGACCTGGTTTTGAAACTCTCTTAACTCCAGAAATCTTGGGTAGTTTACCCTCATAACCTAAAGCTAACACTAAGTCTGCTTGTGGTTGTTTAGCAACTACTTCAAAACTTTCAATATAGTTATTAGCAACTAAAATCTCGGCAATAGCTTCCTTCACTTTAGAATGAGGAATCACTACCTGCTTATGCTTGGAAAGCAAAGCATTCTTAATTCTAGCTAGCATATCTGCGATTGGATCTGTCATATTATTTACTTGCCTTTACCACTCCTGGGAGTTCCCCTTTCATGGCTAATTCCCTGAAAGTAATTCTGCTTAAACCAAAGTAACGCATGTATCCCTGAGGACGACCGGTAATTTTACAACGGTTTTTTCCTCTGGTCGAGACTCTATTTGGTTTCTTCTCACCTGATAAGTTATATTCAGCACGAAGGGCCAAGATTTTCTTATCTTTAGCGATTTTTGATTTTTTAGCCATAATTACTTTTTATCCTCTTCTTTTTCAAATGGGAAACCCAAAAGTTCCAACATTCTGAAAGATTCTTGATCATTCTTTGTACTTGTCACAATATTGATTTGTAAACTTCTAATACTTTCAATTTTGTCATATTCAATCTCTGGAAAAACGATTTGTTCTTCAACACCCAGAGAATAATTTCCTTGACCATCAAAAGCAACTCGTGAAATACCTCTAAAATCTTTAACACGAGGCAAGGCAATAGAGATTAGTTTATCCAAAAATTCCCACATTCTTTGACCTCTCAAAGTCACAGCCACGCCCAAAGGATCGCCTTCTCTTAATTTAAAGTTAGCAATAGATTGACGAGCACGAGTGATTTGAGGCTTTTGCCCGGCAATTACAGTAAATTGATCAGCAATGTTCTCAATAACTTTAAGTCTAGCTTTAGGATCAGCTGGGTCTTTAATTCCCATGTTGAGCACTACTTTTTGAATTTTGCCAACAGCAAATACATTATCATGATTAAACTCTTTTTTGAGAGTTTGCACCACTTCTTGTTGGTATTTTTCTTTTAGTCTATTCATTTTGGCCTATTATTTCTTTGTTGTTTTCTTAGTTTCTTTTTTAGTCGCAATTACTGTACCGGTTTTTTTGTAAACTCTCTCTTTTTTGCCGTCTTTGGTTACTTTATAACCAACTCGATCGATTACACCTTTATCGTTAATAATAGCGATTTTAGCGGTAGGAAGTGGTCTTTCTCGACGAATGATTTCTCCTGGTCTACCACCATAAGGTTTAACGTGTTTAGCATAAACATTAATATCTTTAACCAGAACAGTACCTTCTTTAGGAAAAACTTTAACGATTTCTCCTTTTTTGCCCTTATCCTTACCAGCTGTAATGATTACTTGATCTCCAATAGTAAATTTCATATTACAAAACCTCCGGTGCTAAACTAGCAATTTTGTTAAAACCATTATCTTTGACTTCACGAGCAATTGGGCCAAAAACACGAGTGCCAACTGGATCTAGCTTGGTTCTTGATTCAATCACCACTGCAGCATTATCATCAAAGCGAATATATTCGCCCGAAGCTCTGCGTGATTCTTTTTTCGTTCTTACTATTACTGCTCTCACCTTAGCACCTTTTTTAATGGCACTATTAGGATCAGCACTAATCACAGAAGCAATGACAATATCACCCACATAACCAAATCTTCTTCTAGAACCACCATAAACTTGAATGGTACGAAGTTTTTTGGCTCCGCTGTTGTCCGCGACTTTTAAAACAGATCTAAGTTGTATCATCGCTTATTTTCCTACTTTTTTGACTATTACAAAACGCTTGGTTTTACTAATTGGTCTTGATTCTTGAATCTCGACTTTATCGCCAAGTTCAAGCTCAATGCCCTCATAGTGACAAGCATATTTTTTACTTCTTTTTACTGATTTTTGATATAAAGGATGTTGCCAAAGAGTAGACACTGTTACAGTGGCAGTTTTTTCTCTTTTTAAAGCAGTTACCTCTCCAGTCATTGTTCTCATTATTTTGCCTCTTTCTCTTCTCCAGCTAATTCCATAGCTCTGAGAGTTGTTTTGATTCGAGCAACATCATCAGCCAAAGTAGTTACTAAGCTAGTATTCTCTAATTTGCCAGCTTTTTTCTCCATTCTAGCAACAGCTAGTTTCATTTGGAGGTCAGCCAACATTTTGTTGAGTTCTTTAGCTGTTTTAGCTCGAAGTTCTGTAATATCTTTTCTCTTCATGTTTTATGATTTCTTCACTATTGTTGTTTTTAAAGAGATTTTATGACCAGCTTTAGTAAAAGCGGCATTAGCCATCTCTTCTGTTACCCCACCCAATTCAAAAAGAATTGTGCCTGGTCTAACTACTGCTACGTAAGTATCAATGGCTCCCTTACCAGATCCCATTTTGACCCCAACAGGCTTTTTGGTAACTGGTTTATGAGGAAATACTTTAATCCAATATTTACCCAATCTTTTGGTGGCATAAGTAATTTTCTTACGAGCAGCTTCTAGTTCTTTTGAACTAACCCAACCACCATCTAAAGCCTTCAAACCAAATTCACCAAAAGCTAGTTGGTTGCCACGAAGGGCTTTCCCAGTGTTTTTGCCTCTAAACTGTTTGCGGTATTTTGATTTTTTTGGCTGTAACATATTACCTTTTAAACAATCTCTCCTTTATAAATCCATACTTTGATACCGACGTAACCAGATCTGGTTTTAGCAGGAACTTCAAAGTAATCAATGTTAGCGCGCAAAGTTTGAGTTGGCACACTACCCTTAAAATATTTTTCCTGACGACCAATTTCAGCGCCACCAATTCTTCCAGAAAGTTGAATTTTAACTCCCTTAGCTCCAGCAGCCATTACTTTTTCCAAAGCTTGATTGACAGCTCTTCTATGTGGATAGCGACCAACCAACTGGTTAACCACTCTTTCAGCTACTAATCTAGCACTCAAATCAGGTGATTTAACTTCTTCTACTTTTAAATCAACCTTAACTTGGTCCTTCTTGTCTTTAGCGACATTAATAACTTTTTCAACTTCTTTTTTAATCTCTTCTAAGTTTGTACCACCCTTACCAATTACCACACCTGGTCTGGAAACCTGTAGAACGATACGCATTTTACTGATATATCTCTCAATGTCGACTTGAACTAAGCCAGCACTAGTGAGCTTATCTGCAAAATACTTTCTGAGTTTATGGTCTTCAAGTACTTTATTTGAGTAATTAGCTGGTTTGGCAAACCAACGAGACTTCCAAGAGAAAATCTTCCCCAAACGAAAACCAGTTGGATTTACTTTTTGTCCCATATCTTTATTTCTTTGCTTTCTTAACTACTTTTTTGTTAGTCACTGATTTTGAAACTGTTGCTTTAGCAACTTTTTTGGCAGTGACTGGCTTAGTTTCTTTTTTTGTTTCAGTTGGCTTGACTTCAACTTTTGTCTCGGTTTCTTTGCCAACTTCTTTTTCTGTTTTAACTTCCTTAGTCTCCAAAATCACCCTCACATGAGAAGTTCTTTTAAAGATCGTATGAGCTCGACCTCTACTGACAGCCCTAAACCTCTTATAAGTTGATCCTTCAGTCACTAAGATATTTTTAAGTTCCAATTGATCAGCAGTTAAACGGTGATTGTGTAAAGCATTAGCAACGGCTTGTCTTAAAACTTTGGCCACCACCATACTAGCTTTTCGTTCCATCACAGCAAGTTGTTCGAAGGCACCTTTGAGAGTAAGTTTGCGAACAGCGTTAGCAACTAATCTTACTTTTCTGGGCGACTGTCTAGTGTTTTTTTGTTCAGCAATAATTTGCATATCTAATATTTACCTTTATGTCTTAGTCAAGACTCTCTTCACAATACGACCATGACCTCTAAAGGTTCTGGTTGGAGCAAATTCTCCAAGCTTGTGACCGACCATACCCTCAGAAACAAAAACTTCAATAAAATTTTTGCCTTGGTGGACCAACAAAGTGTGGCCAACAAAATCAGGAGAGACAACGCTCTGTCTAGCCCAAGTTTTAATTGGAGTTTTATCTCCTGAATCCTTTTGCTTCATGATTTTCTTCATGAGCTTAGGGTCTATATATGGTCCTTTTTTAGTTGATCTACTCATAAGTTTTTATTTACTTTGTTCTTCTGTCTCGAACAATCCACTTGTTACTTTTTCTTGCTTTTCTAGTCTTCTTACCTGGAGCAACATTACGACCCCAAGCTGTCTTAGGATATTTTAGACCAACACCGCTACGACCCTCACCACCACCATGTGGATGAGCTCCAGGATGTTGAGCTGTACCTCTAACAGTTGGCCTAATACCCATCAGTCTTTTTCTTCCTGCTTTACCAAGTTTTCTATTTTTCCAATCACTATTACCAACCTGACCAATAGTAGCTAAACAATCCTCATGAATTAATCTTTGTTCTCTAGAAGGTAATTGAACAGTCACATAGCTACCCTCTTTTGATTGAATTAAGGCATGAACACCTGCTCCCTTAACTAGTTGAGCACCTTTACCTGGTCTCATTTCCAAATTATGGATAGGCATACCTACAGGAATATTTTTAAGAATCATAGCATTGCCTGGCTTAGGATCAACCTTTTCACCAGCCATCACCGTATCACCAACATTAAGATTTAATGGAGCCAAAATATATTGTTTATCTCCATCTGGGTAGTAAATAAGAGCGATATTAGCACTACGCATTGGATCATATTCAACTCTCTTAACAACACCAGCCACATCTTTTTTACTTCTCTTCCAATCAATTACTCTCAATTTTTTCTTCACACCACCACCACGATGACGAACCGTAATTCTACCTTGGTAACCACGACCTTGTCTTTTCTTATGACCAGAAACTAACAATGACTTTTCTGGGTCACCTTTGTGCAGTTCTGTTCTGTCAACAACAACTAGGTGTCTTTTCCCAGGGCTAGTTGGTTTAACTTTAATTAACATTATTTGTCTCCTCCAATGTCAAAAACGCTAATAGAATCACCTTTTTTGAGTCTTACTAAAGCTTTCTTAGTTTTAGCCGCAAAAGTTTTTAATCTTTTTTGACCAGTTCTTTTAGCTTTCTTTGGTCTCATCACTGTATTTACCACCTCAACTTTAACTTGATACATTTCTTCAATAGCGGCTTTAATTTTATTTTTATCAGCCACTCGCTCAACTTCAAAAGTATAAATATTCTCCAAATTAGCTCTTTGGAGAGTTTTTTCAGTAATAACTGGTCTTCTAATTACGTAAGGATTCATCATTATTTGGTCTCCTTCTTAGCAGTTTTAGAAGTTTCTTTTTTGGTAGAAACTTCAACCTTCTCCTTACTCAAACGATCTTCCAAAACTTTTAAAGAATCTTTGGTAAAGATAATGATGTCAGCCATAGCTACTTGCAAAGAATTAAGTTCAACAGCAGGTACAGTTAATACTTGTTCAATATTTCTTAAACTTCTTCTGATTAAATCACTGTTTCCTGCTAAAACAACCAAAACTTTACCTTTATCATCAATCATTTTATTTAATAACTTAGCAGCTTCAGCGGTTTTACCACCCAAGCTATTGAAGTTATCGGTTACTACGATTTTTTCAGTCTGCATGCTCAAAGCGACTCTTAAAGCTTGAGCTTTCATTTTTCTGGATAAAGCCTTAGTCCAGTTTTCGTTGCCAGTTGGACCATGAGAAACACCACCACCAACAAAGATGGGGGCATTCTTGGAACCATGGCGAGCATTACCGGTTCCTTTTTGTTTGTACCATTTAGCTTTGGTCCTACTGACTTCAGATCTAGTTTTAACCTTGCTAGTACCTTGTCGTAAATTGGACAAGTAAACTCTCACAGCTTGAGCTAACAAAACTGGATTGCTTTTTTGAGCAAAGATTGCGTCGTTAACTTCAATTGTGCTACCCTTACTGGTAGCGGTAATCACTTTTAATTTCATATTAGTTTTGCTCCTCTTGAGCTTCAACTGAGTGAGTTTCAGCGACTGCTTCTACTGGAGCGGCTTCTTTTTTCAAACCCATTAATTCAAGATCTAGTTCAATTGGTTTCTTTTTACCAGTTTTCTCGATTTTAATGTAACCAGATTTAAAACCTGGTACTGGTCCAGATAACCATAGCTCTTGAGTAGTTGGATCAATGTATAGCACTGTCAAACCATAAACTGTCTTAGTTTCAACACCATAGTGGCCAGGCATCCTTTTGCCTTTCCACACACGACCAGGAGTGGTACCAGAACCAATAGAACCAACCGCTCTAGATCTGTCTGATTGACCATGAGTTTTAGGCCCACCATGAAAACCATAACGTTTCATTGCTCCAGCAAAACCACGACCTTTAGTTACACCTTGAACTTTGACTAAATCTCCAACTGCTAAAACTTGTTCTAAAACAACCGAGTCTCCGACTTTAACTGGAGACTCACTTTCATTGTTAACTCTAACACCTTGAATTTGGCTAACACCAAAAGAAAAACCACTCTTTTGCAATCTTGAGCGGAGTGGCTTATCCATATTTTTTAGTTTCTTTGCACCATAACCAACCTCAACAACAGTTTGAGGTTTTTTATTCCAAGTACGGGTAGATTTATCTGTAAGTGAAGTTTCGGTAAGACCAACAATAGCGTTAGGTTCTACCTTACACTTGGTTACAGCCAATCTCTTTCCTTTTTTTGACCAAGCTTGAGTCATACCCAATTTGGTTGCAAAGATTGCGTCTAACATACGTGTTCCAATTTCTATGTGCTCTTTGAAAGTTGCCTTTCAAAAGAAGCGAGGGCCTGTTTTTGCCCTCTTCTATCTATCTTTTTATACTTTGTTACATCTTGATTTGGATGTCTACACCAGCAGGCAATTCCAAATGCATCAAAGAGTCAATCGTCTTATTGGTTGGATTGACTATCTCAATCAGTCGCTTATGAGTTCTGATTTCAAAATGCTCTTGGGCATTTTTGTCGGTATGAGGTGAAATCAAAACCGTAAATGACTTTTTATTGGTTGGCAATGGGACAGGGCCCACTATTTTAGCTCCAGTTGACAACGCTGTTTGTAAGATCTTGCGGCTAGCTTCATCTGCGACACGATGGTCGTAAGACTTGAGTCTAACTCTAATTTTATAAACAGTTTGTGTGCCAGTGCTTTTTGCCATATTTTTTTACTTTTTATATATTCGGTTCAAAAATTTTAAACCCAATATTTTTTCTCTGGTTTTCCAGAGTACTTAAAATCACAGGGCGTGATTATAACTAAAATTTATCGATATGTACAGGGCTAATTTGCCTGGTGAACCATGAGGTCAAAAATGCCTTGAAATACCAGCTTTCCCGTCTTGTAAACGAGAGTGATAATTATAGCAAAAATCAAGAAAAGGAGCAAGAGACTATAATTTACTAGATAAAACCTGTAAAACTGTCCTCAAAATAGCTGGATGATCAAAAGCAATTTCTTCAGACTCAATCATTTTTTCTATTTGCTCCCAATCAACCTTGACTAAGGTATCAAACTCTTGGTGATCAGGCATCATTTCAGGACTATATTCTTCTTCTAAAAGTAACAAAAAAGCAAAAGTTACCCAGCCATTATTTTCACTAGCCTCAACAAATAAAAAATTAGCTACAGCAATATCCAAACCCAGTTCTTCTAAAATTTCTCGCTTGGCGGCGTGTTTTCTAGTAAGATCTTCTGCTTTAAATTTTCCCCCTAAAATCTGGAGTTTATTAGGAGCTTGTTTGCTCCATGCTGGTCGACGATTTAGTAAAATTGACTTATCTGGATTGACTACTACTACTCTGGCTACTTTATTTTCAAAGTTTTTCATGAAAATCAAAGTATATCAAAATTTAACATTTTCTGTCATTGTTTTCTGACCAATAAAAGCTACTACATCCACAGTTGGATCAAACACTTCTATTAAATCAAGATCAGACCTATCCAATATTTTTAATCCTTCTATTTCTTTTCCAGACAACAATGATCGCTTTAATTTCTTGTAACGACTGGGTTCCATATAAAAATCAAGATCTCCCACCTGATTGTGTTCAATATCATTTTTACGAATATAGAGATATGTATAAGTAGTTTTTGGAATATTATTTTCTGCTGAAATAACTATCGGTTGATACAAACGAAAATATTTTTTATTCCAATTGTCAGAAGAATCCGTAAGTTCCTCTCTCATCTTAGTTAAAAAATTAAATTCGTCATCATCATGACAAAAAATTCCAATATTACCTGCTACTGGCAAAATATAACCAAGCTTTTGTTTACATAATTCAAAGGATTTAAAATGAACATGCTTAATTGCTCTTAACAACTCTGCTTGAGTTTTAATGGGACTAAAACGAAAAGATTTCATAGCAAAATTCTATCATTAAACTTTAAACTACCAAAAACCCCGCCTTGTGAGCGGGGTTTTCTATTTCGGTTCAACCTAAGATTATTTAACAATCTTAGTGATAGCCCCAGCTCCGACAGTGATTCCACCTTCACGGATAGCAAATCTTAAACCTTCGTTCACAGCAACTGGAGCGATAAGTTTGACATGCATCTTGGCGTTATCACCAGGCATAACCATCTCTACACCATCTGGGAGAGTGATTTCACCAGTAACGTCAGTTGTTCTGATGTAAAACTGAGGTTTGTAACCACTGAAGAATGGTTTGTGACGACCACCTTCTTCTTTTTTCAAGATATAAACCTCGGCATCAAACTCAACATGAGGAGTAATGCTACCTGGTTTAGCCAAAACTTGACCACGTTGGATATCATCTTTATCAACACCTCTCAACAAGATACCAACATTATCACCAGCTTGACCTTCATCGAGTAATTTACGGAACATTTCAACTCCGGTAACAACACTCTTAGAAGTATCTTTGAAACCAACCATTTCGATTTCTTCACCAACTTTGACTTTACCAGAAGCGATTCTTCCAGTAGCCACTGTACCACGACCTTTAATAGAGAAGACATCTTCAACAGGCATCAAGAATGGCTTATCAAGATCACGAACTGGTTCTGGAATGTATGCATCAACTTGGTTCATGAGCTCCATCACTTGATCTTGAGCAGCAGCATCACCTTCCAAAGCTTTAAGAGCTGACACACGAACAACTGGAGTGTTATCGCCATCAAAACCATATTTACTCAAAAGCTCACGGACTTCCATTTCAACTAAATCAAGAAGTTCAGCATCATCAACCATGTCGCATTTGTTCAAAGCAACGATCAATTTTGGCACGTTAACTTGATTAGCCAAAAGGATGTGTTCACGAGTTTGTGGCATTGGACCATCGGTAGCAGCCACAACCAAGATAGCACCATCCATTTGAGCAGCACCAGTGATCATGTTTTTGATGTAGTCAGCGTGACCTGGAGCATCAATATGAGCATAGTGTCTCTTGTCAGTTTCATATTCAATGTGAGAAATATTGATGGTCACACCACGAGCAGCTTCTTCTGGGGCGTTATCAATATCTAAATAGCCTAAAGCCTTGTTGGTATCACAAGGAACTTTAGCTGCCAAAGTGGCAGTAATAGCAGCGGTCAAAGTGGTTTTACCATGATCAACGTGACCAATGGTTCCAATATTGACGTGAGGTTTGCTTCGGACAAATTTTTTACTGTCAGACATATTTTCTCCTTTTTTATTTGTACTTTTTCTTTTACTACTTTCTACTTAATTTAGAACGAAAAAACACTAACGAACGTGTGCTCCTTTGCGTTCTTCTACGATTTTATCAGTAATGCTTTTTGGTACTTCCTCATAATGACTTGGTAACAACACACTACTAGCACGACCTTGAGTCATGCTTCTCAAGATTGTAACATAGCCTTGCATCTCTGCCAACGGAACAAGCGCCGTAATAATCACTGCTTTACCTCTGTTGGTAGTACCTTGGATTTGAGCTCTTTTACTACCCAAATCACCAATCACATCACCCATAAATTCTTCAGGTGTGGTGACTTCAAGTTTCATGATTGGTTCAATCAGCACCATTCCAGCTGTCTTCATGGCTTCACGCATACCCAAGGAACCAGCCATCTTAAAAGCCAATTCACTTGAGTCAACATCGTGGTAAGAACCATCATAAAGAGCAACTTTAATATCGGTCATTGGATAGCCAGCCAAGAAACCTCTTTCTAAAGATTCTTGAATACCTTTGTTGGTTGGCTCAATGTATTCACGAGGCACAACTCCACCGGTAATCTCATTAACAAATTCATAACCAGTTCCACGATCCTTTGGTTCAACTCTCAGTAAAACGTGACCATATTGACCACGGCCACCAGTTTGTTTGATGTATTTACCCTCGCCTTCAGTCACCTTAGTAATGGTTTCACGGTAAGCAACTTGAGGAGCTCCAACATCGGCATCAACATTAAACTCTCTTTTCATCCGATCAACAATGATCTCCAAATGAAGTTCACCCATACCACCAATAATGGTCTGACCAGTTTCATGGTCAACCTTAATGGAAAAGGTGGGATCTTCTTCAGAAAGTTTATTCAGAGCTAGTCCCATTTTTTCTTGGTCAGATTTAGTCTTTGGCTCAATTGCCAATGAGATCACTGGCTCAGCAAAAGTAATACCTTCCAAGATAATTGGATCATTTTCATCAGAAAGAGTATCGCCTGTTTTGGTTTCTTTCAAACCAACAACGGCCACAATCTCACCAGCTTTGGCTTCACTGATTTCCTCACGCTTATTAGCGTGCATCAGTAACAACCGACCCACTCTTTCTTTTTCGTCCTTAGAAGAGTTATAAACATAACTGCCAGCTTTCAACACACCAGAGTAAACACGGAAGTAAGTTAACTTACCAACGTGAGGATCAGTTTGAATTTTGAAAGCCAAGCCAGCAAATTTTTCCTCTGGAATTAATTTACGAGTAATTTTTTCTTCTGAATTGGGTTTGGTACCTTCAATATGATCAATATCCATTGGTGATGGCAAATATTCGACCACGGCATCCAATAACACTTGGATACCAGTATTTTTCAAAGAAGAACCAGCAAAAACAGGTACCAACTTATAGCTAATTACGGCCTTACGAAGGGCTGTTTTTAGTTCAGCCACAGTAATTTCTTCTTCGTTAAAGAATTTTTCCATCAAAGCATCATCGGTTTCAGCAATAGCTTCAACCAAGTTGGCTCTCATTTCTTCAGCTTTAGCACGATATTCTTCGGGAATTTCCATGATCTCTGGTTCAGTGGCAGCAGCATGATCTTTCCAAAAAAGAGCTTTCATCTCCAAGAGTTGAATTACTCCCTTGAAGTCATTTTCAGCTCCCATTGGCATTACCATCACTGCTGGAGTTACACCAAACTTATCACGGATATCTTGAATAGTAGCCAAAAAGTCGGCTCCTAATTTATCCATTTTATTGACAAAACAAACCCGAGGCACATTGTATTTATCAGCTTGACGCCAGACTGTTTCAGATTGTGATTGCACACCTTCTGAAGCATCTAATACCGTTACCCCACCATCCAAAACACGTAAAGAGCGTTCTACCTCAGCGGTAAAATCAACATGGCCTGGTGTATCAATGATATTAAAACGATATTCTTCATTTGGAAGATTACTTTCAAAGTATGGTTTCCAGAAGGCAGTCGTGGCAGCAGACACAATGGTAATACCACGTTCTTGCTCTTGAGCCATCCAATCCATAGTGGCAGCTCCCTCATGAACTTCGCCAATTTTATAGTTTTTTCCAGTATAAAAAAGGATTCTCTCAGTCGTGGTAGTTTTACCTGCGTCAATGTGAGCAATGATTCCAATGTTTCTTACTCTTTCCAATGGAACTCGTTTATTAGCTGATTTGTCTGACATATTTTTACCTTTTAAAAATAATTTCCATAACTAAACCCACACCCATTCTTCATAACAAGAAGATTCCCCTGCCAGGAATACTGAGTGCGGTAATTCTTTTACCAACGGAAGTGAGAGAAAGCCTTATTGGCTTCTGCCATTCTGTGTGAAGTCAATTTCTTCTCTATTGCACCACCGGTGTTCTCCAATGCATCGAGAATCTCTGCGGATAACTTTTCTGCATAGGAGTGAAATTCTTTGTTTGAACGTTTGTTGGATTCTAATACCAGCCAACGAATAGCCAATGAAGTAGCTCTTCTAGTTTGAACAGGCATTGGCACTTGATAAGATGCGCCACCAACTCTTCTAGAACGAACTTCCATTTGTGGAGTAATGTTAGCAACAGCTGCCTCTAAAACTTCAACTGGTTGCTTTTTTGTTTTATCAGCGGCAATTTCTAAGGCAGTATAAACTTGTTTCTGAGCAACAGATTTTTTACCATCCTTCATTGAACGGCTAATCAACTTGGCCACTAAAACTGAATTATACTTAGCGTCAGGAGAAACTTCGCGGAGTTTAGCTTTTTTTGTTCTCATGCTTTATTTTCCTCTTTTCACACCATACTTACTGCGACTGGTTTTACGACCTTCAACACCAGCACAATCAAACTTACCACGAACTACATGGTACTTCACACCTGGTAAATCTTTTACCCGGCCCCCACGGATCATCACCACACTGTGTTCAGCAAGATTATGACCTTCACCTTGAATATAAGCAGTCACTTCCATACGATTAGATAAACGCACACGAGCAACCTTACGCAAAGCTGAGTTAGGTTTCTTTGGAGTCATGGTTTTAACCACAGTACAAACACCTCTTTTTTGAGGGTTATTGGTTTTTACAGGTTTACCAGTAATTGAGTTGAAAGATCTTCTCAAAGCAGCAGCTTTAACTCGCTTGGATCGATCGATTCTTCCACCTTTTCTGATAAGTTGATTAATTGTAGGCATAAATTTCTTTTATTTCCTTACTTCGATTTTCAGATTGTGGGATTGTAACATGACGCGGTTAGTTTTACCACTCGATGTTACAGCCCACCATCTCCTAATTCATTTTTATATCTCGCGAGCCCGCTCTTCACTGGTAGGGATCAATCTACCAATAATCACGTTCTCCTTCAATCCTTCCAAAGTATCGACTTTGCCAGCAGATGCTGCATCGGTTAACACATGTTTGGTGTGTTGGAATGATGCGGCGGAAAGCCAAGAATGGGTAAAGAGTGAAGATCTAGTAATACCAAGTAACAAAACTTTAGCTGTAGCAGGTTCACCACCAGCAGCCATGGTTTCATCATTGATCGCCATAAAGCGACTACGTTCAACAATTTCTCCTGTTAAGAAATCGGTATCACCACTCATCTCGATTCTAACTTTATCACCCATTTTACGGGCAATTACCTCGAAATGTCGGTCGTTAATCCCAATTCCCTGAGATTCATAAACTGCCTGAACTTGGTCAACAATGTGTTGTTGTGCATACATCAAACCCTGAAGTTGTAATAACTCTTGGATATCAGCTCCACCTGAAGTCAACATTTGACCAGGATGAACTAAATCTCCATTTTCCACCAACAAACTTCTGTTAGCTGGAATAATGTGCTCTTCTTCCTCTTTTGGTGGAGTAGTTGAGGTAATGGTGATGATTTTGTCATCATCATTCTCTTCAATTTTAACTTTTCCAGCAATTCTAGCCACAAAAGCAGCTAGTTTGGGATTACGAGCTTCCAAAAGTTCTTCAACACGAGGTAAACCTTGAGTCACATCAAGACCAACGATACCTCCAGAGTGCTTAACCCGCATGGTCAACTGAGTACCAGGTTCACCAATAGATTGAGCAGCAATCACACCCACTGGAACACCGATATCGACTTTGTCTCTGGTGGAAAAATCCCAACCATAACAAGTCTGACAAAGACCTTTTCTAGCCTCACAAGTAAGAGGGGATCTAACCATTACTGTCTCGATTTTGTCATTAAGATCAATAACTTTAGTTAAATCATCATTAAGGAAATCACCTTTTTTAGCAATTACCTTGTTACCATCTTTAACATCGTCAGCTAGATAACGACCCAAAATGCGGTTGTAGAAAGCATCTCGACGAGTAGCCTTAGAGATCTCGATTCCTTTAGTGGTCTCACAGTCTTCCATTCTAATAATGGCATCATGAGCCACGTCACTCAAACGACGAGTAAGGTAACCAGCGTCTGCAGTCTTGATAGCTGAGTCAGTTAAACCTTTTCTAGAACCACGAGCGGAAGTGACATATTCGAAAATAGTTAAACCTTGTCTAAAGTTAGACTTAGTTGGCATTTCCACGATGTTGCCCAACGGATCAACCACCAAACCACGCATCGCAGCCAACTGTTTAACCTGATCTTTGGAAGCACGAGTACCTCCAGAATCGATCATTACTTTCACAGCATTGTCATCATCGTAAGAATCCCAAGTTTTCTCAGCTAATTCTTCGGTAGTTTCCATCCAAATCTCGATACCTTTTCTACGACGTTCATCATCAGTGATTAAACCTTGTAAGTAACTATCCTGAACCTTTTCAACTCGTTTGTTAGCTTTATCAATAATGGCTGGCTTCTCATCAATCATCTTACAGTCAGTCACAGACACTGATAAACCAGATCTGGTAGCAGCTTCAAAACCAAGGTTTTTGATTGAGTCAATTAATCTAGCAACTTTATCATCGTCATAGTTTTCGATGGCTCGAGTCACTAATTCTTTGATGTCTTTAGCCTTGACTGGCTCATTAACGAACTCAGCTTCTTCTGGAAGTAAGTCGTTAAATCTCAATCTACCGACTGAAGTTACCACCAAACCTTTACCTGGTAATCTAATGGTAATAGCTTGTCTTAAACTGAGTAAGCCTACTTGGTAAGCATGATAAGCTTCATCTTTAGAAGCAAAAACTACTGGAAATTTACCTAATTTTTCATCTAGTGAAGTGTAATAGAAAACACCCATTGCCATTTCCTTATTAGGCACAGTAATAGGCTCACCATTAGCTGGTTTGAGTAAGTTGTGGGTAGCCATCATCAACTCTTCAGCCTCTTGACGAGCTTCTTTAGTCAAAGGTACATGAACAGCCATCTGATCGCCATCAAAGTCAGCGTTATACCCAGAACAAACACAAGGATGCAGTCTAATAGCACTACCTTCAATCAATTGAGGATAGAAAGCCTGCATACCCAATTTGTGTAAGGTTGGCGCACGGTTCAAAATCACAGGGTGATTAGCCGTCACTTTTTCTAACACATCATAAACTTCTGGTTCACGACGATCAACTAAATGACGAGCACTCTTTACATTGGGTGCTACGCCTTGAACAATTAATTCACGTAAAACATAAGGCTTGAACATCTCCAAAGCCATATCTTTTGGTAAACCACATTGATCAAGTCTTAATTCTGGACCAACCACAATGACACTACGACCAGAATAATCAACACGTTTACCCAATAAGTTTTGACGGAAACGACCTTGTTTACCACGCAACATTTCGGACAGTGATCTCAATGGTCTTCGGTTTGATCTTCTTCTGGTTTGACGAGCCTGACTACTATCGATCAAAGAATCAACAGCTTCCTGAAGCATACGTTTTTCATTCCGTAAAATGATTTCAGGGGCTCCCAAATTGATTAAGTGTTTTAAACGGTTGTTACGGTTAATTACTCTGCGATAAAGATCATTTAGATCTGAAGAAGCAAATCTCCCACCAGATAATTGAACCATTGGGCGCAAGTCTGCTGGCAAGACTGGCAAAACACTTAAAAACATCCAAGAAGGATCAATGTTAGCTTTTTTAAAGCCTTCAACTACTCTCAATCTCTTGGTAGCTTTAACTCTTTTAGCTCCCTTGCTTTCAGCCATCTCGCCACGAAGTTGCTCCACCAAGGAATCCATATCTACTTGCTTAACTAACTCAAGGATACTTTCAGCACCCATGCCTACTCTCAAATGAGCTGCGGCATCATATTCATCAAGCTTAAGATATTCATCTTCACTTAAAATACTTTGTTTTTTGATCTTTTTAACCAAAGTCTTGATGGTCTTAAAGATTTCAGCGGTTTGTTCCAACTGAAGTTCTAGTTGTTGTTTAACATTAGAAAGACTTTGTTTGGCTTTGAGCTTGAGTTCTTCCAATTTTAATTGAAGGGTTTCCTTACTCTTAACTTTTTCTTTCAAAGTCGCAACATCTTTTTCCAACTGATCTTGAATCTTTTGGATATCTTTTTCTGCTGTCTCTTTGAGTTCATCTTGAGCTGCCACCAAATTAACTTCCAAACGATCATTGACCTCTTTTTTCTCATCTTCATCAACTTCCAAAACGATATATTGGGAAAAATACATGATGGAGTTGAGATTTCTTGGAGAGATATCCAACAGTAATGATAATTTAGAAGGAGCTCCTTTGAAGAACCAGATATGAGCAGCTGGAGCAGCCAAAGTAATATGAGCCATTCGTTCGCGACGCACTTTGGATTGAGTTACCTCAACACCACATTTGTCACAGACAATACCCTTATAGCGAATACGTTTGTATTTACCACAGTAACACTCATAATCTTTAACCGGACCAAAGATTTTCTCGTCAAAGAGACCATCTTTCTCTGGTTTTAGAGAACGATAGTTAATGGTTTCTGGTTTTTTGACCTCACCGTTTGACCAGTTTAAAATCTCTTCTGGAGAAGCGATACCAATTTGTAAAGCTGAAAAGTCGATAATATTTTTCATATGTTTCCTTCGTAAAAGCAAATTTTTACGCTGCTGCTCCTTCCTCATCAGTAACTTCTTCTTCGTCTGTCTCTTCTAGATCTGTTGGCTCTGAATCTTCATCAGCTAATTCTTCACTCTCGTCTTCTGAAACCCCATCCTCTTCTAGCTCTTCTGGATCATCTGGCATTTCTTCAGGAGACAACGGCTCAGCTGGTTGATCTTCTGGATCATCTTCTTCTTCGGAATCAATTGGGTTAACAGTCAAAGCTAAAGAATTTAACTCTCTCATTAACACTTTAAATGACTCAGGTACAGAAGGAGCTGGAATATCATCACCCTTGACCATTGCTTCGAAAGCATTTGCTCTACCACGAACATCATCAGATTTGATGGTCAACATTTCTTGAAGAACATGAGCAGCACGATGTGCTTCTAAGGCCCAAACCTCCATTTCACCAAGACGTTGTCCACCCATTTGAGCTTTACCACCCAAAGGTTGTTGAGTCACCAAAGAGTAAGGTCCAGTTGAGCGAGCATGAGTCTTATCTTCGACCATGTGACTTAATTTCAGCATGTAACCAATACCCACTACAGTTTGCTCGCTAAAAGCTTCTCCTGTTCTACCATCATAGAGTTGAACTTTACCAGAACCTGGTAAACCAGCTCTTTCTAGCTCTGTCCAGATTTTACTCTCATCGATTCTTTCAAAAGCTGGAATAGCCACTCTATAACCAAGTTTTTGAGCTGCCCAGCCAAGGTGAGCTTCTAACAGCTGACCAAGATTCATACGAGCTAACACTGACAATGGTGAAATAATAATATCAATGGCAGTTCCATCTTCGAGGTGAGGCATGTCAGCCACAGGCACGACTTTGGAAATAACACCTTTGTTACCATGTCTTCCTGCTAATTTGTCACCAACCCTAATCTTTCTGATTTGAGCCACTTTAACCACTACTTCTTTCAAAGTACCTGGATCTAATTCATCACCCAAGTCACGATCTAAAGTCTGGACGTCAATAACAGTTCCGGTTTCACCATGAGGTAATCTCAAAGAAGTATCTCTCACTTCTTTAGATTTTTCACCAAAAATTGCTCTTAATAATCTTTCTTCTGGAGAAAGTTCAGTCTCACCTTTTGGTGCAACTTTACCCACCAAAATATCACCAGAATTAACTTGACTACCAACTCTGATAATACCTTCCATGGTTAAGTTACTTAAATAAGCCTCACTGACATTAGGAATATCATTAGTGAGTTCCTCTGGTCCAAGTCTAGTGTCCATCACCTTAGCTTTATATTCATTAATCTGGATAGAAGTCAAAGAATCATCTTTAACCAAACGATCAGAAATCACGATCGCATCTTCATAACCCAAACCATCAAATGAAGTGTAAGCAATCAATAAATTAGTACCCAAAGAAAGTTCTCCTTCATCTGCAGAAGGACCATTAATGATCACATCACCTGGTTGAACCTTTTGGCCGGCCTTGACTGCTACATTTTGTGAATAACAAGTACTTTGAGAAGTTCTTGCAAATTTAACAATGTGGTAGGTAACCACACCTTTGTTGTACTCCACAGTCTCACTAGTTTTATTAGCAAAAAATACCTCGGCTTCCTTATGGTTAGCTTTATCTAATTTGAGTTCAACTCTATTAGCATCAGCATACTCAACAGTTCCAGAAAATTTAGCTACCACAGAATGGTTCATGGCAGTAGAAACTGCTTTTTCCATACCTGTGCCAACTATCGGGGCTTGAGGTTTGACCAAAGGCACAGCTTGACATTGCATGTGGGTACCCATCAAAGCGCGGTTGGCTTCATCATTAGCGATGAATGGAATTAAAGAAGCAGAAGTACCAATCACTTGACGAGGCACAACATCGATGTATTCCACATCGGTAATTGGACCCTCTGTAAATTGGTTCATGTGACGAATTGACACCCAATCATCTTGAATTACACCCTTATCATCGATATCAATACTGGCATGAGTAATCTTGTAGTCTTCTTCATCATCAGCTGAAAGATAGACAATTTCATCATAATTGACCTTAACTTTGTCACCCTTTTTATCGAGTTTAAAATAAGGAGCCTCTAAGAAACCAAAATCATTAACTCTAGTATAAAGAGCTAAATATGTTACCAAACCAATGTTTGGACCTTCTGGAGAACGAACTGGACAAATACGAGAGTACTGAGAGGCATTAATATCACGCATCGAGAATGAAGCTCGCTCACGAGTAACACCACCAGAACCCATAACTGATAGTCTGCGCAAGTTATCGACTTCAGAAAGAGGATTGGTTTGATCTAAGATGGCTGATAGTCTATTTCGTCTAAAAAATTCAGAAATAGTAGCAATTAATGGTCGAGCATTTACCAAAGCAGCTGGAGTTAAAGTCTCATCGGTCTTGGTCAAAGACATTTTTTCACGAATAGATCTTTCTAATCTGATTAAACCAATGCGGAAAGCACTAGTTTGCACCAACTCACCAACACGTCTAACACGACGATTACTCAAGTGATCAATATCATCAACTTTACCAACACCATTTTGCAATTGAATTAAGTAACGCACTGTTTCAATAATATCTTCTGGAGTCAAAACCGTAGTTTTTTCATCAGCTGATAACTTAAGACGACGATTAATTTTGTAACGACCAACCTCACCCAAATCATATCGACGAGCATCAAAGAAAAGTTGAGTCAAATACTGTTTAGCTGTTTCAAGTACAGCTGGCTCTCCGGGTCTCATTTTTTCATAAATTTCGATTAAGGCTTCAGCCTGATTACTAGTTGGATCTTTTTGGAGAGTATTTTCTAATAAACTATATTCATCTTTTTTGACAATATCCTGGAAGAGTTCTCTAATTTGCTCATCAGACTCATAGCCCAAAGCACGAAGTAACACTGTGACTGGCATCTTACGTCTGCGGTCAATCTTGACAGTCATCACATCACGACGACCAACATTAACTTCCAACCAAGAACCTCTGAGAGGTCTTAGTTCTGCTCGATAAAGGACTCTTCGAGAATTTGGATCTTCATCACCCAAAAAAGAAACACCTGGAGAACGAACTAATTGAGTAATAATGGCACGTTCAATCCCATTAATAATAAAAGTGCCCATGTCTGTCATCATGGGTAAATCACCTAAGAAAACTTCTTGAGTTTGTTCCTCACCTGTTTTCTTGTTAACTAAAGTTGCTTCTACATACAAGGGAGCATCATAAGAAACAGCTTTTTTCTTGGCTTGGGAAGGAGTGTATTTTGCTTGACCAAAACGGAAATTACCAAAGGAAAGAGCCCAGTTTTTACCAGTGAAATCTTCAATTCCCTTTTCACCATTCACTTCTAAAAGAGACTCTTTAATGCCTTCAGCGAGAAACCATTCATAGTTATCTTTTTGGAGTTTAATCAGATCTAACTCTGGCAAAACTTTGTGTTGCTTTCCCCAATTAACACGAACCTGTTGTGACATAAAATAGTCCCTCTCTATTTACTTTGGTTGTTTATTTCTTGAGCCTGGATTATCTCAAGAAAATGTTTTCGTCTTAGCAGACAAAAACAGAGACCACTCTCTTCGAGTTGTCTCTTTAGCTAAAAAAACTTATACGATGTGATTGTTTGAGCCAATCATTCTGCAGAATAGGTATTTCTTTTTTTATTTGTTTGCGATACTCTTTTCAAAGAATCACAAGATCTTTTTATTTTTGCAACTGTTTTTAAGATAGAAAAACGAAAAAACGACTTTCTATCTCAAAGCCCGTACGCAATAACTTGCTATTTTAACAGAAGACTTTTAATTACGCAAGTATTTTTCCACGTTAGCGTTGTGCCCCTCCAAAGTAGTAGCAAAATGGATTTGGCCACTCAGGTCGTGCAGATAAAAAAGAGCTCCAGTATTAACTGGATTTAAAGTAGCTTTGATCGCATCTAAACCTGGATTGGCAATTGGTGCTGGTGGCAAACCAGGATACTTATAAGTATTAAAAACCGAGTTTAGCTCTTTATCAGCTGCTGTAGGCGTAGGCCACCAAGTATCTTGAACCTGATCAAAACCCTTGATGTATTGTAAACTAGCATCAACTTGCAAAGCCATTCCGATCTCAAGTCTTTGCCATAATACTCCAGCTACTTTGGTCATTTGGTCATAACCTTTAGCCTCTCGTTCTACAATCGAGGCCATTGTTAAGATTTCAGTTAAAGAATAATCACTCTGAGCTAAATCATCTTTTAAACCATTAATAATCTTCTTCTCGAAAGTCTGCTGTAATAATCTCACTAATTGCTCTGTGGAGATTTGTCTTGGCACCAAATAGGTATCTGGAAACAACCTGCCTTCTTGACCCTTGGTTAAACTCAAAAATTCTTCTTTAGAAAAACTCTCCAACTCTTGTTTAGCCAAACTGTCAGCAATTTCTTCTCGACGCCAGCCCTCGGGAATAGTCACCCATAAATCATAGGTCCCCTGAGTAAGTTTTTGGGCAACCTCTGCCGTAGTCATGCTTGGAGATAAATCAAAACTACCAGCTTGAATCTTTTGGGAAAGACCGTCTTTTTTGACAATAAATCTGAAAGCTAAAGCATTTTTAATCAAGCCATTTTCTTTCAGTCTTTCACCAATTACTGATACAGCTTGACCCTTGGGAATCACAAAAACTTGAGTTTGAGTTAGTTGACTATTAACTGGGCTAACTAAAGTTAAAAAAACCATCCATAAAGAAATAACTACCAACCCCAAAAGTAATGGAATCAGAATCAAAAAACGTTTTTTAAAAATAAATTTTTTTTGCTTCATATGTTATTTAATTAAATTAGTAAGGAATCAGTGTAGCACATTGAACAGACGCTTGCTGAAAAATAGACGTTAAAATTGCTGCTGCTCCAACCAATTTTCCAAAATAATCGCTGCCGCAAAATGATCGATCGGCCCAGAACGAACTTTATGTTTGATTCCCTGATTTTGAAGTCTCTGCTCAACTTCGCGAGAACTCAATGTCTCGTCTGCAAACTCAACTGGAATTTCTGTCTTAGCTTTAAGCTCCCTCACAAATTCTTCTGTTTTGAGTGCCATCTCGTTTTCTGACAAACCTACAATAATTTTTTGGGTTTCTTCTTGCTCAATAATCTTTAACAACTCTTCAAAAAGATTATCTTCATTAGCTAAAACTACTAATGGCACAGCCAAAGTTCCTCTAGAAACAGCCACACCTACTCTTTTAGTACCAAAATCAATTGCTAGATATGACATTATTTGTCCTTTACTAGTTGTGCTGTAATTACTCCTCGTCTCAAATAAGTCCCCTCTGGAGTACAAGTTACCAGCTTTAATTGTCTAGTGTCATAACGCTGAGATAAAATATAAGTATCTGTAGGCTTAACTTCGGTTTTGCTTACCACTACATACGTATACTTAACTCCTTCTATAGTGACATAAATTTTGTCACCTTTTTCTAAAGTCATAATGTAACTAAAAATCGAGGTGTAACGCTTGGGATTAACTTCTTTTGGATTATAAAATTGCCGTAATACTGAATGGCCAAAAATCACTGGTGCACCAGCCTGACCTGGCAAGGCTGTACCAGGATACTGAATCAAGCTTTTATTAAGGTCACTCCCACCTACGGCCACTAGCGCGTTAGCAACATTTACTTTGGGAATATCTAAAATATAAGAAGTTGGTTGGTTAGCTTCGCTTTCTTGAACAAACTCAGGTAAATTTTCTCCTTCAAACCAATTATTTAAGTTAGTGTAATCCAAGACAGAATCTAAAATTACTGGCTCATCATTATCTACTGCCACCCCAAAATCTTCTGCAACTAACCCCTGTGAGTCAGCTAAAGTAATTGGTGTTGAGTCTAAAATTTGATCAGGAGGAACAGGAGCTTTTAAGTTAATGGTGCTTCTGGAAAGATCATCAACATAGTAAGCCAAAATTGGATAAGTAGCACTACCAACCAAACTAATTCCTACCAACAACAAAACTGTCGGTAAAATTGCTGCCCCCATCCTAATTATTTTGGGAATTTTTTTCCTAAAGTTTTTCTTTTCGTACTCAACTTCTTTAGTCTCTTTCTTTTCAGCAACGGTTAATCTTTTTGCTAATTTTTCAATTTTTTTTTCGATTTTAGCTAAAGAAACACCTTCTTTAATCGCTTCACGATAAACCTTAACCAAGTCCTGACGTTGGTTGTTAGATAGCGAAGAAGCGTGTTTACTCACTAGTTTTTTCCTGAATATTAATATTAATTCTATGATCTGCTTTAGGAACAGTAGAAACAAACATCTTTGCTAAAGAAGGTTTAACCGAATAACTAGCTGCCCTAATTTCTGGTCTTTCAGTTGCTTTACCACTAACCGCTTCTAGAGGCAAACCTCGTAAAGCAGAAATTAGGTTATTTGGATCAAATTTTGGGAGAGCCCTAGCACTGACATTTGCTTCCAAGATTATCTGTGAACTGCTGGTAGCCTCTTCTCTGGGTGCCGTTAGGATCTCTGGGTCATCATCAGTAAACTCATATCCAGCCGGTAAATCAGCTTTCAAAATCTCTACAGCCAATGGTTTAATATCCTCAGAAGAATACCGCACTGCTTCAAACTCCATCGTTAACTCTAAAGCCAGTTGGTCAGCTTCTTCGCCTAACTCTCCTCCATAATCAGCTTCAATCACTACCTGTTTGCCAGAAAGAACATAATAAACACCATCTCCAGATTTATTAGCATAATCTTCCTGAGCTTTTTTAAATAACTCTTTCTTTAAATCATTTAGCACCAAAGTCTTATCTTCTTGAGAAATTACTCTTACTTCTCTACTAGAACCACCAGTAAAAGACTCCTTAACCAAGGCAGAATAAGTTCCTTGGTCATAATTAGCTACAGTTAACTCTCTCTCCACAGCCAAGTTACTTTCAGCACCAATTTTAGCAGCAGTTACTTGAGTATCAAGTTTGCCGTAATCCTTAGTTTCACTTGTCCCTGATTGGGTCACTTCAGCTGAAGCAACCGTAACTTCTTCATCCAAAGTAAAGTTTAGAGAACCAGAAGAAAAAACCGTTCCAGCAGTAAAAGTTTTTGGCGAAGTAGTTTTATTTAAAATCGTAATTTTGCCTTTGGCTTTTTCACCAACCAATTTAACTCCGGTAGTATCAGTTACTTTAGTCCCGTTATACTCTTCTACTTCCAACTCACCCCTTAAAGTTAAGTTTTCAACATTAGAAGTAGCCACCGTAGTATCAACCTTTAACTCAACTTCTTTGGCTATCACTCTTTCTGCTAATTCTACCGAAACTTCCACTTTATAAGTAAAAACCAGACCACCAACTAATAAGGCAATTGAGGCCAAAAAACCACTCACCGCCCCTCCCAAAATTATCTTTTTATGAGGATGGTGATGATACCAATGCAACAGTTTGTTCATTGGGCCAGACTTTCTATTAGTAAATTTTGTTGCCGTTTGGTTATTAGTTGAAACAAGTGGTTTTTTAACTAAATGATTATCTCTTTCTTTTGGCAGCTCTTCTTGAGAAATTGGAATCCCAAAACTAGTTGCTTCTGCCTTTTGTTCAGAGGAACCAACTGAGGTAAAATTATCGCCAGCTAAATCAGTGTCAACATCAGAAAAACCAAAATCAACTGAGTCTGATGAGTCGACTTTCCCTTTTTCTAAAATTGATTCATCAACACCGTCAAGCTTTAAACCTCTGCTTTCAGCTACAGCCAAACCTCCTTGTTTAATCACTATCTCCAAAACTCGGTCAGCCATGATTTTTTCAATCAAAGGACTCTGTACAAAGGGGTGGTTATCTGCCCAATCATAATTAATGATTTTAGTTCTGATGTCTTGAAGGTCTAGATCAGTTAACACTAATGAAGCCAAAACCATTTTGGCTGGTAAGTAACTACCATCATCGGTTTTATCTTTATCAAATCTAGCTAGTCCCTCGACAATATCAGCTACCACATCATCAGATCGCCCCACCGAAATCTGCTGAGCTACTTTGCCTTTTTTCAACAAAATCAAAGATAAAGCAGCTTCCTGAATATAAATCAAGATTTGAGAAACAGTTTTTTCTCTAAAAAAAATATCTTGAATAATCGCATCAGTCAGAACTACAAAGCCAACTGGTTTTAAAGATAAATTTTCTGTCAGTTTTTTGATAAAAGGACGTTTTTCTTTAACTAAACCATTATCATTAACCCATTTGGGATCAAAACCAAACACCACTTCACTAACAGCTTCAGACTCCTTACCTAACTCTTTCAAAGCATCATCAGTGGCAATAATTGCCTCATCATCATTGGTAAAAGTATAAAAAGCTGATTGCTGTTTAATCACCACTTGATTACCATCAACTTGCCAAAAAGCAGCTCTAACTCCATTTTCTGAAAAAACTAAACCTAAAAAAGCGTCTACAACCACTTCAGTCGCTGATGACTTTGATTTTTTGCTAATAAAGGGCAGATTTAATGACATAAATTTTTTTGAATACCACAACCAAAACGCCTCTAGCGTCTATACTCCATTTAAGCAAAGTTCTTGGGATAATAAAAGAGGGGTTTTACTTCTTTAACCTAGCGTAAACTCTTCTCACTCCGGCTGCAGCTGATTTTTCTTTGAAAATCTCGATTGCTCCAATTTTTCCAGTTTGAGTGACATGGGGACCACCACAAAACTCTTTAGAAATAGTTTGACTGTCATCACCAATTTGATAAACACTTACTTCGTCTGGATATTTCTCAACAAAAAAAGCTAAGGCTCCATCTGCCAAAGCGGCCTGTTTCTCCATCATTTTTTTGCTAACTGGCAAGTCAGCCTTAATCCAAGCATTGACCTGATCTTCAATTTGTTGCAGTGCCTCTTTGGTTAAAGCTTGATCATAGGTAAAATCAAAACGTAAACGCTGAGCATTAATATTAGAACCTTTTTGACTAACCATCGTTCCCAGTATTTTTCTCAAAGCAGCATGAATTAGGTGTGTGGCAGTGTGAAACTTAACTGTTATTTCAGAATGATCTTGCAAACCACCTTTGAACTTACCAGCCGAAGCCGTTCGAGATTTATCAGCATGTTGGTGTTTTACTTGCTGAAACTTTGCTGCAAAATTATCTTCAATTTTTAAAACTCTTGACTCTGCTTCTTCTAAAGATAGTTCTAACGGAAAACCATAGGTTTCATAGAGAGTAAAAGCTAATTCAGCCGTTAGTTTTTTACTAACTTGAGTAGATTTATCAAACTCTTTCAATCCTTTATCTAAAGTACGCAAAAATTTTTGCTCTTCCTGACTTACCACCTGTTTAATTTTATCTTGTTGATCAGCAACTTGAGGATAAGCCTGATAATAAATCTCAACTACTCCAGAAACTAACTCCGCCAAAAACTGTTGCTTAATCCCCAATTTCATTCCATAACGAACTGCTCTTCTCAATAAACGACGAACAAAATAACCTTGGTCTTTATTACCAGGGAAAACTCCATCTGCGATCAACATCACCACTGCTCTCATATGATCAGCAATTACTCGAAAGGCCACTGCCTCGGTTTCATATTTTTTATTAGCTAAATTTTCTAACCTATTTACCACAGGTGAAAATAAATCAGTCTTAAAAACATCTGGATCACCATTCACGGCAGCCAAACTTCTTTCCAAACCACCACCAAAATCAATGTTTTTCTGAGGCAGTGGCTCAAATCCCTGATCTGTCTTGAGATACTGCATAAACACTGAGTTACCAATCTCCAGAAACCGACCGCAATCACAATTCACATGGCAAGGTTGGTTTTCCCACTCAGATTTTTCATGTAAACCCAGTTCTTCACCAAAATCATAAAAAACTTCACTGTCTGGGCCACCAGGTTCACCGACCGGCATGTTTTCTGGAGCACCAGCTCTAGACCACCAGTTATTGTTGCCATAGGGAAAAATCCTACCATGACTAAGGCCAACTTGGTCAGCTTGATCTACCACTTGAGCATCGATCTTATGCTGAGCAAATAATTCCTGCCAGATTTTAATGGCCTCTTCGTCTTTGGGGATTCCTAGCTCGTCATTACCTTGGTAAACAGTTACATAAAGCCGTTCCGGGTCTAAAGACATTTCTTCGGTAAGAAACTTGAAATACCAGTTCAATTGTTCTTTTTTAAAATAATCACCCAGAGACCAATTGCCCAACATCTCAAAAAAAGTGGTATGACGATTGTCACCAACTTCTTCAATATCTTGGGATCTAAAACATTTTTGTGAATCAGCAATCCGAGTCCCTTTGGGATGCTTATCGCCCAAAAGATAATTAATCATTGGTTGCATTCCAGAACCAGTAAAGAGAGTGGTTGGATCGTTTTCTGGTACCAATGGAGAAGATGGCACAACCACATGCCCATTTTTTTTACAAAAATCTAAATATTTTTGACGTAATTCTGCAGCTTTCAACATGATGTAAAGATTATACCAGGAGAATTAAATTTTTAGCGAAATAAGAACTAGTTGTTTTATACTAGCAAGCTATTAAACTCCTTTAAAAAGATTTTGTTTCTTTTGCGCTCTGGTAATTGAAACAGCTTTTGTTTTGGCTGCCTTATCTAGTTTTAGAGACTCAATGTCACCTACAGCCTGATTTAAAATATCCTTAAATAACATCCATAAATCTTGTTCAGCATTCTCAATAGTCCCTTCCGCTAATAAATCCTTGACCGCCTCTTGCCAATGATCTTTAAGTTCTTGCCGCAACTTACCACCTTCATCAGTGCCAAACAAATACATCCCAATAGCACCGGCAGCTAAACCGACGCCAAACCCAGTCATAAAAGTTTGCTCAGAAAAATTATTTTTTCTTTGTGTCATTTTTTCTCTTTGCTAACCAGCTGGTGAAAGACTCAAAAACCTTCACCCCAGTTTGCAGGCCACTAGCCAAGCCACCTAAGTTTTGCAAAGGAGCAACCAAAGCATTAATCTTGGCTTCAGCTTGATCAATGGTGGTATTAACCTTATGTAAAGTTTTTTTTACTTCAGTCAACACAAGAAAAATTTGGATCCCAACTACCGATAAAATAATCGTTAACAGAATAGCCACCACACTTAAAACTGTTGGAAGAATTGTTTCCATAAACACAACCTTTCTTGATTGTTAAGACTTGTTTATCTTAACATAAAAAACCCTCTCAACCTAACCTGAGGCAAAAATTTGTTAATTTAAAAACGAACAAAAACGGTCCGTTGCTCGGTATTTTTCTTTTCCTGACGATCAATCGCTTCAATCGTAATAGTTGACATCCCTTCATTGGGCAAAGTGAGATTTGTTTCAAAAAAACCATCAGCCCTAACTGGCACAGGTTGAGCATTAATCAATAACCTTGTTTCTGGTTCGGTCACCCCTTGAACTGTAACTTGAGGAGACACCACTTCATTTTCTGCTGGTGAGTTGATCGTAATCTTGGGTGGAGAAATAAATGAATACCATCTAATCGCAATATAAGTAAATAAAATTAAAAAAACACCTACCCCGCCCAAAAGGGTAAATCTCACTGAAGACCAAGAACCAGACTTAAGAACTGGTTTGAGAAATTCGTGAGGAATTAGCTGACCTTTGGCACTTTCTTTAAAGTCACGCCGTAACAAAGCTAACATTGGTTCCGGATCAAAGTTTAAAATTCTGGCGTAAGCTTTAATATAGCCTTTGACAAACACCGCGGCTGGCAAATCTTCAAAACGGTTTTCTTCTAAGGCATGAATAAAGCCCTCTTTAACTCTAATTTCTTGAGCCAATTGAGTACGAGAAATTCGTCGCTTTTCTCGTTCCATCTTGAGTAACTCACCCACTGTTTTGGTCTGCTGAATCATAAGACCTCTTATTTAAAATCAAGCTAATAATTCTTTAACTAATCTGGCCACCAGCCCACCATCGGCTTTGCCGGCTACTTTTTTCATGACCATACCTGTCACAGGACCTGGTTTGGCATCGTCACCAGCGCTAGCTACCACTTCTGCCACCACTTTTCTGACTTCTTCTTCAGACATTTGCGCTGGTAAAAACTTTTCTAAAACCTTGAGCTTTTGTTGGGCCTCAACCACCAAATCTTCTCTGCCACCAGCTTTATAATCATTAATGGCATCTTTCCATTGCTTGATCATTCTGGCGACAATTTTTTGTACTCCAGCATCATCCTGTTCACCATTGTCGATCTCAAAGTTTTTAATTTCTGAGCGTAATAATCTAATCGTCCCCAAGGTTTCGGCATCTTTGGCTCTCATTGCCTCTTTCATCTGTTGCATTAAATCATCTTTTAAAGACATACGTCCTTTCTAAATATTGTTAGTCGATTAACAACCATTATACCCTGACAAACTTAACTTTTAGGAGTCAGCGATTCACTTTGGTCAGTTGTGCTTTATAATACTGGGCATCAGGCCAATTAGCTCAGTTGGTTAGAGCGCACGATTCACATTCGTGAGGTCACTGGTTCGAGTCCAGTATTGGCCACAATTAAGTCACAAATTTTTTTTATTATTAACTTTGTGCCCTTGCTACCAAACCTCTTCAAACTGCTTTTTCCTCAGGCTTGTGTGATTTGCCAAAAAGAGAACTCTTTATTTTGTCCAGCCTGTCAAAACCAAATTGATTTTCTTTATTTTTCTCCTCAGCTAGAATCTCTTACCTATTATCAAACTAATCTTCAAGCCGTAGGATTTTATGTTGATCCACTAGCCAGTGTAATTAAAAAATATAAATATCAGGGCATTTATGAGTTAGCTCCAACTCTAGCTCAGTTACTCTACAAGCATCTTAAGTTTTCTGCTCAACTTGACTACATCACTTATATCCCTTTGCATCCTAAAAAACAAAGACTCAGAGGCTTTAATCAGACCGAACTAATTGCCAAAGAATTAAGTTTATTAATTAATAAACCAGTCATTAATTTGTTTCATAGAAAATTTCACACTCAAAGTTTAGCTTCAACCAAAAATCAACAAGTTAGAGCAGAAGTTACCCAAAATGTTTTTAAGTTACAATATCAAGATTTGTCTTTTCTAAAAAGTAAACAACTATTAATTATCGATGACGTGGTCACCAGTGGGAATACTTTTGCTAGTTGTTTAAAACTTTTAGAACCTTTGAAAATCAATAAAATTCAACTGATGACTTTAGCTCATGAGGGGTGAATCAGTCAGTTTAAATGTTTGAATTGATAAAAATCCTTGAGCAAAAAGACCATAAGCGTCTGGTTTCTGTCTAACCTCTTGCCGAAGCAAATTATGAATCATCTCGGCTGTAGGAATTTTTTGAACAATAAATTGATAAAGTAAATAATAACCATCAGAATCATTAATTAAAAATGGTTCGGTGTCATTTTCCAAATACAACCTAAACTCCAACCTTTTATCTATACCAATGCCTAACATGTCTAGCCCTGGATTCATGTTTTCAGAAAAATTAGTCACAACTTCAGTCATCGTCAAAGCTGGATAATCTGCTTCAATTCTGATATCGCCCATAGTGATCCCTTGCTTATCGGCCACCCCAAACACCACATCCCAACTAGCTAAAAAAGGTTGGTTGTATCTTGAAAAAATCTCCTGGTGAACTTTTCTCAAATCTTGAATTTCTCCATTCCTGCTGGGTTTCAAAAAATGTTGACCATTGGCTGCGAAAGCAACATCAGAAGCATAAAAAGCCAAATTTTTTTCTTGTTTTTCTGGTTTTAAATGTTCCAAAACTCTTCTGAGTTTGAATAAAACTGCTTCAAAAGGATTCTCACTAGCCGGTTCTGGCTGAAACTCAACTTGATCAGATGGTTTTTCCGGATCAATAAAATCAATTCTTTCTTCAGATAAACCAAGTAACGCCATAGCCAAAGGTGCTAGTTCCTTGTGGCTAGTAGCAAAAATTAAAGCTTCATATTCTTGGGGGAAGATTTGTGGTTCAGACATTGCTTTTTTTAAATCACTGTGTATCTTTCGTACCAGCGACTTTTTCTAAAGAAAAAGATCGGGTCCGAAATAAAAAAGAGCACCCCTTCGCTTTCGGCTCAGCTTGGTGTCCATCCTGGCCTTTCCACCAGGAATCGTTACTTGGGAGCGAAAGCACTTGTGCCCTCGCAATTTCTGTTATAAAAAGAATTATACCACATTATTATTTTTTTAGCAAATAATTATAGGATATTGCTCTTGAGTTTTTCTGACAAAAAAGATATAATCTGGTCTTCACGGGGATGTAAAGCATCGACGTAACCGCTCTTTACCAATTGCAGACCATCTTTGACCAAGAAAGATGTAAAACAGGGTCAAAAACACAACTGCCAATTCATTGCGCAGCAAAGTTGCTAATTTCGTAAATGAAGCCGTTACCGGTTTCAAATCCGCTTTTGCAACTCCAGCTCAGCTTTACGCTTAACTGGTATTCACAAGAGGGCTCTCATTGACGGAACCTTGTGGGTAACAACCTAGTCGATGTGCAGAAAGATATAATTACACGCTATTTTTCGAAGCAATTTGTGTAGATTTCTTAAGGAAGGTCTGAAAGTTCACCTCTTAGGAAATATCAAAGACTTTCTAAGTCTGTAGAAGTTGGCAAAACGTGAGTTCACGGACGGGGGTTCATTGCCCCCCATCTCCACCAAAAAATCATGCTTAAACCTTGGTTCGTTTATATTGTTCGCTGTGCTGATAACACTCTCTATACTGGCATTTCCGATAACCTAGCAACCAGAATTAATAAACACAATGCGGGTAAAGGTGCCAAATATACCAAAGGCAGAAGTCCTGTAACCTTAATTTACCAAGAAAAATGCGCTGATAGATCTACTGCTAGCCAAAGGGAAGCCGCCATCAAAAAATTAACCAAATCAGCAAAATTAAAATTACTCTCCAGTTTGGGTACTTAAAAACTCCTGGATTTTCTGTAAATAAACCTCACGTGGTTTGCTGCCTTCTGGTGGTCCCACCATTCCAGCTTCATAAAGCTGGTCTAAAATTCTGGCAGCTCTCGCATAGCCTACTGATAAACGCCTCTGAATAAGTGAAGAAGAAGCTTTGTCATATTTGGAAAATAATCTAGCTGCCTCCAAAAACAAATCATCTCGATCTTCACCTGCGGTACCACCAGATCCCCCAGAGATAGCCCCTGCTTTGTATTTGGTAGTGATTTCCTCCTTATATTCTGGTTCTTTACCTTGGGAACGCAAGAAATCTGTTAAAGCCTTGGTTTCATGTTCAGAAATGTAAGTTCCTTGAATACGAACTGGTTTAGCTTTATCTGGAGGTAGATACAACATATCACCTCGACCAAGTAGTTTTTCAGCTCCTTGTCCATCAAGAATAACTCTCGAATCAGTTTGAGAAGAAACATTAAAAGCAATTCTAGTGGGGATATTAGCTTTAATTAACCCAGTGATCACATCTACAGAAGGTCTTTGAGTGGCTAAAACTAAATGAATACCTACAGCCCGAGCCATTTGCGCAATTCTGGTAATACTTTCTTCAACTTCATTGGGAGCAAACAACATTACATCAGCTAACTCATCGATCACAATCACTACACTTGGCATCGCAGTTAAACCAGCTAATTCATTGTAAGAATCGATGTTCTTCACTCCGACTTCAGCCAGTTGCTTATACCGATCCTCCATTAATTTCACTGCCCACTTCAAAGCAGAAACTACCTTACTGGGCTCAACAATTACTGGAGTCAACAGGTGAGGAATATCATTATAACCAGTTAACTCTACTCGTTTTGGATCAACCAAAATAAACTTCACTTCATCTGGACTAGATCGAAATAAAATTGAACTCATAAAAGCATTGATTGCCACAGACTTACCAGAACCGGTTGCACCAGCAATTAAGACGTGAGGCATCTTTGAAATATCAGCCACAATCGGGTTGCCAGCCACATCAATTCCCAGTGAAACTGCCAACTTCGATTTGTGGTCTTTCATAGTTTTAGAAGCCAGCATTTCTTTCAAAGTAACAAACTCAGCAGAGTGATTGGGTACTTCAATACCAACCAAAGATCGGCCAGCAATTGGTGCCTCAACTCTAATTTGACCAGTTGGAGCTGCCAATGCCAAAGCTAAATCTGTGGCTAAACTGGTAATTTTGGATAAGCGAGTACCTTCAGTAATTTTTAAAGCATATTGGGTTACAGCTGGACCATAATTAACCTCTGCAACTGAAGCTTTAATACCAAATGATTCTAAGGTATTTTCAATCACTTGAGCATTGGCTTTAACATCACCTCGCTGAGCTTTACCACCGGGCTTACTTGAAAGTAAAGCTAAAGGAGGATATTCCCATAGTACTGGTGTGTTTTTGGGCATCATCGCTGTCTGTTTGAGCAAGTTACGACCTTCAACTGGTTTCTTCTCAGGAATGTCTGGAATCGATGATTTCGTCTTAGGCAGCTCTTCTTCAACTAACTCAGGCTCTCTAGCATCATTAACCACAAAATTCTTTTTGCCCATTCCAGGAATATGTAGTTTGGGTAAATTGAAACCCTTTTTGGTATCAGCAGCAAATAGGTTTTTTGCCTCTTGAACAGCTTCTTTATCTGTTTTCTTTTTGGCTAAAAACTTAACTACTTCAGCTACTGACCACCGAGTCATCACCAAAAAACCTACCACCCCTATCGCAAAAAATAAAATATAAGTACCAATAGCCGTTAGTAACACAGCAAAGTTGGTAAATAAAGCTTCACCAATCTCACCAGTTTTACCTACCCCCAAAGTGGCTAACATTAATAATAAAGTACCCAATAAAACATGGGGCTTAGACCAAGTCCATTTGGCTCTCAGCATAGCTAAACCAGCCGAGATAAACACAAAAGGCATAAATAACATGGCTAAACCAAGTTTTTGACTGAAAAAATCATTAACCTTTTGTAACAACTCACCCTGACCAGAAAAAGAAACCATAATCATTACTCCAATAACCATTAAAATCACTGCCATTACGGAGTTGGTTGTTTCTGGTGGAATCACCACCTTGAGCTGATTTTTTTTACGTCTTCTTTTTTTAGCCATAATCATCCCATTTGGGGATAATCTCATTTATAAAAGTTATAGGATATTTCTTGGCTAATGTCAAGTAGTCAAAAAACCACTCAACCTCAAGGTCTATCGCCAATCCAATATAACATAGCCAGAAGACGGCTTACACATCCAAAATTACTGGAATGATCATCGGTTCTCGACGAATTATCTTGTATAACTTACGAGCTAACCTTCTTTCAATTAACTTGAGTCGATCGTCGTCTTTAGTAATTTTCTTTTGATCAGCTTGTTCCAAAACATTAACTGTTTCTTGCTTAATAAAATCAATTACTTCACTAGCCTCCTTCATGAATACAAACCCCTTAGAAACTACTTGCATCTTGGCTAAATCCAACCGACCATTAGTTCTGGGTAAGATTAAAACAATCATTCCTGCTTGAGACAAAGATCTTCGATCTGACAAAACTGTTGGCCCGACATCACCAATTCCCAAACCATCAACAGCTCGAGGTTTAATTGAAATATGGTCAACTATTTTTACTTCGCCATTACTAATTCCCAAAACTTCTTCATGAGCTGGAATAATCGTAAATTCTTTTTTATAACCCAAAGCTTGAGAAACATATTCTCTAAACTTGGCTCGATGACGATCCTCCCCCCCAATCGGCATTAGGTACTTGGCATGCAAAAGTTTGGCCACTTCTCTTTGTTCAGCAGCACTGGCATGACCTGATTTATGTAAGTCTTGATTAACATCTGGGTAAACAACCACAATGCCATTGCTCGCCAATTCGTTAATTGCACGATAATAAGGAATTTCGTTACCAGGAATAACATTAGCAGAAAAAACTACTTTGTCGTCTGGTAAGATTTGAATTTGGCGATGTTCACCGAACACAGCTCTAATCAGAGATGAGCCTTCTTGACCTTGACTACCGGCAATAACCACACAGAGCTCTTTGTCTCTATATTGATCAATATCTCGCTTATCAATCATGGTGTTAGCTGGCATCTGTAGTTTATTAAGCTCCATGGCAATCTTGACGTTTTGTTCTACAGATCGACCAATAAAAGCCACTTTTCTATCTTGTCTTTTAGCAGCATCCACTATTTGCTGAATCCGATGAATATGAGAACTCATCAACGTTACAATATACTTACCTTTAGTATTAATCATTAACTTCTCTAATTCTGGTCCAGTTTCTGCTTCAGAAGGAGTTCTTTCTAAACTTTCAACTCTTAAACAGTCCAGTAAAGCCAAAGTAATTCCTTTTTCAGCTACTTTTTTCATGGTTGCTAGGTCAGTTTTCACTCCATCAATGGGGTGATCATCCAACTTAAAGTCTGAGCCGTGATAAATAATGCCTTCAGGGGTTTCAATCACCAAGTGTTTGGTATCTGGAACTGAGTGAGTAACTGCCACCGTCATCACTGAAAAATATTGACCAAATTTAACTGGCTCCAAGTCTCTAAATACATTCAAAGGAGCATCGACATTTTCATCTTGAAGTTTTTTATTAATGAAACCAACTGTTAATTGAGAACCCCAAATCTGAGGTATCTCTGCTAGTTCTGGCAAAATATATGGTAAAGCACCCATATGATCTTCGTGACCATGGGAAATAGCAATACCAACTATTTTTTTACCTTTAGCTAACTCTTCATGCAAATAGCTAGTATCTGGAATTAAGGTATCAACACCAGGCATATATTCATCTGGAAAACCAATTCCACAATCAACGATTAAGATTTCGTTTTCGTATTCATATAAATACATATTTTGGGTTACTTTTCCTAGGCCACCCAAGGGCACAATTCTAAGTTCTGACATAATTTTTTCCTTTCAAAGCTAAAATAAAATGTCTTTAATATTTCCTTTTAATTTTTCGGTTTTATTTTGTTCAACCAACCAACTTAAGATCTTTGGTAACTTTTTAAAATCATAAGTAAATGATTCCATCATTTTAGTAGAACGTAAAGCTGCAGCCGGATGGTACATCGGTAACACAAAAAGATCTTTACCTTCCCAAACTACTTTATGTAATCGGCCGTGCACTTGAGAAACTTTTACTTCAGGTAAAAACTTGGCCATACTAAATCTACCCAAAGTAACAATGATTTCCGGCTGAATAATCTCAATTTCTCGATTAAGAAATGGTCGATAGGCGGCAATTTCCTGTGGAGTGGGGTCACGGTTTTCTGGTGGACGCACTTTGACAATATTACTAATAAAAACTTTGGCTGGTGGTAAACCAATTTCTACTAATTTTTTTCTCAATAGTTGACCAGACCTACCCACAAAAGGCCGACGCTGGAGAGCTTCCTCACGGCCCGGTGCCTCACCGATACACATAATCTTAGCCTGTGGATCGCCTTCACCATGAACCAAATCTTCTTTCTGATGAGCCAGTGGCAAAGTTTGAAAAGAATTCTCAAGCGTTTGTTGTAATTCCTCAAGCAAAACAGCTTTGTCCATATAGCTATGTATCTTAACATAAAAGGGAGCCGGTCGGCTCCCTTTTTTTAGGTTTTCTTTTTTTAAAAAGAGGATTTACTCAGACAAATCTTGAGCAAGCTTAACATTATTATATGTAGTCTTAGCTGCAGTTTCTATATAGTTGTCTGCTAAATCAGTTAAATCGTCAGCAGCCTTATCCAAAGTATCTGCCATTTCACCATAGGCATAAGCAGAAACTTTTTCAACATCACCCATTTTGGCTAACAACTGATCCACTTTACTAATATCTTCAGCTGACATTTGCTCTGGAATTGATGCTAATTCTTGGACAACTGCTTGATAGGTTTCTTCATCCAAACCTTGATTCTTAAGCTCTTCTAAAAGTTGTGTTTTTGTTGGTCCCATTATATTGTTCTCCTTTTTTGATTAATAATTATTTTATTTGGCAAAATTCTTTAACCAACCTCTGACACCACCAAGAGATTGAGCATTTTGAGCTGCTTGTTGTTGTTTGGCTCTTTTCTCCAAGGCAGCCTGTTTGATTCTGTCCGCTGCAGTAACAACTTGCTCACCATCACTCTCTTGGCCTTCTTTAACTATTTGATTAGCTGCTTCTAAAAGAGACTTTACTCCTTCTGCGGCGGCCTTAAGAGCCGCTAATTTTACTTCTTCAACTTTAGCCTCAGCTCTAGCTGGTAAACTATCAATAAAAGCTGACAACTGATCCATTTTTTCTCCAGCCTTATTGGTTACATCATAAGCTCCTTGAATCAAGTCAGCTTTAGCATCAGCTATTCCAACTTCAGCCCTAGTTCGAAGAGCATCCGCCCCATCAACAATCTTACCTGGCCAAGAAGCAACTTCTCCTGCTCCAGATTTGACTGTATCCCAAGCTTTTGCCCCAACTTCCTTAACCTTTTGCCAACGGGCAGCCCAAGTTTCTCTACTTTCCTGTCTCTTAGCATCTCTTTCAGCTTGACGTTGCTTGCCAGCATCTCTTTTATCAAAAGAAGTTTCTTTAGCCTTTCTTGCACTTTCTGAAGAGTATGTCTTAAGTACATCCCCCCTTAAAAATGGTTGTTGTTGTGGTTGTTCTCCCATATTTTCCTTTGCTTTTTTAATTACTTTGCTACTAACTATTTAGTTTTTCTTTATACCTATTCAACAAATCTAATGCAAAAGCTATGCCACTGCGATTACTAACTTTATTAAAGGTAGCAGGTGTTTTAACTGGTTTCAATGAGTTCAAAGCTTCAATATAAAAGTCAACCTGATCATACTTTGTCACTGGCGCCCTATTTTCAAATAAATCTTTTAAGCTAACATTGTTGATAGTTTTTCCCTCATAACTTTTGTGACTTTTTGAAAAATCACTCAGTAATTCCAATAGCTCATCTGCATCAGCTGTCTCTACTTTTCGATTATCTGCAAAAGAATCCAATAGTACTTCCAACTCTACCAAAGGGTTAATATTAGAACTTGCTTGAGTTGTAACTCCAAAATTATGGCTCAATTTTTGGGCCACCTGTTTTTCAACTTCAACATTAATTAATTCCTTAATTTGCTTGGCAAATTGATCAAAAACTTGTTGAAATAATTGGTCATTCATATTTATTCATTTTCAATTTATCACCTACTAAATAACTCGCTCCTAATACCTAGGCATAAATATCTTAGCATTTTCTTTAGTAATAATCACACTAGCAAAACCACGCTCAACAATAATTCTAACTGCTTTACGAACAGCTCCCTGCAAAGTTCTTTGTAAAGTACGAATACCCATATCATAGCCCAAAGGACGAGTAATCATCTGCCAGACATCTTCACGAATCTCAAATTGTTCAGCACGAAGACCAGCATCTTTAAGTAGTTTAGGCAAAATATATTTTTTAGCGATTTGAATTTTTTCGTGATCAGTATAAGAAGGCATGGTAATCTTTTCCATACGATCCATCACGGCCGTTGCAATTTTAGTAGTGTTGTTAGCTGTGGCTAAGAAAATGGCATGACTTAAATTAACCGGATAATCAACATAAGTATCAGTAAAAGCATGATTTTGCGCAGGATCTAGTAACTCCACCAACACCCCCATCAAATCCATATTAGCCTCTTCTGCCCCACGATCAATTTCGTCAAGTAAAATAACTGGGTTTCTCACTCCCACCTCACAAATCCCTTTAATCACTCTGCCTGGCTCAGAACCAAGTAACAACCGAGAATTTCCCCGTAACTCTTTAGCTGAACCCATTCCACCAAATGGAATACGTACCAACTTTCTACCCAAAGCTTCAGAAAGTGAATAAGCAAAAGTGGTTTTACCAGTACCCACCAAACCAACTAATAACAAAATTGGTGCTTTAAAATCATCATCTGGAGATTGAGTTTGGCGCAAATTTAAAACAGAAATGTACTCCAAAAAACGATCTTTAACTTCCTGCATACCATAATGGTGCTTATCAAAAACTTCTTTGGCTTTCTGGATATTAGTCGTATCTTGAGTTTCTTCGGTCCATGGAATCTTCAATACCCAATTAACATACCTCGAGACTTTTTCGTATTTTTCGTCATAACTACCCAATTCAATACTTCGCTCCAAAGCAATAATCTCTTTTTCTACTTTGGAACGCATTTCGTCAGGTAAAGTCGATTGATTAGTCTTATCTCTAAGATCTTGAATCTCTTGCTGGAGAACTTGCTTATAATCAGTCATGGGCAGTACCACCTATTTAATCTTCTATTTGTTGGGTTGGTTCCTCAACAGTTATTTCCTTTGGCTCTTGAATAGCAGGTAATAATTGTTGAGAAACTAAGCCCAAACCCATAAGAAACAAGCCACCAACTACCATGAGGAAAGTGTTTTCAATCCCACCGGCAACCGGTAGGGTTGTTTGTGTGCTTTCGGTCGCTCCACCGATGCCATACGTAGTGGTAGTAGTCGTAGTGGTGGTAGAAGAAGTGCTTTCAGATGTGCCACTATCAACCAAAATAACATAGTTTAATGTTTCCAAATTAGAAGCTACTCCCAACATATGGGCCCCATCTGCCAAAGCAGTCAAAGGGGTATAAGACCAATTTCCACTGGCATCAGCCAACACTGCTACAGTGAGGTCATCAATCGAAATATCAACAGTCGCTTCTGGTGAAGCTACACCAATAATGGTGGGAGTGGTATCAGTGGTGTTGACATTAACTGATGAACCGACAGTAGTTCCACCAACACTAGTCACACTCAAAGTAGCTGCCACAACCAAACCCTTTGCCACAAACAAAAGAGTGACACTAATCAAAAAAACAACCAATAAACGATTAAATATATTCATGATTCGTCTTAAGGTAACACTATAACCTATATCAATTATTCAAAACAACCGTTCATTTTATATCACCGAACCTAAACTAAAAAAATGAGTGGTCATTACCTTTAATTCTGTCTCGTTCTAACAAGCCAGTTTGTGCTCCATAATACCTAATTACTGATCCAGCATTTCTCACTCCCCATTCAATAGAAGTTCTAGGATGAAGATTGAGAAATTGACCTGCTACATAACCAGTGGCAAAAGCATCTCCTGCGCCTGTGTCATCAACTGATTTACTTTGGGCACCAAAAAACTTCAACTCTTTTTTACCATGCAAATAAACTTCACCGCCTTCAGCTCCCTTAGTTACAATGATTTGGGGAATTTCTTCAATTAACTGTGATTGGTAGTCTTTCACCATTGCCCACTCTTTTTCATTCACAAATAAAATTAGGCATGTCATTTCTTCAACTTTAATTTTTCCTTCAGCAATCAAAGCTAATTCTCCTTTGCCAGGATTCCATGACATTCGTAAGTCAGGATTAATCTTTACCAATGAAAAAATCTTTTTTAAAGTTTCCAAATTACCAGCAATACTAGAAAGATGCACCCATCTTGATTCGGTCAACCAAAAATGAGGAATATCAAATGGATCTAGCATTGAAGCAGCCCCACGATGAACCATCACTGTTCTACGCCCAGTCTGATCAACTAAAATTACTGAGCCACCAGTTCTTTCTCTTTTTTCTCTGACGATTAGCTGAGTATCAACTCTTTCCTTTTGGAGATTGTGAACAATCACTTCAGCAAAATCATCTTTACCAGTTTCACTAACCAAAGCTGCTTTAAAACCAAGTCTAGAAAAACCAACAGCAGTATTAGCGGCCCCGCCACCAACTTTAACCACAAAACTCTCCATTTCAACTTTATCACCTTGCAAAATAAATTGATTTTCACCTTCCAAGTTTTTTACCAAAAACTTATCAGAATGAATAAACATATCCACAAGTGAAGAACCAATTGAAATAAAATCGTACATACTGAAACTAGTTTACTCTGTTTCTTCCTCGCTGGGCAACCGACAACGAGTGGCGAGCTCTGTTTCAAACTCATTCAAGGCTGCAATTAACTCATCTTCATCACGAACTATTTTATAAACTTCATGCTCTTTTTCACCAATAAAAAAATACTCACCCATAACTCTCATTACTTCATGCCAAAAATCTCCGTAGAGAATTAAAGGTTTATGGTTGCCATAGTACAAATGACCCAACAACCAAGCCGTCGCCCACTCACTCAACGTACCAGTTCCACCCTGCACACAAATAAAGGCATCAGACTCATCCATCAAACCAAACATTCTTTCAATATAGTTGGTAGCTTTAATTTCTTTATCAACTTTATTACCCCCATCAACTCCTTCAAACTCTGGCATATCAACCGGATTGAGGGTAACCGCCACAGTATCACCACCAACCGACTCTGCCCCCAAAGTAGCAGCAAGCATTGTTCCTGGGCCACCACCATTCACCACCGTCTTACCGTTATAAGCCAAAAACCTGGCTATCTTAAATACTTCTTGAAAAAGAGGATGCTTTTCATCAACATCAGCACTGCCAAAAATAGCTACTTTTTTGATATTACAAGACTCTTTGATGCTGGGAATAGTAATTTGAGTTTTAGTCATAATCGCTCATGGTAGCAAATTTTTGCTTAATCACCCATCTGCAAATAAATCCTGTATTGCTGACAAAAATCGTCAGCCTGCCATAAAGTACTACCAATTGCGAAAGAAGAAATTCCCAAATCAATAAATTGATCAATATTAGCTTCTGTTACACCACCATCAAAAATTACCTCTAGTGATAAACCATCTCTGTTAGTTACAGTTGGTTGACTAAAAAAGTCAGTTAATTTGGTAAAAATTGTAGAATTGAGCTTTTGACCTTGAAAACCAGCTTCAATACCCATGAACTGAATAAAATCTAGTTTGTTTAAAATGCCTTCATCTAATGAATCTACTGGTGTAAAGATATCCAATGATAAACCAACTTTAAAACCCATTTTTTTTACATCTTCAACAAAGTCGTGTTGATAAGTCATTTTTTCAATTTGGGCAATAATTGCTCTAATTGGTAAGTGCTCCATCGCTGCCTCGATTTCTGCCATCATATCCATTGGTTCTTCCACCATTAAATGTAAATCTAACTGCAAATCGCCAAAATCTACCTCTAACAAACTTTGAGGCGTGACAGTGAGATTATCAGCAAAAAACCCATCAATAATATCCAGCTGTAAAACCTCAACATCTGGACAATCTTTGGCCAGATCTACTTGTTTCTGCACTTCTTCGATTGAGTCAGTTAAGATTGAAGGATAAATTGTTATTGAACTCATAAGTTAACGTCTTTCTTCATATTCATGAATTTGCTTAATTCTTCTTTGATGTCTGGCTGCCCCAGAAAACTCTGTTTCCAAAAAAGTAATTACGATTTTTTTGGCCTTTTCTTCTGAAGAAACAAAGTCAGCACCAAGTACTAAAATTTGAGCATTATTGTGTTCACGAGCATGTTTGGCTGATACCTCATCACTAGCTGCCACTGCTCTAGCCCCTCTAACTTTATTGGCGGCAATTGCTACACCACCTCCTGATCTACATAAAAGTAGGCCAAAAGTACCTTGATTAGCAACTGTTTTTTCTGCCACTGAGAAAGCCACTTCTGGGTAATCATCACTAGGATCCAAAAAAAAGGCTCCGCAATCCTCAACTTGGTAGCTCTGTTTTCCTAACCAAGTTATTAAAGTTTCTTTTAGGGCAAAGCCACCATGATCTGCACCAATGAAAATTGTCATGTTTTCTTTCAGGTTAGAGACCTAACTCCAATCTTGTTTCTTCAGACATCATATCAGGAACCCATGGTGGATCAAAAGTCAGAACTATCTCTAAATCTTGCTCAACATCTTCAATTACTCCAAATAAACTTTGACGCACCATATCATCAATTAAAGGAGCTAATGGACAACCAGGAGTAGTTAAAGTCATGGTAATTTTAACTTTGTTTTTCGGCAAGATCTCAACTTTATAAATCAAACCCAAACTAACAATATCAACCTGAAGCTCAGGATCAAGCACAGTGGAAAGAGCAGCTAAAACTTTTTCTTGAGTTAATTGTTTCATACTAAGTTATAACCTTGATTATACTGTGAAATTATAAAAAACCAGTGTTAGAGCTCACAAAAAAACCTTCCCTCGTTGAGATTTAATTCCCAACGAGGGAAGGCTTAGTTTACACGCTTAAAGCCTAGTTTTTTTTCAAAACTGGCATTCCGGTGCGCTTGGTCTCTACTACACTGTAACCAGCTGGTACAGCATCTAAAGAACCAGCACGGACATCACGAGCAAAGAAATAAATTCTTTGAACGCGGCCATTCTTCAAGGTTACCTCACGAGTGTGAAGGTAGTAGGTTTGACCCTTGGAGTTTGTGTAACTGTAGGCATCTGCCATAGTTTGCTCCTTTTTTTTCGACCCGAGTACTCTCGAGGTCTGTAACTACTTAATAAAGCCTAACATACTTGGCATCTTTATCAAGACGCAGTTCTAGTTATTTCTGTTCTCCAACCACACCTGTTAAAACTATTTCCTCAAGTTGAGTATCATCAGTCATTTCTTTACTGACTACTACTTCAAATGGAAGAGTTTCAGCACTCAAAGCAGCTGAACCAACATAACCACCTTTTAGGTATTCCAAAACCAAAGCTTTTCTTTTACCCTCTCCACCAACTTCTTTCAACCAAACCTGGTAAAAACCAGCTTCAAGTTTTGGTAAAACAGCAGTGATAGTAAAAGAAACTCTTTTTTCATCAACTTCATAACGAACTTCACCTAAGTTAGTTTCTTCGCCTTCTAGGTTGGCTGTTTGGTAATCCTTGGCTCCTTTAAGTAAATCAGAAGCTTGAGCTGGATCTAAGTTCTCGATCTTAACCCCATCACTTAATAAAGAAGTCAAACCTTCACGTTGAGTTCTTAGGTTGTACCAACGAAATAATAAAAAAAGGACAAATAAAAGCGCTACAGCGGGAAAAATATATGGATAAAATTTTTTCATAAAAGCCCCTCCAAGGCTTCAAACATGTTGTTAAAGCTCAACAAAAAAAACATTGTTGAGAGGCAGGAAGAGTGAGCAAACTTTCTCAAAAGTGTTTGCACCACTTTGATAGTATTCTGCATGAGAAAACCCCAGAGTCAATATCACTTATTCAGAAACTATGGGCCAAACTTGTTTGCCAGTTTCGTTATCAGTCACAATAATCGCTGCTGTAGGACAACTCTGAGCAGCCAATAATTTGGTTTCATCATCATTGCCAGTCTGAGAAATAATCACCGCAATCTGCTCTTCATCTAACTCAAAAACTCCAGGAGCAATCGCTACACAAGTAGCGGCACTAATACACTTTTCACGAATTACCTTAACCGTATATTTACCAACTTGCTTCGTCAAATTGCCATTAGCATCTGGTTGAACATCACTCATATTTTCCCTTCTTAAATTATAACTAACCTAGTTTGCAAAAATAACTTGAGCTAGAATGGTTAGCACTACTTAGCTCATCATGTAATATTTTCATGTCTAATTCAATCATTAAATTTTTTAAAAAACTAACCAAAGCAATTAACTTAAGCAAAATTTTACTTATTTCAATTGTCATTTTGGGGTTATTCTTGAGGTGGCAGAAAATTGATCAACTAGTCTGGGAACAAGAAGGCAATGATGAAAGCCGAGACATGTTAGTGGCTGAACACATTGTTAACTACCAAGAAGAAGTCTTGAGGGGACCACTTGCTGCTGGTGGGTTAGATTGGTTACTCAATTCACCACTCTACTTCTATCTAATTGCTGCTATTTGGAGTATTACTAAAGACCCCTTAGCCTTAATGAAAGTGTGGGCTACTCTGATGAGCCTAATTCCATTAATTGGTTACTATATCGGTAAAGAAATAAAAAACAACCAACTCGGTTTAATCATTGCCCTGATGCTCGCTATCAACATTGAGCTAATTCATGAAAGTAAACAACTTCTCCAACCCTTTCTACTACCTTTCTTCTCAACCCTTTTTTTATGGAGTTTACTAAAAATTGAACAGCAAATAAATTATTTTTATCTGTCTGCAGCAATCTTTTTTTTATTGGTTCAACTCCATTTCCACTATGGAGTTTTGTTGATTTTACCAGCTGGCTTAATTCTGCTTGGTAACTATTGGCTAAAATTACTTAAAAGAGACTGCTCATTAATCAACTTAGCAGTTCCTTTTTTAACCGCCAGTTCAATCGGTGTGTTATGGTTGTTACTCACCTTCAGAGAAACGGTTGGTGATCAGTTCGGTTTCTTTTTACTAAACTACAGTGAAAAAAGTGACTCGATCTTCACCAAACTTCAAGAAATCGGCATGGGCATTGTACAAATGACTTTCTCTTGGGAAGTGCTTTTTTTAGCTGTTCCTACGTTGATTACACTCCTGACTGCGGCCTTTTTTATTAAAGATAAACAAATCGATAAAACAATTAAAACCATTTCTTTACTAGCTGGTTCTGTTCTATTGATGATATTTTCCAATGGAGCTATTGCTAATACCTACTTACTAGCAACCTTGCCTTATTTTATTATTTTGATTTCGATTGGTCTTTATAAATTAATTCAGTTAAATTCCTTACTAGGCTTAATTTTTTTGATCATCATACCAATCAAGATTTATGGGCTCAATCAATATTTAACTAGGAGCCTGATCCCTGAAACATCTTTTTATAAACAAAAAGAAATAGTCGCACAACAAATCTATGATGACTATTTTCAAACAAATCAATATAAACAACCCAACTTTGCTCTTGCTTCAATTAACTTTGAACTACCTTTTGATGGTTGGGGAACAACAGCTTTCTGGTTCCATTTAGAAAAAATGACCAATAAAAAACTAACAACCCTTGTTAATTATGGGGTAAATGTTAAACCACTAGTCAATAAAGCTGACAAAATCTACTTAGTTTGTGAGCTAAGAAATAGTATTAAAAAAAATGAGACAAAAGAAAAATGTCTTAATTTATTTATCAGAGCTAGAAACTACTTAGAACCAGGTCATCCTACTCTAATTTTCGACTCCCCTAACTACGCAGTTTGGCGCTTTGAGATTATTGAGGGAACATATCAAAAAAACTACAACTCTGTTTATCCTAAGGCTTTGAGATTTTATTAGTAAAATTTTTCGTGATGAATAAACTGCCCACTTACACCTCGGCTGGTTAAGACTTTTTTAACATCCTCAATCATCGCTGTGCTGCCACATAAGTAGTAACCAGCCTGCTCTGGTAAATCATGAACACTCAAACAATCAGTCACATGGCCACGACAAAGAGGCCACTCTTGTCTGGCTTGAGACAAAACTGGGTGAAAACTAAAATTAGCAAAAGTCTGAGCATAATCTTGAAATTCGTCCTGCCAAATTAAGTTCTCTTCATGACGAAGTCCCCAATATAAAATAATTTTTCTTTGATCACCTTTATTTTTTAGCAAATCAATAATCATGCTTCTCATGGGTGCAACACCAGAGCCAGTTGCAATAAAAACAATTTCATTTTCTAGTTCTCCTGGTTGAATAATAAACTCACCCATTGGTCCCAAAACTTGAACTTCATCACCAAACTTTAAGTTTTCAAAAAAAGTCACCCCCAAACCAGCCGGTACAACATCAACCGTGATCTCAAAACCATGATCGATATCAGGCGGACTAGAAATAGAGTAAGATCTTCTTTCTCCTGTGTCAGAAACTAAAAAAGACACATACTGACCAGCTTTAAAAACAAATTGGTTGGGTGCTACCAGCTCAAATCGATAAGTAGTAAATTTTTCATTTAAAACTATTTTATCGGCTAATTTAGCTTTATATAATTGAGGAGTTGTCAGTTGTTTTTCAATCATTAATTAATCTTTCAAATTTATTTATTTTCTTTAAAAAGTTGCTGAGCCTTATTTCTACCATACCAAATTCCCAAAGCCAACTTAATAATACCTTGATATTCCTCAGTTCGATCAACAAACCCATCAGTTAAAATACCAATTAAACCTTGTTCTTGCTTGATTTTGTTCCTGTTTTTTTCACCAATAATTTCTGCCACAGCATGACCCATTTCTATCTTATTTCTAATTAAATTAGCCACTGAATCAGGTACCTTAAACCTAGCCCCAGCCGATAAGCTCAAAAAACCTTGTTGATCAATCACTGCTGCCCAAACGGTCGACCACATTTCATTGCCTAGATCCACAATACCTCCCTCCATACCAACACCCAAACACTCACCTTGATAATTTTTTAATCCTGCAGTTAAAGCCGCCTGAGCGCGATTAATTGCTCCTTGTCTAGTCTCTTCATCACTCATTGGTTGAGCTGAAACGCCACTCTCAACTGCAAAACCTTCAGCTTCAGCGTCTGGCCAAGTTTCAATCGCGGCAGTTAAACCCGCATTAACTTTAACTGGATTAGTAGAACCGACAAAAATCTTCACTCGTTAATTCCTTAGATATTTTTTTAATACTTGTTTAGCATCAACAGAGCTATAAATTCTAATTTTGTCAAATTGATCTAAATCAACCCATTCCGCTTTCTGGACATATTGCCGTTCATTTTCGTCAAGATAATCAATAGAAATTTCTCCACCGGTTACTTCACATTCATAATATAAGTGAATAGAATGGACAAATTTTTCTTTAAAAGGTAACTTAAAAAATGAGTTATCAGCAAAAATAACCTCTTTAACTTCTACTTCTAAACCAGTCTCTTCCTTTACTTCACGTTTCAAAGCTTCAATAGTATTTTCACCAAGCTCAATTCCTCCTCCTGGAAAATCATAACCATCCCATTGCTTAGATAATAAAACCTTATGATCTTGAATAATCACCCCATAGACTGCTGGACGAAAAGTAAGTTGATCAACAGCAACCTGGTAGGTATTACCTTGAACATCTTCACAGGTTACTTGACCAAAAACTCTACTCATTGCTTAGCCTCCCACAATTCAAGGGCTTGTTGTACTGCATTCAAACCTAGCAAAAAACATTTTTCACGCCCCCTGTTAACTTCACTCATCCCAAAAAAAGGCAGTAAATTAGTTTTATCCCAAGTTTTTAATTCGGCTAAAGTTTTGCCTTTAATTTTTTCTGACAGCAAACTCATACTGGTCACACTGACAACACAACCACGACCTTCCCATTTAATATCAGTGATAGTTTGACCATCAGTAGCAAACTTTAAATAGAGTTTTATTTCATCACCACATGAGGCATTTCTACCTTCGTGTTCCAAATCAGCAGGCACCAATTTCCCCTTGTTTTGTGGTTCCTTAAACTCAGCAAGCATCGCTTCTTGATAAAAATCTGTCATCTTAAGTTCCAAAAATCTTGTTTACTTGATTAAAGGCAGCTACCAAGACATCAATATCTTCTTTAGAAGAATAAACATTAAAACTAGCTCTAGTAGTAGCCTGCCAATCACAAGCCAAATGCAATGGCATAGTGCAGTGATGTCCAGATCTAACCGCTACCCCTTCACTATCTAAAATTTGGGCTAAATCATGTGGATGGGCAGTCTGGTGGATAAACGCCACAGAACCCAACCGATTTGGTAAACCTGCAACTAATCCTGGTTTTAAGCCAAGCACAGTTAAACCTGTTACTTTTGCCAGTTGATCATAAGCGTAGCTTACTAGTTCAAAATCATGCATCATTACTTCATTCATGCCCAAGTCAGATAGATATTCACAAGCTGCAGCCAAACCTCTAGCTGAAGCCACATCTGGGGTGCCAGCTGTAAATCTATCTGCCAAATCTTCAGTAAAAGTGGCGGTTTGTTCATAAACTTGATCAATCATCCCACCACCAAACAACCACGGTTTTAGTTCTTCATTCACTAGTAATTCTTTTTTGACTAATAAACCACCCACACCCATTGGACCAAGCATTTTATGACCACTAAAAACCAAAAAATCCACATTTAACTGGTGAAAATCAATCGGTAGATGAGGTGCTGACTGGGCAGCATCCAAAACAATTCTAGCTCCACTAGTATGTTTTTTAACTAACTTAACAATTTCAGCAACAGGATTAACTGTCCCCAAAGCATTAGAGACATGATTGAAAGCCACCAATTTTACCTGGCCTGCTTTTAAAATCTTGGTCAAATGATCTAAATCCAAGCGAGCCTTATCTTTCAAACTAACTATTTTTAAAATTGCACCTGTTCGTTTGGCTAATTCTTGCCACACCACCAAGTTAGCATGATGTTCCATGGCAGTACTGACAATCACTTCACCTGCCTCAAGATTATGTCCCCAACCATAGGCAATACCATTAGTTGCCTCGGTCGTATTTCTCGTAATAATCAATTCTTCCGGCAAAGCTCCAAAAAACCCAGTGATGGTTGCTCTACTATCTTCCCAAACCTGGGTACTGCGATCTGATAGAACATGCACCCCTCGATGAACATTAGCGTTGTCATGCCAATAGTAATTCGTAATAGCTTCAATGACTTGCTTGGGTTTTTGTGAAGTAGCGCCACTATCCAAATAAACTAACCGTTTATCACCATGAATTTTTTGCTGCAAAATCGGAAAGTCTTGAATTATTTTTTTATGATCAAACATAAGGGTAATTGTAACAAACTTAAATAGTTAAAAAGCCATCAACTATTAACTGCTCAGCTTTATTTTTTTCAATTCCTCTAGATTGGAGATAGAAAAGATGTTCCTCTGACAAAGTGGTAATACTGGCAGCATGAGAACATTTGACGTCATCTGTTTTGATTTCTAAATCTGGCACAGCCTCAGCCCTAGCTTGCTCTGATAACAACAACACCCGCTCAGTCAAAAATGACTGGGTATCCCCACAATCTTCATCGATAATAATCTTACCTTTAAGTTGTAAAGAAGAGTTATCTCTGGCAACCCCTTTCATCACTGTTTCTGCTTGAGTATGAGCTGCTTGGTGGTGAATCACTACCTCCAAAACTAAATGCTCTTTGCCACTGGTTTGAAAAACTCCTTTAACCATAACCGAGGCACCTTCACCTACTAATTCGATCAAATGTTTTCCTGATTCTTTCAAAATGATCTCTTGATGTTGGTTAGCAGTAATTTGATAAGTTTTCATCCTTAGCCAATTGAACCTTCCATCTCAAAATCAATTAACCGGTTCATTTCTACTGCATACTCTAAAGGTAGCTTCTTGACTAGATCAGCAATAAAACCATTCACAATCATTTTGCGAGCATCTTCTTCAGAGATACCTCTGCTCATCAAATAAAATAATTGATCATCACCAATTTTGGACACGGTTGCTTCGTGTTGCACCTCAACTTGATTGTTAAAAACCTTGTCTTGTGGGTAAGTATCTGATCTAGATTTGTCATCTAATAACAAAGCATCACAAACGACTGTATTTTTACTGTTTTTAGCATTTGGCCCAACATGAACCATGCCTCGATAACTAGCCCTACCACCATCTTTACTAATTGATTTGGAAATAATGGTTGAAGAAGTGTTGGGCGCCAAATGAATTGCTTTAGCTCCAGTATCTTGGTGTTGACCTTTACCAGCCAAAGCCATCGATAACACCTCACCATGAGCTCTTTCTCCAGCCAAAATAAAGCCTGGATACTTCATGGTAACTTTGGACCCCATATTAAAATCAGTCCAAATCATTTTACCGTCAGCATGAACATAAGTTCTTTTGGTGACCAAGTTATAAATATTTTTGTACCAATTTTGTACTGTAGTATATTGGCAAGTGGCTCCTTCTTTCACCACAATCTCTACCACTGCTGAGTGGAGTGAGGTAGAAGAAAATTGAGGAGCAGTACAACCTTCCACATAATGAACTGAAGCACCCTGATCTACAATAATTAAGGTTCGCTCAAACTGACCAAAAGCTTCAGCATTGATTCTAAAATAAGTTTGGAGTGGCATCTTTACCTCCACACCAGGTGGCACATAAACAAAAGACCCTCCAGACCAAACAGCCGTATTCAAAGCAGCGTACTTATTGTCGTTGTGAGGAATAACCTTCCCAAAATGCTCTTTAACTAGGTCTGGATATTTGGCTAAGCCTTCATCCATTGATAAGAAAATTACACCATCTTTCTCCCAGGTTTTCTTCAACGAGCCATAAACCACTTCGCTATCATACTGGGCTTTGACTCCAGCCAAAAAATCTCGTTCTGCCGCTGGGACACCAATTCGATCAAAGGTTTCTTTGACCTCTGGGGGAACATCTTCCCATGATTTGGCCTGACCTGCTGTTGGTTTAAGGTAATAAGACAAATCATCAAAAGTTAGGGCTGATAAATCAGCCCCCCAACTGGGATTTTTTTTAACTTTAAATTCTTTAAAACCTTTTAATCTGTGTTCTAACATCCAAACAGGTTCATTTTTCATTGCTGAAATTTGTTTAATCAAGTCTTCAGTCAAACCTTTGTCAGCTTGAAAAGCATAGTTTTTGGTATCAAAAGAATAACCATGTTGGTAATCACCTTGGATAAAATCATCACCTGGTTTACTAGTTTTCTTCGCTGCGAATCTGGCCATAACCTGTTTTTTCCAACTCTTCTACTAATTCAACACCGCCTTGTTTAACTACTCTGCCGCCAGCCACCACTAAGACCTGATCATAGTTGAGATACTGGAGAATTCTTTGATAGTGAGTAATCACAATCACGGCCATACCGGTCTCTTGCTTAATCCGTTCAACTCCTTGAGCTACTACTTTAATGGCATCGATATCTAAGCCAGAATCAGTTTCATCCAAAATTGCCAGTTTTGGTTGCAAAACAGCCATTTGTAAAATTTCTAGGCGTTTTTTCTCACCACCGCTAAAACTCTCATTAAGCCCCCTAGTTAACAATTTTTCTGGGATATCTAATTCCCGAGCTTTGTGTTCCAAAAAATCTTTAAATTCAACAATCGTTTTATAGTCCCGTTGCTCTTTATCTGGATGTTGCTGACTATAAACAGTCCACAAAAAATTCAAAACCCTTACCCCAGGAACTTCAACTGGATATTGGAAAGCTAAAAACAAACCTAACTTGGCTCTTTCATCTGGAGCTAAGTCAAATAATTCTCGACCAACAAACACTGCCGAACCAGTTACTTCATAGTCTGGATGACCAGCTAACACTTTGGACAAGGTTGATTTACCAGAACCGTTAGGACCCATAATCACAACTGTTTTCCCTGGTTCAATTTCCAAATTTAACCCACGTAAAATTGGTTGACCTTCAATCTGTGCCTCCAGATTTGTTACTTTAAGTAAGGACATAAATTCTTTCTGAATAACTTGTTATTTAGCTACAAACTTATCAAGTGAGTTTTCAATAATAGTTTTAACAAAACGGCCAACTGGCTCACCAAAATCTAGACTAGCTAGCTCATCCAACTCTATCCACCGATATTCTGTGTGTTCGTCAGATAATAAAACCTTGTCTGGATCTAGGTCAGTGAGATTACTTACAACCCAACCACAAACAATCGAGTAAACCTGTTTTCTCTCATCAAAATAACTAAAAAAATGAACCATGTTCTCCAAAGAAAAAACTGCTGGCAGAACCTCAAAACCTGTTTCTTCAATTACTTCACGGGCAATATCTTCTTGGTGGACATTTCTCTTTGAGGTTGTTAATTCAGCTGGCCATTCAGCGTTACCACCAGGTAAATCCCAAGCCCCAGGCCTACTTTTAGCGTTAGCTGCTCTTTTAAGCACCAAGACTTTTCCTTGATGAACCAATGCCACTTTATGTAAAAACTTAACGTTTTCGGTTAATTGATGAGCTATTTTCATTTGCTCCCTTTCTTGTTTGCTTGATCCAAAACCCAATTGGCTTCGGCTCTTACTTCTGGAATAGTTTCTAAATCAACCAACTCTTTTTTAGAAAACCAACTTATGCCATCTGTTTCTTCGACGTTTTGTTTAAAATCCAACCCAGCAACTGCCTCTACAACATAAGTAAATACTAAATGTTTTTCACAACCTAACTGCCAAACTTTATCAACCACTCTTTTTTCAGGAGTACTACTAGCTAATCTTTTTTTGTATAGCTCTTGGCTAATCCAATGTAGATTGACCGAAAATGGCACTGGGTGGTAATCAGAATTAGCTGTTCCGGGCAATAAAGGTAAAACACTTTTGGCTTTAACCTTAATTGCTGTTTCTTCCCAAAACTCACGTTCTGCTGCTTGGTGAGGTAGTTCAGCTTTATCTAAATGACCACCAGGAGCTAACCAAATTCCCAGTTTCTTGTGTTTGACCAACAAAACCTTATTGTCATTTACCAAAAAACCAGCTGCTGTTAAACAAACTTTAGGATGAAATTTTGTTGATTCTGGCACAGGGGAATTGTAACATTACTTCAGCCTTACTTCTAAATAAAAATCGAAGTAAGGCTATTAAATTAAACTCATCTGAACTCCGGCGTTTTTTTGAGGAGTAAAAGAAAAATCAACGGGAGTAGTGATTAATCTATTCCACTTATTACGAAACTTGATTTCGCCTTTACTATAGCCATAGTCCAAAATCTCCTTAGTAACTTTAACATCCTGAAGACAGTACTTTTCAAGTTTATCCCATTGTTGAGTTTGGTAGTATTTAATTGCATCAAGACCATCTCCTGTTTTACCAATCCCTAGGGTTTCTTTGGCCACTGCATCCAGACCAATCCGATGACCAGTAGAGTCCTTGATTCTTAACATAATATCTAGGGTGGGAATTTGACTAATATCACCAGTGTAATAAGAGGTAAAAGTGGGCATATCAAAGCCATCAACATTAAAGCCAATGACTACATCAGCTTGCTCCAGTAATGGAAACAACTTGGGTAAATCCTTTTCAAAGTAAGACTGATATTCACCGGCTTCACCAAAACCATGGCGAACGTTAACTCCAACAAAAGAAATACCTAATCTATCAGGGAAGTAACCACCCACCTCTTCAAAGGTTTTTTTAGTTTCAACATCAAGAATTACCTGCAACATATAAATAAATCATTTCTATTTAAGAAAATAGTAACAGTAACCTTACAGAATTTTTTGACAGAAATAAAGAGTTGAAGTTATCAAGCTTTTAACTCATGGCTTGTTGGTAAAGCTCAGCCACTTTGGGCCAATTAACTACTTTCCAAAAAGCCTCAATATAATCTGGACGACGATTTTGATACTTCAGATAATAAGCATGTTCCCACACATCCAAAGCCAAAATTGGGGTTGTGTTTTCCATCCAAGGATTATCTTGATTAGCGGTGCTGGTCACTTTGAGCTTACCATTATCAACTACCAACCAAGCCCAACCAGAGCCGAATCTAGTTGCAGCAGCCTCTGAAAAAATTTGTTTAAAACCTTCAACAGACCCAAAAGTTGCTTCCAAATCATCTTTTAAAACCCTAGGAAGCTCTTGTTTTTGAGGTGAGAGCAGTTGCCAGAAAAGACTATGATTGGCGTGACCACCACCATTATTTCTGACTGCTAGCATGGTTTTAGGATCATCAATTTCTTTTAGTGACTGCATCAAAGTCTCGATTGGTAAGTCTTGCATATCTGGCAAACCAGTCAGGGCAGCGTTCAATTTATCAACATAAGCTTGGTGATGCTTAGTATGATGAATCTCCATAGTCTGAGCATCAATAACTGGCTCCAAGGCATCATAAGCATAGGGTAATTTGGGTAAAGAATGTGACATATTTAGCTCCTTTTAAATAACTAAAAACTATTTATATAAATCATTATACAGTTGTTTAACCTAATCTCCGTGAAGAGCCTTACAAAAAAGCTAGCTAGCCTTAGACTCATTAACAATTCTCATTAGCTCAATCACTCGATCTTTGCCAATTGTTTTTAAAAACTTTTCAATGGCGGCAAAATCTGGTGATTGGTCTTCTAATCTCATTGAGTTAAGCTCTTCCCATAAAGTTTGACCAACCAGAAAACCTTCAGCTCCATTTTCCACACTAATTCTGACAAACTCTTTGAATTCAGCATATTTGAGCCCATCAGAAATCACCACCCAAGGTACATCCAAAGCACTGGTCAAAGTAGCAGTTGCCAAAGGATCTTGAGGATACTGCAAAGCTAATAAACTAGCAAAACGCTGCAGTTCCCCCACAGCCTCTAGCTGAGTTTCCTGGAACTCTACTTTATCCAAAGTTTTACCTGGAGGATGATAAATTATTAACTTTAAAAGAAAATCTATTCCTTCATACTGACAAAAATCAAACAAATCAGCCACTAGTTTTTTTTTCTCAACTGCTAACTCTTCAGCCGGATGATAAAACAACTCCAACTTAGCCACCCCATAATTGTTTCTGACATCTTCAATACCCCATTGAGGAATAAATTGAGGCAACCCCATAGGATCTTGTTCTTGTTCACGACCCAAGCGAATAACTAAACCAGAGTTATTATGTTTATAACTCAAAAAAGGTAATGAATAAGTAGGATCGAGAACTACTCCGGTCGTATATTCTGTATAAAGAATCAAAAACCTCACTAACAAGGCATTAAGATTTTCCAAGTTAGTTGGTTCATCCAAGCTTAGGCCCAGCTGCTCAGCAAAAGTATAAGCCTCATCCAAAGCTAACAAACCAATGCCATTTTTTTGTAGGGCAGAAATTTTCACTTAACCAGTATATCGACTAGAAACCTCAAAAAAAAGCCCCGCAGTAAGCAGGGCTTTCTGGGTTGTCTATTTAGAGTTTAACGGAAGCCATCTCTTGATCTAAAACCACCTCTTCTATCTCCACCTCGGTTGTCTCTAGAAAATCTACGACCACCATTGCCACGATCATTTCGCCTGCCACCTCTGTCTCCACCACCATTACCGTTTTTCTTTTTCTCAGCTGATTGCTCAGCGGTCAACATCGATAGACCAATCTTGCCGTCTTCTTTGATTTCAGAGATTCTGACATGGGCCTGATCGCCAACCTTGGCCACCAAAGTCACATCTTCGATTCTGTCAGCTGACATTTCTGAAACGTGAACCAAACCTTCTCTACCTGGAAGATATTCGACAAAAACTCCATAGTTTTCTACTCTGGTAATTTCACCATCAAACTCATCCCCAACCTCAACTACTCTCACCAAACCAGTGACCTTGGACACCGCTGCTTCGATTTTAGCTTGATCAGATGAAGAAATGTTAACAATGCCGATTTCTTTATCTTTATCTTCATCGACATTAACTTCAGCTCCAGTTTCTTCAATAATAGACTTAATCATTTTTCCTCCTGGACCGATCAGTTCACCAATTTTATCAGCTGGAATCTCGATTTGAACCACCTTAGGTGCGTATTGAGAAAGACTGGTTCTTGGAGTATCAATTACTTTCATCATTTCAGCCAAGATATGCAATCTACCTTCTTTAGCTTGAGCAAGGGCTTCTTCCAAAATTTGTCTAGAAACTCCTTTAAGTTTGATGTCCATTTGAATAGCTGTAATACCTTGTTCAGAACCAGCTACTTTGAAATCCATGTCACCAACATGATCTTCTAAGCCCTGGATGTCAGATAGCACCACATACTTTTCCCCATCACTCATCAACCCCATGGCAATACCAGAAACTGGACGTTTAATAGGCACTCCAGCAGACATTAGAGATAAAGTGGAACCACAAACAGAAGCCTGTGAGGTTGAACCGTTAGAACTCATGATTTCAGAAACCACATGAATCGTATAAGGGAACTCTGCTTGACTTGGAATCATAGGCAATAAAGCTCTTTCAGCCAAAGCTCCATGACCAATCTCACGACGCTTTGGAAAACCAAATCTACCGACTTCTCCAGAGGCATAAGGAGGCATATTGTAATGGTGAATGTAATGTCTAGTTTCTTCACCATCGATACTCTCGATTAACTGGCCCAAAGTTGGATCAGCCAAAGTGGTTACGGTTAAAGCCTGAGTAGCTCCTCGTTTGAACATGGCAGAACCATGAGTTCTGGCAAACAAATCCACTTCACACCAAATTGGTCTAATTTCAGTGGTTTTACGACCGTCTGGACGAACACCTTCATCCAAGATCATTTTACGAGCCTCTTTTTTGGTCAGTAAATGTAAGGCCTCACTGATTTGTTTTTCAGTCACCTGAGCTGCTTCGTCTTCAACTCCAGCATTAAGTTTCTCAAAAATAGCTACTTTTACTTCTGCTTCATTAGTGGGTAATAAGCGACCACTAGTCTCGACAATCTCTCTAATTTCTTTAGCAAAGCTCTCATAGATCTTGGCTGCCAACTCTTCAACAGCGAAGGTCTTAGCTCGATCTTCTTCAGAAACTAATTCTAATTTATCTTTACCAACTTCAGCGGTAATTTCTTCAATCACCTGACAAACTTCGCCCAATTTTTCCTGAGCTAACACCATTCCTTCGATGACCACAGCTTCAGAGACTTCATTAGCTCCAGCTTCAACCATCACAATAGTTTTGGCATTACCAGAAACAATTAAATCCAGATCACTAGTCTCTTGTTCTGTTTGAGTTGGATTAATCAAAAACTCATTGGTTTCTTTTCTATAACCTACTCTCAAACCAGCCAAAGGACCGTCAAAAGGAATTTCTGAAATAGATAAACCAATCGCACTGCCAAGTAAACCCAACATGTCTGGATCGTTTTCTTCGTCATAAGAAAGCACCGTGTTAATCACCTGAACCTCATTAGTAATCCCATCTGGGAACATTGGTCTTAAAGAACGATCAATCACTCTTGCTTTTAAAATCACATCATCTGCAGGACGACCATCTCTCTTGATCCATCTAGAACCTTTAATCGTTCCAGCTGCATAAAGCTTTTCCGCAAACTCAACAGAGAGTGGAAAATAACCAAGATCAACTTTTCTACCCAAAGCTACGGTGGAATGAACCACTGTTTCACCACAGGTAACTAAAACAGCAGCGCTAACTTGTTCAGAAAACTTACCGATTTCGACTGTTACTTCTTTGCCTCCTAAAGTGAAGGTCTTTTTATATGTATCTGGATATTTTGGATAACCCATTTTGTTCTTTCTGTTAGTTCACCAAACCGACACGATCAAGGTATTCCTTGCGTGTTAATTCAGCTCGAGTGAGAGCTAACCTATTCATAAATACTAAGGGAATGCTTTTGCATCTGATAATAATTCCTCAATAAGCAGGGAGTACCTGTGGTTCAACCACTCCTTGCCAATCGAGGAAACTACACTCCCGATGAAAGATATTATACAGGAAAAACAACAAAAAAGCCCCCAAGTTAATGAGGGCTTTTATTTGCAAAATAAATTACTTATTTACTCAAGCCTAGTTTTTCAATCAACTTAGCATAGCGCTCTTCACTTCTACCTTGCAAGAAACTAAGTAAACGACGTCTTTTGGAGACTTGTTTTAACAAACCTCTTCTGGAGTGATTATCTTTTTTGTGTTTCTTCAAGTGATCGGTGAGTTCTTGAATAGAAGCGGTCAATAAAGCGACCTGAACTTCTGGAGAACCAGTATCACCCTCGAAGAGTTGAAAATCTTTAACAAGTTGAGTTTTTTGGACTTTTGATAGTGCCATGGTATTTATTTCCTTCCCTTATAAAGCGAGCCTGAGCCTGCTTAATAAAGTAACCCTTATACTAGAGAGTGGATTATATCACACTCGATCTTTTTTATTGAGTTTACTCCTCATCTTCTTTTTTATAGGCAATAATCACATCGCCTACTTGGAAATCTAATTTTTTATTTTTAAAAGTGAGACCACCTTCGTTTTTAGTTTTGATAACCAAAATATCGTCTTTACCATGTTTCATATTAGCAATCACTGGGTTGGCCACAATTTGATCATTTCGTTTGAGGTGAAGAAGGTCTGGCTTTTTGATTTCACCAGTTTTCACTCTCACGCCAGCAATTTTGTCACCCTTCATCTCAAAAATCTGCACAATCTCTGCTTCACCAGTGATTACTTCATCAATCGTTGGTTCCAAAATCTTAAGCATTTGTTTTTGCAAATCTTCGATCAAGTGATAAATAATTCCATATTCTTTAACCTTAACACCTAGTGTTTTGGCAAAATTTTTAGTCGCTCTTGGCACTTTCATCCCAAAGGCAATCACTAAAGCCTTACTAGTCTGAGCTAGTTCAAGTTCCTGTTCAGTTACAGGTCCGACTCCAGCCAAGATTAAATTAACACTATCTGGATCAATGTTCTGTTCAATAGCCTCAAGAGTCCCTTTGACATCTGCTTTCACAATCAGATTCATTTTGATCTTATCGCCAAAGACCCCATCAATATCAAAACCTGCCCATTCATCAACTTCACTAACAGCAACCTGTTCCACCACCGCTGGTTGATATTCTCGGCCAAGCTCTTTAACAATTGAACCCACTTCTGGGACATCTTTCAAGCCAATAATCTCTGCTGGATAACCAGGCTTGACTTCGGTTAGTTGTTGACCGGTTTCATCAGTTAATAATTTAACTCTACCTTGAATAGTGTCATCAATAAAAATATCTTGTCTGGTTGCTAAAGTACCTTGTTGAACAATCACACTAACCAAAGGGCCTTTACGAGGATCTTTGGAAGACTCAATCACTACTGCTTCTAAAGGTAGCTCTGGGTCAGCCTTTAATTCCTGAAGTTCAGCCATTAAAGAAATAGTTTCTAACAATTTGTCTACTCCTTGACCAGTTTTAGCTGAAACCTCAGCCACTTCGATATCGCCACCAAAATCCTGAACAATAACTTCATGCTCCGCTAATTGAGCTTTAACATTATCTGTTCTGATATCTTGAATATCAATTTTATTGATTGCGATCAAAAAAGGAACATTTGCTTCTTTTATGTAACGAATTGATTCTATTGTTTGTGGTTTGACACCATCATTAGCAGCTACTACAAGCACCACGATATCAGTAATCTGAGCTCCGCGTTGTCTCATTTTGTTAAAGGCAGCATGACCAGGAGTATCAATAAAAGTAAGCTGTTTGCCTTGATGTTGAATACTATAAGCACCAATATGTTGAGTAATGCCTCCTTGCTCTCTGGCTTGAACATTAGTTTTACGAATGTAATCCAACAAACTCGTCTTGCCATGGTCAACATGACCCAAGATTGTAACAATTGGTGGACGAGCTATTAATGCCATAGACTAGGATTCCTTTATTCAGTAACTTCTTCTTTAAACTCAGCAGCTAAAGTAGCTTTTTCTACTTCTCTCTCTGCTTGAGCTTTTTTATCTGCTACCACTTTCTTTCTGAGAATTTCTTTTTGTTCATCGGCCAAATCTTCCATAGCCAACCATTTTTCCTCAAAACGAATCAAATCATTAAGGGTAGTGAGCTTGTGTTCAATCAAAATAGCTCTGGTTTCTTCAGTTAAACCAACAAAAGTATCGATTTCGTACTCTTCTTTACCAGTAGCTTGAGATTGAACTTTACCAGTAGCTGACTTAATGGTGATTTTATAGCCCGTTAACTTGGCAGCCAAACGAACATTTTGCCCACCACGACCAATCGCCAAAGATAGTTGGTCATCTGGAGCAGTTACAGTCACTAACTGTTTATCCTGATCAACTTCAATCAATAAATTCTCAGCAGGAGCCAAGGCACCCTTGAGGTATAAAACAGGGTCTTCAAAGAAAGGAATAATATCGATTTTTTCGTTATTTAGTTCTTCAATGACTTTTTGAACACGAACACCACGTTGACCAACACAAGAACCAACTGGATCAACGCCTTCTTGAGTGGATCTAACTGACAACTTGGTTCTTACCCCAGCTTCACGAGCCAAAGAAACTATCTCAACAGCTCCAGAAGAAACCTCTGGTACTTCACGATCGAATAGTTTGGCCACCAAGTCTTTATCAGCTCTGGAAACAACCACTACTTGACCACGATTAGTCTCACGGATATCTTTAATTAATACCGCCAGACGAGAGTTGAGTCGATAGAACTCACCTCGCATTTGTTCTTCTGGTGGCATCCAACCATGACCTCTACCCAAATCCATAATCACATTTCTGCGATCCATTCTGAGCACCTGACCAGTCATGATTTGACCAACTTTATCTTCAAATTCAGAGATAATCTGATCTTTTTCTGATCGACGAATTTTTTGCAAAATAACTTGCTTGGCTGTTTGAGCCGCAATTCTGCCAAAACCAGCGGGAGTCACATCTTCTGATTTCTTTTCATCCCACTCGGTTGGTTCTAAAGTCTCTTCATCTCTAGCCAAAACCGGAGCTTTTAAGATCCGAGCTTCGCCAGTGTCTTCGTTAAGATCTACATAATAATGGAATTCTTCATCCAAAAAACCCATTTGTTTGCGATAAGCAGATACTAAAGCTTGACGAATTGCTTCATAAATAGAAGCAGGATCGATTTTTCTTTCAGAGGCAATTTGCGCAATAGCAGCCGCGAACTCAGTTCTAGCTACAGTAGAAATGTTTGGCATTTTCTTCCTTTTTTATTTTTTATTTCAAATTATTTAATTTTGGCTCTAATATGAAAAAAGACGCGACCAAAAGTGAGTCCGTCTCTATCAGTATTTCGCCAGAGGCTATTATAACATAAGTCTAGAAAATATTAAAAACCTCAGAGCTAGTCAAAATTAAAGACCTGCTTTCTCTAGCTCTTTGAAAAGTCTCTTTTGTTCTCTGGAGAGTTTCTCTGGAATCTCGACCACAATCTTGACATAAAGGTCACCATTACCCCTAGATCTAAGTCTAGGTACACCCTCATCTCTCAATCTAATAAGACTATTTGATTGAGTTCCTGGTCTAATCTTCATCTTAAGATGATCTTCCCTCAAGGTAGGAATCTCAATGGTGCCACCCAAAACGGCTGTAGAAATCGAGATTTTTTCAGTTAAGAAAACATCATAACCATCTCTTTTGAATCGTTCATGAGGTCTTACCTCGATAGTCACATCAAAGTTTTCAAAACGAATCCGAGTACCATCATTGGCCCCAGCGGGAATCTTTACTTTTTGTTTTTTACCCTCGATCTCAACCTCTTTAGTCACTCCATGGACAGCTTCCATAAACTCAATGGTAAGACCATATCTGGGACGACGCGCGGCCCGACCAAAACCACCACCAAAAAATGACTCAAAAATCTCAAATGGATCATTAAAATCAAAGTCAGGAGCACCGCCACCAGAAGTCTGATAAGTCCAAGTAAATGGTCCCTGTTGAAAACCGCCAAACGGATTACCACCACCAAAGCCTCCTGAGGCAGGATCAAACGCAGCATGACCAAATTGATCATAAGCTTGGCGTTTCTTGTCATCAGACAAAATTTGATAAGCTTCATTGATTTCTTTAAACTTGGCCTCGGCGTCTTTTTCCTTGTTCTTATCTGGATGGTATTTGAGCGCCATCTTCCTATAAGCAGCCTTAATCTCTGGCTGGGAAGCAGTTTTAGTAACTCCTAAAATCTCGTAATAATCACGTTTGGTTGACATAGAATGTAGTGATTGTAACAAGGAATTTTGAAAAAATTAAGCAGAGAAAATGGTAGAGTGCTAAAGATTCAAACTGCAAGTTTGAAATAAAAAAATAATCCTATAATATTGACATATTGGATGTATTCTGCTATAATAATCTTCTTCTTTGTGAAGCTACGCCAAAATTAGCTTTTGGTAATTAATTTCATAAAGATGTTCTTTAACATCTGAAAGATTATTTGCTTACAAAAAAAAAGACGGGTCTGCCGTTTTCCTCATCAAATTTGGTGAAGAAGACGGCAGTACCTGTCTTCTTGGACATACAACTGTCCTCGGCAAGGGCTGACTATCAAAATTCATGGAGAAATTCCAAATGAAGAAGAACGTCCTCTTTGCTATGGCAGTCATGATGATTGCCCCAACGGTGTTGCTTGCTGCCTGCAGTGGCTCAACACCTGAAGATATGTCCCTTGGTACAGCAAGCGGCGACTACGTTGCCCCAATGCTCCAAACAGTTCGTGTTGGCGGCACAGTTGCTGATGGCATCACCCTCGCTGTGGTTGCCGTGATTGTCGCTCTGATTGCTTCAGTGGCGGTATTCTTCGCTGTCAGATACTTCCGCGACCAGAACATGGTTAAAGGCGGTGGTATTGCAATGCCGATTTTCCTATCAGTGATGACTTTTGTGGTGGTGGCTGGGCTGATTTTCGGTCCTGGTTACTTCCGTAATTCTTATGTCGTCATTGACCAAGGCTCGGTGGGTGTGCAACTCAACCAGGGTAAAGCCGTTGGTACGCTCAACCCCGGTCCCCACTTTATTATTGGCTACCGAGACCAAGTGGTCATCTTCACTACCAGAGAATTCACTTTCTCTACCAACAGTAGCCCCCATGAACACGGTTCAGAACACTATCGAACCTGGGATATGGATGTCAATACTGCTGATGGTGTTGATGGTGATATTCCCTTCCAGCTCAGGCTGAAAGTCAACGCTTCTGATGCAATGGCTCTCTACGAAGAGTATGGCACGCTGGAAAATGCCATCGTTGGCGTAATCAAGACGCCAGCTCTCGAAGAAGCCCGCAACGTTACCCGGAATAAAACGGCAGAACAGTTGATGACCAACATCGACGCCTACAATTCTACCGTCCAAGACCTGATTACGGCGGAAGCCGATGGCTTCATCACCGTGATTTCTTTCGGTTTTCGCCAGCCAGACATGGGCGAATGGCAGGCTGAACGCAGTAAGGCTCAAACCGCACTGCAAACTGCCATCTACGAAGAGAACCAAGAACAGGTCGTTCAACACCAGGAAAACCAACGCGTAATCAAAGCCCAAGCCACAGCCGACATCGCAATCATCAACTCGCAACAGGCAGCCGATTCAGCCGTTATCGCGGCAGAAGGGCAAGCTGAAGCAGACAAGATTGCGGCTGATGCAAAAGCCTACGTTATCCTGACAGAAGCGGCAGCGGAAGCCGAAGCTAACACCCTGGTCAGTGCCAGCTTGACGCCGGCGCTGATTGAATACATCAAGTGGGGTACAAAGTGGAATGGCGATGTTCCATCCACTGTCCTCGATGATGGAACAGGCGTGTTCATCACCCCATAAGCGAACCAATCTTCAGATGGTGGACCGGCGAAAGCCGGTCCACTTTCAAGAGTTTTTAATTTATTTTGAAAACTGTTGAGAGATTAAAATACCCACCTAACAGTGGGTTTTTTAGTACCTAATTTGCTAATTCATCTCCTTTAAAAAAGATATCTACTTCATGATCTACGGTGGTAAAAGCATTCTCGTGGTCTGTTGCACTACTCATAGCTACTCTGGTTGTTACTACATTTTTTGCTGTAGCCTCATACAAAACTTGATTGCACGCCCAACACCACACCACCATTTCATGACTAGCTAGGGCTTGCCGAACCTCCTCAGGAACTAGTTGCTCCCAAGTTATTGGTTGACTGATTTCCTCTGTTGCTGCCATAACCAACCTCCCAATCCCAACAAAGTTAAACTACTAATTATTAAACTGACAACAAACAACCTGGGATAGTAAACAAAGCTAATCTGTTCAGCTCCATCACTCAAGCTAACTCTTCTCATCTGATTAAAATTTTCTATTGGTTGTTCTTGGCCATTTACAAATACTCGCCAGTCTTGATCATAGCGATCGGCCATAATCAAATACTGGTGGTCTTGGCTGTTAATGTGCAAATCAATCCTACTGGGATTTTCTGCTTTGATTACAATCCCGTCACTACTGCCATCTTCAAATCTAAACCTAGATAAAGCAGTTGGTCTTGCTAAAACTTGCCACCTTGCTTCACTTTTGATCTCTCCAGCTCCTCCTACTAACTCAACTTTACCTACCCCACCAACTCGTTCAAAGGCACTTAAATCCTCTTCTACTTTGAACCAACTATCTACCAAGTAATATTTCACTGCCCATTCATCCAACAACCGATTGCTGGGCTCAATTTCATCTACAAAATTAATTCTTGGGCTAGCAGAAGTTTGCCATAAGTGTGCAAAGTCTTGTGGCAACAAAGTCGTGTAACCATGAATAGTAGAGACCCCAAACACCATGTTCCAATTGGGCGTCATGCCATCACGTAAATTCTGAACATGCTTAAACTCTTTCAATTCTTGGTCATCCACAAAAGAATCAGAAAATGGTTTGCGCACCACCATCGCTTCCCAATAAGAACCATAATCGGTGTAAGGAGTATTAACATTACGAGTTAAAATTCGGTAGTTAGTTTTAGTTTCTTCCAGTCCCAATTGCGCCATTAATTGATCGGAGTTGGCTGTAACAGAGTCGTAGATTTTATTGGGTGCAAAATAAAACATTCCTTGAGTGTTAACTAAAATCTCTAATATTAAAATCGTGATAACAATTCGGTTTTTTTTCTGGTAAAAAAAGTACAATGATGCAATAAAGAAAATACTGTTAAATAAAATGTTTTTTGCTATTTCGAGTAAAATAATTTTATCTCGCTCTAGGGTATGAAAGGGGCTACTAGAAAGCGAAGAAGAAGCGAACTTATCAATGATCTTCCAAGCCGATTCAAACCCGTACTGCCACACTCCCAAACCAACTAATCCAACCACCAGTCCTCCCACTCCCAAACTTAAAAATAAACGATATTGTTGAGTTGTCATTTGCCAGCTCTTTAATGCTTTCACTGTCCACAAAATCACCACAACATTGGTCATAATCATTACCATGCTGGGATAACGAGCCACTCTAAATAATGGAAAAATCTGTTGAAAAAAATTAAATCCTGGTAAGTACTCACCTAGTGAAAAGATTAATGTCACTACGATAAAAATACTAAATAAAATCATTTCGCGATCAAGTTTTTTTAACCAAGTTTTCGATTTGCTAAATAGACTTTGAATAAAAGTTATCCCAATTGCTAACCAGCCCAACCACGTCACATAAATTCCCACATTAGGTTGGCCATTCCAAGCTGGCCCCCACTTCATACCCACAGCCGGATTATCAAAAAAGTAAGGTAAGAAAAACTTGATCAACATCGCTGGGTTTAATGAGCCAACTAAAGCTTGCTCTGCTGTTTGCTCCATCCTGGTGGAGTTTACTAACATCTGGACAAACGGCAACCAGGCGGCTGCAGAAACTAATAACACCAAACCAGCAGTAATACTCCATGCCTTTAGCCACTTTATCAAGTTGAGTTTTTTAGCTTGGAAAGATATGAAAGCAGATAATAAAACAGCCAAACCAATGCCATATAAAACATGTTGAGGATAACCACCCCAGAATTGTAAGGCCACAATCACACTAAACCAAACTCTGCTCTTTGGTGCTTTAACTAACTGCAACCCCAAATATGACAACCAGGGCAACCAAACAATTGACTGCAACGTAGAAAAATTATTCATACTGCCACTTACCTGGGTTGAGAACATCCACAGCCCGCCAGCCAAAATTGCCCACCAATGATCTTTGAACCAAAGCTTGGCTAGTAGATACATGCCACTATAAGCAATTAATGCGTGAGAAATTAACAGTAAATTCAAAGCAACAGCTGGAGAAAAAATTAAAAACAACAACGTACTGGGATAAAGTACCGATTGATTGATATCTGCCACCCACGGCATCCCAGCAAAAACATACGGGTTCCAGAGTGGTAAAACTCCTTGTTTGAGCCACTCTGCCGTAAAGATTTTGCCTGGCATCATTAGTGAATAATTGTCGCCAAAAACTAAAGTTTTTCCGAATAAAAAGGGTAAAAATCTGAGAACAATAAATATAAGAAAGACCAACCAAAATTGAGATTTTTCTTTTCGAAAATATTTCTGACAACTAGCAAGTAAATTCATAATTTTAATTTCTGTTTACGGCAAAATCCGCAAACCAAAAATCACCCGCAAAGCATCAATCCCATCACGCCACGAAATTTTCTTACCTTCAGAAAAATCACGACCGACATAGGTAATCGGTACTTCAAAAATCTTCACTCCTCTTTTTAGGAGTTTGCAGGTAATTTCTGGCTCCATATCGAATTTATTGGATTGAATATCTAACTCACGAAAAAGTTTTGTTGGTAAAACTTTATAACAAGTCTCCATATCAGTGAGTGTAGTATCGTACAAAATATTAACCAAAAAATTCAGCAAACTATTACCCAACCGATGCCAAAACAACAAATTAGAGTGTGGCCCAATAAAGCGTGAGCCATAAACTACATCTACTCTTCCTTTGATAATATGTTCTATTAAAGCTGGAATATCACTTGGGTCATACTCCAAATCTGCATCTTGAATAAGGGTGTAATCACCAGTGACTTTCTTTAAACCAAAACGAATAGCTGAACCCTTGCCACCATTTGTCTTTTTAAGGTAAGAAATCTTCTTTACCCCTTTTTTCTTTGACTGTAAAAATTTATTGATTTCTTTGTCAGTGTTATCAGAACTACCATCATTAACCACAATTACTTCTTTAACTACTGGCACCACGATTAATCTTTTCAAGATCTCTGCTACCGTTGCTTGCTCGTTATAAACTGGGACAATTACCGAAAGTTTCATCACCTGAGCATAGCAAGTTTTTTAAAAATTGGGGAGATGATTTATTTCTAAAATAAAAAAGGCCCCGCTTTCGCGAGGCCATCCATGTTCTGCAAACTTAAAGTTTGTTATTCCTCAACTACTTCACCTTCCTCAGCATCTTTCTTATCACCAGCTTTTTCTGCTTTTTTATTGCCCTTTTCATCTTTGCCAGCCTCTTTATTAGCTTCAGCCGCTTGTGCCTTTTGCATCGCTTCGCCTAATTTCTGAGCTGAAGTCAAAGTTTCTTCCGTGGCTTTATCCAAAGCTTCTTTGGTAACATCATCTTTTTCTGCCATCTCTTTGAGTTTTTTAACATTCTCTTCGATGACTTCTTTATCTTTCTTATCCAACTTATCACCATAATCTTTGAGCTGTTTCTCCATTTCAAAAGCAACACTAGTGGCCTTATTTTTGGTTTCAATCAACTCTTTCTTCTTTTTATCTTCTTCAGCGTGTTTCTCAGCATCAGCCTTCATTTTTTCAACTTCATCATCAGATAAATTAGTGCTGTTCTGAATAGTGATCTTTTGCTCTTTGCCAGAAGTTTTATCTTTAGCAGAAACATTCAAGATGCCACTTGAGTCAATATCAAAAGTGACTTCAACTTGAGGCACTCCTCTAGGTGCTGGAGGAATTCCATCCAAAACAAATCGACCCAAACTTTTGTTATCAGCAGCCATTTCTCTTTCACCCTGCAAGACATTGATCTCAACTTGGGTTTGATTATCAGCTGCCGTAGAGAAAACCTGTGATTTACTGGTGGGAATAGTGGTATTTCTTTCAATCAAAGGAGTTCGAATCCCACCCAGAGTCTCAAGACCCAGGGTTAGCGGGGTAACATCAAGTAATACCACATCAGAAACATCCCCACCAATTACTCCGGCTTGAATAGCAGCCCCAATGGCTACTACTTCATCTGGATTTACCCCCTTATGTGGATCTTTACCAAAGAATTTCTTCACTTCCTCCTGAATCCTAGGCATTCTAGTTTGCCCACCAACCAAAATCACATCACCAATATCCTTGGCTTCAAGCTTGGCGTCTCTTAAGGCTTTTTTAACCGGCTCAAAAGATTTTTTAACCAAGTCATCAACTAATTCTTCCAGTTTTGATCTAGTTAAAGTCATAGTTAAATGAAGAGGTTGACCAGCATCACCTTGTGCAATAAAAGGTTGGTTTATTTCTGTTTGTTGGGCAGAAGACAGTTCAATTTTAGCTTTTTCGGCACTGTCTTTAATGCGTTGCATCGCTTGAGGATCTTTGGCTAAATCTTTACCATGTTCTTTCTTAAACTCAGCCAAAACATACTCGATAATAGCATTATCAAAGTCATCACCACCCAAGAAAGTATCACCATTGGTTGATTTGACTTCAAAAACACCATCACCAATCTCCAAAATCGAGATATCAAAAGTACCACCACCCAAATCATAAACTGCGATGGTCTTACTGCCTTTTTTGTCCAAACCATAAGCTAAAGCCGCTGCGGTTGGCTCATTAACAATCCGTTCTACCTTCAAACCAGCAATCTCACCAGCTTGTTTGGTAGCTTGGCGTTGAGAATCATCAAAGTAGGCTGGCACAGTAATCACCGCTCTAGTCACAGTTTCACCTAAATAACTTTCAGCATCAGCCTTAGCTTTAGCCAATACTTTAGCAGAGATTTCTTGAGGAGTTAAAGTTTTACCACTCACCTTAACCACCGCCATTCCATCTTTACCATCAGTCACTTCGTAAGCAATATGTTTCAAAGCATTTTTCACTTCTTTATCACCAGCTTTACGACCCATGAAACGTTTCACTGAATGAACTGTCGAAGTTGGGTTCATTACCATTTGTCGCTTAGCCGCGTCACCGACAATTACTTCATCACCTTTGAAAGCAATAATTGAAGGAAAAGTATTTCTTCCTTCTGCGGTTGCGATAATTTTGGGGGAGCCACCTTCCATCACTGCCACTGCAGAGTTGGTGGTTCCAAGATCAATACCAATGATTTTTCCAGAGTCTGCCATATTTCCTCCTTATGTTTATTTTTTTGCAAATATTTACTAATTAATAATTGTTATTTGTACTATATTTTAGCAAACAAGTCAAATGACTGCTAGCATAAGTTTGATATTGGTGCTGAGAGTTATGCCAAGGTTACTTTAGCGTGCTGAATCACTACTCCGTTAAGTTTGTAACCTTTGCGCACCACTTCAATCACTTTATTGCCTTGACCTTTTTTTTCAACTGCCTCCATTAAATTAACATCAAAATCTTTTCCCATCACTTCAATTTCTTCCAAGCCAGCATTGACTAAAACTTTCTTTAACTGGTCTAAAACCATATTCAAACCTGGATCGTTAAGTTGAGCAGCTGCCATTTCCAAATGTTCTAAAGGTTGAATTAGATCTTCCATTAATGATTGATTTGCTAATTTAATACCTTTCAACCGTTCTTCTTGAGTACGTCTCAATAAATTCTGATAATCAGCCAAAGATCTTTTTTCTTTTTCTGAAGCAACCTTAAGCTGTTCTTCCAAAGCAAGAAGCTTAACTTCAAGTTTCTTATCTTGGTTGGTTGGTGATGTTGTTTTTTTCATAATTTCAAAGTAAAAGAAAAATGCCCCAGCCCCTAATGGGGTTACCTCATACTAACCTGACACTTTTCGTAACAAATTTGTTAATTTACCCTGCTATTTCTTCAATTAACCCTTTAAAGTACTTTAACATTGGAATGACATATGGATAGTCAAAACGGTGAGAACCAAGCACCCCTAGTTTGCAAGGTCTACCTGCAGCATTGACATTAGTGTAAATAACACTAATTGGTTCTAAGTTTTTATTTCCCAACTCTTTGCCATAGACCAAGTGAACTAGGTTTTCACTTTGACCAAGACCAAAAACTTCCTTAATCATATCAACTTCTTCAATTAGGTTAAGCACATTCCTAGTCACTCTAATGTCAAAAAACTCTGGCATATTAAGTAAGTTGGCATAACCAGAGTGGTAAATTCGATGATCAGTATCAGACATAGCCAAACCAACCGCTCCAGATTTATCAGCCAATAACTTCGCTGCCTCATAAAGTAAAGCATCTGTTTCTTGGCGATGTTTCCAGATCTTTTCTTTGGCGCTGACTTCATCAGCGACTGATAACTCTTTTTCTTTCATTAATTCATTAACATAAAGACGTAAAGCCAGAGGAGTAGGAATTCTGCCAGCAGAAATATGTGATTTTCTAAGATAACCCTGTTTAGTCAAGTAAACCATTTCATTACGAATCGTAGCTGGAGAAACACCAATATTGTATTTTTTATCAATCGTCTCAGAACCAACTGGCTTAGCAGTTTCGATAAATTCCTCGATAATAGCCCGTAAAATTTGTATCTGGCGCGCGACGAGATCGATCATATATTAGCAATAATAAGGGCTGAGTGCTAGGAAGTCAATAGTTTGCAGCTATTTGGCCAAAATAGAGTCAATAGCCTGCTTAATTCCCCGATTGAATTGTTCTTTACCAAAGTTCTTTGCCCATTCTTTGATTTTTGAACTAGAAAACTGACTATTATTGAAATCTTTAACTGCTGCTTTTAAGCCTGAGACCGTTAAATCTGTAAAAACAATTCCTGTTTTACCATTCACTACCGTTTCTCTGGGACCACCAGAATCATGAGCAATGACTGGTGTGCCATAAAGCATTGCCTCTACCGGCACCATTCCAAAATCCTCATACTCAACCGGGTAAAGCAGAGCTTTTGCTTCCTGATACAACTTGGTTAAAGTTTCATCAGAAACTGCACCTAAAAACTCAACATTATCACCGGCGATTTGCTGTAATTTATTAAGCATTTTACCTGTTCCCACAACCTTAAGAGGTAGCTTTAACTCAGTACAAGCTTGTACTGCCAATTCTGGATGCTTAGCTAAAGCCAAGCGATTAACATATAAAAAATAATCACCTTTTTTAGTTTGAACTGGCTGCTGAACTGTTAAAAAAACAGGTGGATAGACAATTTCTGCATTTAGACGATAAAATTTTTTAATTCTACTGGCAGTTTCTTGGGAATTAGCTATGAACAAATCGACTCTTTCTCTAGAAATCTTAACATCAACTATTCTCATAAAATGATTAAGAAGCTGGCCAGCAAACTTCATCAAGGGATTACTTTGCCAATCACTCATTGCCGAATAACCATAAAGAACTCGAGGAGGTGTGTGACAGTAACAAATGTGCTTGCCATTTTTGACTTTTACTGCCTTAGCAAAGTAAGCATTAGAAGAAGAAATCACCAAATCATAAGCGGATAAATCTAATGATGCAAAAGCCCATGGAGCCAAAAATCTGAGCGGAGAATAAAGCTTTTTGAATAGTGGCAATTTGGCTAACCAAGTTTCTCTAACATCCCAATCAACAAACCGCCCGGCATGGACTCCCAAAGCTTTTCGATCAAAAAATGCTGTATAAACTGGAGCCTCAGGATAAAGTTGATGTAAGGCTTCAAGCACTCTTTCTGCACCTCCAAATTCACGCAAATAATCGTGAACCAAAGCGACTTTAAGAGATTGATTAGTTACTGAACTCATTAAAACAAGGCCTCCTGTACCGATGTCTCAAAAGTATCTTGAGGTAATATTCTAATAAGTGATTTAAAATCCAAATCAATAAATAACTGAGCAACTTTTTCCTTGTCATAAGAATTCACCAAGCAATCATTCAGGGCAAACTCAATTGGTGCCGCTGTCACAATCGTGGCTAAACTTTTACTAGCGAAGGCATTGCTTTTGTCTGCTAGTAATTTTTTCTTAACTAATGGAGTAAAGACTGGATCCTCAACTCCAGTTTCTAAAGCTTGATAAACTCCTTCAACTGTTCCAAACCTTTGAATCAACGCACTCGCTGTTTTGGGACCAATTCCTTTTACACCAGGAATATTATCTGAACTGTCACCCATTAATCCCTTTAAGTCTGGAACTTGTGCCGGCATCACACCGAGTTTCTCCGTTACTGCTTGAATATCATACTCCTTATCCTGTTGAAACTTACCTCTAGCTGGTAAATAAACATGAGTATCATTATCAACTAGTTGCAACATATCTTTATCGCCAGTTAAAATTACTGTTAGCAACTTTTTATCTAGTGTTTCTACCTTACGATTGATTGTACCGATCAAATCATCCGCCTCGAAACCTTCAACTTCAAATTGGGGAATATTCAAAGCCTTAACCACTTCTTTAATCATTTCTACCTGAGGTTGGAGCTCTTCTGGCATCGTTGGTCGATTTGCTTTGTAATCAGCAAACTCTTTGTGTCTGTTGGTAGGTTTAGGATGGTCAAAAGCCACCGCAATATGAGTTGGTTCTTGTTTATTGATCACTGTTAATAAAATTCTGGAAAAGCCATAAACGGCGTTAATTAATTGACCAGTCTTAGTGGTTAATTCTTTAGGAAAACCATAAAACGAGCGATAAATCAAAGCATGACCATCAACTAATAAAAAAGTCTTTCGTTCCATAGTAATTAACTATTTTACCAGGTTGGGTTTTTTTTAGATCCTCCATCTTTGCGGAGTTGGTGGAGTTTTATCTTTATTTTTAATCAAAAAATCAAGCTTATGTTTAACAGCAAGCAATTCATCTTCTGTTCTATCTAGTTTTTCGTGAACTCGACGCCACTCATAATCTTCTTGAACTTGGTTTAAATAAACAGTAATCGTACCAACTAAAGTACCAAACATTACTGCCCCAGAAAGTTGTAAAACAGCCCCAATAATTCTTCCACCAATTGTGATCGGAACCACATCACCGTAACCAACCGTCGTCACTGTAGTGATCGCCCACCATAACCCATCAACAGCCGTCTTGATTTGTGAGTTTTCGGCATTTATTTCAAAGGGAATAACTGTCATTCCCGCAAAAATAGTTAAACTGAAAATAACTATCAAGATTCGACATAACCGACGAGCCAAAGGAAAACGACGCACAATTGGAGCAGACATACCTTAAATATACTGAAAAACTCAAACGAGAACAATCTCTGGTTTAAGATCTTGTTAGCTCTTTTCTGGCTTTTTTCATTGCCATGACTTTTTCAAACTCATCGCTATCCAAGGTCTCAACTTCCAAAAGTCTCTTTGTGACAGCATCTAGTTGCTTACGATGTTTTTTCAACAAAGTACTAGCTTTTTGTTGAGCTTGATCAATATATTTTTGAATTTCGGTATCAACCTTTTCTTGAAGTTTGGTAGAAATCTTGTGAGGTTCACCCCAAATTCTAGAATAGCTTTTGTCATACTGAGGAGCAAAATTCATTGGACCTAAGTCGCTCATACCATACTCCACTACCATGGCTCTAGCCACTCTAGTAGCTCGTTCAATGTCATTGCTCGCTCCAGCTGTCTGCTCGTTATAAACCAACATTTCAGCGGCTCGACCACCCATCATTACCACCAAGTCATCTAGCATTTCTGATTTGAGTAGCTGAACTTTATCTTTTTCTGGTGGAGTGAAGGTATAACCAAGGGCATGACCTCTAGACACAATCGAAATTCGATGTACCGGATCGGCATATGGCAAAACGTGAGCCAACACCGCATGCCCCGCTTCGTGATAAGCAGTCATTTCCCGTTCATATTCATCATGAAGTCGTTTTTTACTTGGTCCATACTTGACCTTCATCGAGGCTTCTTCGATATCTTCCATATTGATCTCAGCTCTATTTTCTCGAGCAATGGCAATCGCTGCCTCATTCATCATGTTTTCCAAATCAGCACCAGAAAAACCGACTGTTCGTTTGGCAATTTTTTCCCAAGTTAAATCTTTTGACAAAGGTTTGCCTTTGGCATGAATCTTTAAGATAAATTTACGTTCTTCCAAGTCTGGTAGAGATACAGTGACCCGACGATCGAATCTACCTGGTCTAACTAAAGCAGGATCAAGCATATCGCCTCGGTTAGTGGCCGCCATCACAATCACATTTTCATTCCTGGCGAAACCATCCATCTCAACCAAGATTTGGTTAAGAGTTTGTTCTCGTTCATCATGTCCTCCCATGCTACCTTGACCTCTAACTCGGCCAATTGCGTCAATCTCATCAATAAAAATAATTGCTGGAGCAAGCTTTTTAGCTGTCTCAAATAAATCACGAACCCGAGAAGCTCCTACGCCAACCAACATTTCCATAAACTCAGAACCGGCAATTGATAAAAACTGCACATTAGCCTCGCCAGCCACTGCTCTAGCTAATAAAGTTTTACCTGTTCCAGAAGGACCAACCAATAACACTCCTTTAGGAGTTCTCGCCCCAACCTTAATGTATTTTTTGGGATGTTTCAAGAAATCAACGATTTCCTGTAACTCTTTCTTGGCTTCATCCATCCCCCCAACATCAGCAAAAGTAACGTTTTGTTTACCTTTAATAAAGACTTTAGCTTTACTACGACCAATCCCCATAATTCCATCTTGAGTTCCTCTCGCCTGACGAAACATAAACAAGAAAAAGAAAATCATTAACCCAATTGGTAAAAAGTTAATCACTAACTCCCAAAAAAGCTGTCTGAAAGAAACATTTTCAACTGTGACATCAACAGTAGCAATATCAATGTCAGCTCGATCTAAAACCGACAAAGCTTCTTGACCTTCTTCTTTGATAGCATATTTTCTGGAATCATCCTTATAAATTCCCCTTAATTCTGTGCTAGAAACTTGAATTTTCTCGACTTTGTCATCCCTGATATCACGCACTAACTGACTAATCGAGATGTATTCTGCAGGGCTAAAACCAAACAAACTCTTGAGTGATGGCCAGAAGATTAAAAATAAAATCAAGAAAATGAAACCTTTATTCAAAAGGTTATTTAAATTCATATTAAATTGAAAAACTTTAATATCTTTTGGTAATTTTTGCTTGTTTTGATCTGGTGTAGGTTTTTTATTAACCTGTTTATTGCCTGGCTTTTCAGTCATAGTGACAGGTATTGTAGCATGCAAAACAGCTCAAAAAAGTACGACAAACAAAAATAAACAAAATTAACGACTGGGTAATTCTTTACCTAACTTTGAAAAAAGAGCTTCGATTTTTACTTGATGTTTTTCATAAAGTAGCCAAAACTTTGGTGCTGAAAAATAATATAAACTCATCAAGTTTCCAATCGAAGATGAATAATTATCTTTTTCTGATAAACCGATATCTCTGGCTCTCCCAATATGTTGAAGATGCCACTCAGCTTCACAAGAGTAACAATGGAAACGCAAATTATTTAAAGTGTTATAGCGATTAGAACGATGCCCATTTTTTGCCAAAATCTTTGTATGATCCAAATGCCCAACCACTCCAGCTGACCCAACCTGCTCGCCACAATTTTCGCACCGACCCCCAGCTCGTTCTCTCACTCCTCTTTTAGCACTATCTGAGGCAGCAGCCAAAGATAAACCAACGATAGCACTAACTCCAACCAACCACCACCAGAGTTGATTGGGCGTTTTTTCTTGATTGTTAATAACTGGTAAAAGCTCTTTTCTCAAACTAGCTTAACTAGGGCAGTTAGGCATTTTTAACGAACAACCGTTCCTGGTTCTACTGTTGGAGTAAGAGCAAAGGGCACTGGTTGGCCCTCTCCATCAGCCATAATCATCATCCCTTGACTAACACCCTCGCCCATTTTTCTTTCAGCCAGATTAACAATAAACATATAACTGTTATTGACAAAATCAGCTGGAGAGTACCATTCTTTGATTCCAGACAAAATCGTTTTAGTCCCGATTTCCGCCCCAAAATCGACCGTAAATTGTAATAACTTTTTACTCCATTCTGGAGCTGTAGCTTCAACAACTTTGCCGACTCTAATATCTAATTTTTCAAAATCACTATATTCAATGATTGGTTTCATGCTTACTTTCTAATTTAATTTATTTTTAATACCAATTACTTGATAAACTTCTTGCAAAGTTGCTGCCGCTAATTGATTAGCTCTTTGAGCTCCACCAAGCAAAATAGTTTTGACTTGCTCTAGGTTATTAACTAGTTCAATTCTTTTTTCACGAGCCTGAGCAAAGGTTCTTTGATGAGCCAAAAACAATTTTTCTTTGACTTCCACATCACCCACCGTCCCAGCCCTATATCTGGCTTTAAGCTCTTCAACTTCGGCCGCGTTGTCATTTAGCAAATCATGGTAGATAAAGATCGGATTCCCCTCAACCCTACCAGGATCGGTGGCTTTTTTACGATTTGGATCAGTAAAACAACTCATAATTTGTTGACGAATGATTGCTTCATCCTCAAAAATACCAATTGTGTTTCCAAGAGACTTGCTCATTTTTCTCTGACCATCGGTACCAATAATCTTGCCTGATTCTTTACCAATGATCGGTTCTGGTAAAGGAAAAACTTCCTGGTTGTAAGTACGGTTGAAGTTTTCTGCAATATCTCTGGTCAACTCAATATGTTGTCGTTGATCTTCACCAACTGGGATACCAGTCGGTTTATACAACAAAATATCAGCCGCCATTAAGATTGGATAGTTAAATAAGCCCATGTTAATCGAACCAACCTTAGTATCCTTTTGCAACTTGTCTTTGAAAGCATGCATCCGTTGCATTTGACCATAAGAAATATAGTTGGCCAAAACTACGGCTAACTCACTATGAGCCGAAACCTGAGACTGACGAAAAAAAGCTGATTTTTCTGGATCTAAACCAAGCGCTAAATAATCCAACACTACTCCAGTAATATTGGCTTCTAAAGTTTTCTGGTTGTGAACCGTAGTTAAAGCATGCAAATCTGCCAAAAAATAATAAGTCTCTAACTCTTGGTTATTTTGTAGCTCAATGTGAGGTTTAACTGCACCAAAATAGTTACCAATATGGAGTGAATTGCCACTAGGCGTGATTCCGGCCAAAATTCTTTGTTTAGTTGTTTTCATAAATATTTTTATCCTAAAAGTTACTAGTCACTAGGCAGCATTATAAATCAAGAATGAAGTAAATTCTCATAAACATTTTCCACATCTTTATCACCTCTGCCTGAGAGATTAATTACTACCATTTGGTTTTTACTCAGTTTACTGGCTAGCTTCAAACCATAAGCTATAGCATGAGCTGACTCTAAAGCGGGAATAATACCTTCTTCTCTAGCCAAAGTTCTGAAAGCCTTGACCGCTTGTTTGTCAGTAATCCCCACTACCTTTAATCTGCCTGCAGATGACAAATGACTTAGCTCTGGGCCAACACCGGGGTAGTCTAAGCCAGAGGCAGCACTATATGACTCAGCAATCTCACCAGCTTGGTTTTGCAATACATTACAAATAAAACCATGCACAGTCCCTTTCTTACCTTTTAATAAAGATAGACCGTGTTTGCCAGATTTAACTCCTTTACCAGCTGGTTCTACTGCCACCAAAGAAACTTTTTCCTCTCGGATAAAATCATAAAAAGCACCTATTGCATTGGAACCTCCGCCAACACAAGCTACTACATAGTCAGGCAATCTCTTTTCACTAGCCAAAAGTTGAGCTCTAATCTCTTCACCGACGATTTTTTGAAAATCTCGTACCATTACTGGGTAGGGATGTGGCCCAACCGCAGAACCCAACATATAGTAAGCAGCTGCCTCTTGTGCATAAGCTTGTAAGGCCACATCAACTGCATCCTTCAAAGTGCCTTGACCGGAATTAACTGGCACTACTCGGGCACCAAGTAACTTCATTCTAAAAACATTGACTTTTTGATTATCAATATCTCTAGCACCCATGTAAACATCACACTTCATACCAAATAAAGCGGCAACCGTAGCTACCGCTACCCCGTGCTGACCAGCTCCAGTCTCAGCAATAAGTTTAGTTTTACCCAAACGCTGGGCTAATAATGCTTGGCCAACCGTATTGTTAATTTTGTGAGCACCAGTGTGATTTAAATCTTCACGTTTTAAATAGATCTTAGCCCCACCCCTTTTTTGAGTTAGTTTGTGAGCAAAATATAATTTGCTAGGTCGACCCACAAACTCACGATATAGTTTTTTTAACTCTGCTAAAAAACTTGGATCTTTACTGGCTTGTAGATAAGCCTGTTCCAACTCTTTCAAAACTTGCTCCAAAACCGGTGGTACAAACCGACCACCATAGGCACCAAAAAAGCCATCACTAGTGGGTTGTTGATAGTGTTTAAAATTAAATTTTGGTTGTTGATTATTTTTTTTCATAGTTTCTTTCTTATTCTTATTTTTTATTAATAGTTTTTTAAAACAAAAAATCCCGGTGAAAACCGGGATTTAAACCTGACAAATCCTCCCTGTTTCACCACAAGTATTTACTGCTCCACCAATTTAAATAATTATTTACTTTCATTTTTTATTTTTTCCTTCTTAAAACACAAATACAAAAAAACCCCTTTATATGGGGGTCTTCATGTAGTAATAACTTTAATAAACAAAAAATCCTACCCCCAATTTATTTGGAGTTTAGCCAACAAGCTAAAGTAAGATTTTGATTAAACATTATTTTTTAATTCTAACTAAAGATTTAGCTTTTACAACTCCTCAATTTGAACATTAGGGTTCAAATCTGGAGATTCAATTAATTCTAAGTATTTTTCAGTAGTGGTGATTCTTTTGTGACCAACTAATTGAGAAACATAAACCAAAGGAGTGCTAGCTTTTAATTGCTCGACAATAAAAGTATGGCGTAAATCATTCACCTTGGCATCTTTAATCCCAGCTAATCTAAAGTAACGATCAATAGCGGTACGAATGTTTCTCACCAAAAATGGTCTGCAGGTTTTAGTCAAGAATACAGTTTTTTCTTTAGCTCTTGGACGAACTTTTAGATAATCTATCAAGGCTTTTTTGGCAGCCTTGTTCAAAGGTACTTTTCTCTCTTCTCTGGAGTTTTGAGCTCTAATCAATAAAATACCTCTTTCAAGATCTACATCTTCTTGGGATAAAGCAGCTAACTCACTAATTCTCATGCCAGTTTGAAGTAATAGTTCAACAATCGCAAAAATACGCATATCACCTCGACAAGCATCACGAAGAGCTCGGTATTCCAATTTAGTTAAAACTCGAGGAGGAGCTTGATCTATCTTAGGATGGGAAACTGACCCTGCTGGATTAACCTCAACGATTCCTTCGCCAATCAAATAACGAAAAAATGATTTGATAGAGTTAATTTTTCTAGAGACAGATTTACTGGTATATCTTTTTTGTTTCAAGTCGCTTTTAAAAGCATCAATATCATCAGTCGTAACTTCAGCTACCAAAGTTTTACCTTTATCACCTACAAATTGAACTAATTGCTCGATGTCTTTGCTATAAGCAATCACAGTAGCATTAGCCTTACCTTTTTCTCGAAGGCTTTTTTCAAATTTGGCATGGGCATCAACTAACACTGTTTGTTGCATATTTTTTTCTTTCCTCACATCTAGTGGAAAACTTAATTCTCACCAGTGTATGATGTGGGGCAGCTATTTATTTAATTTTCGAATAACTAGCGTCTTATAATATCATATTTAAGGATTTTTAGCAACCATCATGAGAGAGATATTACAAAAACCGCTAATAATCATTATTGTGACGATTATAGCATTATTTTTCTTGATCTCTCTAAGAAAAACAGCATCAAAGAGTATCGTTTCACAAAAAAATATAGAGTTGCTGGAACAAAAGCTCCAGGATATAAATAACCAAGTTATAAATGAAGAAAAAGCTCTGAATATTGCGTCCTCAGAGTTTGAAAAAGAAAAAATTATTAGAGATGAATTATTACTGCAAAAACCTGGGGAATACATTCTTCAAATTCCTCTGGAAACAAATACTTACTCAAGTAATAATAACCCCAATCAAGAGACACCTTTAGAAGCCTGGAAAGAACTATTTACCAATGAAAAATAAACCTCCCAAATTAACCGGTAAAACTGCATTTTTAACTTATTATCAGCAATTTTTTAATGATGAAAAAGAATTCTCTGATTGGCAAAAAGCCTTAGAAACACCAACCTTACCTATCTTAAGATTTAACCCAAATGATGAACAACTACTAAAAGAATTGTGGCAGCAAGCTGGCTTAACTTGGAAAACTCTATCTTGGTATAACTATGCTCTAATCTGGCCTAAAGAAGCTCCAGTCAAAACGATTTTACCAGGTTTTAAAGGAAAACTTTTTTATCCGATGAATGCAGCTTCTTTGCTACCTGTTTTGGCTTTGGGAGCTGGACCAGGAGATCTCGTCTTGGACGCCTGTGCTGCCCCAGGTGGCAAAGCGATGGTCATTGATGATTTTCTCGACAGAAAAGGACACCTAATAGCTAATGATTTATCGAGTGGTCGCCGAGGTACTATGAGACAAATTTTTGCTGATTACCATAAAGAACATATTGAGGTATGGGGACAAAAAGCAGAAACTTTATTTTATAAATATCCCAATTACTTTGATAAAGTTTTAATTGACGCTCCCTGTAGTAGTGAAAAACACATCCTTAACGAGGAAAAAGAACTTAAAAAATGGAGTGAAAACAGAGTTAAAACTCTGGCCAAACGTCAAAAAAATCTACTCAAAGCTGTTTGGCAAACACTTAAGCCTGAAGGAGTAATGGTTTATTCTACTTGTGCCGTTACTCCAGAGGAAAATGAAGAGGTCGTGAGCGATTTCTTGCAAAATAACCGTGATGCTCAACTGCAACCAATTACCTTAGATATTGGCCAGGCTGGTTTAAAAAACTATGTCCATGGTTTTGATGAAAAACTAGTGAAAAGAATTCAACCTCAGTTGGATAATTTAGATCCAATGTTTGTAGCTAAATTTAAAAAAATTAAGTAAAATTCAGAGTAAGTTATTTATTAACATCTGTAGCATCCAAATCAGCAATAAACTTTTCTAGTTTGGGTAAATTTTCCTCATAAAACTGTTCAGCATTCTTCACTTCCAAAGCTAAGAATTGACCTAAATTGTTAATGTCTTCCTCTGACATCTGAGGAATTTTATAAACTAATTCTGGTTTTTTGGCCTCATCAAGCAAAATACTTTGACGGATTAAAACCTCTAAAGCTTGTTTTTTTTCTTCTAAAGTCGGCATACTCCTCCTTAAGCGGTTGCTGGTAAAAACATTGAAGCCGCTTTTTGTACTTGTTCAGACTTAACTACTGCTTGATGAGTTCGCCAAATTTCCTGAGCCCGTTTTAGTCCTTCTTTCATTCTAGGTAAATCTTTAACAAATTGAAAACCAGTTTCAATAATATGAGAAGGCATGACCCCACCAGTAAATAATTCCAAAATTTCTGATCCCCAAGCGATCCCTTTACTCACGTCAGGGGTCAAATCAAATTTTGTTAATTTAGCCAAATCAACCCCCAAAGAAACTACTTCTCCAATTCCAGGAATAGCATCAACTACAGAAACTCCCAAATTTAATAAAGTCCTAGTAAAAGCCAAGAGTGATTCTTTAACTTTTTCATCTTTGAGCATTTTGCTTAATAAAAAATTGCTCTCTTGTTTAGTTTGAAAAAGTTCACCAAAGTGGTTAGCTAATTCTTTAAGACCAGTTTTGACAAATTCAGGAATTTTTTTAAAGGTAGCAGATTCCTGACTAATAACTCGTTCTGATTCTTTCATAAAAACATCATTATCATACCTCAAAAAGAGGTAACCATGCCAACTTAAAGCTTGGTCAGATTCGATTTGATTAAAATCAAACACTATCCTCATCAGTCACAAGCTATTAAAACAGAAAAATCTCCAAGTGGAGATTTTTTTGTTTTAAATGTTGCGGGACTAGGAGTCGAACCTAGCCTGTAAGATTATGAGCCTCACGTGCACCGTACACTATCCCGCGATGATAAGACTGACATTATAAATCAAGATTGACTTAATTGCAAAATAGATGAAATTGTTATTAGATTAGTAGGTGAAAAAAATAAAAAATAAGTTGCTGGAGACATTCAGTATAAATTCAGTTTTTCCCTGGTTAATTATTTTCGGAGTCCTAACTAGATTATTCCTAATTTATAAACTACCACTCTGGGGAGACGAAGCTTACTCTATTTGGGCAACAGAACAAGCTTGGTTAGGAATCATTAATAACTCTGTAGATCCAGTTCACCCGCCTGGCTATTACTTATTTATTAAAGTTTGGGGCCTAATTAGTGATCATTTATTCTGGCTAAGATTGTCCAGTTTTGGTGCTTTTTTAATTAATCTTAAATTAATCAAAAAAATATTTGAAAATAATCAAGATTTACAAAAAATAATAACTTTTCTTTATGTTTTTTCAGGTTACTTCTTGGTTTTTGACTGGCAACTTAGAATGTACACTCCTAGTTTGACCTTGATATTAGCCTCTTTACTATTACAGAAACAAAATAAAAATATACCTCTTCTGTTCATCAACACCCTTGGTTATTTTTTTGACTATGCTTTTTTCTGGTATGGAGCAAGTTTTACTTTTTTTAGAATTATCAGTGAATTATTCAAAGAGAAAAAAGTATCAACAACCAGCAAAATCAACTTAAGCTCGTTTTTAATTTTCTTAACTTGGCTAGGTTTTAATCCTGGTTTAATCTTTTCTGGAGAAGAAGGTATCGGCTGGGCAGTTAAATATTACGATCCTCTTTTTCACTTGCCTTATTTTTTGGGTACTCATGCTTTTCCTTGGCTGAGCATCTTTTTCATCATCTTATTAAGCCACGGAGTGATAACTTTTTTTAAAAAAGAGAAAACTGACTTAATCACAGAAATAATTTTTATCAGCACTTGTTTTCTTTATTCAAGCACTCTTTTAGTATCTGTTTTACAAATCTTTAAAATTTTTCACTTCAGAAGTTTAAATATTATTCCTTTAATGTTTTTACTAGCAATTGCCTGGTCATTAAGATTTTTTAAGAAAAAAAACAAAAAAATATTTTTTTTAATTTTGCTTATTTATTTTATTAATTTTATTGGAGCAGTCATTGTGCATCTCAGCTATAAAGATGACAATGCCGGTAAACTAATCGTTCATTTTTTTCCATGGAAATACTCTTTTTCACAGATATTAAAAACCAATGATGTCAATCAAAAATATATTTCAATTAAAGAAATACCCACAGAAAATATTGAATATCTATATATCTGGAGTTTTTTCTATACTGCGAGAGGTAAAGAGACTCTAGGAGAAAAATCAATCGAGGTTAAAATAGAACCAGCCAAAGATTATCAAGACTGTCAAAAAATAGAAAATATTGAATATTATTGGCAATCTTACCTTTGCCCAAAAAATTATTAACTCGTCAAAAAAACAATCTCTTGATATAATTCTTGCTTATAAGCCAGGGTAGCTCAGTTGGTTAGAGCATCGGATTCATAAACCGAAGGTCGTGAGTTCAACTCTCACCCCTGGTACAAAATCACTTTTTCTCGTCATTTCATTCCTCGAATGTGAGTTCACCCTAAAGGGTATAAACAACTCTCACCCATGATAAAAAACGGCAAAGACCCGCCATTTAGGCGGGCCTTTTATTCGATTGTCTTGGTGATTTTTCTGTTATGGATTTCGGTAATCTATTACCTCCAAGCTAGGGTACATTTCAGAGATGGTGAAGCGATGAGCGTCGCAAACCACATCTCCTGGTTGCAGGGTTGTATTGAAAACCGTTAGCAGGGTTTCCCAGTCATATCTCTCGATACGGCTTGGATTCCCATCTGCATAAACAAGAATCTCAATAACCTGACCGAAAATGCTTCCCATTTCGTGAGGCTCAGTCCCAGACTCCCTCCTCAAAGCAGCAATCGGTCCTTCATCAGGACCAATCACCGCGCAAACACACCAATCAGTGCTCATATTACCTTTAGGGCAATACAAATCACCAATGGTGGGCTCTGGGATTAGAGGAGTGGTCGGTTCGGGCATTGCCGTTGCAGTGGCTGTTGCCACAACCTGAGGAGTTACCTCCGGCGTTGGACTACAAGCCGCAACAAAGAAAACCATTACCCCCAAGACAAGCAAAACAAACTTGTGACTTTTCATAATAGTCACCTCCATAAAGTCTTGGCGAAAATTCTCCAGCAACAATCTTAAAGAGCGAGTTATCTTTCCTAGCCAGGAAAGACAGCCAGCGTCTCTAAGGCATCGGAAAATTACTCACCAGACTTCTAGTATAACAAAATATATCAAAATAGTCAATGTTATAGGATACAAATCACCTTTCACAAAATAACTAAAAAAGCCCCTTATCAGGGGCTTTTTTAATTTTAAAACAATGTTTTTTACATCATTCCAGGCATACCACCAGTTGGCATAGCTGGTTCTTCTTTTGGCACATCAGTAACTAAACACTCTGTAGTTAAAATCATTGAAGCTACAGAAGCAGCATTTTCCAAAGAAGAGATTGCTACTTTGGCTGGTTCAATCACCCCTGCCTCCACTAAGTCTTCCAACTTGTTGGTCACGGCGTTGAATCCATAAGTATTACTGTTTTTTTGTAATACCTGACCAACTACCCAACCAGCATCTTCACCAGAGTTGGTAGCCAACATTCTCAGTGGCTCAGCCAAAACTGATTTGACTAGATCCACTCCAGCTTTTTCATCTTCGCTGGTAGTTTTAAGTTCTTCTAGAACTTTAGTTGTTCTAAGTAAAGTCACTCCACCACCTGGAATAATGCCATCTTCAATCGCAGCTTTGGTGGCTTCTTTGGCGTCTTTAACTCGTTCTTGAAGATTTTTCATCTCAAGCTCGGTGCTAGCACCTACTTGGATTACTGCTACCCCACCAGTGAGCCGAGCTTTTCTCTCCTGAAGTTTTTCAATATCAAACTCAGAAGTAGAACTTTTAATCTCAGCCTCGATTTGAGCAACTCTAGCTGTGATATCGTTTTTACTACCTTTACCACCAACAATTCTGGTGGTGTCTTTGGTACATCTGACACTATCAGCTCGACCTAGAGACTCAATCGTAACATCTTTAAGTGCTCGACCGGTTTCACTACTAATAAAGTCAGCCCCGGTTAACACAGCAATATCTTGCAACATCGCTTTTCTTCTATCACCAAAGCCAGGAGCTTTGACTGGCAAAGCCTTGAAAGAACCACGAAGCTTGTTAACTACTAAAGTAGTCAAGGCTTCACCTTCAATATCATCAGCAATCATCACCAAACCTTTACCAGCATTCACCACTTGCTCTAAGACTGGCAAGATTTCTTTAATATTAGTGATTTTTTGGTCGGTCACCAAAATAAATGGATCTTCAATAACTGCCTCCATGTTTTCAGAATCAGTGACAAAGTAAGGAGAAGCATAACCTTTATCAAACTCCATTCCTTCTTTGTGTTGAATCTCGATTTCCATGGTTTTGCCTTCTTCGACCTCAACCACTCCATCTTTGCCTACTAACTTAAGAGCTTCAGCGATTTTTTTACCGATCTCTTCATTTTGGGCAGAAATGGTGGCCACTTTTTCCCAATCACTTTCTTTGACTGGTTTAGCCACCTTGCGGATTTCTTTGACCACAGTCGCCACTGCTTTATCAATCCCTCGTTTCATAATCATTGGATTGGAACCAGCAGTGATGTATTTCATCCCTATTTCACTCATCTTCCAGGCTAGAAGGGTAGCCGTGGTGGTACCATCACCAGCTACATCATTAGTCTTAGAAGCAGCTTCTTTGACTAATTGAGCACCCATGTTTTCAAATTTGTCTTCTAGTTCAATCTCTTTAGCCACAGACACGCCATCATGGATCACATTAGGAGCTCCCCAAGCTTTATCCAAAGCCACATTGCGCCCTTTGGGACCCAAGGTCGTAGTCACTGCTTGAGCTAACTGTGTAATTCCAGACAACATTTTTTGTCTAGCTTGATCACCAAATAAAAGTTGTTTTGCCATAATTGTTTCCTCCTTATTGTTCTTATTTATCAAAAATTTATTTAACTATTGCTAAAATATCTTCAAATTTTAAGAATTGATACTCGATGTCATCAATCATCACTTCGTTACCACCCCATTTCTTGTAAACTACCATATCGCCTTTTTTTAGCTCTACTTCACAACAGTCAGGAGCTTTTTCATTACAGCAACCACCACCACAACACTGGTCCTCACAACAACCACGATCAGCTTCACCCACAGCAAGCACCTTACCATATTGAGGTTTTTCACTATCATTTTCTGGCAAGATAATTCCAGCTACTGTTTTTTGTTCACTTTTGGCTGGTTCTACCAAAACATAACCTGCCATCGGTTTTAATTGAGCGACTGAAAGACTTTTCATGTTTTAACTCCTTTTCCCTCAGTTTTAAAACTGAGTACTAGAATAAATTACTTTATACTTGGGCAAACTGACAAAACCTGTCAGTCAATTAGCAATTATAATAATCGACTGCTAAAAACTTGTCAACTACTTTTTATTGAGGAAATTTATTCCTGAGGCACTGGCTTTTCTAACGTATCTTTTAAAGGCTGAGTTGGTTCTTTTTCCAAAACGGTTTGTTCTTTACCACTTGAAGAAATCATTTTTACCTCTGAAAGCAAGAAGCCTTCACAGTTTAAGCCTCTATCTTGGAAGTGTTTATTAAGGTCATCTCTGATAATTGCCTCTATTTGTGATCGATTGTTTTTAATTTCATTCAAAGTATATTCACTCACCAATGAAGAGATTCTACTTCTAGAAAACGGTCTCACTACCTTGGACACAACATTTTCACCAATGTTTTCCCAAATTTCTGGGGCATTACCTCGATCAATTCTAAACAACACCGACCCTTCAACCGAGATATCTCGTCCATCTTTGGTCGAAGTCAAGATTGGAGTATCACCTAAGGCTTCCTTATTAGCTGATAAATCAAAATTTTTGTCAATTGAATATTCCAAAACCTGGGCATTAAATAACTTAGCTACTTGCCAAAAAGGAATTTTAAGATGTAAACCAGGACCCCAAACTTTGGGTAAGACTCCACGACCGCGATCATACACACAGGCGACTTGTCCTGGTGGCACAGAAATAAAAAAGCCACCTACTACTTCATCTACTAAAAAAGAAACAACTAGTCTATCGAATTCCATAGAATATTATTCTACCTTAAAAATTTATTATTTGGGAGTTGACTAAGCCTCAAGATTATCTTCTCCAGATACAATTGTCTGAAAAAGACTCAATGTTTCCTTAAGTTCTGTCATAACTTGTACTGACAACTCCAAAGTTTTATTATCTAATTTAACTCCATCCAATTGAAAAAGAGATTCGTCAACAAAATTTTCCGCTAACTCACTAACAAATTCCTCGTTTTCTCTAAGCCACTCTGTTTGTTCGGTTTGACCTTTAGCAGATAATTTTTTTAAAATTTGGGAGATTTCTTTGATTTGTTGTTGACGTTGATACAGATCAAATCTAACTTTGGCTGAAACTTGATCATTAGCATTATCTAGTTCGCTTGAAAAGTCATCATCAATAAAAACTTTTATTTTTCTACTTCTTGGCATCTGCTGGCATTATACTGCAGATTTATCTGAAAAAAAGCTAAAACTAGTAAATTCATAGTTACTAGCCAAACCTGGTAAAATACACTCCTGGTGCAAATACTTAAATTAGATAAAAATAACCAACCACAAATTATTGACCAAGCTTGTCAAGTTTTGGCCAACGGTGGAATCGTCATTTACCCAACTGAAACAGTTTATGGCGTGGGCGTTGATGCCACTAACTTTCAAGCTGTAGAAAAATTATTAGCTTATAAAAGTCGTCGAGAGGGTAAACCATTATCGGTCGCTGTAACCAGTCAAGAAATGGCAGAACAATACGTGATTTTGACTGAGCAAGCTAAAAAATTTTATCAACGGTTTTTACCTGGCCCTTATACCATTGTTTCTCAAGGTAAAAACCAAGTTGCGCCGGCTGTTGAATCAGAGTTTGGCACCTTGGGAATTAGAATTCCTGATTATCCACTGATCACTAACCTAGTCAAAGAATTTGGTAAACCAATTACTTCTACTTCAGCTAACGGCTCTGACAAAAAAAGACCTTACCAAATTCAAGACATTTTTGATAATTTATCTAAAAAACAAAAAAATCTAATTGATTTAGTGATTGATGCTGGAGTTTTACCTCCCAACGAGCCCTCCATCGTCATTGATACTACCCTATCTACTCCTTTAGAAGTAAGAGGCCAATTATCAACTCAACCAGCCGACAAAAAATTTTTGACCAAATCAGAGCAAGAAACCAAAAATCTAGCGGGCAAACTTCTCCTTAAATACTGGAACCAACTAAAAAACCAAGGTCTAATCATCGGTCTTAACGGGAAATTAGGCACAGGTAAAACCATCTTTACTCAAGGAATGGCTCAATTTCTCCAAATTGACCAACCCCTTTCATCGCCCACTTATAACTACCTAAATCAATATGACTTTACTAGACACAATACCAAAGGTATTCTTTACCACTTAGATGTTTGGAAAATAGACTCTGAACCATCCTTTAAACTGTTAAATATTCCCAGTTTAGTCGCTCCAAATACCGTAACTGTAATCGAGTGGTGGCAACAAATTGAACCATATTGGCCCACAAACCTGCCACTTACTTTTCAAGCTTCGATTAGTGAGGTCGCTGGAGATATTGAAGCCAGAGAAATTAGGATTTTTGAATCATGACCAAAATACCAACTATTCTAGCGATTGATACTTCCTGTGATGAAACTTCTGTAGCTGTAATTCAAGGTCAAAAAGTTCTAAGCAACACCATTGCTTCTCAAATAAATCTCCATAAACAATATGGAGGAGTTTTTCCCACTGTAGCCAAACAAGCCCATCAAGAAAATATCGATCCAACAATTACCGCTAGTTTAAGACAAGCCAAGCTTACTAAAAAAGAGATTGATTATCTGGCCGTTACCCAGGGTCCTGGTCTAGCACCGGCTTTGGAGATAGGTATTCAAAAAGCTCTATCTCTAGGTAAAAACTGGCAAAAAAAGGTTATCCCAGTCAATCATATTGAAGGACATATCTTGTCTGTTTTAGCCCAACCCAACCCAATTAAAAAAAACTTCACTACCATCAAACCAAAACTTCCTGTTTTGGCCGTAGTGGTTTCTGGTGGTCACACTGAGTTTATTTTGGTTGAAAAAATCGGAACTTATAAAAAACTCGGGACAACCATCGATGATGCAGCTGGAGAATGTTTAGATAAAGTAGGTAGGCTCTTAGGTTTAGGCTACCCTGCTGGCCCAGTAGTGGAAAAATTAGCCAAAAAAGGTGATCCCAAATCATTTGCTTTCCCTTTACCAATGACTACCACTCACGATTACAATCTAAGTTTTTCTGGTATTAAAACCCACTCTCGAAATGCTATTGATAAACTTGAAAAAAACAACCAACTTGATAAACAAGCAATTGCTAATTTTTGTGCTTCTTTGCAGTTTGGAGTCTTTCGACACATTACTTATAAACTGGAAAAACTCCTAACAGACCAACCAGTTAAAGAGTTGTGGCTCGGAGGCGGTGTGGCCGCGAATCTAGAGCTGAGAAAAGCTCTGAAAAAAGTAGCCAAAAAGTATCAATTGAAACTTAGAACCCCATATAATAATAAACTTTGTGGTGATAATGCTGCCATGATTGGTCTAGCCGCCTACTATAAAATCAATCAAAACCAAGAATTGCCAACAAATATAGACCGTCGTCCTCAGTGGCAGATTGACAAGACTTATTTTTAAAATAAGGATATAATGGAAACGTGTCAAAATTTCAACTGACACCAGTTACCGGCCTGCCTCAAGTCGATGGTTGGGCTCAAGTGATTTCTCATCCCTCTGGCTCATTCTTTTGTGTGTTGGCTGTTCAAGGTCAAAATGCTAACTCAATTGGTAAAAACTTAACTGAGTTCTTGCTCTCTCAAGAAATTAATACTAGCGCGTCTCTTCACCACGTTTTACTAGATTTATTACAAAAAGCCAGAGCCGAGCTTTGTAAAATTCAACTAGCTTGTCTAACCATAGGTGAAAAAAACAAAGTGATTGCAGCCACCCACAGTGGTTCTGTGCTACTCAAAAGAAATGGAAAGATCGGCGAAATTCTTTTTTCAACTGGAGAACTAAAAATTATTGAAGGTGTTCTTCAAGATGGAGATCTCTTCAGCATCGCCACTGAAGAAGCCAAAGATACTTTTTCAAATCTCAAAGAAAAACTAGCTAATAAAACTGAAGAAATTGCCACCAAACTAGTTTCGGAATTACAAGATAATCAAACTTCCTCCTTGGTTGCTGTGGGACTACTAGAAGAAACAATAATCGAAGTAGATTCAACCACTAAAAAAGTTAATAGAAAAGTTTTTAAAGAAAAACTAGCTAACTTAATTAACTATTCCAGAAAAGTTAATCTAAAAAACTTGTTCTTAGTTCCCAAAAAAATCAGTACTAAAATTAATTTTTCTAAAGAAAAAGTTACCTTAGAACAACAAAATAATCTGCAGTTGTTTTTGAAAATAGCCTTTTTCTTGATTACTGTTTTTGTAGCAATTATTTTTTGGAAACAACAAGCCATTAAAAAAGAACTTGAGCCAATTACTCCTGTTTTAGAAAATATTGACCAAAGATTTGAACAACTAAAAAACAACGATCGAACCAGTCAGCTTGAACTAAGAACAGAATCTAGAAACTTACTTAAAGAACTAGAAGATCTCATTACCCAAAATAAAGATAACAAATACAGTTTAGAAGCTATTAAAAAACAATATCAAGAAATTCAAGCATTCAGTGAAACTATCTCTGGAGTAGAAACCCAAGGACCTCTAGATCCATTTTTTGACTTAAGGCTGGCTGAACCAGAATTTATTGAAAAACAAACCAGCCTTGACGGGCAACAACTTTTTGCATTAGATGCTGCTGGTGAATATGGTATTTATTTAGATTTAACTAACAAACAAACCACCAAATTTGATTTAGGAAAAGTTGAAGTTAGTACCAAAGCTATTGCTATTGGAGAAAACTCTTTATTTGCTCTAGGCAATGGGATCCATGTTTTCAACCTTACAGACCCTGAAAAACACCAACAACTCAAGGAAGAAGGAGACTCAGACCGTGGCGGTACAATTATTAAGGCTTACGGTCCATATATTTATATCTTTAACCCTGAAAAAAGAAATATTTATCGCTACCTACTTAAAGATGAAGAACTTAGTGAGCCAATTGGCTGGTTAATAGATAAACAAGATTTAGATTTTTCTGCAGTTGAATCAATGGCTGTTGATGGAGATCTATGGTTAACAGATAACAACGGTCAAATCTTCAAATATACTCAAGGGCAAAAACAAGACTTCACTATTAAGGATTTACCCACAACCTTAGGTAAAACTATCAAAATTGCGGCCTCTGAAAACAATGACTACTTATACATTTTGGACAAAGACCAACAAAAAGTCGTGATTCTACAAAAAGATGGCCAGTTTGTTAAAGAAATTAGCAGTGAATCGCTCTCTTCTGGTGGAAATATCGTTGCTTTAACTGATAAACCAGGCGCTCTAGTTATTAGTGGTTCACTTATCTATCAGCTATTCCCTTAACCTCTGGTATACTACCAGATATAGTATGCTGTTGCTAAAAAATAAAAAAGCTTTCCATCAGTATGAGATCAAAGAGAAAATTCAAGCAGGAATTGTTCTCACTGGTCCTGAAGTTAAAAGTCTCCGCAATAAAAGTGGCAGTTTAACTGGTAGTTACGTCAAAGTTTTAAATAATGAATTATTTTTACTTGGCACCCAAATTACTCCTTATAAATTTGCTGATAATAGTAATTACGACCCCAAAAGAACTAGAAAGTTACTAGTTAAAAAAAGACAAATTTTTCACATCATGACTGTTACTGACAAAAAAGGTTGGGCCGCTGTGCCACTATCGATTGAATTAGAAGGAAAAAATATCAAGTTAGTTATTGGACTAGGTCGTGGTAAACAAGAATTTGAAAAAAGAGAAGTTTTGAAAAATAGAGCGCTAAAAAGAGCAATGCAAAAAGAAATTAAGCAAGCACATCTAAAGTTCTAAACTGTAAAAACATTACCTAATACCCAATTCCTACCCAACACCCCTTTCCCCCCGTGGGTAAGTGTCTCACCACAACCTGACAATTTTCGGTTGTTTTGCTGCTGGTGCCTTTTTGATAAAAAAAGTAAGATTATTTTTAATGACGCTAAAGAAAAAAATTACCAAGTTAATACCATGGTTACTTTTCTTAGTTCTTGCTTTCACTTATACCTTCATCTTAGCCAAACCGATTGATTTAACTATCACCGATATTGGTCGTCATTTAGTTAATGGTCGAGAAATTATCAATCAACACTGGCAAGTAGTCTTCACAAACACCTACTCATATACCATGCCAGATCAAAACTTCATCAATCATCATTGGTTAACTGGTGTAATATTTTGGCTAATTTTTTCAGTTGGAGATTTTTTTTACTTACATCTTTTTCATACTGTTATCTTGTTAAGTTTTCTAGGTTGTTTTTTTTACTTACTGAGAAGTAAAAGCTCCACTAGTGTTGGCTTTTTTGTCAGTCTATTAGCTTTAGTTTTTTTGGCAACTAGAACAGAAATTAGACCAGAAAGTTTTGGTTACTTATTAAGCTCAATTTATCTGATTATCATCAACCACATTCAAAAAACTAAAAAAATTAGTTTTAAAACCATAGCTGGAGTTTTTTTGTTACAACTGATTTGGGTAAACCTGCATATTTCTTTTGTCTTTGGTTTGTTTGTTTTTGGACTGTTTGGCTTATTAGAACTAGGCTCTCAACACACTTTAAAAAAAGAAAACAAAAGAAATTTAATTATCCTGCTCATCGTTATTGTTTTAACTGCTCTTTTTAATCCCAATACCATTCAAGGAGCCCTGACTCCATTCACAATTTTTCAAGATTATGGCTACAAAGTTTTTGAAAACCAAAATCTATGGTTTCTCAGGTCTTTTTATCCTGGCCCAATTATTCCCCTGTTTTACTTGACTGCAATCACAACTATTGTGTTTCTTTTTGTTTTTTCAGAAGCGCCGCTCTTTGACAAAGCCTTGGCTGTAACTGGTATTTTTTTGGGTTGGACAGCTTTGAGAAATATGCCAATCTTTGTAATTTTTGCTTTTCCTTTTTTGGCTATCGCTCTACAAGAACTAATTAAAAATTTAAAAAATAACTTCACCTTTGAAGAACCAAAACTTGCTCGATTTTTATTTTTAATTATCCCTTTGATTATGTTCTGGTTAACTTTAGCCTTTCATCCTTTTTTCAAAAAAAATAGCAAAGCTTTTGAGTTTGGTTTAATTAATGGTCAACAAGAAACGATCGAATTTTTACAAAAACTTCCAGAAGGAAGTCGTATTTTCAATAATTATGATGTTGGCAGTGCCTTGGTTTTCTCTCTCTATCCCAAACAAAAAGTATTTGTCGATAATCGACCAGAAGCCTACTCTTCTTCATTCTTTCAAAACCTCTATATTCCAGCTCAAAGCAGTGAAACCACCTGGGAAAAAGCCGTTTTAACTTACCAGTTTGACTTTATCATTTTTGGTCATAGAGATATTACTCCCTGGGCTCAAATCTTTATCAAAAATAGATTAAGAGATAGCAACTGGAAAATGATCTATATTGACGATTTTATTTTCATTTTTGCCAAGGACACTCCAGATAATAAAACACTAATTGAACAGTATTCAGTAGAAGTCCCCTTGTCTCGACTTAAAATTTAATTTACTATCAATAGTACAGGTTATCTGCCTCTTCTCATTAATTAGTACTAGTTAGAGAAGCTTAACCTCAAAGGAAATTATGCCTAAAAAAGTATTTTGGCCAGTAAGTTTAGTCATTATGGGTTTAATTTTTTTAGCCTCTAATATGGGCTATTTACCAGCTAGATTTTGGAATCTTTGGCCAATTATTTTGATCGTAGTTGGTTTGGGTGGTTTGCTCACTTCAGATAGAGATGAATGGATAGAAGAACCAAAGAAAAAAACTGCCAAAAAAAGAACTACTAAGAAAAGAAAATAAAAATTAAAGTAAAGAAGAAGGGGTCAAATTTACCCCTTCTTTTTTTACCTAGAAAGATCATATGGGCAGTAATTACTTTCATATAGCTATCGATGGACCAGTTGCAGCTGGTAAAGGAACTGTTTCTAGATTAGTTGCCCAAAGACTAAATTTCTTATATGTCGATACCGGTGCCATGTATCGCATGACAGCCTATCTGGCTTTTACTCATAACGTGCCCTATTCCAACGAACAAACAATTGTTGAATTAATTAAAAAATCAAAAATGGAGATGAGAAATCCCAATGATAAAGAAAAAGATGGCCGATTAACAACCGTGTTCTTGGACGATGATGACGTTTCCTGGAAAATTAGAACCGAAGAAATCAGCCAAGGCTCATCAAAAGTAGCTGTTCTACCAGCGGTCAGAAAAGTATTAGTTGAAAAACAACAACAAATAGCCAAAGGCCAGAATGTCATTATGGAAGGACGTGATATCACTCACACGGTTCTACCCGAAGCAGAATTAAAAATCTATTTAACAGCCAAAACCAAAGAAAGAGCTGAAAGAAGATTACTCCAACTTCAACAAAAAGGCATCGATACCACTTTACAACAAGTGATGAGTGATATTGAACAAAGAGATGAAAGAGATATGAATCGAGCCACTGATCCACTCAAAAAAATACCTGAAGCTTGGGAAATAGATACTTCTAATTTATCAATCGAAAAAGTAGTTGATAAAATTGTCGCTAAAGTAGAAGCAATGAGAATAAAAAAATGACCAAAGATCCTGAAGAAATTAAAGATATCCAAGAAAAAACTATTAAAACAGAAGAAAAACTGCTCAAAAAGAAAAAAGAACGAGACAGTAAAAATCCAAAAGAAGAAACTTCTGCTCAAGAAAAACTAATCGCTCCAACTTTACTAGTGATTACTCTGTTGTTGTCTTACCTTATTTATCTTTTTAAAAACTAGTTACTAATCATTGCTCCTCCACCCAATTGGTCTCGTGGTTGTTCTTTATCTTTTGGCAGAAATGAATTTTCATTACAAGCAAATCTTGGTTCTTGCCCCTTGATAAAAATTTCTTTGCTTATATAAGGACATTGTTGACAGGGTAAAGTCCCAGTGGCTTTACAAATCGACACCTCAACCAAACCTTCAGGTAAAACAAATTGATGGGGCTCATTATCATCAAGTAATAACCTCATTACTTTGTTCCAGATTGGTGAAGCTCCAGTAATACCAGAAGCAACATAGCTCATTGGTGTATTGTCGTTGTTACCCACCCAAACAGCCACTAAGCGGTCAGTAGTATAACCAACTGCCCAGTTATCTCGCAAACTATTAGTTGTCCCGGTTTTAACCGCAACTTGTTGGTTTGGGATATTTAAAACCGAGTAAGGACCAAAGGCAGGAGTTCGAGCTGTGTTGTCTGCCAAGATATCACTGATCAAAAACGATGCTTCTGGAGAAAAAACCTGGTTATCAAAACAATCTCTTTGCTCAAAAACACACTTGTTTTCATACCAAGTTTGACCATCGTTAGTGTGCACTTCTAATAAAGGATTTAATTTCGCCAAATTACCTTGATTAGCAAAAACACCATAAACCTGTGACAACTCAAACATCGTCACTTCACCACCGCCTAAAGTTAAAGATAAACCAAAACGACTTCTGTCTTTCCAAGTAGTAATACCAGCTTCTTCTGCTTTGTCTAAAAATTGATTAAGACCAATCTCTGCTAACGTTTTTACAGCTGGAATATTGTAAGAAGAAGCTAACGCTTCTCTTAAAGTAACCAAACCATGAAACTTTCCATCATAGTTTTGTGGAGCATAAGGTGGACTACCAACTGTCTGATAAACAATCGGCGAATCATCAATAATCGTTGATGGGCTCTTACCATTTTCTAGAGCAATAGCATAAGTTAAAGGTTTGATTGACGAACCTGGTTGTCTAGGTCTTAAAACGACATTGACTTGGCCATCATGGGCAAAATCAAAGTAGTCTTTAGAACCCACCATAGCCAAGATTTCACCGGTTTCTGGCTTGGTTACCAAGACTGCTCCATTGCCCACTTTTAGCGCTTCTAATCTAAGCAGTTCTTGAGCTAAAATCTGCTCGACCTCTTTTTGTAAATCTAGGTCCAAAGTCGTTCTAACCTCAAAACCGGCTGTTTGTAGAACATCTTCCCCATATTTTTCAGCCAAAAGTTTTTTAACGTACATGACAAAATGTGGTGCCTGAATATCGATTTTATCTTCAGCAAAAACTATTTTGGTTTGCTGTGCTTCAACTAACTGTTGGTGAGAAATATAGCCATCTTCAAACATTCTTCTCAAAACTTCTTCCTGTCTAGCAAAAGCCAATTCAGGATTAGAACCAAAAGGTGAATAAATCGAAGGAGCAGCCGGCAAACCAGCCAATAAAGCTGCTTCTGCTAAGTTCAAATCTCTCGCTGATTTATTAAAGTAACGCCAAGCAGCCTCTTCAACTCCATAAGTTGAACCTCCATAAGAAACTTGATTTAAATACATTTCCAAAATCTCATCCTTGTTATAAACCCCCTCTGTTAAAACCGCCAAAACTAATTCTCTAATTTTTCTTTGAACAGTTCTTTCTGGACTAAGTAAGCGATTTTTGATTAATTGCTGAGTAATAGTTGAGCCTCCTTGTTTAATCGTTTCTTCTTTTGAATTAGCAACCAAAGCTCTCGTAATTCCAGTTAAAGAAAAGCCATGATGGTGATAAAAATCTTTGTCTTCGATAGCAATCGTCGCGTTAATCAAGTATGGAGAAACAGCTGCTAAAGGAACTAAAGTTCTATTTTCGTCTTCATAGATTCTAAATAAAACTTTACCATTTCTATCCAAAATTCTAGTTGTCTGCAGTGGCTTTTTTTGAGTTAAATCTAAAACAGAAGGTAATCCTTTAAAAACATAATCATAGCTAAACCAAGAAAAGCTAAGAATTAACACTGTAAAAAAAGCAGACCAGAAATTAACCCAAGCAATTCTGGGTAAAAAATAAACTTTAGTTATTTTTTTAGGTCGGCCTCTTTTTCTTTTAGCGCCAAAAAAAATTAATAACTTCTTTTGCAAAAAATAATATTTTTTAAAAAAAATTAAATAATTTTGTTCTATTTTTTTGAAAAATATTTTTTTTCTAGCTGAATAATCTTGAAAAAATTTAGAAGTTTTTCTTGGACGACCTTTTTTACGGTAAAAACCAAGCTTAACTAAAACTGCATAACCTCTGGAATATGTTTCATCTAAGTATTTATTCCAGTTTTTTTTCTTTTTTTTAAAATAAACAATAATATTTTTTCTGAAGTGATAAAAAAAAGATTTTTTTGGTCGTCCTCTTTTCCTGCTGGCCATGCTAGGCGAGATTATAACAAAACTCCCCACTAAATAGTGGGGAGAAATAAGCAATAAAAATTTTATTTTTTAGATTGGGCAAGCACCACTTTCACATTTGAGATGGTCCAAGTTAATGTCTTCCAGCAAGCCATCTTCATCACTAATTTCACGAATAACTTTCATAAATTCATTGATATTAATTGCTTCTTCTGGTTGATATTCATAAGCTGTTGCATCAATCTTGGGCATCACACTACAAGTTCTAATTTGTGGCTGATATTTGGTTACCATCGCTTTGAATTTTTGATAGGAAACTTTATCTGGATCATATTTCAAAGTATAAGAAACTTGGTTACCAGTATCAGGTTCTAATGGTTTGCCAGCTTCATCGATACCTCTAATCCAATATTTTTCTAGTAACATCAACCATTTATATTGTTCTTCAGGAGTAGCTTCAGCGGCAGTAACTAATTGGCCATTCATTCCCAATTTACAGATTTCTGGTTGAGTGGGAAAACCAACGACCGTAGTCCCTGGATAGCTTTTTAGTTCTCTAACTGGGTAACCCATTTTCTTATATTTCTTAACTAGTGGATCATCCTCTCTAAACTGCACCCAACGAATATATTCCCTCATGGCTGGTAAATGAGCTCCTTCAGAAAGACCAAAAAGTTTTGATGTAGTACCAGCTGGTTTAATCGTGGTATTAGTATGAGGCAAATTAACTCCCAATTTTTTGGAGTATTTTTCAGCTTCATCAACCACTGCTCTTTTAAATCTAGCAATAGTTAACCAAAAGTCTTTAGCTTTTTTTTCATCAATTAAATCTCTAAAGCTGTAACCAAAAGCATTCCAAGCATACTCGTGAATACCAGTCATCCCCACTCCAATTCGGTTAGTTCTTTTAACCTCCCTGGTGTAAAGAGAATCCATGGTGTTAGTTCTAATCAAAGCTCTGGTAGCAACTCTGAAAGCTTCTTCAGCTGCTTCAACATCTGGAGCATGATATGGCACCACATCAGCAATCACACAATAACCACCCAACATGTTAAGAGTAATCTCTCCACAAGGGTTGGGAATCTGCGTATAGTATTTAGCACCAGCTTTTTTAGCTACCTTGGCTAGTAATTTTCGAGCATTATTAGTTGGTTGATATTTTTTACTATCAGCATATTTACCATCAACATAACCGTTAAAACCTTTGTCATTTTGCACATACTTATGTTGATTAACAAAACCTGGCTCTCCAGTTTTGTCGTAGTAAGCTGCTTTCAAGATAGCATCCAAAACTTTCTTTGAATGTTTGGTTTTTTGTTTCCAAAACTTGTCATCAACAGCAACACTATTGTTAGCAGACCACAAAAAGCCACCTTTCTTGATCGAGATAAAATCAAAAATACCAGCATCAGTCCAAGTTTTAACCGCAATTCTAGCGGCTCTTCTAGCGCCACCCACCAATACACACTCTGACAAATAGTGATCGACAAAAATAGTTTGTCGCCATGGTTCCATACCAGAATTTTTCACTGTCGCCACTTTCTGAATTGCTTTCATTAAAGGTCTGGGACCAGAAGCTGGTCTGTTCTGCATTCCTTTAATCTTGGCGCCTTTAGGTCTAACTTTGGAAAAATCAATAATTAACAAATCATCTTTGTATTTTTTCTCAAAGGCCATGGTTTCAATCTTCTCAATTGCTTGAGCCCAACCTTCGCGCGTATCTGGTACCTCAAACCAAAAAACTTTACCATATTTATGCTTGGCATCTCGCACACTCTCATCTTCACCCCAAATAAAGTCTGGATGATTCTCGTCTAAAACACAACGAATGATGGGCATCTGGTCCCAATCAACCACCATTAAATCATCATCATAGGCTCTACCCACACCAGAGCCATTCAACAATAAGTAAAATAACAAGAAAGAACTAGAAGCAGTACTACAGTTCGTAAAAACCTCCATATTTCTGCTGGGTTGAGTCTCATCACCATGTTGAAGGTGGCGACCACTCATTAATAAAGAAGCATTAGCAATGTGTTTTTTTAATAATTCGTACTCAGCTTGTTGGTGTTTTTTGTCATTCTTAACCAACAAAGAATTGCCCAAGGCAACTCGGTCAGCTACTTCACTCCAAGTCTCAAGGTTGCCTTTTTCATCAGTACGCAAAATAGTTCTCTTAGCAACAGCTTCACCCAAGCCCTTAGCCAATCTTCTATCGGTAAATTTCATTTTTTTCTTTGGTAGTGCTCCCGCTTGGGTCATTGCTCCCTTTCCGTTTGATTATTATTTTTCTAATTTGCTAATCTCACCCTTAAAGTCTTCTAGACTGTCAAAATCTCGATAAACAGTCGCAAATAACAAGTAAGCCAAAGGATCTAGTTTTTTTAGTCTATTAATGACTAAATTACCTATCTCCCAACTTTTGATCTCGGTAACATGCTTATCTCTAATTTTCGATTCAACCTCATTAATTAAAGTATCAATTTCTGCCACGGAGACAGGCCTTTTCCAAGTTGCTTTGATTAAACCTCTTTTGATTTTTTCCCGACTAAAGAACTCTTTAGAACCATTTTTTTTGATTACTTTTAAATCAATTCCTTCTGCACGTTCATAAGTAGTGAAACGACGTTTGCAACTTTCACATTCACGTCTCCTGCGAGTAGCCTCACCACCCTCGGCATCTCTGGAGTCAATGACTGCTAAATTGCTTTCTTTACAAAAAGGACACAACATATTCTCTTCCCAATACCACAATATATTGTGGTTTAGACAAATTTTCTGCACAACAAGTTGTACAGAAAATTCTTAGGGTATAAAGAATCTCATATCGAACGGAATAGAGTCAATAGATAAAAAAAGATCAAAGATAATCAGCTTATTTGAGTTTTGTTAATAATAAGCTCTGCTCTTGAATTAAGCGGTCAAGCAACTGTTGTTGTTCATCATCAAAACTTGGTTTTAAAGCTAACACTTTTTCTCTAAATTGATCTGCCTGAAAAACCAGTTCTGACTTGGTTGCCTCATCAAGCCCTTCAGCTTCAATTAAACCCGTGTTTTGGTACTTATAAGCCTTAGTTAAAGTAGAAAAAGAAAGACTTTGATAACCTTTTTTCAATAGCTGTTCTGTAGCAACCAACCTTTGCCAACCATAAGAGATATTAAGCTCTGATTTTTTTTCTTCACTAGCTAAAGTCAGCCTAACTCGATCAAAAACCATAAAAACTGGATACAAAATATGATCAGGTAAAATCTCTTTTTCTAAATACATTTTTTTTTCAGTTAGTTGCAAAGATTTTCCTTGAGAAAAAATTCTATTGGCAGAGAAAAAAGATAGAAAAACAATCAATAAACCAAAAACCAAAAAAATAAACTGAGGAGCTGTTTTAACAATAAATTTCATAATTAGCTACAAAAAAGGAGATTATATAATCTCCTGGTTAAAAGTGAAGTAACAACACCATTCCCCAAAGAGCTTGAGAAATTACTAAGGTATAACCATTTTCCTCAACATAAAAAAGCAAAGCTTGACCCAAACCAAATAAACTCAGTAAAAATACTTGATAAGCAATTCCCAAGCCTTCAAAACGTAAAATAATATTGGGCAAGTGAAAAAGCAAAAAAATCGCAGTCACAAACAGCACCTGTTTAATTAATGACCACTTGGGAAATTGGGCTTTGGTTGCCAAAAAAACAAAGCTAAAAAAGAATAAGGTCTCCCAAAAACCAGTTACTAGAGCCCAAAAAAACTCATACCAAAAAACTCCTGATTCAAAAGGATAAGCAGGCACCACTGTTCCTTTTTGCCAAACCGCCAAAGTTGCCGCCAAAAAACCATATAAACCACCAATGGCGATTCCCATCATCAAACCACGCTTAACTTTATAGGAAGCAAAAGTATCGACAATTTCTCTTTGTTTGCTCACCAAAATATAAAGCCAAACAGGCAAACCAAAAAAAATTGTTTTACCAATTGATTCATCGAACCACACTGGAAAATCAAACAAACCTCGATAAAGAAACCAAAAAACAAAACTTAAAAAAAGTAATGGTAAAAAAGCCACCGTCGAAATACGTGGTTTGACAACTGTATGCTTAGTCTTTTTTCTTCTTGAGGGCATTCAAGACCTTGTTGAGTGACTGTTCTTTACTTAATGAGTAAGTATCTAACACTACATCGTAAAGATCTGGATGCCAAAAATCAATCGGAGCATCAGCTTTTAGAGTTCCAGCTTTCACGACCCACTCTTTCCATTCTTTAGCATACATTTTGGACCATTTTTGAAGATTCTCAATGTATCTTTGGTGCATATTGTCTTTGGCTTCTTCAACAGTTACCGAGTCCCTATTCACCACTCGGTCAATTCTGATAGATTCTTCACTACAAATCATTAAAACTTTTAAAGTTCCCTCAACCCCTTGAGCCATAAAACCAGACAACCAAGACTCAATAATCCAGCGACGTTCTGTTGATAGTTTTTCTCTAATCCCCATATCTACTTTTCTGTCAAAATCTTCGCCATAGGCCATCGAAGAATGGTGGAGTTTTAACTTTGGATCAAACAAATTATTTTCAGCAGCATAAGCTCTCATGAATTCTCCACCACTGAAACCAGACCATTTGTCGAATTTTAGGGCTTCTTTCAACATTGACAGCAAAGTTGTAGAACCAGCTCCAGGCAAACCAGAAATAGTAATATTTTTATAAGCAAAAGAATGATCCATTTGCATGTTTTTTCTTTCTAATAATTGGTTGCACAAGACTGTGCTAAATCCATAGCTGCTACAATCAGAGAAATTCTCTTTTTCATTTTTTCATAAGAATACAAGGTTTCTTCTCCCGGGAAAGAATGAACCACTCTATTCCTCCCCTCTAACCAAGCTTGCCAAAGAGCATCGCCAACCGCTTCTCCACAATGTTGAACCACATCATCGTATAACCACCATTCATCACGATGATTATTTCTAATATCTGGGTTAAGGGCTCGACCGATTCTAAAGCGCTTGCTATGATAAAGCTTATCATCAATCAAACCAGCATCTAGTAAATATTTTTTAATAAACGCTTCGTAAACCTTGGCCATTAAGAAAACAATAAAAGAATAATCTTCAAGGTTTGACATTAGTTCTTTATCTTCAGCCAACCTAACTGCTGTCCTGACCAAAGCTTGGTGCTCAGCATCCAAGTAACTAAACCAATTGCTAGAAAGAAAACCTTGCCAATTCATAGATTAATAAGCCATAATTCAATACTACTTGTCCATCCTAGATGATAGGATACAAAAACTATAACATAAGATTATATTTAATTCCTCTGAAATAGCCTCACCATGAATAAAAAGAAAAAAAACAACCATCTTAAAGAAATCTCCAAAAAAGCCTTACTAGGAAAAACTGAACCAAAACAAAAAAAAACTAAAGCAAATAGTTTTTTAAAAGAAATCATTACTGATCCCTTGACGAAATATGTTATTTTGGGCGTTTTTACGGTTGCGCTAGCGCTCTTTGCTTTTTTTATTAAAGACTTACCATCTCCTAAAAACCTAACTTCCCAAGAAAATTTTTCCGTTAGCACCCAAATTTTTGATCGCCACGGCAAACTACTTTATGAAATTTATGCAGACGAAAATAGAATTCCTATTAAGATTGAAGATCTCCCTCCCCATGTTCTCCAAGCAACTATTGCTATCGAAGATAAAAATTTTTATAAACATTTTGGTTTTGATCTTGAAGGTATAGCTAGAGCTTTAAAAAATAATTTAACTGGAGATAAACTTGAAGGTGGTTCTACCATTACTCAACAGTTAGTCAAAAATGCTTTATTAACTCCAGAAAAATCACTACAAAGAAAAGTCAAAGAGGCAACTTTGTCAGTTTTGACCGAAATAATTTATACCAAAGAAGAAATCTTAGAGATGTATCTCAACTACATCTCCTACGGTGGAACAGCCGTAGGGATTGAATCAGCAGCCAAAAAATACTTTGATAAAAGCGCTAAAGATTTAACTTTGGCAGAAGCTACCATGCTAGTTGGACTTCCTCAAGCTCCGAGTCTCTATTCTCCTTTTGGTTCAGATCCAGAAAGAGCAAAAAATAGACAAGCCGAGGTTTTGAGAAGGATGGTAGAGGAAGGATATATCTCTCCACTGGAAGCAGAGGATGCTAAAGCTGAAACTTTGCAATTTGCCCTTAAGAAAACCGACATTAAAGCTCCTCATTTCGTTTTTTATGTCAAAGATATACTTTATGAAAAATATGGAGAAGAAACTGTTGAAAAAGGAGGCTTGAGAGTCACTACAACTCTAGATTTAGATTTACAAGAAGCAGCCCAAGCGTCTTTATCTGCTGAAATAGACAGTCTACAAAGACTTAAAGTTGGTAATGGGGCTGCAATGGTAACAAAGCCTAATACTGGTGAAATCCTAGCCATGGTTGGCTCCAAAAATTACTTCAATTCTGAAGAAGATGGTCAAGTCAATGTTGCCATAGCCTATCGTCAACCAGGTTCCTCTATCAAACCAATTGTCTATGCCACTGCCTTCCAAGAAAAAACCCTTAATCCAGGAACTATTCTGCTAGATATTCCCACCTGTTTTAAGCTACCCAACCAAGCTGACTATTGTCCAAATAACTACACTGGAGACTTCAAAGGACCAATCTCTGTCAGACAATCATTAGGCAACTCACTTAATATTCCAGCTGTTAAAGCTATTAGTACCATCGATGTGCCAACTTTTATCAATCAGGCCCAAAAAATGGGGATTACTGGTTGGAACGATCCTAGTAATTACGGCCCCTCGATTGCCCTAGGTGGTGGTGAAGTGAGGATGATCGACATGGCCCAAGCTTTTGGTTCTTTAGCTAACCTGGGGATTAAGGTTCCCCTAACTCCGATCTTAAAAATCGAAAACTATAAAGGTGAAACTTTAGAAGAGTTTGATCGAGAAAAAACAAAACAAACTTTAAAAGAGCTACAAGCTGATGAGTTTTCATCTAGACAAGGGGATTTAGAAAGAGTCTTAGAGGCTGGCCCAGCCTATTTAGTCAGTCATATTATGCAAGATAATACAGCTAGAACTTTAGCTTTTGGTTCAAATTCTCAGTTAGTTATTCCTGGTCAAGTAGTCAGTGCTAAAACTGGCACCACCAATGATTTAAAAGATAACTGGACAATTGGATTTACCCCCGAATTTTTGACTGTTACTTGGGTGGGTAACAATGATGGCTCATCGATGAGCTACGTTGCTTCTGGCGTAACTGGAGCAGCTCCAATTTTCAACGACATTATGAGCTATGCTTTGAGAGACCAAGAGTCACTTTGGCCAGAAAAACCAGAAAGTGTTATCAAAGGACCAATTTGTTCTTCTGGCTTTCCACCCCAACTGGACGAAAATAACTGCAGTGTGATCGGTGAAGACTACTACTGGAAAGAAAGCCAACCTTCCTTGTCAACAAAGATGGAAAAAGAGGTTTGGATCAAACCAGAAACAGGCTTGCCCCCAGAATATGGGGAGCAAGCAGAAGGCTTAGTTTTGGAAAAACACACTCTATACCAAGACCCAGTCACTGAACTCTACTGTGCTGATTGTAATCGTCCCGTGGATGAACAAGGAAAGGTTGTTTACGAAAAACATTATGTTGAACAACGCTAAGGCTGTTACAATCTGATATACTTTGTGAAAGTGTGAAAAAAATAATTAACGGCATTTTACTTTTAAGTTTTTTTACTTTAATAGCTATCTGGCTTTTTGTTGAGATTCCTTTATTTTCACCCTTTTCACCTGATATAAATAAACTAACCAAATCATCTCAAACCAATAAAAAAATCTATGGTTTTCTTCCATATTGGAATCTAAACGATGTTGTTTTGCAAGACGAACTAACCGATCTTGCCTACTTTTCTCTGACAATTAATGACGATGGCACTATTAAAACCAATGATGAAGAAAATCTAGATCCAGGATTCTATAAACTTCAATCAGAAGAATTTTCCCAACTCCAAAACCATACAATTAACCAAGGAAAAAAAACCCATGTGGTCTTAACCCTTTTTGAAAATAAAAAAATCACTGCTTTCCTCGACTCGCCAAAAGCCATGGCCAAGTTTTATGAGTCAATAGATTCTCTCCTGCTAGCTTACCCTTTTGACGGCCTAAACTTAGATATTGAGTACACTGGTGAAGCCAGTGATGAACTAAGAAATAAATATACTCAATTTGTACAAAACCTCTCCATCCATCTCAAAACAAAATACCCAACTATTGAATTCAGTCTGGATACCTATGCAGCTGCAGCCAGTAAAAAAATGCTTTGGGATATTAAAAATCTTCATCAACACGTGGATTATATTGTAGTGATGGCCTATGACTTCAGTCAAAGCCACTCAGCTCAAGCTGGTCCAGTTGCGCCATTATTTAATAAAGAAAATTCCTGGCAAGAAAGTATTCATTCTTACCTATCAGATTTTGCCAAACAAGTACCAACCAACAAAATTTTATTGGGCATCCCTTTTTATGGATATGAATGGCAGACAACTACCAGAGAACCACAGGCTTTTACCTTTCCCAAAACTGGGGCCACAGCCAGTTACAAACGAGTTAAAGAGATAATCGCTAGAAAAGATGAACTGCAACTAGAACAACATTGGGATGAAGCAGCTCTGGAACCATACCTAACTTACTCAGAAAACGGGAACTTTTTTACAATTTACTATGAAAATCCAGAATCACTAAAATACAAACTTGAATATGTTAACCAACTCAATTTAGGTGGAATTGCTATCTGGTCACTTGGCTACGAAGGAAGTTCAAGAGAGCTCTGGGATGTTATTCATCAGCAGCTTCTACCTCCTGAGCCAACCACCAACTCCATAAGCCAGTAAACATAAAAAACAATCCACCAATCACCAAAGCAATCGTGTTACCTACAGAACCAGCTGTATAGGTACCACTATCTGTAGAAACAATGGCTGATCTAGTTGATGGCTCTACTGGAGAGGATGCTACTGGACTAGTGGGAGCAATTGTTGGAGTTTCGATGGGGAAAGGATTACCAGAACCGAATGGTGAAGTGTTTTCTGCAAAAGGATCAGTAGCCTGAACAATAAAAGACTGAGTCTCAGTAATAGTTTGACCTGTTGTTGGATTGGTATAACTGTAAGTTACCGTATGATTACCTGGCTCAAGAATTTTTTGTAACTCAATAATATTTAAAACAAAATCACCAGTACTATCAGCTTTAACAGTTTGGTTAATCACCGCTTCAGAATGTACTTCTATTTTTACCTCTACGTTGGGGGCTGCCTTCCCTTTAATAATCGGTTGGTTAATTAAAACTGGAGTATCTGTTTTGGCAACGGTAGTTAAGTCTAAAACCTCTGCTGCCACTTGTTCAGCAATAGTTTCGAGCGTTTGAGCACCCTGTTGAGTAGTAGTTGATTCTGAGCTCGTGTCTTCATCAGCAAAATCTATTAAGTCTGTTAGGGAAGCCAACTTTTTATCGCCACTAATACTTACATCTACCACCAAATCTTCTTGATTCAAAACGGCTTCTTCAGCAACTTCATTGGTTGCTTCTTGGATTTGAGGAACTTGGCCCAGAATTACTTCAGGAACAGGCTGAGCAGCATTGATACCAACAGAGAAATTAGAAACTTTGGTTGGCTCAACTCCCTGAACAATTACATTCACTGAGTCGGTGTCAGTTAGCTCAGCATAACCAGAACCATCTTTTTTCCTAGCATTAGAAAGAGCTAAAGCCCAACTCCCGGAAGATTTAACCAAGGTAGACATTTCACCAACATCGACCGTAGAAACAAAAACAATACTTCCCTCTGCGGGAGCGCCTGATTCCGTCACAATAGTTCCATAAATAGTTTTATTAGTGGGCGGAGCGCTGGTTGGTGGAGGGAGAGTTTTAATAGCAAATGGTACTCCATTATTATCAAAGTTAGATCCAGAAGCAGTCCCCAAGACATAATTATAGTTAGTGTTGGGAGTCAATCCTCTAACCGTCACATGGTGCAATCTATAATTGCCAATCGAACCTGATAACTGATCACGATCATCGGTGGCTTGGGACTTTAGTGAATTAGCCTCGGTACCATACTTCACAAAGCCATTAGTACTTTCATCTGTATAAAAAACCACAGTAAAAGACTTATCTGTAAGATTAGTCACTTTAACATTTTTGGGGGTAGTTTGAGGGGTAGCCCTTGGAGCAAAGACACCAGTGCCTTCACCAAACATCATTAAACCAGCTACCAAAGAGATAATTAAGATTCCCAAACCAAGTAAAGTGGGAATTTGTTTTTTGGCTAGTGGTGTTTTTCGTTGATTGGCAGGTACTTGCATACAAAACACTGGAGCTAAAACACTCCTGTTAATACTCTAGAGAAATCTAAGTAAAACCACAAGGCGAAAAAAACATGAAACTTTTTTGATTATTACTCAAGTAAAGGCCTCTCCTAAAATTCCAAAGTTTAATTACCAATGGGTGACAGCTCTTCCGCTGCAGTAGTTGATTCAGCAACATCACTTTTAATAATCAGATCTTCATCTGGTAGTCCATCTCTAACATCGATTACTTTAGTTGTCCCCCCATCTTGGTAAAGAGCATAGATCGGAAAATCTTGTAGTTCAAACTCAGAAAAAACTCTTTTTTGTTCTACTTTTTCCAAAACGCTAACATTAATATTTGGTGTTAAAGGTTGAGCTAATTTTTTTTGTTCAGGAGTAATTCCTAGTTTTTGCTGAGAAGTAAATAAACTCAAACCAATCCAAAAAATAATAATTACAAATAAAAACAATAAAATAATCAATAACTCTTTTCTCTTTTGTAAGCTTTTTAATTGATCTTGAAAAGAATTTTCTACCATTATTCCTTTTCTCCAAAATAAGGAGCAGCAATTAAAATAGTTGCCTCCAATGACTTCTGGCCTCGATTATCTTCCGTAGAGAAAGTAATTCTCTCTGTCGTAAAACTTCTACGAGAATTTCTCAGACCTTCCACAAAACCTCTGATAGAACTATAAGAACCAACGACCGACATTTGAATCGGCATAGCCTTTCTCTCTAAATCAACCAAAGCTTTATCAACTGAAGGATCTTCAGGAATATCCAATAAAGTCATGTTGGTAATAGCTAAATTCTGCTCACTAGCAATTCTTTCAATGATTTTTAAGGTCTGAGTCACGTTTGCCCCTCTAGGCAACGCTTCTTCTAACACGCCAATTCTATCTTGAATTGTCAGGTATTGAGCTTGAGCTGTTCCCAAAGCAGCTACTTTTTGAGCCATTTGAGTATCTAATTTGCGCTTATCCTCGATTTCTTTAACTAGCTCAGACATCGTTAATAAAGTTGGTCTGATGGCAAAAACAGCAAAAAAGATCACCACTACTATTGATAAAAATAATTCAAAAGAAACTACTGCCACTGGATTGTGGTAAAAATTATCAAGAAGTTTAGTAATTTGTTCTTGTCGAGTTGTTTGTGCCATTTTTTAGATCACTAAATTAATTATTTTTTTACTGCCTTTTGGGTCACTGCTTCCTGAGTTTGGGCTGTTAATTGAAACGAAAAACCAGATGACTTTATGCCTTCAGATTCAATCGTACTAACAACAATATTATGAAACTTGGGTGAAATTTGAAGATTATTAATCAAAATATTTAGTGATTTCTGAGATAAGACCGTTCCTTTTAAGGCAACTCTATCAGGGTAAATCACTAACTCATCCAACTTAATTCCAGTTGGCACAACCTCAGCCAACGAAGGAAAAGTATCGGCAATATTGGCGCTTTGTTCTATCTCTTCATATTGGGCAATTCTTGTTTGAATCGCTCTTACCTCTTGTTCAAAATTACCATAAGAATTAATCACTGATTCTTTCTGAAAAATTGCTCTATTTAAATCAGTAATTTGTCGATCAAGATAAAAACGAGTCACAAAACTCAAAACTACAATCAACTCAGTAAACATCACAATATATCGACCAGCAGACAATGCCCACTTCAAACCTCTCCCTAGTAAAGTCTCAAAAAAGGGGTCTTTGGGAACAAGGTTAATATCGATTGTCGCGGTTTTTTCAGTTGGCATAAGGGCAGTACTAAACTCATTGTAAGCTGTTTTTACTCAAGCTACAAGGAAAACAACTAAACTTCATTCCCTTCCACCTTGGTATCAACCAAAATTTCTTTAGAACTAGACAACAAGCCTTGCCATTTACCACTCACCATTGAAAATATCTTAGATATATAACTCAGTTCTTTGACATCGAAGAGGTATGAAAAATAAATATAAACTAACATCCCTACCGTTCCAGTAGAAAAGGTCAACGCAATTAATTCTAAAGTTCTGGAAGTATCAAACACCACTTCATCCAAAATTCTAAAAGGCAAATACAAGAACACCGCCATTAAAAAACTAGACATAATCATTTTAAGTTGTGGCCACCAAAAATCTGAGCTGGTAAAACACTTGGCCCTTGGCTGAAGAAAAATAAAAAATAAAGCCAATTCTAGATAAGCACTAATGGTGGTAGCCCAAGCTAAACCCAGGACTCCCCAGTTAGTGACATAAACAAAAAATACACTGATCAAAAAATACACTGCAACTGTAATCGAAGTAATCAAAAATGGAGTTTTAGTATTTTTTAAAGCATAAAAAGCCCGCACTAATAACTGCACCATAGCTTGAGCTGCCACTGAAATAGCCAAGATTGCAACGACTTTTCCAGTTAAAACTGTAGTTTTCCAAGGAAAGTTTTCTGCTCCAAAAACCAAACGAACAATAGGAATTCTTAAGATTAATAGTAGTACCGAAGCTGGTAGAGCAAAAAAAGAGATTTGATGCAAAGACTGAACCACCAATGAAGCAAACCTTTTTCTTTCTTCTTCTTGAGTTTCTTGAGAAAAAAAAGGTAAAGATGCCTGGCTAATAGGAACTCCAAATAATCTAATTGGAATCGTCATCAGTCGCAAACCCAACCGAATCACCACAAAACTTAATCCCCCAATAGTAGTCGCAAAAAATCCCAAACCCAAATTCTGTAATTCAGAAACACTCAAAGCTAAAACTCTCGGAGGCATTAAAGAAAACAATCGTCTTACTGACCAATCTTTAATATCAAAAACAAAACGATGCCTGAAACCCAATCTTTTAACTGAAGGAAGTTGTACCAACATATGTAAAAAAGCACCAATAATTACCCCCAAACCAGCTGAGTAAATTCCAAACACATCTTTAAACAGAAACACACCAAGAATAATGCCAAAATTATAAAAAACTGGAGCAACAGCCGAGACGATAAATCTTTGATAAGACTGCAACATACCAGTCAAAAAATTAGAAATAGCAAAAAAGAGTTGACTAAAAAGCATTAGTCTAGTCAAACCAACGGCCAACTCAACCTGAGTAGCCGTAAACTCTATTCCCGTTCTCCATTTAGTGATCGGTTCAGCAAAAACCGCCACCACGATTGCCACTACCAAAAACACCAGCACTAATAAGTTCATCACTGAAGAAGTAAACCGAAAAGCCTGTTGTTCATCTTTTTTTCTTAAATCAGTAAAAAGTGGAATAAAGGCTGCAGAGACAGCTCCTAGCACGATTAATTGGAAAAGCATGTCTGGAATCTGAAAAGCAATCTGGAAAGCTTCGTAAGCTTGTTGCGTAGCTACTGAATCAAAAAATGAAGAGATCAACAATCTTTCTCTCAATAATCCCGCCACTGAAGAAGCAATATTAGCCAAAGTGATAATCAAAGCAGCCGACAAAATAGAGGTTTGTTGTTTCTCTAGCCATTTAGTATTTTGACTGAAAAATCTTGAAAGTTTAAAAAACATTACTTATAGATTATAGGGATTGTCTGGAGAAAAAAAAGAGTTTGATCTGCATTTCTCATTCTTGAGAACAGTCCATTGCGAAAACTAGATCTAGGCTGTATAATTCTCGATCTATGCCAATCTTATCTAATGCAAAAAAAGCCTTAAGAGTTAGCAAGAAAAAAACTACTCGCAATAAGGTCACCAAAAGCAAAACTAAAACATCTATAGATAAAGTCAAAAAGAACCCAACTATGGAAGTTTTGGCTGGGGCTTACTCTTCTATCGATAAAGCTGTTAAGAAAAATATTTTTCATGCAAATAAAGCTGCTCGTTTGAAAAAACAACTTGCTAAGCTAGTAAAACCAACTAAAATTGACAAAAAAGTTGCTAATAAAAAAACCTCCACAGCAAAGAAAAAAACCACAAAAAAACCCACAAAAAAATAAGTTGTTCCGTGGTTAATTGTGAAAACTTTAATTTATCAATAAATTGGTATTATATTCATATATCAATCTATTAGTTAATGGTAAAAAATGGAAAACAAGCTTGCTCACATCAGAAATTTTTCAATTATTGCTCACATTGATCATGGGAAAACTACTCTCACTGACTCATTTTTAAAAGCAACTAATACGATTTCCAAAAATGAAACTCGACAAAGAGTGATGGACTCAAATCCAATCGAACAAGAAAAAGGCGTAACCATCAAACTTGCTCCAGTCATGATGAACTATGAGCTAAATGGTAAAAACTACCAACTCAACTTGATTGATACACCAGGTCATGTCGACTTTGGCTATGAAGTTAGTAGATCACTGGCTGCTTGTGAAGGAGCCCTCTTACTAATTGATGCAACTCAAGGTGTACAGGCACAGACACTAGCCAACTTTGAAAAAGCTAAAGCCTTAGGCCTTAAAATTATTCCTGTGATCAATAAAATTGACTTGCCTTCGGCAGATATTGACCAAGTCACTCTTGAAATCATGGAGCTGCTTGGAGTAACAGAACAAGAAATTTATAAAACATCAGCCAAAAATAACCTCGGCATTGAAGAAGTTCTCCAAGCTATTGTAGAAAAAATCCCAGCTCCAACTGGAGATTTAACTAAACCAACTAAAGCAATGGTGATAACTTCTTTATTCGATAGTCATCAAGGGGTTATTGCTTATCTAAGAGTAATTGACGGCAAACTAACCAAAGCACCCATGCATTTACTCTCAACAGAAACTACTTTTCAACCCATTAGTTTGGGAATTTTTAGACCTGAAAGAGTTGCAAAAAATGAGTTGGCGGCCGGTGATGTGGGTTATGTAGCCACCGGTTTAAAGGATATCTCTCTCGTTAAGGTGGGTGACACTTTAACACTGCACCAGGATAAAGATAAAGTTACTAGATTGGCAGGCTATAAAGAGCCTACCCCAATGGTTTTTATGGAGCTTTATCCAATTGATGCTAATGATTTTACTGCTTTAAAAGACGCTTTTGAAAAGCTGTCATTACATGACTCAGCTTTACAAAGCAAACCAACCCACTCAACAGCTTTGGGCAATGGTTTAAGAGTTGGGTTTTTGGGGATTTTTCATGCCGAAATTGTACGAGAACGTTTAACTAGAGAATTTGACTTGGATTTAATTGCCACGGCACCATCAGTGAGTTATCAAATCACCAACAAACAAGGAAACAAAATTATCGTTAACACTCCAGCAGAGTTCCCTGATCCAAGTTTAATCCAAACCATTGAAGAACCAATGGTTAAAGCAACGATTTTTACTCCAGAAGATTATGTTGGCACTGTTTATAAACTAGCCAGAGAAAAAAGAGGTGTTTTAACTAATACCATTGGAGCTGGTACTAGAGTTAGATTGGAGTACCAAATTCCCCTAGCAGAGCTTATCACTGATTTTCATGATCTACTCAAATCGGCTACTTCTGGTTTTGCTTCTTTGGAATATGAGCTAGATGGTTATCAACTAGTGAATGCCATTAAAGTCGATATTATGATCAACAAAGAATCGATCGAGGCGCTTAGTTTTATTACTGTCAAAGAAAAGGCTGAACAAAAAGGCAGAGACTTAGTCAAAAAACTTAAAGAAGTTGTGCCCCGCCAAATGTTTGAAGTGCCAATTCAAGCTGCTATTGGTGGCAAAATCATTGCTCGTGAAACTATTAAAGCCTACCGCAAAGATGTCACTGCCAAACTTTATGGGGGTGATGTAACTAGAAGAATGAAGCTCTTACGAAAACAAAGTAAGGGTAAGAAAAAAATGAAATCTATCGGCAAGGTTGAACTAAATCAAGAAACATTTTTGGCAGTATTAAAGACCTAAAGTTGTAATAAAAAACCCCTCAGCTAAGAGGGGTTTTTAAGTTATTTCAAATAAATTAATTTTTTATAAAGCTGCGGAGTATTCTTTGAGATAAATAATCTTTGCTTCATCTTGAATTCCTTGAACCCAATTTTGAATTTCTTCATTAATTTTTGAAGATTTCAGTTGTTCTTTGACTAGTTCTCTCATCGAATCAAGATCGGAACCCTCTGGGAAAAACTCCTTGTTTTCTTCCATATAGGCATCAACTTCTTCTTCGGTAATCTCAATTTTGTCAGCAACAATTTTTTCGGCACTCTTTTGCAACACAATATCTTCAATTAATTGATCTTTAGTCATACCTTGATCTGCCAAGGCTTGGTCTAAAGACATCCCCTGAGCCAGGATTCTATCCTCAATCTCTTTAATCGCAGCATCAATTTCGGCTTGTTCTACTTTGATTCCAGAGCTATCGATTGCTTGCTTAACTAGTTTTTCAGTAATAATCGAATCAAGAATTTGTCGACCACCTTGTTCTTCCAACCGTTGAATCACTGTCCAACGATAAACTGGCTTACCATTAACCATGGCTACAACAAATATATCTTTCAACAAATAACCAACTCCCAAAAACAATAACGCAGCGACCAAAATAACTACATTTTTTTGGTTAGCAAAGAACTTTTTCACATTATCTAGTCCTGGTGATAATGGTGTTGCTGCTGTTACAACGGGTTTAACTACCTTTTTTGGAGCTGTTTCAGTAATTTTCTTAGTTACTGCTACTGATTTTTTGCCACTAGTCTTAGTTGTTTTTTTGGCAACTGTAGACTTATTTGTACGAGTAGGAGTTTTTTTGCTCTTTTTTGTGGTTGTTTTTGACATTCCTTGAATGTATCAAACCTTCTGCAAAATGCCTAGACCTGATTTAAAAATGCTATAATAAGGTTTATTGCTATGCCTGAAATATTTAATGCTTCTAACCAGGCTAAAAAGAAAGACCAAGTGACTCAAAACTCTGCTGATGCTCCATCAACTACTAAAAAACGTCATTCTGTTGATGAGTATTCAGAAATCATGAGACAAGAAAAACCACAAAAAAATTATCTTGCCTCTTTTTTGCCCAAACCATTTAAAATCGGTTTTGATACCCAAATGGATGGAGAGCAAATCGTTTTGGTTCTCAGACAACACCCTATTACCTTGATTAAAAAAGTAGCAACTATTCTAGTAATGTTGCTAATGCCAATTATATTGCCCAAGGTATCATTTGTTGATTTTTTCCCACTTTCCTACCAATCAGCTATGGTTTTGGGTTGGTATACCATTACTTTAGGCTTTGCTCTAGAAACATTTTTAGTGTGGTTCTTTAGTGTTTTTATTATTACTGATGAACGAATTATTGATGTGGATTTTTTGTCATTATTATTCAAAGATATTTCCTCAGCCAAAATAGATGCTATCCAAGACATTAGCTCAAAGACTGGAGGAATGTTGGCCACAGTAGTAGATTATGGCACTGTTTATATCCAAACAGCTGGAGAAAAAACCGAGATCCAGTTTGAAAATGTGCCCCAACCAGCCAAAGTAGCCGCTATTTTAAATGAATTGCTTTTAGAAGAAGAAAAAGAAAAGATAGAAGGAAGAGTAAGATAATGACAACAAATTTTAGTTTTCCCTTATTAATGATCTTTAAATATCTACTTATTTCAGCTTCTTTCTTTTACTTAATCTTTGCTTTTGTCGTGATCAGACAAATCTCAATCATGAAGAGAACTTTAATCACCCCTGTTTCTGGGAAAATTACGTTGCTTGGTTGGATCCACTTTGGCTTTGCCCTAACCGTTTTATTTTCATTTTTGTTTTTCGTTCAACCATAAATAAAAAGCTTAAAGTTGAGTGTTCTAATCTAGTTTTAAACATAATAGGATTTGTCTTGTGGAAATAAATAACTATCAACAAAAGCCTCATTTCCAACCCAAAAAAATGGGTAAGCTTAAAAATAAAAAAACACCACCACCTACGACAACAAATTTCCCTAGTTAAACAAGCCAAATTTGATTTTTCAGGAATTAATTTTAACAACTAGACGTAAAAAAAGCGCTTTATTCTGGCCTCGACCTATCTTCGCATTCCAACGAGGGAAAACTATTGTCAGCGCTGAGGCGTTTCAAGACTCTGTTCGGGATGGGAAGAGTTGGTACCACCTCGCTCTAGAGACCAGAATAAAACGCTTTTATGTTAATTTAGAGTATTGTACTCTAAAAGGTGAAGAGAAATTGTCATCTGACAGCTTATTGTCGCGAATTCATAATGTAAATTTTTAATACTAATTATGTTCAATGGACACTTAGTACAGTTAAGCTAAATCTGTCACCAGACTTGCACTTACTGCCTATCAACGTGGTAGTCTCCCACGGGTCTCATAGAGAAAACTAATCTTAGAAGGGGCTTCCCGCTTAGATGCTTTCAGCGGTTATCCTTTGAGATGTAGCTACCCTGCAGTGCGCTTGACAGCGACAACAGGAACACTAGGGATCTCCTCACCCCGGTCCTCTCGTACTAGGGGCAAATTTCTTCAGTTTTCTAACGCTAACAGCGGATAGAGGCCGACCTGTCTCACGACGGTCTGAACCCAGCTCGCGTACCGCTTTAATAGGCGAACAGACTAACCCTTGGGACCTTCTACAGCCCCAGGATGCGATGAGCCGACATCGAGGTAGCAAACCGCGCCGACGCTAGGGACGCTTAGGCGCGATGACTCTGTTATCCCCGGAGTAGCTTTTATTCGTTAAGCACTGAACCTTCCACAAAGTTCAAGTGGATCACTATAACCTGCTTTCGCAACTGCTCGGCTCGTAGGCCTCACAGTAAAGCACCCATATGCTATTGCACATACAGCCTGATTTCCATCCAGGCGAAGGGTACCATTGCACGCTTGCGTTACTCTTTAGCAAGCAACCTCCCCAGTTAAACTACCTGCCTGACAGGGTCCCTCCTTACGTTTGCAGTAAGGTTAGGTGAGATTTTATATATAAAACGAGCGGTATTACACTGGTGTTTCCAAACTAAATAAGGAAACTCCCGCCTATTCTAGACAATTCCATATACAAAATCAGTGCCAAGTTGTAGTAAAGCTTCACGGGGTCTTTTTGTCCTGCTGCTAGTAGGCCGCATCTTCACGGCCATTTCAATTTCGCCGAGTAATAGTTTAAGACAGTATGAGGCTTGTTATACCTTTCGTGCGGGTCGCCAATTAAGCGACAAGGAACTTCGCTACCTTAGAACAGTTATAGTTACTGCTGCCGTTCACCGGGGCTTCGATTGAAAGCCCTTGATCCGAAAACCAAGAACCCTCGCAATTAACCTTCCGGCACCGGGCAGGCTTCAGCCCGTATACTTCCTCTTACGAGTTTGCACGGACCTGTGTTTTTGTTAAACAGTCAACCTCATGACATTCACTGCGCCTTGCCTTGCGGCAAGGAGGGCATCTTTCGAGATTACGCCCAGCTGTTTTGCCGAATTCCTTAAACTACCTTCTCTCGCTCCCCTTGGTCTACTCGACCTATCCACCTGTGTCGGTTATCGGTACGATTTTATATAAATCTCCCTGCGAAACTTTTCCAGGACAAAGAAATCAGATATATCAAGAGTCACAAGGACTCAAGACCCATCACACCTCAGATAAACGCCTCGACGGATTTTCCTATCAAGACTGCTTCAGTGATTAGATTTGAAATTCACTTCCAAATATATCTTATCCTTCGTCGTCATTCCCCAAGTCAAACGATCTATACAAAGGACTGGAATATTAACCAGTAATCCATCGGCTACCCTTGCCCTTAAGACAAGGCTGACCTTAGGGTCGCCTAACCCGCACACGACGAACGTGGGTGCGGAAACCTTGGATATTCGGGGTTGTGGATTCTCACCACAATTTCGCTACTCATGCCGGCATTCTCACTTCTGATCACTCCAGCACCTCCTCACGGGGCACCTTCACAGTACACAGAACGCTCCCTTACCACTTCCTACATATTATTGTAAAAAATCCTAAGCTTCGGTTGTATATTTTAGCCTCGTTAAATTTTCGACGCATGTACCCTACGGCTAGTGAGCTGTTACGCTTTCTTTAAAGGATGGCTGCTTCTGAGCCGACCTCCTAGGTGTCTTAGGATACAAACTTCCTTTCCCACTCAATATACATTAGAGACCTTAGCTGTAGGTCTGGATTGTTACCCTTTAGCTCTTGGAACTTAGCTCCCAAGTGCTGAGTGCCACGAAACACACATTAGTATTCGGAGTTTGACTAGATGCTGGAAGTTTCCTCCCAAACACCCGATCAGTGCTCTACCCCTAATGCGCTTAACGTGACCCCATACCTAAATATGTTTCAGGGAGAACCAGCTATCTCCAGGTTCGATTGGCATATTACCCCCAACCACAACTCATCCGAGCATCTTGCAGCATACAACGGTGCGGGCTTCCTTTTTCCTTTCGGAAAAACTCACCCTGGTCATGGTTAGCTCACCTGGTTTCGGGTCATTCAACAACTACCATAAATCGCCCTCTTAAGGCTCGCTTTCACTGAGGCTTCGACGCGGAACGTCTTAACCAAAGCAGTTGTCAAATACTCGCCGGCTCATTCTTCAATAGGCACGACATCACACAACAAGTGTGCTTTGTCTGTTTGTTAGCAAATAGTTTCAGGGACTATTTCACGGGGTCTTCAACCCTTCTTTTCACCTTTCCCTCACGGTACTCGTTCACTATCGATCTTATCTAGTATTTAGCCTTGGAGTGTGGTCACCCCAGCTTCAGAAGGGAGTTTGCCGTCTCCCAACCTACTCAGGAATCTTCTATGGTCTGTTTTTATTTCAAATACACGACTTTCACGTTCTTTGGTTACGTACTCCACCGTATTCTTTTATAAAACCAGAATCCAATGTTGAAGTCCTACAACCCCCATATAAATATGGGTTTGGGCTTTTCCCTTTTCGCTCGTCGCTTACTCAGGGAATCTCTTACGTTTTCTTTTCCTCAGGGTACTTAGATATTTCAGTTCCCCTGGTTACCCCCCTTCATCAAAGATGAAGAGCCATTATGATCTCTCATAACGAGGTTACCCTATTCGGACACCGCCGGATCACAGCTTTTTGCCAGCTCCCCGACGACTATCGCGGGCTTGGCGTCCTTCTTCGGCTAGATAAGTCTAGGCATCCACTACTTGCTTTAATTCACATAATTAGCGAAATTTGCATTTTTTAATTTAAATTTAAATTTAAATTTTTAATAAATTCTCGACGAATTTACTATTAGATGACATATCTCTTCACTTTTTAAAGAACAAACTAATCAAGAAGCTTGCGCTCCTTGTTGTTCGCCCCGAGTAATTAGAATATCTCCTAAAACCCGTGAACGAATAACAAACAGCTCAAATTTTTAAACTTATTGATTATGTTAAGTTGCGGTGGACCCTAAGGGTCTCGAACCCTTGACCTCTACATTGCAAATGTAGCGCTCTAGCCAACTGAGCTAAGGGCCCATATTAAAGTCCAGGTTGGCCACAAAAAAAGCCGGGCCAACTTTTTGGGTTATTCACTTGTTATTAAAATCGGGTGAGGGATTCTGTTGAAAAAAACTCAACTAGAATATCTATTTTCTGCTTTCCCGAACAGAGAACGATATTATAAGCAAAGATATTTTTTTTTGCAAGTAGGATAAAAAGGGATTATCTCTCAGGCAAAATCTCTACTTTTAAACCAACTTTTTCTAAAACTTTTAAGTTTTTTTGAGCTGTTTTTTCGTCTAATTCTCCATCAAGTTCATAAAAAAGAGGTAACTCTCTTTTGGCCAATTTATTATAAAACTCAATCTGAGGAACAAGCACTTCTTTAGCTACTTTGGGAGAAGCAGCCGCTAACCAGTCAGCAGAAATTCTATAACAACCTAAGTTATAAATCTGTTCACCACCACCCAAAGTAAAACAAATTTTATTAGCTACATGAATTCCCTTTGGTCTAACCATGTGACCCTTGACCTCATCTTTGAGTTTTTTTGGGTCAGAGAAAGGAATAAAACCAGCATAAGACAAACCTTCTTGATCTGCCAAAGCTTCAATTTGTTGTTGCATCGAAGCATCTGCTTGCTCAAAGTCAACCAAATTCATTTTACTTTTAATCCAGTCATTTTCTTGAGATGCAACAATGCTAATGGCAGGACCAAAAACTTTTTTCAAAGCAGCAACTGCTTTCGAAAAACCAGGTAATTCATAGCCAGCGCCAGCAAAAGCCAGCCTAGTACCCTCATTAATTTGGACACCTTCATCTCCACATGTAATCACATAAGTGGATTGTTGTTCTGTCATATATTCTTTCTAAAAGACACTGAAATTAATCTTCAGCTTCTTCTGAGTGGGACATAGCTTGAATAGAGGCTAAATATTGATTCATATCAGCTTCTACTTTTTCCCAATCTCCATTTGCTTCACGGATTGCGTTAAACAACAAATCCATGTCAATTAAAAGTTGGTCATCGGTTACGATCATTCTTTGTTTTGCCATAATGTTATTATACCATTTTCCAGAGAAAAAGTCGATTGAATCGGCTTTTTTCAAAAACTGGCCCATTAGATCGGGCCAGTTTTTATCAAATACTATTTTAAATTACGGTTTATTTATAACCCATTGGCGCTTCGGTTAAGATCACACTTAAACTCATGCGACGTTGTTCAGGCACAATGTTTTCCACATTAACAGTTACCTCTTCACCAACTTTTAGCTCTTTAGCTGGGTCAAGTTTGCTAGAGTGGATTAAACCATCTACACCTGGCTCAACATTAACAAACACTCCAAAAGATTCAACTCTGGTTACTTTACCTGTAAAAGTGGTACCTACAGCATATTTTTCACCAATAGTTAACCATGGATCATCAATCAATTGTTTAATCGATAAATTGAGCTTGTTGGTTTTTTCATCAATCCCCAAAACTTTAACTTTGAGTCGATCGCCAACAGAGTGGTAATCTTTAGGATGATTAACTTTTTCCCAACTAATTTCAGAGATATGGACTAAACCTTCGACATAACCGACATTGGCTGAATCTGATTTTTCATCAACAGGAATTTCAACGGTGACAAATAAACCAAAATGCATCACCCCAGAAACAACACCTTCATAGATTTTGCCAGATTCAACCTTATCCAAAGCTTGATCTTTTTGGGCTAGCTCTTTGGCTTCACTGACGTGTCTCTCTGAAAAAATCAGTCTGTTCTTTTCTCGATCAACCTCAATCACTTTAACTTGGAAAGTTTCACCTTTTAAGTTGTTAACTTTACCAACAAAGTCTCGGCCAAACTGACTAGAAGGCACAAAACCACGGACACCATTAACTACCACAATCAAACCACCACGATTGGTTTCAACCCCTTTGGCTTCTAAAACTTCCTCATTCTCAAAAGCTTCTTCGAAATATTCCCATTTGGCATCAGAAGCAGCTCCTCTTAAGGAAAGAGCTATTTGTCCACGATCGTTTTCTGAAGAAATCACCAAAGCTGACACTTCGTCGCCAACATTCAAATCTTTAATGAACTCAGTGGCAAAATCGTATTCTTTGTCTGCAACAATTCCTTCTGTTTTTGCTCCCAAATCGATCACCAAAGATTTTTTATTCTTGGCAGTAATAATTCCTTTTAAAGAATCACCTTTTTGTGGCACTACTAGTTCATAGTCAGCACCAGCCAATAACTCCTCCATAGTCTGAGGTTTTTTGTCAGTTTTTTTAACTTTTGGTTCGGTAACCGGTTTTTCAACCTTCACCTCTTTTTGAGAAACTTCTTGAATTGGTTTTTCTGGTTGGTTTTCTGGAGTTTTCTCCTCAACTTGAGAGGTTTGCTCCTCTATTTCTTTTTTATCTTGAGCTTTCTTTATAGCCATACACGATAAATCCCCTTTCTTTTGGAATCCATGAAGTATATCATACTGATATTAATTTTTCACAAGAACTCCAGAGATAGTAATTATCACCATGATTAAAATTCACCCTTACTATTTTTCCTCAACTAAAAGAGTGTTCGATTTGCTATTAGCCTTACTACTATCAATTGTTCTTTTGCCAATGCTAGTGATTATTGCCCTAATAATATTAATAACCACTGGTCAGCCAATCATTTTCAAACAAAAAAGAACTGGGCAAAATGGCAAAACTTTTACTATTTATAAGTTTAGAACCATGGAAAAAAATGCTGCCTTAACCAAGCATAAATATGAAAACCTCAATCAAGCACCAGCCCCAATGTTTAAAATTCATGATGATCCAAGATTTGTTGGTCTAGGTAGGTTTCTATCTAGAACTGGCTTTGATGAACTACCCCAACTGTTAAATATTATCGAGGGCAATATGAGTTTTGTTGGACCCAGACCTTTGCCCATAAAAGAAGCTGAAGCTTTACCAAAAAAATGGAAAGCTTTTAGAGAACAGGTCAAACCAGGGATTTTTTCTGAGTGGTCAATTTCTTGGGAAAGACACCAAAGTTTAGCCAAGTGGCAGAAACTAGAAGAACAAACCATGAAAAATGGGTCTATTTACAAAGACTTTTTTTATATTTATGAGGTTATTTCGTCACAATTACTTTTACTCTTAAAAAAGAAAAAACTAAAAACCAAAAATTAGTTGTCTAATTTCTTCATATCTGGCTTGATCAAACGATTTTTCCCTAATAGACTCCAAAGCAGTTTTGCATTCGTGGTTATTTTGATTCAACTCAAAACAAGTTTGAAAAGCATGTTCAGCCTTTTCCATAGAAAACAATCTCGCCAAAACATAGCCTCTTTGGGCAGGAATCCAATATAATCCATAACTATTAGCTTTTAAAAACTCATCAAAAACTAACACTTTATTTTCATTGCTATTTTCCAGCAAAAAATCATAATAGCTTTGAAAAACTTTTTCTAAATTAACAGTCTTTTCTTGGAAAAAAACCAAGTCTAAATATTGATTAGTTGAATATTCTGACTGAGTGATTTGAGAGATAAGTTGTAAAAGAGAAATATAGTGCCAACCCCACTGCTCTTGATCTGCTGTAAAAATTAAATTTAGGTTATCTCGGTTAAAATCATCCTTAAACCAAGCGACACTCCATTCTGCCAGGTCTAACATTCTTCTCACAAAATCGCTGCGCTTTTGTAAATTTTTATCTAAATCCAGATTATTAACTAACAAAGCATAGTAAACTTTAGCCAAAGTTTCACGATTATCGCCCCATTGTTCTGCTGGAATCTTTTCTAAACTAGTTAAAAAATCAACTTTTTCTGAAAAGGAATACCTTGTAATCAAGAGGTCTTCCAAAAAAGGAAGTTTCTTAGCCAAAGACCACTCATCAAACTTATAAGCATTTAGTAGGTTGGCTGTAGCTGAAGCTAAATTTTTATTTTTAAAATCATTTTCAGCTAAATAAATAAAAAATCTTGACCAGTCACTTTTAGTTTTATGATCCAAACTTTCTTTTTGAAAATTAATGTTGGTTTGTCGACTTACAAAAAAATCATCAATAAAAGTCATTGTCTTTCTTAATTTTTCTACATCTTGATGATTGTAGTGATAGGCAGGCAAATCACTTTCAATAACCAACCATGGGTTAGCTGACCACAACTGATACTCGTAAACTTCTTTTTCATCAGCTGGTAACTTAGTTAAAAGATAATCACTAAATAGAGGGAAGTAATTATCAGCTAACAGTTTTTTATCTTGAATAGAAAAATCATTATGCTCAATAAAAACTTTGGCATGATGGTAAAAATAAGGAAAAATACGAAAAGCAGTTTTTTCTTTTTCAATAAAGATCAAACCAGATACAAAAAAATTAAAAATCGAAAAAAGTAACAACAAAGCAAAGGACAAATTTAAAAAGGGCTTAATTTTTCTAATAGAGACTGAAACTTTATTGTTGCCACCAATGAATAAACTACTTAGTAACAAAAAGGTCACAGCCAAACCAAACAAGTGAAAATTATAATCAAAAAAGATATCAAAAATAAATGAACCCAAAGCTAAAAAAACTAATTTAAAACTAAAGTCATTTTTATCTTGACCTTGAGTTTTAATATTCATAAAAACCAATAAAACAATCAAGATAAAAAATAACCCAGCAAAAACCCCACTTTCAGTGAAGATCTGAAGAAAATCATTATGAACAAACTTAGTCCATAGTTCTGGTATCTGACGATATTGGTAAGAAACAACTTCAAAAGTACCAGGTCCGTTACCAAGCCATGGATTTCTAAAAAAAGAAATAATGGCTTGAGACCAATAAAAATGCCTAACATTAAAACTAAAATCTTCTTTGCATAACTGATCTTTATACTGAAAATCAGCAAAGTATTGACAATTATTTAGACCAGAAAAAACTAGTTGAGAGGCAAGTAATAAAATACTCAAATAAAAAATCACTTTTAAGTTTTTATCAATAAATCTTTCCTCTTTAAAAGAGTTAAATTTTAAATTAATCAGCACAAATAACTGCAAGATGGAAAGAAATAGCAAAACCCTACCAAAACTAATCATCAGCACTAAATAAAAAAAGATAGTAATAAAAAAATAAATTTTTTTGTTTTGTTTTATAAAAGACCTAATTGATAAAGGAGCTAATAACAACAAAAAAGTACCTAAGTGATTATGCCCATAAGAAGAATAAATTAAATTTATTGGTGGAATTTTTTCAGCTAGATTGGGCAAAAACATTAAACCGAGAGCGACAAAAGAGAGGGAAAAACCCAAAAAGAAAAAAATATCCAAAATAAATTCCCTTTCTTTGGCTGAAAAATCTAAACTAGAGAAAAAAATAAAAATCAAAAAAAGACTTACATACCTTATAAAAGTATGCAAACTAATTGCCCAAGAACTAGAAAATAATAAAGCCAAAAAAACAAATAATAAAAATCCAAAGATGGCCAACAATAAATGTGTGTTTAAGTTTTTCTTAAAAGGAAAAACCTTCTGACCAACAAAAAATACTAAACAAAATAAAAAAACTACTAAATAGCTATAAATAGTTTCTGCAAACAAAAAACTAGTTAATAAGGCTACAAAAAACAAAATAAAAAAAATAATCTTTTGCCAAGAGAAATTCATTAATTATTTATGATACCATCCTATCAAGACTATGCTAATCGATAATAAATTTTGATATGAGCAAAGACATTTTTTCCCTAATCTCCCAAAAATACCTGAAAAATAATCTAATGTTAGTGATGCTGATTGGTTTGGGTAAAGCTATTAGTCTAATTTGGAAAAGCATCTTATTGAAACAAAATATTGAGTTAGTAGGAATAATTGAAGTATTGCTAACTACCCTTGGACTATTGACAGCTTTAACCACCTTAGCAATCCCGGCTGCTTTTGCTAGATTTTCCCTAAAAAATAGATTAAAAATTTTACAATATAAAAACTTTGCTTTGAAACAAATTGGCAAAATTTTTATAATCATGGTGCTAGCCATAAGCTTAGTCGCTTTAACTGCAAAAGCTTTCTATCAGCAGGTCTTTATTATTTCTTCAGTAGCTTTTTCATTGTTGTTGTTGACCAATGTTATTCAGGAACTATTTTTAACTTATATTAATGTTGAAAAAAAATTTATTCTCTATGGATGTTTAAAATTTATCGCTCAACCTTTATTAAAAATTGGTTTATTAAGCTTAGTTATCGCCCAGTTTCTTCAACAGTCGGTTCTTTTCAATCACGTTATTTGGAGCATTATCATTACCACTGTTATAACAACTATTATTTTAAAAATTAAAACCAGTTTTTTTAAACCAGTAATAAAAAAACTCAACATAATTGAACAGCAAGAATTTTTGACTTATACCAAGTTTTTAAGTGGATCTTTTCTCTCTTTTATTATTTATGGGGCCATAGATATTTATTTAATTCAATATTTTCTAGGAAATTTTTATGTTGGAATTTATTCTGCTATTTTTATGTTTGTAAATATTTTAGATTTAGTCTTTTCTCCTTTTTTACAAACATTTCAGGTTTATCTAGCAGACAAAAAAAATATTTTTTATAAAAAGAAATTCACCCAAAAAGCAGTGATTGGCTTACTCTTTTCTGGCTTACTTATTGGACTACCTATTTCTTTGCTGATACCAAGTTTTTTTGAGTTTTTCTTGAATGAAAAAATCTACCTAACCACCACTCTGATCTTTGTAATCAGTAAAATCATTCATTCTGCTGTAGTACTAATAATCAGACATTACTTGGATTTTGAAGGCAAAGAACAGTTCACTTTTAAAACCATGAACATTGCTCTTATTTCAAAAACAGTTCTAGGTATTTTGTTAATCAGTAAGTTGGGAATTTTTGGTTTAGCAATCAGCCAATTAATTACAGAAATAGTTCACTTACTGATTTTAAAAACCCAAGCTGCCTTTATTTTTAAAAAAGATTATTTAAAATTTGATCAACCTTTTTCTCCCAAGAATTCTTAAGAGCAATCTTCCTCTTAGCTGATAACAGAACTAAACTTTTGTTCAAAAAACTATTAATCCCTTGCCAACCATTAACTTCTGGAAAATAAACATGATCTGGATAATAACTTAGTTCCTTAATAAAAGTAGAAATTACTGGTAAACCAACATAAAAATATTCCATAACTTTCATGGGAAAGGAATTTAAATTAAAAGCAGTTTTCTTGTAAGGAATCAGACCAATGTCATAATTACTCACTGTTGTTGTAATTTTATCTTTGGCTATTTTATCCAGCCAAAATATCTTTTTTTCAGCTACTAATTTTAAAAATAATTTTTTTGATTTCAAGTCAGTTAGTTTCTGAGTAGAAAATGACAGTGGACCAATCAAAGTAAGTTCAAAATTACTATTACTCTCGATTAATTTCATAATAAAAGAAAAATCAATGCGCGACCCAATCCCACCAACAAAAACTAATCTCTTTTTTCTAGACTGATTTTTAGTCTTTAACTTTAGCGGTGGTGAATAAAAACCCAGTGGAACTTTTTTGATATCTTCTCTCAAATGCTGATAAGCTTTTTTGAGAGTAGTGGAATTAACAAAGACTTGATCAAATTTTTTTAAGGCTAGTTGGTGTTCAGCTTTTAAGTTTTCATAAAAAGAAAAGTGATCTACACAATCGAAAACAGAACGATCTCTATAGAGAAACTTCAAAAAAACTGAGCTATATTTAGGCTCAAAAAACCACATAATTCTTCTCCTCTTTTTATTACTTAAAAAAGCTAAATTAAGTAAAAAGATATTGATTACTAAATTTAGTTTCTTAACTAACTCAAATCGTTGCCCTGGAATAAACATGATCGGTCTAAAAATAAAGTAGTTTTTTGATTTTTTAATTAAAAAATTTTTTTTCAAAAATCCCGAAAAATCATGAAATAAAGAAAATGGATTACCAAGAGCAACCCCTACAACAAAATTCTTTTTTTCTGCCAAAATTCTCATGGTTTGAGTGGAATAGTCACAAATATCATCAATCAAGGCATTAAAGGGAACAATAAAAATGGTTGACTTCATAACTGTTCTTTCAAGAGTTTTCGGTAAGAAAAAACCATTGTTCTATGTCTAATCACTGACCAAATAATTTTGGGATAAAGAAAAAAATGACGATTTTTAAATAAAACTAACAAACTATAAAATTGTCCTAGTAATAAAAATGGCAAAAATAAAAAAATTTTAACTACAGACCAATGAGTTAATAAAATAAAAATTAAGTTTCTATAACCCCAAAATAACTGCTGAGCACTTCCTCTCTTGGCAGTAATTGAACCAAAATGAGTTAATAAATTTTTTTGATAAATAAAAACTTTTTTGTTTGCTTTTTTCAACCGCAAAGCTAATTCTAAATCCTCTGCATAAGCAAAAAAGAATTCTGCCAATAAAAAACCAAAAGAATTAAAACTCCAAGCAATAGTTTTTGCAGAAACAAAAAATGCCGTACCAACAAAATATGGATTATTAATATTAAGAGTTAAATTTGGTTTAGTTAGCCCAGTCATAAGATAATTCATCCCTAAACTTTGGGTACGACCATCACGGTCTTTTACCCCACAAGAAACTATCGCTAGATTTTTTTTCAATTGGGGTAACATTTCAACAAAAAAATCTTGATCAACCAAAACATCATCATTACTGACTAAACACCAAGTTGCTTGCCTAATTTTTGTGGCAAAAAATACTCCATCATTAACTGCTCCAGTAAAACCTTTATTCACTCTATTTTTAAGATGAAAAACATTGTTTTTACTTTTTTTTGGCAAAGAAAAATCAACGCCAGAAAATTGATTAAAAACAACAATAAACTCCAAATTGGTTTTGGCCAAGCTGGTTTTTTTCCAAGCCACCAAAAAACTTTTGATTGCTTCTTGATATAGAAGATTTGCTGGAGAATATAAAATTGGAATAATAACGGCTATTTTCATTGGTAATTATTAATTAATTTTATAAGTGAGTTTTTGAATTTTTTTTCAGAGAAAAAAGCCGCTCGATTTACACAGGCTTTTTTTGAAAACTTTTTCCGCTCGAACCTCATAAGAGCTTGAATTAAAGCTGCTTCTGTTCTTTCATAAAAAAACATCCCGACATTTTGGTTAAGCACTTCTTTTACTCCACCAGAATAAAAAGCTAATACCGGCACACCCAGGCTCAAAGCCTCCACCGGCACCAACCCAAAATCTTCTTCGATCGAGGCATAAACTAAACCATAAGCTTTAGAAAAAATTTCCGCTAACTGCTTGTCTTCAACGTAACCAAGAAACTTAATATTGGTGTTAGCAATTGATTTTAAATATTTTTTTTCTGCTCCTCTACCTACCACCACTAGTTTTTTATCCAACTGGTTAAAAGCCTTAATAATCAAGTCAATGCCTTTTTGCTTGGCTAATCTAGAGAAACAAACATAGTATTCTTTTTTTGTTGCTGGCTGGTTTACTTGTGAAAAACTAGAAATTGCAGGATAAACAACTTTTGCCTCACGACGATAATATTTTTTGATCCTTTGTTTCACTTCTAAAGAATTAGCCACTAAAATATCTGGTCTTTGAGCAGCAATGAAATCTTTTTGACGAAGCCAAGACATTAGTGGCAATAATAAAATCTTAAAAAACTTATTTTGCAAAACTCTAGTTTCATTAAATTCAGCGTAAAGATACCTGGGAGGAGTATGAATGTAAGAAAGATGTAAACTAGCTGGTGAAGTAATTACTCCCTTAGAAGAAAAGGAGTGAGAAGAAGAAATTACCAAGTCATAACCTGATAAGTCAAGATTCTCCCAATATAAATATAAAAATGGTTTTAATAAAATCGAAGCTGAGTGAATAAAAGGAATGTGATTGAAAAAAGAAGAAAAAACTTTACCTGTAGTTTTACTTTGCAATACTTCTCGGTTGTTGGCTGACAGTAACGGCACAAAAACATCGGCTTTAGGAAACATTGTCACCAAAGTGAGTAACACTCGTTCAGCTCCACCATTCTCTATAAATACATCATGAATAATGGCAATTTTTTTATACTTTTTCGTCATAATATAATTTATAAATATGAGGCAGTAAGCCTCTAATAAAAAAGAACGTCATAAAGCCTTGTGCACCATAACCATTATCAGTAATACCATAAAGAATCCAAGTCCAAGAACTCAGACTAAATAAAAAATATTTTTTAAAACTTTCTTTGTTATCGCCTTTATAAAATAATTGAGTTAAAGCCATAAAATCATGTTTGATAAATACTGCTAACAACAATAAAAAAGTAATTAAACCATAAAGACCAGTGTCAGCTAACCTCTCAATAAAAACATTATGAATTCCAATTCCATGATCCACTTTAAAAGTATACTGCATGGTTCCATCGGAATAATATCTTCTAATTGGGAAGTCGCTTACAGTGTTGTAAGTATTGCCACCAGTACCAAAAATAGGAAAATGTCTAAAATTATTCAAAGCCGTTTGCCAATAGGTATAACGCATGTCAATTGTTTCTTTATCTCTTTCCAATTGAGGCCTCAAAATTCTTTCTTCTAAATTAAAACCAAAATAAGTTTGGGTTACTAATAAGCCAAAAGCAGCAATCAACATGGCTGGCAATAACAATGAAACAAAAATTTTTCTAGAAAACAAAAAAGCAAAACAAAGAAAATGAAGAGCAATCACCAAAACATCAATTCTGTTATTACTAATAACAGCCGTCAAAATAGTAATCAGAATCATGAAATAAGATAGAATTTTTTGGTTAATAGAAGCTTTTTTTTCAACTAAAAAAACTGTTGTTAAAGGAAAAAGAATAATATAAGGACCAATACTTACATACTTACCATATTGCCTAATTTCTTCCAAAGCAAAAATTAGTCGATGATCTAAAAATAAAAAATAATAAATATTATCGACTGAATATCTAAAAATAATTGAAAAAAATGAAAAAGTGAAAGTTAGAAAAATAAAAGCGATACTCAAAAACAAAAATAAATAAAGATGTTTTTTTTCTATTTTCACTCTAGATAAAACAAAAAATATTAAAGTTGCCATCAATGGATACCACAAGTGAAGGAGTGAACTGGCCAAATCTAAAGAGAAAGCTGCTGATAAAAAAAATGAAGATAAAAATAAAAGAAATACTAGATTATTTGTAACCAAATATTGGTTCTTTTTTTTATCTAATAACATCAAGCCAAACAACACTAAAGACAATGCTTTGGCAAAACCATGGGTAGCCTTGGGACCAGGAAAAACCCACCTAAAAGACTCAAAGTAACTAATAGAAAAAATTAAAAAAACCAAAGCAATTAAAATCGAAGCAAAATTTTTTTCAATAAACAAATCAATTAGCAATTGTTTACCAGAAACCAGCAGTTGTTGGTATTTTTTTAATCTCACAAGATATAGAATACCCTAAGCTAACCAGATGTCAAAACAAAATCATAAAGTTTACGATGCAGTTTTTTTTTCTCCTCATTTGGATGATGCTATCTTCTCCTGTGGTGGACTAATCAACCAGCTAAGTCAAAAAAAAGATAAGATAGCGATAGTAAATATCTTCACCAAAGCCCAAGATTATAAAATCCAGACTGAGGCTATTAAAAATGAGTTAAAAAAAGCTGCTTATCAATCAGCAAAACAAATGTTTTTAACTAGAAAAAAACATGAAAAGAATATAGCTAATAAACTCAAAATAGATGTTTTTTGTTTAGATTTTATTGATGGTTTGTTTAGAAAAAATCAAAAAGATCAATTTATTTATGATAGTTATCAACGTCTTTTTTCTGGAGTAATTAGTCAAGATGATCAACTATTAATTAAAAAAATACAAGAAAAAATCTTTAGTTTTATTATTAACCAAACTAATAAAAAAACTGACCTTTATTTACCCATCGGTCACGGAGGCCATGTTGATCACCTAATTATTAATCATGTTTTTAAAAATTTTAATAAAAACCACACCAATAATTTATTTTTCTGGCATGATATTCCTTATGCAAATAATATTAATCACCTCATTAAACTAGAAAAACCAAAAAAAATTATTAGCTTAAACAACAACCAAGCTAAACAAAAAAAACTTCTCTGCCAAGAATATAAAAAACAATACCAAGACGCAGAAAAAACTGCTTTCTCCACTATCAATTTCTATCAAGAAATTTTATTTTAAACTATGAAAGTGCTCATTCTCCACCAAGACATAGCCGGAGGCACTAAAAATGCCACCGAGGCTATTATTAAAGAGCTAAAAACTGAATTACGTAGTCACCAATTTATTGTCTATAAACAACCAGATCCAATAATCAAAGGTAGATTGAGGTATACCAGACATTTAATTTGGTCAATTTGGGATTTTTATAGATACTTGAATAAAAGAAAGCTAAAAAATATTGACCGAATTTATTTCAATATCTATTCATGTGCGGTGGCTAAATTTTTTTCTCAACATAAAAACACGCCTGCTTTTTTTCATTTTCATGGCAACCAAGAGTTTGTTAAGTCATTAAAATCAGAAACTAACAGATTTTTTATTGGGAAAATATACAACAAATTACTTGGGAAGATTGTCAATGAACTCCAAAGATTTGCTTTTTCTTACTCAGATAAGGTCTGTTTTGTATCAGCCTTTGCAAAAAATCAATTTCTTAAACAACAAAAAATGCAAGAATATTCTCATAAAACTATTGTTATCCCCAATGGGGTTAATTTTGAAAAATTTTTCCCAATTGATAAATTAAAAAAACAAAAAATCCTAACCAAATTTAATTTTATTCAACCAAAAAACAAAATCATTACTTACTCAGGCAGGATTGATGAAAAAAAAGGTATTGATAAAATTATTTTTGCTCTTAAAAAATATGATCACAACAATACTCATTTGTTTATTGTTCATCCACAACCACGAGAAAACCAATCGATTCTTTATAAAAAATGGCTAGAACAAACAATCCAAACAAACAACTTAGAAAAAAATGTTCATTTTTTCGAAAATCCAGCTGATATTACTTCTTTCTACAAAATTTCTGACTTAGTGATTTTACCTTCTGACCGAGAATATTTTTCTCTAGTTTTACTGGAAGCCTTTGCTTGTGGCACTCCTTTTATTGGCTCAAAAGTAGGCTTCATTCCAGAGTTTCTAAGAAAAATAGATAAAAGATTAATTTTAGAAAAAAATACTGCCCAGGAAATCAATCAAAAACTTAAATGGTTTTTTGCTTTAAGTCATCAAGAAAAAACAAAAATTATTAAAAAAGGGCTTGAAGTTAGCCAACAATTTGATTGGAAAACAACTTCCCACAAAATCTTCAATGAACTAAAAAAATTAACCAAAAACTAATTAACCGGCTCTATTTCTGTAATTGCACCACTAACATTAACATTGTCGAATGGGAATAAAATAAAGAATCCCACCTTGAGTGGCTGGAACTCAGCAAAATAATCTATCCCCTCATAACGACTGGCTTTAACCTTGATTTTTAAAACCACATCACTGCGCAGTTCATTGGTGGTAATTCTGCCAATACCACGGTCATCGTTGACCCAAACTTTGGCCACCTCAACATCGCTTTCAATAATCTCAGCCAAAACCTGACCTTTATTATCAATCATTTTACTCCCCACCTTCATGGCTTCAGCATGCCAAGGCATGATTTCATAAAGACGTAAGGTAATAATTCTTTCTACATCTTCACCCAAGTTACCTACTCCAGCAATGCTAATCACATTGGCATTAACATTGATATTACTAGGACTAACTTGAATAACTTTACCAATTTGCAAAGGCTCTCTTCTAAATCGATATTGATTAGATCTACCAGAGGGAGTAACCTTCAAGCGAACTTTCATCCATAGTCTTTTTCTCTCACCAAACTCAAAAGTACGAACATCCAAAACCTCAACTAAAACATTACCCTGAGGATCATACTCTACAGCCCCAGCTTGAATTGGATCGGCTAACCAGTATGGAGGATCTGGGTTATTCCACCACCACTCACCACCAGAAGCAAATAGTTCTGCTTCAATATAAGTATCTTCCTGCAACAGCACCTTACCCACCAAAACAGCTAAAGTAACAAAAATAATGAAAAAAAGAGGTTTAAAAAGATCCCATTTACCAAATAACTTCCCATCTTGAGAAATAATCGGCGCCTTTTTATTTTTTTTAAAGATTTTAGAGAAAAACATCATATCAATTATTCTTAGTAACTTTGGAATAGATAATTCTTAAGAGCTCCCAGAACCAGAGTACTAAAAAAATGGGAATTTGCAAGAGATATCTTCTCCACAATCTTCTGGGTTCAGTAATCAACCTAAAAAACCACTCTAAACCCAATTGTCTCAACCACTGAGGGGCTTGTTGCTTATGACCTGAAATGAAATCAAAAGCTGCCCCCACTGGCATAATATAAGCTGGGTGATTTATAAAACCTCTTAGTCTGAGTGAAGCCTCTGCTTGTTTTTTCCCTCCTAAACTAAGCCAAATAAAGTCTGGTTTGTTTTGCTCTATTTGAGCAAAATATTCATTTTCTTCGTCAGTAGTTAACTCTCTAAAAGGAGGCGATATAACACCAACAAAATTAATTGCCGGATGTTTTTGCTTAATTTTTTTAACCAATTTTGCTAATACTTCATTAGTAGAGCCATAAAAAAAATGCTTATGATTAGTCTGGGCAGTTTTTTGTAAAACCATTTCCATAACGTCTGGACCATAGATTCTCTCAGCTATAGGATCTAGTAACTTCATTAACCAAACCATGGGCATTCCATCTGGTATTAAAAAATCAATTTTTTTTAAGGTTTGTTGGGGAATTTGTAAAAACTCATTCATTGACAAGGCCGTTACAATTTTCGCTTGATCACGTTTGGAAGCTAATAAAAAATCAGTAAATTGATCAACACTGCTGGAAACAACTTTTAATGAAAAAATTTTAAGAAAATACACGATATTTAATTTTCTTTAAAAGGTTAATAACCGGGTTTATTTTTTTTGAGTCAGCCTGAATAAAACCCATTTTAATTGCTTCTTCTAACCATTGTTTAACATCTTTTTGGGCAACTGCTTTTTCCACCTTGTACTCAGTCATTACCCTAGCAATCAATTTTTCCAAAGTTTTTGGTTGATCAAGAGACAAAAAAATAAATGAAGCCAATTCATTTAAATAAAAAACATGTTTTCTGTCTGGAGAAATAATCTTCACACCCTCTTCATCAGTATGAAAAACAAAACCACTGACTTTGGAGTAAAACATTTGTAAAATTTATCTCTTAGGTTAATACTTAAGAACAGCTCCAAAGGCCATTTTAACCTTAAGAGGCTTTTTATTGGTTTTCGGAGCAGAATAACCTCTTTTTTTTGATTTTTTCATATCTTTCATAGCGATAAATCCCTCAGGATCAATCATACGGGAAAAAAACTACTGATGTCAAGCCTTCATCATTAGGTCTTTAGCTTGTTTTACTAACCTATAAATCAAGGTTTTGGGCCAATACTTGGTCGGATCTACATAACCTGCCACAGCAAACTCTCTTTGCCTGGATTCACAAGTTAAACATTTATTGCCACACTGATACCAACCACTCAAATAACAACTCCAGGTTTTCTCTAACGGTAACTTATTTTTCATTCCATAAGCAATTAAATCTGCTTTGGTCATAAAACTATTCATTTCCTTTTCAAAAGCAACCGAAGCAAAATTCCAATCCCACTCAGCCAAAGCTGAACAAATGCCAAGCATAGTGGTTCTCAAGGCAGTAAAAGTCTGACTAGGCACAGCCCGACCATCACCTACAGCAACAGTACAAAAAACGTGTTTAATATCAAGTTTTTGGGTGTAATACAACTCTTTAGCATAATTAACTCCAAAAAAAGCAAATAAATAAGGAGTGGTGCCAAAAATATCAATATGAGAGATACCTTTCTTACCCAAATTTTCAAGTAAAAATGAAGGATGAAGTTTTGTCTCAATATTCTTAGCTAAACTTTCCATTTCTTTAGTTGGTAGGGCTGTTGTATATTCTTTGGGCTGATGAAATTTACCTTGAGGAAAAATCTTTTGATAAAACTTGGTAAAATAATCTACAGCCGCTTTTTCTTTTTTCCAACGCTTGGTTCCTCGGTGTAAATATAGTGGGTAAACATCAAGCTTTTTAACAAAGGTTAAATAATGCCAAGCCACCGTTGAATCTATCCCCCCAGAAAGTAATAGAACTACCGGTGTTCCTGGTTTTGGCTCTTTAAAAACATAACCTCTTTTTTTAAGAAAAAATTTTTCGACAGCTTGAATAGTTTGCCAATCTTCTAGTTTTCTTGATTTGATAAATTTTTTAAAATCTAGCAGATCTGTTTGTAATTTTTTTACCATAATAAATTTTTTATTTTTTTCATTATTTTATATCTAAATACTCTGTATTTGAAAAACCTCAAAAAATAAATTCTTTGAAAAAACAGTTTATCTAAAAATATAAATAACTTCTCTTTTGCCTTACCCAAAACTATGACTTTTTTACCAGAAAAAACAATCTGAGCAATGCCTTCTATTTGAGAAAAACTAATTTTTTGCAGTTCAAAAGCATTATCACCTTTTAAAAAAATATCTTTACCAGTTTTCTTAATAATTCGGTGTAAAACTTTTTTATTCTTATCACTAAATAAAATTAAACTTCCTGACTGTGGATCACTCTTATCAAATGATTTAGTAATTAAAACAATATCTTCTACTTCTATTTGTGGAGCCATACTGTCAGAAACTAATTTATAGTAAAAATTTTTCTTCATTTAATTGACCATAAATCTAATATTTTTAACACTTCTTCTTTTTTTGGCGAAACATGATTATCAACATTAGAGCTTTCTACCGAACTTTTTAAGAAACCATAATAATCATAGCCATAACCACCCAAGTAACTAAATCTAATATCTTTAAAATTAATAATAAAATCAAAAAAATCAATACTGGGCATATCATCGATAAAAATAGGTTGATGATAATCCAAAGACCATGGATCCAATTCCCTAGTTAAAACATAAAGTTCACCAGCAGAACTAACATCACCCTCTCTATAAAAATCATCAGCTATTAAAAAAATCTTGTCAATTAAAAAAAGCAAGTTACTGTGATCCAACCTCTCTGTAAAATCGTTGTTTCTCGTTTTTAAAAAATCTACCATTTGAATAACCATGTTTTTTTTATCTTCCAAAGAAAACTGGTTATCACCCAAATAACTAAGAGATAAATAAAATCCAGACCATGGATTAACCTCATTTAATTTTATTAATAATTTCTGCTGAAATAATTTATCCAAATCATTTTCTGCTAAAGCCTGTAAAACCAAACTATTGTTTTGGTTTATTGAGAATAACTTTTGTTTATCATCATAAGCGAGTTGCTTACTTTTGGCATATAAAACGCTGTGCCATTTTGAATAAGGAAATAAATTAAAAGCTAATTTTTCCTTTCCCAAAGAAACTAATAAATCAATAAAAATATAAAAAACTAGAAAAATTAAACAAACAAACCAAGTCAAAAAAAATGGTAATTTAAAAAATTGTTTGTGGTGTTTATTTTTTTGTTGAGGAATCAGTTTTACTAAAAAAATTAAAGTTAAAATAAAAATACTTTCAAAATTTAAGTCATAATCAAAAAGAGAATTTAGATAAACTCCAAATAAAGCTAAACCAATAAAAAAATGTATGTCTTTTTTCTGAAAACTTTGCTTGAAAAATTTAATAAATAATCCCCAAAAAATAAAAATAAATAAACTACCACCCAAAAAACCATTTTCAGCAAAAACCTTAAGAAAAAAGTTATGAGGATGAGCAGAAACTACACTTCGATCTTGAATATATTTTTTGGAGAAAAAAGCATAATTACCCTGACCAACTCCTAAAAGTGAATTATTTTTAATAATTTCACCAGCTGTTTGCCAATAAGCAATTCTACTTTGACCACTTTTAATCCTACAAATCTTCAAGTTATCTGAACTAGCTTCTTGATTGTAACAACTCACTGCAGTAATAAACCAAAAAGAAACAAAAGATATTGTTAAGACTAAAAAAACTTTTAAATAAGTTAAAAAGTATTTTTTATTCAACTCAGTGAGTTTGTTAATAAAAAAATTTCTAAAAAAAACAAAAAAGAAAAAGTGTTGAAGAACAATAATAATAGAAATGATTCTTCCCATCGACAAAAATCCAAATAAACTAAAAATTCCAACCACTAAAAGCTGTTTTTTATCACCATTTTTTAAAAAGTAGAAAAAAGATATTGGCAACAAAAACAATGAAACTACTGCTGCATGATTATGACCAGTAGAAGAATACAATAAATTAGACTCAGGCAATTTTTCACCCAAACTAGGAAAAAATGAAAAAAATAGAGAAAAAAAGATTAAAGAAAAACCAATTAAGGTAAATAAAGGAAAAAAATTTTTAAAATCAAATTCTTCTACTTTTAACAGTAAAAAAAAATGAAAAAAATAAAAACTAAAAATGAAAAAAATAAAATAATCTAGACTATAAGGAATATTTTTAGTCCAAAAAAAAGATAAACCCAAAAAAACAATTAAAAGTAACCAAGCTAAAGAATATTTTTTAGTGATAAAGATTTTAGAAAAATCTAGACTTTTCCAAAAAAAAACTGAACCAATTAAAAAAAATAGTAGTAGATAAGGAGATAAAAAAGAATTACCCATTAGTAATAATAAAAAAAACCAAACAGAAACAAAAAAAGATAATTTGTTTTTAGCCAAAGACTCAATTAATAACTTAGTCATGATTATTTTTTAATCTTTTTTCAATATCCAAAATTGTTTTCTTTAAACCATCTGCAAAAGAAATTTGTGGTTGCCAACCAATTTGTCTAATTTTAGAACTATCCAACATTCTTCTTTTTGATCCCTCTGGCTTACTTAAATCAAAATTAAAAGTTACTTTTTTATTCAAAGTAGATCTAATAAGTTCTACCATTTCTTTTATAGATTTTTCCTCCTGAGGATCAATATTATATGCTTCACCATTTTTGCCTTTATTTGCCAAAGTGATTAAACCATTAACAGCATCTTTAACATACAAAAAAGATCTTTTTTGTTCACCACTACCAAAAACTTCAACTTGTTTTTTGGCAGAAAGAATTTTTCTAGTCATCATTGGAATAAAGTGACCCAAATCATCAAAATGATCATTTTCGCCATAAACATTAACGAATCTAGCAATAGAGGTTTCTAAATTGCTGTTTTGAGCATACCAAATCGCTAAGTTTTCACCCATTTTTTTAGCCAAAGCATAGCCCAGTTTAGATTCTTCTGGACTACTAGTATCAGCCGACTCAGGGGTGGGCACCTTTTTTTCCATTGCCTCTTTGGTATACACACTGGCACTGCTTACTTGAATGAATTTTTTTATTGACTTAGTTTTTCCAGCCACCCTAAGAGGAATTAACTGTAATAACATATTTTCTTCAAACATCAACTCAGTTCTACCTTTATCAAAATCAACTCCCGTATTCAGGGCAGCTAAATTAAAAACCAAGTCATAACCTTCAAAAATCTTTAATAAACCAGTCTCACATCTCAAATCAACTTCATAAAAATTTATTTGATCTAGTACATCAAGTAAGTTTTCCTTTTTACCCCTAGAAAGATTGTCTATTACTCCTACTTCCTTGCCCATCGCTAGTAATCTTCTAATTAAATGGAAACCAACAAAACCAGCACCTCCAGTTATCAATACTTTGTTGTATTTCATAAATTTTCCTTCAAAAATCTGATCAAGCTATTCAAAGAATAGAAATTTTTAATATTAGCGCTAGCCCCTTTAGATAAATTAAGTCTTTTTTTATTGTCTCTCAAAAGCTCATTTATTTTACTAGCAAAATCTTTGTTGGATGCAATTACGACACCTTTTTTAGAAAAAAGTCCAGATGTTGCCTCTGGAAAAGCAATTACAGGCAAACCATACTGCAAATAATTCAAAACCTTTACTTTTACTCCAAAATTAACAAAAATTGGAGCAATCGCTAAAGCTGACTTATGATAAATAGTAGTTAAATCATTAACAAAACCATGCTCAATCACATTTTTACTTGATTTAATTAGGGTTTTTAGTTCTGGAGAAGCTCCTCTGCCAATAATATGAAAATTGACTCGATTTTTATTAACTAACTTTGGCCAAATTTTCTTTAAAAACCAACTTAAACCTCTAATATTTTCTTCCCAATCTAGAGTACCAGTAAAAACAATATCCTTGGATTTAACAGAAAAAACATTTGTTTTGCGGTCAACTAAAAAAGGTAATTTTAGTTTTTTTGTTTTTTCAGCAAAATAGGAGTTAATATTTTTTTCATTAAGCAACCAAATTTGTCTAAAGTTTTGGAAAAAATACTTTTGGTAAATAGTTGCTTTTACAAACTCACTCAATAAAAAAAATTTAGTTAATATGTTTTTTTCACCACAGAAACGAGCCCAAAAGATCTGAGACATGTCTTCATCTTCTAAATAAATAACTTGATTGCCAATCAAATATTGGGCATACTGAACCATCACATAGCCGTGAATAATAATATTATCGTAATTATTTTTTTCAATTTCTGTTTGAATTTGATTTAAAAATTTTTGCTCAAAAAACTTAGTTACTAAAAAAGGCTTAAAACTGAATAAGAGCTTTAATTTCCCTAATGAAGAAAGAGTTTTATATTTCCAATTAACCGTTTTTAACTTAAATTGATTAGCAACATCATTGTCATAATTTTTTTCTTTGAAGGCAATAACTGTAAGATTTTTACTTAACTTAGCCAAACCTTTTAATACTCCAGACGATATAAATGAATCACCAGAATCACCTAGTGGAACAAAAGGAGTAATAAATAAAGTTTTTTTATTTTTCACCAATGAAATACTCTCTTATAGCAGTTTTTATTCTGTTAATTTCTGCTTCTGTTAATTCGGGGAATAAAGGTAAAGAAATTGTTTGTCGAGCAAATTCTTCTGCCACAGGAAAATCTCCTTTTTTATAACCTAAAAACTTCATTGAGGGCTGGAGATGAACCGGCGTAGGGTAATAAATACCAGTCGAAATTTGTTGATCATTCATAAATTTTTCAAATTTTTTTCTGTTTTTCATTTGCACAGAAAAAACATAAAAATTTGGTTTACTGGTCGGATAGCAAAACATTCCTTGATGACCAAATTCTCTAAAAACATGATTATATTCTTCAACTATTCGCCTTCTTTTTTTGATCCATTCAGGAAAAAACTCTAGTTTTTTAAGCAAAAATGCAGCCTGAATATTGTCAATTAGTTCATTCATACCAACCAAAGAATGTAGATATTTTTTACTTTTATCTTTAATTCCATGGTGAGCATATTGTTCTGCTTTTTTTATTAATTTGGCAGAGTTACTTGTTAACACCCCAGCATTGCCCAAAGAACCCAAAGACTTGGAAGGATAAAGAGAGAAACAACCAAAGTGACCAAAAGAACCAACTTTTTTACCATTTAGTTCACTGCCATGAGCGTGTGACGCATCTTCAAGTAAAAACAACCGGTGTTGATTAGCTATCTTTTTTAATCTAAACATATCAGCCGGAACTCCATAAAGATGAACTACTAGAATTGCTTTAGTATTTTTAGTTATTTTTTCTTCCACTGACCGAGGGTCTAGATTACCTGTTTTTGGATCAACATCTGCAAAAACTGGCTTGGCACCAGCTAAAATAATAGCGTCAACCGTAGCACTAAAAGTGGCAGGGGTCGTAATAACCTCATCATGACTAGTTAGACCAAGAGATTTTAAAGCTACCCACAAACTAGCTGTTCCAGACCTAATGCCCAAAGCAAACTTACTATCATGCATTTTGGCAAATAAATTCTGAAAATCTTCAGTTTCACGCCCATAAGTAAAAGCCGACTGATCAAGTAACTTTGAAAAAATCTGCTCAAAATCTTTTTTAAGAGCTAAATGTTGTCGAGATAAATCAAACAGGGGTATTTTTTTAGATGACATAATAATATTTACCTTGTTTTTTTAAAAATTCTATATATTCATCAATCACTTCTTCTCCACCATCACCTCTGATAATACCTTTTTCCAACCAAATAATCCGATTGCAATTTCTTCTAATATACTCAAGCCAATGGCTAACTAAAATAATTGTTTTTCCATGTTTAGAAAACTCATTAATTTTTTTCATTGATTTTTTACGAAACTTCTCATCACCAACAGCAATTTCTTCATCCAGAATCAAAACATCAGGGTTCGAGTGGATAGCAATTGCAAAACCCAATCGCAGTGACATTCCAGAAGAGTAAGTATAAAGTGGCGCATAAATAAACTCTCCAAGGCCGCTAAACTCTACAATTGACTCAAATTTTCGTTGGATTTCATCTTTATCCATACCAATCACCAAACCATTCAAAAAAATATTTTCCTTACCAGTTAGTTCTGGATGAAAACCAGCTCCAAGTTCAATTAGTGAAACAACTTTACCATAAGTCTTTATTTTTCCCCCGCTTTGAGTAGTTATACCTGAAGCAATTTTTAATAAAGTTGTTTTACCTGAACCATTAGAGCCAATAACCCCAATTTTTTCTCCTTTATAAATTTCAAGAGAGACATCTTTTAAAGCAAAAAACTTTTGTCGTTTTTCTATCCCAAAAATAGTGCCAAAAAAAGTTGGTTTTTGGTGGTGCAAAACATATTCTTTAGATATCTTATTGATCGTAATTGCTTTACTATTCTTTTTTCTCATTTAACTACATCCAATCATCAAAGTTTTTGCTTTCTTTTCTAAAAACAGTTAAAGCTAAAACAAAGATTACAAAACTAATTAACAAGTTAATGACCAGCTTAATAGAAACATCTTCAATTGGATAACCAGATAAAGAAAACCTAATAACTTCAACAGTCAGTGACAATGGGTTCAAATAAATAATTGATCTTAAAAACTTTGGAATCATCTCTAGTGAATAAACAATGGGGGTAGCGTAAAACCAAAGAGATAACATTGCTTGAACAATAAAGTTAATATCCCGGTATTTAACATTTAAACTAGAAAATAAAAGTGAGATACCAATCGTAAAAAAAAGTAATAGAAATAAGCCTGGAATTAACCAAAAAATCTTCAAAGAAAAACTCAAAGTTAGTAATGAAAATAAAGCAAAACCTATCAACAAATGAAATAAATTAGAAAGAATAACTGAAATCACCAAAGATTCTCTAGGAAAAATGGCTTTTTTAATTAAATATCTTTCATTAACAAAAATAGGAACTGCTTTAGAAAAACTTAATGAGAAAAAATTCCAAGTTAACAATCCAGAAAACAAAAACACAAAATAATTATCAATCTCAAATTTAATAAAAAATTGAAAAACAAAACCAATCACTAACATTTGAAACAATGGATTTAAAATCATCCACAAAAAACCAAAAGCAGCGTGCTTATATCTTGATTTTATTTCTCTCTCTGTCAGAGTGACCGTAAAATCAAACCAATGTTTCAATTTTTTGTTGCTCTTTAGCATTTTAATTCAATAAATAATTAATTAATTTTAATTGGTTAATAGTTTTCGCCAAAGGTAGCTTTGTTTTTTTAGCAAAAAAATCACTAATTAATAATTCTAAAGGACTAGGTTTAGAAAAATTAAGCTTTTCTTCGATAAGTTTTTGGTTTTGTTGATAAAAAGTGACTTCATCAAAACCATTTTTTTTGATCCAAGTAATTTTTCCTTCAATAAAATCAAAAATCATTTCCCTTTCAACTTGTTTGGCATACCAATCATAGTCAAATATAAATTTAGTTTTTTCAATAGAAAAAGAAAAAACAGACCGATTAACTAAAAACTCTTGTTTCTCTATTGAGTTATTTATATCATTTTTATTCAAAGTGGAACAATCTAATAAATTTAAAAACTCAAGAATATATAAATCATGAGGAAGCAGGTCATGGATAATACTGATATTTTTTGGTTGGCTCAAGGAACTCCATCTTTTAGAAAAAACTGATTTTAGTTTTGAGAGTTTATGTTGAACAATTAATTGTCTAACTTTTAATAAACTTTTGTCATATAAAAAAACCTGATCAACAGCTAGATATAAGTTTTTTGACTCGGCTAAGGCTTTTAGTTCTTTGGCCTGCTCCACCGTCAAGGCCAGCGGCTTCTCAACAAAAACATGTTTGTTAGCCAATAAACACTCTTTGGCTAAGGCAAAATGTGTCTCTTCTGGAGTAACAATAAAACAATAATTAACCTTTGGGTCATTTAAAACTGTTTTCTTTAGGGTGGTTTTTTTAGTTGATAAATGTTTTTTTTCTATAATTTCAACCTCAACCCCCAATGATTTTAAAGTGGAATAAACCTTTTGTCCCCAATAACCAAAACCAAAAAGTGCTGCCTTCATAACATAAACTTACTAAGTTTATTAAACACTATTGATAAAAAAACGTGGAAGTAAATCGCTAACCTATCTAAAAACTGCAAGTTTTCTCTTTCCATAAAACTATTCAAAAAATCAATTATTTTTAATCTAGAACTAGCAGTTAACTTACTTCTAAAATCTGCCCACCGTTGTTCATAAAGAGCATGAGATTTGGCTGAAAAAACTAATTTTTTGTAATACCACACAAGGTTGGTTGGATCTTTATGCTCAATATACATCTCAGCCGCATAATAGGCTTTACCACCAGCTTGTTGTAACTTCATACCCAGATCACTATCTTCACAAGCACCATTGAAATATTTAACAATTTCCTCACTAAAAAAGGTGTTTTCTTTCAAAAGAAATTTTTTATTATAAGCAATGTTCTTATTATCCAAAATTTCCAAATCAACCACGCTATCATCCTTATTAATAGCTGATTTTTTCCAAAATTCATCAAAAATCAACGTTGTTAATGAAAAAATATTCTTTTTATAAAAAGTGTGGCTACAACCTAAAATAGCAGCTGCCTGGGGCTGAGATTTAATCGCTCTTTTAACTGAACTAAACCAATAATCTGAGGCTACACAATCATCGTCAATGAAAGCTACCCAATCATAGCTAGCCTCACGAATACCTCGGTTATAAACAAGCGGATAACCCTGAGTTTTTTCTAAAATATATTTGACTGGAAAATTGGTATTTTTTATGAAGTTCTTGACTAACTGCTTGGTTTCATCATCAGAGTTATTATCAACTACAATTAACTCATCCAATTTTTGATCCTGAGTAGCCAAACTTCCCAGAACATGCTTTAATTCCTGAGATCTATTTCTTGTTACAATAATCGTTGAAACCTTCATCGCCTGGTGATTATAACAACAGTCTTTATGAAAAACATTCTGTATCTTACTGAAAACTTAGATTTTTATGCTGACAGCGGGGCCAAAATTAAAACCATTAACACTTTACGCTGTTTAGATAAAAATTTTAACATCAAAGTTTTAAGTCTCAACTCTACAAAACAACTCAATAAAAAATATCAAAAAAACTTCAAAAACCTTGATTTCATTTATCTTACTGATCAAAAAATAGAAGTTCCAGTCAAAAAGAGACTGTTAGAAACACTTGCTAATTACTTATTGGGTAGACCATATTATTTTTTTCAATATAAAAATTTAAAATTTCAAAACTTAGTTAATGACACAATCAGAAGTTTAAAACCAGATTGTATTCATATTGACCACCTAACTATGGCTCAATATTTACCAAAAATAAAAAATGAACAGTGGATCTACGAAGAACATAATATTGAGTATAAATTAAGACTACAAATGGCCAAATTCTCTAAAAAAATTGGTTATCATTGGTTAATCTGGCTGATAGAAAGCTTGTTTTTGTATTTTCAAGAAATAAAAATAATAAAAAAATTTGACTACATTTTTGCCATTTCCAAATCAGACCAACAATTTCTTACCAAAATAACTAAAAAAAACAATGTTTATCTGCAAAATATTTTTATGCCTTACAAAAAAAGTAAGAAAAAAAACGAGACAATTAGTCGAACACTTCTGTTTGTTGGAGACCTTGAGTGGTTGCCAAATAGAAATGGAATAAGCTGGTTTATTAAAAAAATTCTACCCAAACTAGATAATGTCAAATTACAGATTGTTGGCAAAGTAGATCATGGTTTTAAACAACAGTATTCAAATGCAAAAATCAATTTTTTAGGGTATCAAAAAGAAATAAGTAATTTTTTTAACCAAGCTGATATTTTTATTGTCCCCTTAAAAATAGGTGAGGGAGTCAGACTAAAAATCCTTGATGCCTTTGCTAGACAAATACCAGTCATTTCCAGCAAAAATGCTATTAAAGGCTTGGCTATTAAACATAAACAAGAATTACTAATAGCAAAAAATCAATTTGAGTTTGTCTCCTTGATTAAAAAAGTTCTTGATAAAAAAATAGAAACCAATACTATACTAGAAAACGCATTAAGTTATTTAAAAGAAAACCACTCTGATGAAGAAAATAAAAAATTTATTAAAAGATACCAAGAAATACTTGGTTAATTTTAAAAAAAATAAAACAATTCTTACCCAAGTAGTTATTTTTTTTATATCCCTCTCTATTTCTCTTCCTTTGCTTATCAAACCAATGATTGCGGAGGGAGATGCTTATGTGAGATCTTATCTTGCTTTTGAAGATTTCCAAGACCAAAGACTTTTCAAGTCTTATGGTGGGACATGGCTTCCATTTCATAAAATAATAATAGGTTTGCCACTTTATATTTATAATAATTACTTTTTAACCCCAAGATTAATTACTTTAATCATTAGTAGTTTAACAGTTTGTTTGATTTATATTCTGAGCATAGAACTTTTCAAAAATTATAAACAAAAGAAAATAATTGCTTTAATAACAGTTGGAATTTTTTTACTATTTCCACAAAGAATATTTTTATCAACCCAAACTCTCACTGAACCAGTTTTTACTTTTTTCTTTATTTTGGGAATTTATTTATTAATAAAGAATAAACTACTAACCAGTACAATTTTTTTAAATATCTCACATGGCATCAGATACGAGTCATGGTTTTTAACTCCAATAATATTTTATTACCTTTATATAAACAAAAAAATATCAATCAAACAAAAAGTTCTTTATGGAAGTTCACTACTTTTGTTCCCCACTTATTGGTTTCTTTTAAACTTAGTAAATAATGGTAGCGGTCTTGCTTTTTTTTCAGAAAAATATCAAATTGCTCAAAATGCTGGTTTTATTCAAGAATATTGGAATTTCCCGCTATCATTTAATGTCTGGCTAAATAATTCTTTTGATTTAATTGGTTTAATTGGCTTAATTTCTTTAGTACAGGGAATTATTTTTTATGCAAAAAATAAAAAAACAAATACTAGTGGGATTTTTTTCTTATCTACAAGTATTTATTTATTTAGTCTTTTAGTTTTGCAAGTTTTCATGGGAACCATGGAGTGGTTTCCTCATAGATACTTATATATTCCACTCACTCTTTTTTTCCCATTTATAGCTTATGGTCTACTAATCACACTTAAAAAAATAAACAAAAAAAACTTAATAATCTTCTTAGCTTTACTACCAATTACTTTAATTGATATTTTTTATGTTTATCAACATACACATATTATTAGTGCTCCAGATATGAAATATCCAATAGATAAAGAAAAAAAATTAAACGAAATTTTATATTTTTATAAAAAAATTTCTATGAATGAAAATGATATAACTTTATATATTTATAAAGAAGATGAAAATAGTTGGCTATACCCTCACTTTGTTTATTTCAACCAAGTAACTGAAGAAAGCATCCCATCTATAGAAATAGAAGATCTTAAAAATAAAGTTTATTTAAATGAGACAAAAAATTATTATTTTGTTTTTGAAAAACCAGCTTTTACCATTATAAAAAAAGATCAATTTGGTCAAGAGATATTTTCTAATTCTTCTTTTTCAATCACTAATCTAAAAAATGATAAATAAAAAACTGATCAAAAAATTAACTGAAGAGATTCTAAAATTTAGAGAAGCTAGAAACTGGAAACAATACCATTCTCCAAAAAACATGGCTATTTCTTTCTATATAGAAACAGCTGAATTGGCAGAATACTTTCAATATGGTTTTGATGAAGTTTTTGAACAAACAAAAAAATATCAACAGAAAGTTGCTGACGAAATCATTGATGTTTTATGGTGGACTCTATTAATTGCTTATGAATATAGTATTGAACTAAATAAAAATAAGGCAACTAAATCAAAAAATATTTTTAAACCAAGAAATTCTTTAATGAGAATCTTTAACAGTATTGGGAAAATTAGTAACGAACTAATTAAATCACAAGATATCATCAAAAAAAAATATAAAACTAAAAATCCAAAAATCCTTGAAAAAGAATTGCAAAATATTTTTAATCAAGTTGTAAGTTTTGCCAAATTTATTAACATGGACATTGAAAAGGAATTTTATAGAAAGCTAGATAAAAATAAAAAAAGGTATCCAATCAAAAAAGCTTCTTTTTTAAAAGTTTTTAGTGTTAAACTATATAAAAATATATGAAAAAAGATAGTATCCTCCCACAAAATACTCCAACAAAAACACTCAAAGAAATTGCTAAAAATCCATTAGAAGATATTGAATATATAAAAAATATTGAAAAACAATTGAAAAAAAGACGTGGCTATTCATTTAAAATGCCAAAACCAAAGACTCCAGTTATTTTAATGTTTTCTGGGGGGTTGGATAGCACTACCATTTGCGATATTTTACTTAGAAAATACCAGTTACAAGTTTATCCACTCCATCTTAGAAGGGGTCAAATTAGGATGCCAATCGAAGAAAAAGCGGTAGCTGATCTTTCAAAGCATTTTACCAAAGAGTTTCCTAAACTTTACCACCAGCCACAAATAGTTAATGCCTTTATTCCACCATTAGAGTTTAGGTTTGATGTAACCGCTCATGCTGAAGTAAGAGCTAATAAAAAAAACAAGCAATGGCTGGGTATACCTATGTATACATCGATGGCAGCTGAATATGCTGTTAACTACGCTATTTTTCTAGAAAAAACTAAAGGTATAAAAATTAGAGACATATTTTTTGGAATTATGAGCAAAGATGGTTTGGTGATGAAATATGAAACTCTCACTTTTTTGAGATCAATGACAAATCATATTTGTCAATTAATGGGTGACTATTCTTGGCAAGTATCATCGCTTCCAGTAGAAAAAGAGCTTGGTTATTACTTTGATAAGGAACCATTAATTAAATGGTGCGCCAAATACAATGTCCCAATTCATAAATCATTCAGTTGCTTAGATCCTCACTACTATCACTGTGGCAGTTGTTACTACTGTCAAAGAAGAAAAAATATCACTAAAGAAATTGGTGAAAAAGATAATACTTTTTACATAGATGAACAGCCATTTCAAAGGCTAGTTAGATTATTAGACAAAATACTTTATGTTAAAGAATATACTAAATTTTTCATCAAAATTAATAAAACATTTTTGAAATATTTCATTAAATACTTCAATGGAAGATAACATGCAAATCAATAAACTACAAAATATTTATAATAAAATTCAGTTGAATCTGGGTGTTAAAACCTTTTTTGAAAATAATTTTCAAAAAACTAAGTTATTTTTTGACCAAAATTTAATTTTTCCCCTGTCTAAAAAAATAAATGATTATTTATTTGATCAAGTTATTGCTCATTACGGAGCAGACTATAAATGGGATGACCAAAAAAGCCAAAACATCAATAAAAAAACCAAAAATTATGGTTACGGTTTATTTCATTACTCAATGATTAAAAACCAAAAACCAAAAAGAGTTTTGATCGTTGGTTCAATGTTTGGTTTTATTCCATACATGATGGCTAAAGCTTGTGAAGAAAATGGTTTTGGTAAGGTTGATTTTGTTGATGCTAGTTTTGACTTGAAAGATGAAGATGATAAAAATACCCATTATTTTGGCCACGGTTTTTGGAACAAGAAAACAGCCAAAAAACATTTTTCTTACCTACTCAATCCAAGATATATTGATACTCATGTGATGACCACTGATGAATTTGCTAAGAAATATCCTCAAAACAACTATGACTATATTTGTTTGGATGGTGACCACTCTTATAAAGGAGCAAAACTAGATTTAAAATTATTTTGGTCCAAACTCAACAAAGAAGGCTTCATTTCTTTTCATGATATTCACCTAAAAAAAGAGTTTTTAAAAAAAGAAGCCAGAGAAATGGATTTGGAATTGGGATATAGGAAAATTTGGCAAGAATTGATAAAAACTAAGAAATACAAATTTGAATTATCCAATCACTATTCAGGATTAGGATTTTTACAGAAATTATAGATATGTTTGGAATAAAAAGTTACTTTTCAAAAAAAATTAACTTAAGATTCAAAAAAATTGTTAGTGAAACTCAACTTTCAAAAAAAAGTTTATCATTTATTGATAAAAAAATAACTGAAATTGCTATTTTTAGAAAACTAACAAATGAAAACTGGGATAAACAAATTCAATCACCAGTATCTTCCTATACTAACCCTGAATCTAGAAAAATAGTCAAAGTTATTAGTAAATTTAATCCAAATAACCTAGGAAACTGGTCAGAAGAAAAAAGTTTTCATCTGTCTGGATTATTGGAAAAAAAAATAATTGATTATTTAGTTAAACTTCTAAAAGCAAAGAACAAAGAAATGGGTGGATATTTAACTAGTGGCGGAACTGAGGCAAATATTTTTGCTATGTGGTTGGGTCGAAATTCACTTCAAAAATCAATTAAAACCAATCAAATCATAGTTTTAAAAACTAGTCTCACCCATTATTCAATTGAAAAAGCTACTGATTTAGTTGGATTGAATTATACAGATATCTCAATTGATTCCAAATTTTGGGGAATGAGCCTAAAAAATTTAGAAGAGACAATCAAAAAAGAATATAAAAAAGGCAAAAAAGGATTCTTAATTCCATTAACACTAGGTTACACCATTACTGGATCGGATGATCCAATCAAAGAAATCAATAATCTAATCAATAAATTAAAAAATCAATATAAAGAAATAAAGTTTTTTTGTTGGATTGATGCGGCATTTTCTGGAATAGTAAAACCATTTTTAGAAGAAAACTTCACTCCATTTTCCTATAACAATATTCAGGCTTTCCTCACTGACTTTCATAAAGTTATGGCTGTTCCTTATCAATCAGGAATAATCATCTATAGAAAAAATCTAATAAAAAATATAGAAAATGAAGTTACTTATATTGGTAGAAAAGATACAACTTTGCTTGGTTCAAGATCAGGAAGTTCAGCTATTATCACTTGGTTTACCCTTATCTCCTTAGGACAAGATAAAATCATAAAAATAATTGAACAAGCTATAAAAGAAAAAAATATTTTTATTAAACAAATTCAAAAAAAAATACCAAATATAAAAATAATTAATCAAAAAAGTAATATCCAAATTGGTTTAGTTGCAAATAGCAAAAATCAAAAAAATATTTTAAATAAAATGAACTTAGAAGAAACAAAACAGAAAATTTTGCTTAATGGGAAAAATAAAAAAATCTCTATTTATAAAATATATTTTTTGCCATTTTTTAAAAACTAAATTTCTTTGAAATCAATTATTTTAGCTTGATCTCCTCCTATAGAAAAAGAGTTTAAATATACTTTAATGTCACTACCAATTCCAAGTTTAGTACCATCCAATAAATAATAATTATCAGCATTTTTATAAGCTTTTAATCTTAAATTAATTGTTAAATCTCTATAATCTGGATCAATAACCTTAATATTTTCTCCCCTAATATCAGAAAACTCATAATTAGAATGAATTTCACTGGTAAAATCCATTACTTCAGCTAAAATCCTGCCTTGTTCATCACTCATGATCATCCCCTTTTCTAATTTTGCAGCCACATCTAAATCAACCCACTTTACTTTAACCAAAACAGCCAAATCAACTTGGTCTGAAATCAATTTATCACCAATAAAAGAAATTACTCCATCGACATTGTTTTTCCCAAAAGTCAAATTTAAACTTCTGCCTACTTCAATAGGCTCAGAATTAAAAAGATACAGGCCTCTTTTGTTATCAAAATATGAACGTACATCCAAAACCACAAAAATAGTACTTCTACCCTCTCCATCTTCAAATGTTTGCTTATCAACAACTTCAGCAATTGTTTCGCCAAAAGTGTTTTTAGCCACATCACCAATAGCTAAATCATTAATTAACCAATAACTAGTTTGTTTTTCAGTTTGCCACCACCATTCTTCATTAGAGATAAAAAGGCCAACTCGCACCCATTCTTCTTTTTTGATTAATTTTGAAATAATAAGACTTGAAAATATAGCAAAAACAATCAAAATAATTAAAAAATCTAACCTTTTTAATTTTTTTGAAAAAGAAACAACACTAGTGAAAAATTTTTTACTAAACATATCAAAACAATCCTTCATCGCAGATTATATCGGAAAAGGGATAAGTTTCACCTACAATTTATTTCCTTACTTTTTTATAACTCTAACTTTTCTGTTAAGTTTACTATTTGTCAGCTCAAATTTAACTCTATTAATAACAAGTATTATTTTTTCTTTTGTTCTCTACCAAAAAACCAAGAATTTAGAACTAACCATTTTTTTAGGACTAATAACTACACTACCATTTGCTAAAGGTAAAACTTTTGAACTCATTTTGTTAGAAAACAATCAGGTTTCAACAAATTCATTATTTGATATAGACTATTCTTTCCCAATCTACCTAAGTGATATTTTTTTGTTCGCGCTAATTTGGGTTTTAATTCGTAATAAAAATATAGTAAATAAAATAAAAAACTTTAATATTTCAACAAGCCAAACCTGGTTTGTAGTTTTTATATTGATAACCATAGTATCAGGGTTTTTTTCTAAATTTCCGATTGTTTCTTTACTATCATCAGCACAAATACTCAGATTACTTTTATTAATGGTTATTCCTTTAATTATAAATTCAAAAATAAAAATAAAAACAATAATAGAAACTACTGTAGCCTCGGTTTTATTTCAGACTCTGTTAATCTTTCTACAAAAAATAAACAATGGAACTCTAGGAATATACATAGAATCATTTATGCTTAAAGAAGAATTTGGCATCAGATCAAATGAAAACATTGATATTCTTAGATTAACTGGCTCATTTTTTGAACCAAGTATTTTGGGTACTTTTCTTTTGATAAACTTCTCTTTGCTATTAAATAGCCTCAAAAAGTTAAAAAATAATAAAATTAAAAAATTAGTTTTATTAGCATTATTAGGTTGTTTCATAGGAATTATTCTTACTGCTAGTAGAGGAATTTATTTACTTTTCTTTGCTTATATCATTTATGAAATAATATTGGTAGTCAAAAATAGGAATTTAAAATTAAAAACAATAAACAAGAACTTATTATTGGCAATAATAATCATAGTTGCTGTTTTTTTACCATATTTTTCCAATAGAATCTTTGATTTTTCAAAAATATTTTCTAAACTAGGAAGTGGTACTTACAGATTACAGTTAGCTGAAGAGTCTTTTTTATTAGCTAAAAATAATCTCTTAGGAGTTGGAATTAATCTTTCTCCTTATAATTTTGCAATACAAAAATTTTCAAAAGAAATAATTTTTGATCCAGCTCATCCTCATAATATATTTTTTCAAATTTTAGCTGAAACAGGCTTTATTGGTTTAACAATATTTAGCTTTTTTATATTTTATACAATCAAAGAAATTCCACAATTAAACAAAAATTTGTTTTTTTACCCAATAATTTTGTTTTTAATAGCCGCACAGTTTTACCCAATTTTTATTAATCAATCAGAAATTACTAGTTATTTGTTTTTATTCATAGGACTAAGTAAAAAATATAGCAAATCATGAAAAAACTTTTTATTATTCCTTTTGAACTTCCCTGGGATTGGACAGCTGACTATCAGCGACAGACTATTTTTGAGCTAAACAAAAATAATAACAAAGTTTTGGCTTACATGAATAAAGATAGTTATTTATTTTTAAAAGTAAAACAAAAAAAAAACTATCCCAATATAAAAAATACTGATTTTTATCAACCACGAAATTTGCTGCCTTTTCAACGTTTTGAGCTTGTTCAATCTCTGAATCAGCTAATTAACCTGATAATAATCAGGTTAAAAAACCTTAACAAAAAGATTTATCTTTGGTCTTTTGATCCAGATTTTTATTTGTTGAATTACTTAGCAAGGTTTTTGGGGATAATCACTATTTACGATTGTGTTGATTATCACAGCCATAACAATCAAACAATTAACCAACAAATAAGAACTAAAGAAGATAAAATCATTAAAAATTCTAAATATTTCTTTGTTAACTCAAGAGAACTAGCTAAAATTCATAGCAAAAAAAGAAAACCAACTGCAATTGTCCCACAAGGTTTTGATTTAACTACTTTTGAAACAAAATTAAAAAAACTAGCTTTTTTTAATAAAATTAAAAAACCTATTATTGGTTATGTTGGAGGTATAAACTATCGACTCGATTATGATTTGTTAATTAAGTTAGCCAAAAACAATCCTAATTGGCAATTTGTTTTTTGGGGACCAATACAAAAACAAGATGACGATCAACAAAATCAAGTAGAAGAGAAACAAAGAACTCTTTTTTCACTAGCAAATGTTTCTGTTAGTCAAAGTGAACGTAAAAATATCCCCGCCGTAATTAATCACTTTGATGTTTGTCTAATTCCCTACAAAACTAATTATCTATTTAACAAACATTGTTACCCAATGAAAATTTTTGAGTATTTTTACCTAAAAAAACCAATCATTTCGGCTCCAATTAATGAGTTAAAAAGATTTCCTGAAAAACTAATTTCAATTGCTAAAGACTACTCATCTTGGCAAAAAAAAATTGAAGAAAAAATAGAAAAAAAAGAATTAGACACAGTTAAAAAAACTAAGCAAAGGCTAGCTTTTGAAAATTCTTGGAAAAATAAAATTTCTAATATTTTAGAAAAAATTAATTAACTGATATTTTTCTGTAAAACACCTAAACCAGAACCTAAAAACTCTAAAGAAAAAGCATTTTTCTTCGATATTTTTTGCCAAAGTTTCCAAACTCCATACTCTCCTTCTGGTTTTTTACCTTTAATAGAGATATCGTGAAAAGCAATAAATCCGCCTGCCCTTAACATTGGCCAAAAAAGTTCATAATCTCTGGAAACTCCTTTAAAAGAGTGGTCACCATCTATATAGATGTAATCATATTTAACTTTTTTATTGGCAATTTTTTTAAATTCTTCAGTAGTCATGACATGCAAAGTAATAAAGTTTTGTAAGTCAAATCTTAGAAAAGCAGTTTTGCCAGCTTCTGTTTTCCAATAAGCCTCTCCAGTCCAATGATTGGCGTCTTCATCCCCAAAACCAGCGTCAACAAAATCAACATGACCAAATCCGTTATCCTTACACGCTTGAGCCAAAATACCAGGAATATAGCCATGTCTAGAGCCAATACATAACACATTCCTTGGCTTAATTGCTCTTAATAAACCATAGTGAACCCAGCCATAGCCTAAATCTGCTGTAGTAAAATTAGCTCTATGACCATATTCATCAACTCTAAATTGATGCATTAATTTTTTGATTTTTATTTCAGAAACAAGAGATTTCCCTTCTTTAATTAAAGAGATTATTTTTTTTATTTTAGTTTTTATTCCTAACATAAAATCTTTTTAAACTGTTAAACTAGCACTTATTCTATCAAAATAAATATAAGTTTTATTAGAAAAAAGAACTGATTTCTCCTAAATAAAAAATATGCTACACTTTCTAGCTAAAGGCCATGATAAATACTATTTCTAACCCTAACACCAGTAGTAACACTTCTTTTCCGATGGGAAATATCCCTTCTGATCCAGTAGCTAATATTCCTAGTGCTGAAGAAAAAGTTGAAAAAAAATTTTCTAAAGACCAAAAAAAGAAAATGCCTTCCAAATATATTCTGGCAGGAATTTTGCTATTAATCTTAACCATTGGTGGTGGAATTAGCATGTACTTAATAAATAGAAGCCAAGATTTAAGGCAACAAGCCGATGTTGGCGATTATACGAGGCCTCCTGCTGGTGGCGACTGTTCTGGTTCATCAGCAGCTCAATGTCAAGGTAAGAACCCTGGAGATAGTTGTGGAGGAGATGGTACTTGTCGAGACTTACCTAATCAAATAGGTAATGATGGAAAAGTAAAGTGTACTTGTGACACTGGCTCTACCAATCCTACAACAGTACCAACCACAGCACCAACAATTGAGCCGACCACTGCCCCAACTGGCGAACCAACAACCAGCCCAACAGAGGAGCCAACGGGGGAACCAACAGCAGAACCGACAAATTCTGATGATAGTGGCAACGATGATGATAGCGATAGTAGTTCAGAAAGTTACTCAGAGAGTAATAGTTCCGCCACAGTTAACATCAGTACCAATACTACTACAACTACTAGCCAACCAAACCTGCCTTCACAACTACCTCAATCTGGTCCTGAAGACTGGTTGAAATACTTACAAATTGGACTAGGAGCACTCGGAGCTGGAGCTCTTCTGCTACTTTTCCTCTAGAAAATTAAAAATAAATTAAAGGCCTGTTCTTGAAAACAGGCCTTTTTTTATTGAACATATATCCTAATTGACTGACCCCTCAAAAAAGTTATATCCTTATTAAGGAATGATTTAAGTTTATGGAATCAGGAAATCCAAATAACACCGAATTAACTCAACAAACACATACTTCTGCTGATAACAAAGAAGTTAAGTTTGCTCAAAGTCCAAAGTCAAACAAAAAAATTGTTTTGGGCTTGATTTCTTTGTTGTTTTTGGTGATTGGTGGTGGGATTGGGCTTTACTTAACAGAAGTCAGTCAGGATTTACGACAACAAGCCGATACTGGTGACTACAGCAATTATGAATGTAACTTGAATGATCCAAATGCTTGTGGAGGAAATCCAGAACAATGTCACTGTACTGGCGGTGACGCCTGTACTGGTACAGAATGTGATGATTCTATTCAAACCTCCTGTGAACTACAAGGTAGAGCTTACTGTACAAATTGGCAGGGTCAAGGAACAACTTGTTGTGTCCCGGGATATGTTTGCTGTCCTAACTCAGATGGTTGTTGCGCTGGTGGAGGACCAACTAACCCTCCCCCTCCGACTGAACCTCCAACAACTATTACCCCAACTAGAACTCCCACTCCAAGTCCTACCGTAACAATTACTCCCACACCGACCCTTACTGCAACTCCAACACCTACCACAACTATCACTCCAACTCCGACTACTCCAGTTGGACCTCAGTGTTTGGATATTAAAATGTACAGCATGACCAATGGACAAAGTGATATTGTTAACCTGACAAATAATGATGATGCAAATTTAGTACCTGGAGAAAGTATTGTTAGATTAGTTTGTAGTAGTACAGATGGTCCTACTTTACCAGCAGGCTACTTCTATGCCTTTAGAATTTATGAGCCATGTGGCAGTGGCAACCACTACGAACCTCTAGAATTTGTTAATAATGAAGGAGAAAATGGTATCAACTATACCATTGGTTTCTCTGGAGACTATATGGCTCAATGTGCAATTTGTGAGGTTGATGCTGCAGGAGACACGGTTTGTGGTTGGGAAAGTTTAACACCAACAGCCTGTGACAGTGATTTAGACTAAAATGATAGACACTAACAATAACACACCAGTTCAAAATGAGTTGCCACAGAACAAAGTGGTTGCTGGTATTCCTAGTTTTACAAAAAAAGAAGAAAACCAACCAAAAAGAAGTATTAAAAATACTGTTTTACTTGTTCTTGGTTTATTAGCTTTTTTTGTTACTGGTGTGGCTGGAGTAATGATTGCTCAAAAACAATTCTTAGATGATTCTATTACCGCTCCCAATGCTCCATCATCTCAACCAGCTGCCTACATTAGCCAAGAAAGTTGTCATATTTCATTTACTGTACCAGGCCAAGAGGTTACCCCTACTCCAACCCCAGAACCAGCTGAATGTGGTTCTACTCCCTGTGAAACTGATAATGATTGTTCAACAGACCTCATCTGTGTAACAGCCGAAGATGGAGAAAACTACTGCTCAATGCCAGAATATGAAGAAGCCTGTATTAATAACCCCGGAATTAATACTTGTTGTAACGAACCAACCAATACCCCCACTCCGACTCCAACGCCAACCCAAGGAAGCTCCTCCAGTAGCTCCAGCTCAAGTTCTAGTAGTTCTTCTGTCACCGTAAAGGTTGAAAACAACACCAAAATCTCTGGCAATACTAACACCAGCAAAACTACCACTACTACCAAAGGCCAACAACCAGAATATCCTGAAACTTTGCCTCAATCAGGACCTGAAGACTGGTTGAAATACCTCCAAATTGGTTTGGGAGCACTTGGAGTAGGAGCTTTATTAATCCTCTTCCTCTAATGATTGACTAACCTGGCTAAAAAGAGCTATCCTTAATAGGATATAAACATCGATGTCTGATTTTGTAGTTGAAAAAAACCAAGCAAATACCCAAGCAAACCCTTCAGAAAAAAAGAGGGTTTTTCTAGTTTCAAAAATAAAAAATCAAACAATCTAAATAATAAAAAGAAAACAAAATTAATTTTGGGTTTTCTGTCATTGTTGCTATTGATTCTTGGTGGGACTATTGGTCTTTACATGACGAAGATAAGCCAAGATTTAAGGCAGCAAGCAGATGTTGGTGACTATACTGGCACTGGTGACGTTTGTACCGCCAGTGGTGGTCAATGGGTAGGAAACTTATGTTGGATGGGAGGAACAGCTACTTGTGCTGGGCCAGGACAAGGCGGTGGAGATCCATGTGCTGCTAATGGTGGAATTTGTTCTGGAACTAATGTAATTAGATGCCAATGTGGTAACGCTTGGGTCGCTGGTAAAGCTGGTTCAAGTTGTAGTGATTTATGTGGTGAGGCAAACCTTAACTGTGATGATGATTGTACCCCTACCAATCCACCAAATAATCCTACTAACCCACCACCAAATCCAACCAATACTCCAACCCCAAGACCAACTAGAACACCCACCCCTACGCCCAGTGCTCCACCTAGTCCAACGCCAACTTTACCTCCCAATGTAACCCCAACCATTACTCCAACCATAGTGCCAACTATTATTCCTGGTTGTGGCTTTGGTCCATGTACGGATAATAGTGGTTGTGATGATGACCTAATCTGTGTAACGGCTGATAATGGCAATAGTTACTGTTCACTCCCAGAATATGAAAATGCTTGTATTTCTGAACCAGGCGTTGAAGCTTGTTGTACAGCTCCGACTGTCACTCCAACCACCCCACCTAACGAACCAACCTCAACTCCCACTGCCACTCCAACCCAAACAAGTAGCAGTAGTAGTTCTTCATCTAGCTCTAGCAGTAGCACTGCATTGGTCAACATTACTAATAACACCACTACTTCAACAGCTACCAATAGATATGTCCAAACAACACCTACTTTGCCTCCAGAATTACCAAAAAGTGGCCCAGAAGATTGGTTGCAATACTTACAAATTGGTTTAGGCGCTCTTGGAGTTGGTGTACTATTGTTACTATTCTTATAAGAATAATAAAACAAAATTTCATAACAAACCCCTTTTCCCCAAGGGAAAGTGTCTCAGGTTAACCTGACTACAAAAGAACTAATCAAACTACCTACCTGGTTCTTAGTTTTTTGTTTTATAATTACCTCCTAGAGAAAAAGCGTGCGTAGCTCAATTGGCAGAGCGCCAAGCTTATACCTTGGTGGTTCTAGGTTCAAGTCCTAGCGCACGCACTAAAATAGTAAGAAAAGCTATGAAAAAAAATCTTAAAAATATTATTCAAAAATTTAAAACAATTTGGCAAACCAAAAAATGGCTAGTGATCACTTCTCTGATTGTTTTGCTGGTAGCAGGCAATAAACTTTACCAAAATAAAAAAAACCAACCAAACTTAACTTTTGCTTATCCAACCAAAGAGACTATTACTAAAACCCTAGATGTATCTGGAGTTATTGATGCTAAAGAAAAAGTTAGCTTACGCTTTGCTGCTGGGGGCAAAGTCGTTTATCTGGGAGCACAAGAGGGAGATGCTATTAAAAAATGGCAAACTATTGCCACGATTGATCAAAACACTGCTTTAAAAACTAAAGAAAAATACCTCAATAGTTACTCCAAAGAACGATTAGATTGGGATCAAAGACAAACTGATATTGGTGATGGCACTACTGTTGATGAAACTTTGCAAAGAACAATTGATAAAGAACAATATGACTTGAATAACTCTGTCTTGGATGTTGAATTAGCAGCAATTTCTATTACTAACAACACCATAACCGCTCCTTTTAGTGGGATTTTGGTTAAAAGTCCAACTCCTGTAACTGGAGTACAATTACTGGCCACAGATACTTTTGACTTAGTTAACCCAGAAACTTTAATTTTTAGAGCTTTGGTTGATGAAGCTGATATTGCCTTAGTTTCTAAAAACCAAACAGCTGAAATTCAGCTCGATGCTTATCCAGATGATGAAAAACTCACCAGTTCAGTAAGTTACATTTCTTACCAAAGTGTGCCCTCTTCTAATGGAACTTCGTTTGTTGTTGAATTTCCTATTTCCTCAATTGATCTTAGTAAATATCGATTGGGCATGAACGGTGACGTAGAAATAAAACTAGAAACAAAGGAAAATGTCTTAACCATTCCATTAATTGCTATTAAAGAAAGAGATGGCAAGATTTTTGTGGAAGTTAAAACGGGTACCGCCACTACAGAAGAAAAAGAAATTGAGATTGGATTAGAAACAGATGAAAAAGTTGAAGTGCTTAGTGGTTTAACTGAAACAGATGAAATTGTTATTCCAGAATAAATTAAATGTCTAAGAAAATAGTTGCTAAACCAGTTGTTCTAGAACTCAAAGATGTTGTTAAGGAATATACTTTGGGTACACAAAAAATTAAAGCCCTTGATGGTGTTTCCTTGAAAGTAAAGGCAGGAGATTTTTTATCGGTCATGGGACCATCTGGATCGGGAAAATCTACTTTTTTACAAGTTGCTAGTATTCTAGCCTCTCCAACAACTGGAAAAATCTTTATTAATGGCAAAGATACAACTACATACAATGAAAATGAGCGAGCTCATCTTAGAAATAAAGAGATTGGTTTTGTTTTTCAAAACTTCAACTTACTAGCCAAAACATCTGCTTTAGAAAATGTGGCTTTACCTCTTGTTTATGCTGGAATCGAAGAAAAAACTCGGTTAGAAATAGCCAAAAATATGTTAGAGAAACTTGGCTTAGGTGACAGATTAAATAATACTCCGGCTCAACTTTCTGGAGGCCAACAACAAAGGGTAGCTATTGCCAGAGCCCTAATTAATAACCCTTCAATTATCTTTGCTGACGAGCCAACCGGCAACTTAGATTCAAAATCGGGCAAAGAGGTGGAAAAAATTCTCAAAGAACTAAATCAAGAAGGCAAAACCATCATCATGGTCACCCACGAACATGATGTTGCCAAGATTGCCAGATCAAGTATCGAGATTCATGATGGGAAAATCAAGAAATGAAGTTAAAAAATACCTTCTTAGTGGCTCTCAAAGCTATCATGGTCAATAAGGGTAGATCTTTTTTAACCATGCTCGGAGTAATTATTGGTGTTTCGTCAGTAGTTTTATTAACTTCAATTGGAACTGGCTTACAAGCTTTTGTAACTGAACAGTTTGAAGAACTAGGTTCCAATAACATTATTGTCCTACCAGGAGATATTCTAGGAGAAGGTGGTGGTTTTAACCGAGAAGCTCAACAAAATGCTCTCATTAATAACAAACTAAAACTAAGTGATGTTAAAGATATTGAAAGCCTAAGAGAATATGTTGAGTTTGCTCTACCAATGAGTACTCAATCAGATACTGCTGCTTTTAGAGATGAAACAAAAAATGCCTCAGTAATCGGCACTTATTATCAATTCGAAGAATTCATTTCTGGAGTTGAAAAAGGCCGATTTTTCAACAAAACTGAAGACCAAGGAGCCGAAAGAGTTGCTGTCCTTGGCTGGGAAATAGCTGATCAATTATTTGGTCAAATTGATCCAATTGGTAAAAAATTTAAACTAGGCACTCAAACTTTTAAAGTTGTTGGTGTGGCAGAAAAGCAGGGAGGTGGTTTTGGTGGACCTTCTTTTGATACTTATATCTATATTCCTCTAGAAACAGCCTCTAGAATTTATGACTCGGATAAAATTGTTGAAATCATGGTAAAAGCCAAAGATAAAGATAAGATGCAGGAAAGTATTACTGCTATAGAAGAAACTCTAAGCAAAAGGCTAAAAGATGATGAATTCAGTGTCATTGACCAAACAGAGATCTTGAACACTATCAACACTATTCTCGGGGTTTTAACTGCCGGACTTGGTGGAATCGCGGCAATCTCGCTAGTAGTTGGAGGCATTGGCATTATGAACATCATGCTGGTCTCAGTTACTGAAAGAACTAGAGAAATTGGTCTGAGAAAAGCTCTAGGAGCCACTCCCAACCAAATTTTATTTCAATTTTTGATTGAGTCAGCCCTCCTCTCTATCATGGGTGGATTAATTGGCTTAGCAATTGCTTACTTAGGTTCATTGGGCCTACAAGCATTTTTCCCGGCTAAAGTAACCATGGAGGCAATTATGTTGGCTTTTGGGGTCTCTGCTGCTGTAGGCATCATTTTTGGTGTTGCTCCAGCCAAAAGAGCTGCTAACCTCTCTCCAATTGAAGCCCTGAGATATGAGTAACTTTACTTTTTGTCCAGACTTTGCCAAACTAGATTGAACTCATGAAAAAAAAACTTATTATTGGTCTAGCCATTTTTTTAATCTTAGCTGGCTATGTCTATGCTAGTTATAACAACCTATTACCAGAAAACATCCCCACTATTCCCAAAGAAAAAATTGAAGAAGTTAAAACAAACACCCCAACTTTTAACTCTGTCCAAGGAGAAACTCAAACTCAATTAGAAATTTTTTCTGCAAGAGCTAAAGAGCTTGGCTCTTATGCTCAAGAAGCCTTAAAAACAGGTATTCAAGAAGATAATTCTCAGCCAGTTCATGAAAAAGCTATTGAATATGGCCAATATATTTATTGCAAACAAATCGTTGAGAGCTACGAGGTTAATCAACCAAACCAAAACTAACTAATTTCTGTCCCCAACCAACTTTTCCCAGTAAAAAAATTGTAGAGATTATCGCTTTTACCAGACATAATATAAGTTTTAAGACCAAATTTGCTGTTTAAAGCCATTGATTCTTCAATCTTCAAATCCATGCCACCAGTGACATCAACTCCCTGAGTCTCTCTAAGATGTTTTTTTAGTTCAGGCCAAGTTTGTTGATTAATATGACCAACAACTTGTCCTTTATCATCTAAAAAACCAGAAACCTCAGTAAGATGAATTAATCTCTCTAACCGATAGCCATGTTCCGTTAATTTTTCAGTAAAAAAACTTAAGATTTTCTCGGTCGACCAAATCGTACATCCCATCGATTCGTCAAGAATAACATCACCACAAGTAATTGGAAATAAACCTTTTTCCAAATATTTTTCTAGTAACATAAAAAAATCTGCAACTGCTTGTTTATTGTTGGTAATCAAAGAGTTGCTCATTAAAAATGAAACTGCAGCGACATCTTGTTCAATAAAAGCTTTCACTATTTCTCTATTCAGTCTAGCAGCCATATCCTGAACGACAGCCATACCATAGGCACTATCTTCATTAATAAAACCAGCCATGGTTTTATATTTGTGAGCAGGCAAGTGTGCATAACTACCTTGTCCATGACCAATAATTAGTTGTTCATCGGGAAATTCAGCTCTTACCAACTTAATTTGTTTAATTAGCTCACTAATTGTCTCTTTTTTTAAAGACATAAACTCTGCTTTATTAGTAATTACTGAACCACCAAGTTTAATCAAAGTAATAGGTTTATTTTTGGTAAATTTTTTCATAAGTTATATGCTGTAATCAGAGCCTGTTGGGCTGCTGGTCTAATTTTAGCTTTTTCTTGTGCCAAAAAATCAGCTATTTCAGACTCTTTAACTAATACTACTTCTGTTTTTTCTTTTAATCTCAAAATTTGGTTTTTTTCAATTATCACTCTACTAACTACCCACAACAAAAATGTTACTTCTTCATCATATCTTTGCTGTTCAATCACTCCATCTCTTCTGATTTCAGCAGCTTTCAAATCAATAGGCAACTCAAATTCTTCCTGAGCTTCTCTCTCCAATGCCTTTAACAAAATTGCATTACGATCAGAAACTTCCATTGCTTCTAAATCAGAATTAGTCTTTACTCCACCACTAACAAAACCTAACATCCCAGCACTTAACAAAGTCCAAAATTCATCACCCTTAACTCTTTCTTTTTTTTCTTTACCTCCAGCTTCTTTGGGCAATGAATCTTCTTTAGGTAAACTAAGAAAAACCACCTGCTCATCGTGGGTCAAAACACCGATCACACCGTTTCTTATTCTTGCTTTTTCCATGGTTTAGAAAGACTATGTGATATTAGTCGGATAAAAAATTAAAATCATTCAATTTCTTTAAGCAATGATTTAGCCAGTGGTAAAACGCTAAAGATCGTGATCACACCTAAAACGCTAAACATTAATCTAGTTGTTCCAAAAGCAATAATTGGACCAGAAATAATCGCAAAAATAGTATAAAAAACACCAATAATCATACTTAGCGTAGAAATAGCTGTAGATCGATATTTAGAAGAAAAATGATTGTTAGTCATTCTACCCAAAACAATCCATCTGGCAGTTGATGCCGCCATTGAACCAGCTACAAAAGGTAGGGCCCACCAACTCTGTAAAACCAAGCCTGGTAAAAGTGAAAAAATCATTAACAAGGGAAAAAATAAGATCGAGTTTCTTTCACTAAACAACTTTTTGTTTTGCAAAAGTTTGGTCAAAAAAATAATGTTAAATAGCCTCATTCCCCCAATTAAAAAGCCCCTTATTTCATCACTAAAACCCAAATCAACCATCAAAGAATTATTAAAGTACAAAGCTGCTGACCAAGTAATACTACCCACAAAAATATAAAACCAAGAAAGTTTTTTGAGAAATTTATTTTTAAATGCTTCCTTGGCTCCCCACTTAATCTGTCTTAAATAGTTTTTTAAAGTAAAAACTTCAGAATCAACAGTAGGTTCTCGCAAAAAAGTGGCAAAAATCCCACCTAGTAAAAAGAAGCTTCCTTCTATGAAAAATGGAGCAAAAATATTCCACTTATAAACAACTCCACCCAAAACAGTTCCAATAATTAAGCCAAGCTGATAAACAACTCCTTGCTTGGCCACAATATCTCCAAATTCTTGTTCCCGACCATCTTGTTTCAAAGAGTCATACAGTAAAGCATCAACTGAACCAGATAAAAAAGAATCAGCCAAACCAATAAAAGCAGCTAAAATCAAATAGTGACTAAAACCACTCGCAAAAGGAAGTAGTAAAGAACTGGCTGAAAAAAATATAAAACCAATAATAATTGAAACCTTTTTACCCAAAATATCAGCAAAGGCACCTGTTGGTAGCTCAGAAATAATTTGAATAAAGTACTGAAAACCAACTAAAAAAGAAATTTCTTCAATGGTGATAACTCTTCTATAAAACACAATCCAAATTGGAATGGAGAAAATTAAAGAGTGACAAAACTGCATTAAATAATAAACAGCAATGTTTTTCTCAGAAATAGTATCTTTTCTAAAAGGATTAAACATAAAAAATATTTCAAGTTAATGAAAAGAGGTATTATAGCTGAAAAAAACAAAACCACTCCCCTCAACCCCCAAGAGTAAGCATCTCATACCAACCTGAACAGAAAATTACAATCTAGCCCTAACCTGAATCTCAGCTTCAACCACTTCTCTATCCTTACCATATTTAAGTCTAGACAGCTGCTTAATCATCTCAGCCAGCTTAGGATTCATCCTGGCCTTAACTTCATCCATATCCTTCTCTAAAGACATACTAAAGGCTGGCACTGGCTCATTGCCGACGATGGTTTTAATATAAACATGAAATTTTTCAACATTAGCTAAATCATTTTCAGTAAAAGTGGGTGTAAATTCATGTTGCAAGAAATTGGCATCAGTGACACCAACTCTAAAAGAAACAATCGTGCCAACGTTACCAAAGACAGCGTTTTTTACTTCTTCATCAATTTGACCAATAAATTGATTAGCCACAGTTAAGTTGAGCTTATATTTACGAGCTTCAGAAAGAATGGTGGCAAAATCTTCTGTCGCATAGTTTTGAAATTCATCAACATATAAAAAGAAGTCTTGACGTTGATCCATCGGAATATCTTGACGACTCATTGCGGCAGTCAAAACCTTTGGCACCAGAATCAAACCTAAAAATTTAGCATCTTCTTCACCAAGAATACCTTTGGATAAATTACATAAAATAATCTTCTTTTCATCCATTGCTTTTCTGAAATTAAATGCACTATATGGCTGACCAATAATGTTTCTCATGGTCTTATTGGTTACAAAACGACCAAATTTAGACACAATGTAATCCAAAACTTCTGACTTATGAAAATCACTGGTTTGGGCCATTTGATCTGTCCAGTAACGTTTAACTACAGGGTCTTTAACTAAAGGCAATAACTCTTCAACAAATTTTTGATCGGTCAAAGCCCGGACTAACTCAATAAAGGTGGAACCTTCCTTAGACATAATCGTTAGCATGGCATTACGAATAGCATGCTCAAAACGAGGCCCAATAATACCAGTACGATGTGGGTCATAAAGTTTGTACATTAAACCAATCACCGAACTTACCACAAAATGTTTTTGTTCCTCTGTGTCAGCCTCCATCATATTTAAACCCATCGGTCTAGCCAGGTCAGATGGGTTAAAGTAAATGACATCTTCAGCTCTTTCAGGCGGAACAAGTTGCAAAATGTCTTCAACAAACTCTCCGTGAGGATCAATGGCACAAACCCCCTGACCACTCTCGATATCTTGCATAATCATTTCTTTTAAAAACTCAGACTTACCAGTACCAGTTTTACCAATGATGTACATGTGTCGTTGTCTATCCTTGAGACTCATATAAACATTTCTGACTTCTCCACGGTAAACAGATTTGCCCAAAAACAAACCCTGGTTAGGAATTAAATGAGGTGCTGGAGCATTCTTGGCTGTCAACCATTTAATGTGATGGGTCTCAACTGTTTTATTAGGAAAATGAAAGACCGTTGCTAATTCTTCAGTATTCAAAACAAAACTCCCCCAACCAAAAAGAGGCATATAACGATAGATAAAATCAATCATGAATAAATGCTTAATAAAAAACCAAGGTTTTTCAAACTCATTGTATGCAGAGGTAAATTGAGCAAAAGCTCCATGAATATTGCTTAGGTGAGACTCTGCTGCTACTTCTGTTGGTGAAGAGACCACCATTCTAATGGAAACTCTAAAACCTGGTTTTTCCACCTTAGTTGTTACTGCTTCCATTTCTTTGGGGTCATGACCATAGGTAGCTTTTTGTGGATCGGCCTCTCGTTTCTTTTCATTCTTGATGTAATTTCTACCTTTTTTCTGCCATTTATTCCCCTCAGGGTGAATTAAAATTTGCAAAATCGCCCCTTCTCCTTCTCCCATTTTGGAAAAAGCAGAAGTAATTAAAGACAAACCGTCTGTTGGTAAATCTTTATAAGTTTTTAAAGGCAAATATTGGGCATCTTTTAATTTCAAAGAGGTGAAAGCTACCCGACCTTTTTCATTAAAAATATTTACCTCATCTTGTTCTTTAATATCAGCGAAAGGATAAGCTCCATGAATTTGTTTCTCGACTAAATCTCTAATTTTTTTGGAACAACTAACATAAAAACCGATTTCTTCTTTTAACCCAACCAACTCAAAACTAATCAACTCCTCTGGTTCCAGAAATGAAAAAAAACCACTTTTCTTTAAAGAGTGCAAACCAGCAAACATTTGCTCAGCGGCATCAATCTTGATTTCATTATCCTTTGGTAAACGAACTAAGAGCGTCACAAAGTCTAAAGAATAATCTTCTCTTCTTCTGTGCTTAAACCATTGAAAAAACAAATAACTCAGAAAGAATAAGGCTACCCCCAATACCAACACCAATAATAGATTCATAAAAAACAAAGATACTTGATTGACAAAGTCAGCAGAACCAAACATCATTTTTGATCCTCCTCAACAAAGCGATAAATTACTTTACCAGAAAAAACCTTCATGATTTTTCTGCTCCATTCCACTAACCAACGAATACTAAATTTAGGGCTCTTTGTAGCTCCTTGTTTTTCTTCTTCTGAAGTTATTGGTAAAACCACGACTGGCTGAGCAGGATAATGGTGGTCAGTGGGTTGGGTATTAGAACCATCAGCAATTACTATTTCTTTTGGAGCAGTGGCTGTATGATCTTCAACTTTTTGTAAATAACTTTCCACTTCTGGAGGAATCTCTGGCGTTGGCTCTAACTCGACTTGTTGAGCACCTCTTGCCGCATCAACAGCTAATTGATCTAAAGAAACACTTTCAACTGATTCCTTGCTTCCAGCTGGGCCAACTGGATACTGAGGATTTAGAGTATTTGTTTTATCAGCAATTACTTGAGGAACCACTTGAGATAACAACCCTGTTTGAACATCTGAACCGCTAGCAGATCCGACCTCATCAGTTTCTACTTCAGTTATTGCCTCAGCCAACAAATCCAGAGCACGATTGCTAGGAGTTTTTAAATCAGAAGAGGTTGTTAAATTATTAAGATCATTTAGATCTGCTGTTAAATCTGAAATTGGTTTATCTGGGACTGATTTAGACGAAGAAGTTTGAACTGACTGGTTTTGAGTTGCTCCAATAATGCTTTTTTTCAACAAATTACCAATCGCTGAATTGGGATTGCCAACAAAACGACTGACCATCTTTTGAGCTGGTTGGGCAGAACTATCTGACACCCTTTTATAATACTTGTTTTATGAGGCAGAAGAAAGGGTTAGTCATTCAGAAATTACTGATTTATATCAAAAAGTTGTAGGTTCTTGCTAACGGGAATTTCGAGCACCATATCAACTAAGCCGGGAGAATAATATTTAGGTAAATCTTCTTGATCATTTAGATCAAGGGGTGGCTGAAGATTGCGTTCAACTCCGATGATTTTGCCTTCTCTAATCCAATATAAATCGATAGCAAACCTCATATCTTTCATCCAAAAAACTGGATTAACTGGCTCAGCAAACACAAATAACATCCCATCGGCTTTTTCCAAAGAAGGTCTTCTACCTAAACCTTGAGCAATGCTTTCTGGAGTTTTAACTACTTCAACTCTTAGTTTCTGTTTATTTATTTGCCAACTAATGACTTGACGATCTTGAACCAAACCAAAGTTTTGTTTTCGACTAGCAAAAATAAAAATGACAACTCCAACAAAAAGACCAATAATTAACAAGATAATTAGCTTTTTGTTTTTTTGCATTGATTCATTATCCAACAAACTACCACTAAAAAGCCAACCAAAAAAATAAACCACTGATTAGTTCCCAAACCCAACCAAACAAAACTTTTGTCTATTCTTAAAAAATCTAAAAGAAAACGAATCAAACCATAGTAAACTAAATAAAAAACAAAAAAATCACCTTTGCCAAACTCAAAAAATCGTCGTTTTTTTAGAAAAAATAAAACCAACCAACCAACTAGAACTAACAACCCTTCATATAAAAACAAAGGATGAAAATAGTCATTATCTAAAAAAGCAACCGGCCTATTTTCCGGTTCAATGTAAATTCCCCAAGAAAATTCTGTTGGCAAACCATAAAGCTCTTGGTTTAAAAAATTTGCCCACCGACCAATAAATTGGGCAATAGGTAAACCAAATGCCACTCCATCCAAAAAGATTTTTTTATTAATTGTTAATTTTTTTGCTGCAAAATAGAAACCAACCATTCCACCAATAATTGCTCCCAAAATACTAAGACCACCCTGCCAAACAAAAAAAACTTGCAAAATATTATCTTGATAGAGGTGAAAATCTGTCACCACATGCCAAAACCTAGCTCCTACCATCCCACTCAACAAAACTAAAAAACTTAATTGATAAAAAACTTTCTCTGAAAACCATTTTTTAGTGAATCTTTCCGTCACCAACACTCCACACACAATAGCGATACCAACAACTAGCCCATACCAATGAAACTGCAATAAACTCATAGTTAAAGTAATACTAATAAATGTAAAATTAAAAAAAATAAAACACTACCAGCTATGATTTTTTGTAAGCTTTGCTTAGTGGGTTCCACCTTCACTCCAGCTAAAAATTTGGCAAAGAAAAAGCTGGGATTAGCTAGCTTTCTAAACATCTCAACAATAAAAAAAAGAATCAAACCACCCATAAAACCCATGGCAAAAAAGCTTCCAGAAGAAGTAAAAACAAAAATAGCAGTAGGAATCAAAGCCAAAATATAAAGTGGTGATCGGGTCACAAAGAATTTTTTAACAGAAAAATTTTTATCAAGATCTTTATCTTGATAAAAAGAAAACAAGTATTCTTCGTCAAACATGGTAAAACTTACTCCCAAGATAGCTCCAATTAAAAAGAAAAGGAAATCCCAAAAACTACTAGTAAAAAAGAAAATAATTAATGAATAAATCAGGGCCGACACAACATAAATTCCAACTTTGTTAACGATTTTTTTTAAATCATTTGCAGTCATGATAAATTCCTCAATATTAGTCGATTATTTTAAGGTCTAAAATCTTTAATAAACTTTGATCAACCGTAGTTTTAAACTCTTCATCTTGTTCATAGTTAGCTGCTAAAAATTCAACCATACTTGCTAGATCATCATAGTTTACTTTTTCCCCAAAAACTAAAACATCATTGCCAGCAATAATTGCCATTTTGGCCGTCATCTCAAGAGAAACTTCTTCACCATTTTCATCAGTAATTCTAGCTGACTCCATTTCTAAAGCATCAACAAAAACCATTACATCAGGAAAATGAACTGGAAAAGGGTCAAGACAAACTTTGCTCAAACTACAGGGCAAACCAGCTGTTCTATCAGGGACAACTACATGAGCAGACATCACACCAATATTAGGAAAAGCCGAAAAAAGTCTTTCAAAGGGGGTAGTATCCTGAGAACCAGGATAAACCTCTTGTTGATAAAAATGTAAATCTTTAGTCAAACTACCAATTCCCGGATAATGTTTAACTACTGCCAAAATTCCTTGCTCACCAAAAGATTTGATGTAATCTTCAGCCGTACTCAATAAGGCAAGTTGGTCTTTACAAGCTCTAGTTTTCAAAAAAGACCCTTCTCTTGGCACATCAACTACTGGAGCAAAAACAATGTTGACACCAGCAGATCTAAGTTCTCTTGCTGATTGTTCAAAAATAGATAATTTTTCTCCAGTTGATTCTTGGCAAATAGCCGCCCAACTAGGCAAACTCAAAAAACCATCACCAGCCAAACGTTGGACCGTCCCACCCTCGTGATCAACTGCAACCAAAGGCACAAACCCAGCTTCAGCAACGGGTAAATGTTGAGTAAAATCTTTAACTGTTTCCATATTAAGCTTTGAACCAAAAATCGTCACAAAACCAGGCTGATGTTCATAAATAAACTCCATTTCAGCAGTTTGAGAAGCTTCTTGATTGTTTTCAAGGGAAACAGGCAAACTAACTAATTGCCAAATTTTTTGTTCTGTAGAAAAACTATCTAGAATTTGCTGTTCTTGAGAAAGAGTCGGCTGAGGGGTAACACTCGCCAATTGTTGATTGGCCGTTTGTTGAGCTTGAAAAAACTTTAGAAATGGACGTTGAAAATAATTGTAACCACTCAACACAGTTAACAAAAAAAGGGCAACAATTAAAATCTTGGTTGAAGAGTTATTCATCTTTTTTAGCTTTCTTCTCGTCCTTTAATTGTTTTACTTTCCACATAAAAAGTCTAGCTTTACTTCTTGCATTAGCATCACTAACAAAAGACAAAGCCCTTTCCAAGAGCCCTCGCTCTTCTTTTTTAGCCATTCTCATATATAAGCTAACTCTCTCTAAGTCACCTAATTCAACAGCTAACCGGTAACCAAAATCTTGGAACTCTTTTGATATATAGCCAGGTTTTTCTTTAATTTGGTATTTATCAAATAATTTTTGAACAGACTCAAAACCTAATTTTGATTGTTTTTTTGATTTATCTTTTGGAGAAGAAACCTGGGGGAAAAGACCATCCTGCATCTTGGTTATATTCTAACAGGTTAGTCCTCATGTTTTTTACTGATTAACAAACTCAATAAAGTTCCAATCGCTGCTACCAAAAACAAACCATTCCATTCCATGGAAGAAAACAAGAAAATAACAACAAACAATAACCAAAAAATGACTGTAGCAAAACTCACAATCATTTCTCTATAAGTAAAATAAGAAAAAGCTTCTCTACCCTTACCCCTATTCATTAATACTCGATCAAAAAACAACCAATGAAAATTACCAGTAATTTTGTCGATCGCATCTGTCAGCGCAATTGACCAAAACCCAAGAATTTGTGACCTGATATACCACAAGAAAGATAAAATTCCACCAGAGACAAAAAATGGTTGCTTTTTAATCTCTGAATCTAAGCGCAACCCCACAAATAAACTCAAAATCATTGAAACCAAAAAAGATAAACTATAAACAATCCCTACTTTCTCTGTGTTCCCCAAAAGCAAAAATACATATAATGGCCAGATATAAACTGAATTATCATAAAAAGCTTTTCCAACAAGAGAAATACCCAACTTCCAAAACCGCCAATCATTTAACCAAAATTTAAACTCCTTAAGAGAAATATTGTCTTTCTCCTGAGCAAAATCGATAAAATAAGAAAGAAAAGATCCCACAGCTACCATTGCCACTCCAATACTAAACAAAGTTTCATAACCAAAAATAAAAATTACAAAACCACTTAAGGCTGGGGCGACCAACCAAGTCAAATTAAGTAAAACCTGCATAAAACCCAAGTCTGTGCCCATCCTAGACCTTCTGGCTCCTTTTGAAAGAAGAGTATTAAATCCACCCCACATTAAGGCTGTTGACATAGCATCAGCTGGAATTGCTAGCCACAACCAATTGGGGTTTTGGGTAGCAAATCTCAATGCAATCAACTCAATAGCATAGGTCAAAAATGACAACATGAAACTGGCTGAAAAACCATATTTTTTCATGAATTTTCCAGAAGGAATAAGTAAGAAAAAAATTAATAATCTAGCCAAGATAAAAAACCCAGCTAATAAGACCACTCCCCCCTGAAAAGGGGTTAAACCAAACTCTGTAGATAAAAATCTTATTTCTTGACCAAGCTGAAATAAAAAAACTGGTAAGAAAAACAGCGCGAATTTATTGGCTAATTCTCTAACTACCCTAATTGCAAACAACAACTTCATGTTTTTTGACCCATCAACCGAAATTCTTGGGAACTGAAAATGGTGAGAGTGATTGAAGTTTATACTGGGCATGGAATCAGACTATCGTAGCAACTCTTGTGCCACTTGCTCAATAAGAGCTTTAATTCCAGGCTCTTCTTCTCTGTTAAAATTGGCCAAAACATAACTCGATCCGGGCATGCTTCGATCTCCAGCCCGACCATCAATCCCAATTCTAAAGTGCATAAAATCAGCTGTACCCAAATGTTGATAAATAGAGCTCAAGCCATTATGGATTTTGGGGCCAACCCCCTGTTGCCGTTTAATTTTACCCAACTCAATATCCAAATCATCGTGGACCACAATCAACTCAGTAGTTGGATTTATTTGGTAATAATCACAAACCGCTCTCACTGCCTTACCAGAGTCATTCATAAAAGTCTGTGGTTTAACCAAGATATACTCTTGGTTTTTAGCTACTAACGAAAAAGTTTTAGACGAATTAGTAAAGTTGAGTGCTAGCTTTTGAGCTAGCAAGTCAGCCACCATAAAACCAACATTATGTCTGGTTTGTTGATATTTATCGCCAATATTACCTAAGCCAACAATTAATTTCATAATCATAATTGTATCAATCTGTTTTACAATGTACGAACCTAATAATTAAACCTATGTTAAAAAAACCTTTTTTTTCCATTGTTACTCCTACTTTAAATGAGGAAAAATATTTACCTCTTTTGTTAGAAGATCTCGCCAAACAAACTTGTACTGATTTTGAGGTGATCCATGTAGACGGCAACTCTGAAGACCAAACGGTTAAAAAAGCTGGTGAATGGAAAAGAAAAATTTTTTTAAAAACAGAAAAAACAAAAATTAGGAATGTTGCCTTTCAAAGAAACTTGGGAGCCGACAAAGCTAGAGGTAAATGGGTGATTTTTATGGATGCAGACAACCGTCTGCCAAACTATTTTCTCCAAGGACTAAAGTACCAAATTGATAAAAATCCTGATGTGGGAGTATTCACTACTTGGATTCAGGTAGAAAAAGACTTACCACTCGGTAAAACCATGGAAAGTGCCATTAATTTGGGTTATGAAGTTTATTCACTAATCGGTAAAGATGGTGCGTTGGGAGCTCTAATTGGCGCCAAGGCAGAAGTGGTAAAAAAAATAAAATTTAGAGAAAAAGCACAGATTTTTGAGGATTCATTTTTTGTTCAAGATGCTGAAAAACTTGGTTATAAATTTCAAATATTTAAAGAGCCAAGATATTTTTTCTCTCTTCGTAGAGTGAAAAAAGAGGGTAGTTTGAAAATGTTCAATATTGTAGCCAAAGCCCAAATTAATTACATTCTTTTGGGCAAAAACTTTGAAAAAGACAACCATGGTTATGTGATGAAAGGAGGTGGTTATTATGATGAACAGTCCCCTTCTCCATTAAAAAATCTACAAAGTTTTATTGAAAAAGCCTCAAGAGACCAGCTAACCAGAGCCAAAAAATTATTAAAAAATATTCAAAATCAGTTAGAAATTTAAATAAAGAAGCCAAATAACTATCACTTAATTGTGAACAAAAAGATATAAAAGCCCTAGAAACTAAGCTAGATGAGAAATAGAAGCCAACTCCTTAACAGTAGTTGCTTGTTCAACACTTTTATCATCCCTAAAACGTACTAAGCGTGGAAATCTTAACGCTTTACCTGGTTTATCCTCTGTTTTGCCAGCAGCGTGAATTTGTGAGTGAGTAATTTCATCAGCGGCTATTTCAACTACTAGTTCTGGTTTCACCCAAACGTCTGGATATAAATTTTTATGAACTCGATATTGAGTGGGTTTTTCTTTGGTAATAAAGTCATTGGTTCTTTCTTTAAATTCTTTAAATTGTTCATCCGATAACCCAGTACCAACTTTTGCTACCGTTTCAATCATGCCATTGTCTGCCACGACTCCTACTAAAAAAGCCCCTAGACCAAAGCCTGCCCTTTTCCCTCTGCCTGCATAGTAACCCATAACCACACAATCCAAAGTATCACTGAGCTTTCCTCTGTTGCCTTCTACTTCCTTGATTTTTACCCACCGCCAACCCTTTCTACCGCTTTTATATAAAGAATCATCTTTTTTCATCACTGCTCCCTCTAATCCTTGAGTTAGTTGGTTCTCATGAAAAGCTTTTAATTCTCGAGCATCTTGAGTAATCAAAAATGGAGTAGGTACAAACACCTTAGCTGTAGTAAGCATCTTCTCCAAAAGTTTCTTTCTTGCTAAAAGTTGAGTATCAAGTAAAGATTGACCATCTTTATACAACAAATCAAAAACATAAAAACGAACTGGAATTTCAGCCGCTTTTTCATCAATGCCATGTTTTCTTCTTCTAGTTGCTGTTTCCTGAAAAGGTAAAATCTCCCCTGTTTGCTTATCTACCCCAACTACTTCTCCATCAACAATACAATTTTCACAACCGATTTCACTGAAAGCTTTTTTTAGTTCTGGAAACATCTGTGATGTTTCTTCTAGGTTTCTAGTAAAAGACCTAACTACTTGAGCTTTTTTATCCAAATGAATCTGAATTCTCAATCCATCATATTTGGGCTCAACAATAACTCTACCCATTTTTTCAATAATTTCTTGAGCTGTATTTAACCGCTGACAAAGAGCCGGCACAATCGGGATTCCTAGCTCTGCTTGGTAGTTTTCTAGTAAAGTTTGGTCATTAGTATTAGTTAGGTATTCTTGAGCTAAAACTCCAAGATCTGCTTTTCTCTGAAATAGCTCTTCAAGTAAGACAGAATCTTCTTTGGTCTGCTTTTTTGCCCAAGATAAGGCATCTAGAATGGTCATGGTTGAGAAACCAAGCCTAAGTTTACCAACAACAATTCTACTAACAAACTTGGCTGAAACTGGATCTAAACTTTGGAGTAATTTCAAGAGTAAAGAGGTCTTCCTTTCCTGAGAACCTTCTCCAGATTCTTGGGCAATGGTTTTTAAATCTTGATAAACCGCCAAAATTGTTTTGGAGTTACCTAATTTTTTACTAACAACCATTAGTACTTCTTCTGTTGTTTTACCAATATCTCCATTGGTTTTATAAATCTTATTTACCTTACTTTCATAAAGACTATAATCAGCTTCAGCAAATAGATTAGCCACTGGCAAATCAACTCCATAAAGATCTGGATTTTGAACCATTTGCTGAGTTAAAACTCGCAATACCATCGTGGTGGAAAGCTGAAACTCTAAAGTCTGGTAAGCAGGGACTAATTTGCCCAAAGATAAATAGATAGCTGGAGGTATTTCCTCTTTTTCTAACTTAGAAAAAAGTTCAGCCAGCTGGTAAGTCATCTCTAAACGAGATGAAGTACTTTCTAATTTTTGTAAATGTTGAGCAAAGTTAGAAAAAAGCATAGAACTCATAGTTTCTTTACTTTAACAGAAAATCTAAACTAAGGAGTAACTTACTCCTTTAGTAACTCCCTCTTTCTTGACCACTCCTTTTTTGATTAAATCTCTAATATCACGCAAAATAGTATCAACTGAAATATTAGGTAAAACTGCTTGAGCCTCATCTGAAGTGATTTTCCCTTGGTTTTGCAAAAGTTCCAATAAAATAATTTGTCTTTCTGACAAAGCTACCTGAGAACCAAGCTCCTTTTTGAGCTTAAGATCTTTAGATAACTTTTGGACTTGATGTTTTACTTTGTCTATTTCAACAGCCAAACCATAGCAAAAATATTCCATCCAAAAAGTCATATCAACGTTAGGATCCTGTTGAACAGATAGTAAGGCTTTATAGTACTGCTGGACATCATTATCAAAGTACTGCTCTAAGGAAAAAAATCTCTTAAAATCGTAACCTAATAAATACAAAACTAAAGTAGCGAAAGCCCTAGCAGTTCGACCATTACCTTCTACATAGGGGTGAATATAAACCAGTTGATAATGAGTAATTGCTGCTTTAAAAATAGGATGAATCTGATTATTTGGGTCATTTAACCAAGCAAATAACTCATTAACCAAAAAAGCTACCTCTACTGAGATTGGTGGCCGAAAAACTACCTTTCCATCACCAACTCCTCTAACAATCACTTGTTTTTTTCTAAAACTACCCACCTCATCCTCTTCAATCAAGCCATTCATTGTTAAAGAATGAAGCGTATGGAGTGTCGCTAAGTTAAATTCTGGTTTTCTCTCCAAAGCTTTTTGTTGGTCGATCCAAAGCAAAACATTGCGGTAATTAATTACTTCTTGAATATCTCTTTCTCTAGCAATAACTCCAGTTTTTTCAGAAAAATCTTTATTATCAAACTCTCCTTTAAAATGAATAACTTGCTTGGCTTGTTCTTCGCTAAGATCATTGCCTTCAATCTTTGTCCCAAAATGAACTGTTCTAGTCAAGGCTTCATCTCTAAACTTTGCCTCCCAAGCTGGAACTAAAGGAGCGCTATCAATAATTGCCTTGCTAGCCTCAATACTAGCGATGTAAGTCAATAAGTTGTGAGTAATTTGAAAAACTGGCTGATACATTTTGATATTATTCTAGAATAATTTTTGCAAAATATGCAAGGAATTTTAAAAACAACCAACCCAACTTTTTATATACCTTCAGATTAATTCCAGTATAATAGCCATTAACTATGTCAAATATTGATCCTCCTAAATCTATTCAAGATATGCCTCTAGTGATCATTAAAAACATGATTGCTCTAGCCACCAGTGGTTTCGGAGTTGTAGTTGCTCTAGCCTGGAATGAAGCGATTAAAACTACTGTTCAAACCTATATTTCTCCTATTTTGGGAGAAAATAGTGGAGTTATTTCTTTATTTATTTATGCGGTAGTAGTCACTCTTTTGGCGGTGATGGTCACCATGCAACTAACTCAAATCCAAAAAACTTTGGAAGAAGTTAATGAAACGTTTTTAAAAAACAAAAAAAAGAAATAGATAATGACTAAGCCTCAAGAATTTTTCCAAAAGCTCAAGCTTCCTCATCCTGATTCACATAAGGGCCAAAATGGAAAACTGCTCATTATTGGTGGCTCCGAGCTATTTCATGCCGCCAGTAAGTGGAGTTTAGACATTGCTTCAAAAATTGTTGATATGGTTTTTTATTCTTCAGTTCCAGAGAATAACGAATTGATTAAAATAGCCAAGCAAAATTTTTGGAATGGCATTGTAGTTCCCAGAAAAGACCTTACAAAATACATTGAAGAAGCTGATTGTATTTTGATTGGACCTGGTATGGATCGATCAATAGAAACAGAAACAATCACTAACAACTTATTAAAAAAGTATCAAAGTAAAAAATGGGTGATCGATGCAGGAGCTTTACAAATGCTAAATCCCAAACTTCTAACCAAAACTCATATTATTAGTCCTCACCATCAAGAATTAGTAAGACTAGAAAAAAACAATTTTTCATTGAAAGATTTTTCTGGAACAGTTCTTTTAAAAGGAAAAACTGACCAAATTTTAACCCCAACCGAACAAATTAAAGTTACAGGAGGCAACGCTGGTATGACCAAAGGCGGGACGGGAGATGTTTTGGCTGGTTTAGTAGCTGCCCTTTACTGTAAAAATTCAGCAATTACCTCCGCCACCGTCGGGAGTTTTATCTGTAAAAAAGCAGGAGATCAGCTTTTTGAAAAAGTGGGCCCATATTTTAATGCCTCTGATCTAGTTGAAGAAATTCCGAGAGTTTTGTGGCAACAACAAACTGCTAAAAAAGTAAATAATTAAAACTAAAAAATAGTGAACTTATATAAGAAGACCTAGTTTTTTAAAGCTTAACTACCTTTAAATCTTTAATTTTATTCTTTAAAAACTCCTCAGTTTCTTCATGAGCCGTTGAAATCACGGTTTGGTATTTATTTACTAATTCTAGAACCATTTCTTGAGCATCCTCATCTAGTTCAGAAAAAATGTCATCTAGTAAAAAAACCGGTAATTGAGCCCTTATTTTCTCAACAAACTGCAACTCTCCCAACTTAAGCCACAACACCGCCAACCGTTGTTGCCCTCTAGAACCAAAAGCCGCTACATCCCTATTGTGGAGTTTTTCACTAACGAACAACACTTGGAAGTCATCTTTATGAGGACCAGTTAATAAGTGGCCTGCAGCGATGGCTTTTTCTCGACGAGAAGAAATATCATTTTCGCTAATTTCAGAAATTAAATATTTGATATTAAAATCAAAAGGAAAAATCACGGTTCTTAAAAAACTAAAAAACTCTTGTCTTTTGACTTGCAAGTATTGACCATGTTTGACCAACATCATTTCCCAATATTGCAATACTGACCGCGGCTGTTCTCCTTCTCGAACCAACTCAAATAAACGATTAATTCTCTTCAAAGCCTGTTCATAATTATGCAAAGAATGAGCATAATTAAGATCAATCGTACTCAAAACACCATCAATAAACGCCCTTCTTCTGCCAGGAGAACCCTCAATCAATCTCATGTCTTCTGGTCTAAAAATTACTGCAAAAAATTGCCCAACAAAATCTTTTTTTCTTTTTTTAGCTCCATTTAAGGCATAGTGTCTTTTAAGAGTTCTTTTTCCTTGGATTTTTCCTCTAGTCAAAGTTATCTCTAAAGTATCCTCGTCTATCTTTCCACCCACTCTGGACAAATCTTTTTCAAAAGTAATCATTTCATCTATAACAGAGGCTCGAAAACTATCCCCATGAGAAAGTAAATAAATTCCTTCCATAATGGTGGTTTTTCCGACTCCATTCTTTCCTGAAAGGAGCGTTCTTTCAGCAAAATCGACTTGTTGCTGAAGAAAAGTTCTAAAGTCTTGAAAAAGTATAGTCTTGATTACTTGCATATGATCTATTTTTTAGTTTTCCAAGCATACCAAAATCTAAAAAATAAATAACATAAAACTAATTGCCAAATAAGACAAAAATACTTGATCCAAAACCATAAAAAAGTTTTTAATGTTTTTAATTCAGGAAAAAACTCAAAAGCTCCCAAAAAAACAAACACTAACTTAAAAAACAAGAGTATTAAGATTGGAGAAAAAATTAAAATTTTAAATAAATCCTTTCTAACTAAAAACTGCACTGTTTGGTATGGGTGAAAAAACAATCCCTGAATTACTTGAAAAACAGAAAATCCCAAAGATGATGACCAATAAGATATTTTTATCACACCATTTTTCATAAATAATTAACTCTTAATAACGACAAAGCTGCAGCCACTCCCAAAACGATTTTCCACATGTGAATAATAAAGTAACTAGCAAGACCACTTAATGAACTAGGTAGTAAGTGAGTCTGCTCTAACTTGGCTTGACGTTTTGCTTCTGTTTCTAGAACTTTTAAGAATTGCTGTTCTTTCATTAGTCAAGGTACCCTTTGGCCAAATAAATTTCTTTAAATTCTCTTCTGGCCCTAAACAAATCGGCTTCAACAGCTTTAACTGTTTTTTTTAGTTTTTGAGCAATTTCAGTCACTTTTTTCTTATCAAAGTATTTCAATAACAATAAGTTTTTATAATCAGTTCTCATTTCATTCAGCACCTCTTCAACTTTGTCATTCAATTCGCTAGAACCCAACAGTGGTTTCTGTAAAATTTCTTCAAACAAAGGAATTACTTTTAAAGCTTTTTTTGCGTATTTCTTTCGGTAAAAATCAGCTATTTCATGCAATAAAATACTAGTCATCCAGGTTTTTAACTTAGACTTTTCTTGGAAAAGATGGATTTGCTTAAGAGCATTAATAAATGTCTCTTGAACTATCTCTTCTGCATCCTTTTTGTTAGCTACTTTTTTTAAAGTTAGCCTTAAAAAACTTGGAAAGTAGTTTTTATACCAAGTCCTAACAGCTCGCTTATCACCAGCTTTTAGTTTTTTAACTAAAAGTGTTGGCTCTTTTATTTGCGGTAGAACTGATAATAGATTCTTATTATTCACCATAATTTTACTGTTATAATAACACTAACATGTTAAGTTCTTTGATTGCGCAAAATGTAGGAGGTGGTGGAATTGATCTTGGGTCAACTCTTACTCTGGGAGATGGCCGAGCTGTTAAGGATGTTTATAAGACTCCAGCAGATTTAGTCAATCTATTAGTTCCAAACTTGTTTATTATCGGTGGAGTTATTATTTTTGGACTAATGTTAATTGCTGGTTATAAATTTATTTCCGATTCTGCTAATGCCAAAAAAGAAGCTTTGGTTATTTTCAAAAATGCCGTGATTGGTTTTGTAGTAATGTTTGCTGCCTACTGGGCCGTTCAAGCTGTCAAAATTATTACTGGCGCTGATATACCTATCTAAAACTAGCTAAAAATAAAAAAAAGTAATAGAATAACCAGATAAAATGAAAAAACTTAACCAATTATTTTTTAGTTTAGCTTTTTTCTTAGCTTCCACTCAAATAGTTAATGCTCAAGGCTCTTCTATTTTCGGTACAATTAAACCTCCAGCCGGGGTTGATAAATATGGCGATATTCAAAGCGGTGGTTTACTCCTTTTTGCCTCAAATGGCATTAGATTGGCCACAACTGTAGCCGGTGTTTGGGTGATGCTTAACTTTATTTTGGCTGGCTGGAAATACATTACTTCTTCTGGTGATAGTAAAGCCGCGAGTGAAGCTTCGACAATGATGACCAATAGTATTATTGGTTTGGCGATTATTGTTGGTTCCTATACCTTAGCAGCGATCGCTGGTTTGGTTTTCTTTGGTGATGCTACTTATATCTTGAATCCAAAAATTACAGGAGTTTAAAAAACATGCAATTAGCACAAAAAACAACTAATATCGGCGGCTTCACTCCTCCCACTAATGCTTATAGTCAGGGCTCTAACTCGGCTGCAGGCGCACTGTCAAATCTTGAATTATTTATCTCAAACATTATTGGTTTTATGACTGCTATTGGCAGCGTTTTCTTTGTCATTTACTTTGTTTTGGGAGCTTTTGAATGGATCACTAGTGGTGGAGATAAAGGCAAAGTGGAAAAAGCCAGAAATAGAATGATGAATGGAGCTATTGGCCTAGTTATCTTGGTGGCTTCATATGCCATTATTGGTTTACTTGGTAGCTTTATTGGTCTTGATCTACTTAATCCAGCAGAACAAATTAGACAAATCTACGGCACAATCTAAACTTATGAAGAAAAAACTCAACACCTTAATCACTACTCTAGCCCTCAGTCTAATGATGGCTTCTCCTGTTGAAGCAGAAATCACTAATCCAGTGGTAGAGGGTGGCTTTGGGAGAGGCTCTGATCGAGCGGCTGCCGGCACAACCTTTGCTGAGTATTTTATCTTTTTTTGGAATGCACTCATCAGTTTGGGGGCAATCACTGTGATTATCTTTTTTATTTGGGGCAGTATGGAATGGATTACTAGTGGCGGTGATAAAGGTAAAGTGGAAAATGCTAGAAATAGAATTACTCAAGCAGTCATTGGCTTAGTAGTCTTAGTTGGTTCTTATGCCATTATTGGTTTCATTGGAGAAATTTTCTTTGGAGAAACCTTTAGTGTCTTACAAATTAATATTCCAGATCCAAAATAATTATGTCAAAACTAATCGCAGCCACCGTCGATCTAGCAGGAAAAGCCCAAGGAAATTTACCTGGAGCGGTTAGTGCCGATCCCCAAAAAAACTTTGGCTCTCTACTTGGCGGTCTAATGGGTGGCATCATGATTATCGCGGCCATTGCGGTATTAATTTATTTACTCTGGGGAGGCCTAGAGTGGATCAGTAGTGGTGGAGATAAAGGTAAAACCGAAGCCGCAAGAAATAAAATCACACAAGCCGTGATTGGTTTGATTGTTTTGGCTGCCACCACCGCCATTTTTATGTTACTACAGAACTTTTTGGGTATTTGTGTCTTGAGTTTCGGAGGGAGTTGTTAAAGTTTTTTTGACTATTCTGCCAAATTCTTGATACAATTAGCAAACAGTTACTTAATAAGGAATAAAAAAATAAAAAGGATCATATGACAAAAGCCAGAAAATTAGTTATCTCTACAGGAGTTGCTCTAAGCGGTTTGGCTTCTAGTGTTTTACCAGTGACTGCTGCTACAAGAATCACTGATACCAATGTTGACCCTGGTAAGGGTTTTGCCACTGATTTTGGTGGGTTGATCAATGGTGTCTTGAGTTTTGTGATGGTGTTAGCTGCTCTCTTGGTCTTTTTGTACCTTATTTGGGGTGGTATTGAATGGATTACTAGTGGCGGCGATAAAGGTAAAACCGAATCTGCTAGAAACAAAATTACTTCTGCTATTATTGGTTTGATTGTGGTGGCAGCTTCATATGCTATCTTAACTTTAGCTTTGAACTTCCTCGGCTTTTCAGATCTTAATGAGGTCTTTAATACCAGAACTATTCAAGGTAAGTAAAAGTACTTGTAAATTGATAAATAAACCCCACATTTTTAATGTGGGGTTTTTAGTTTCTCATGTATAATGCAATTGCCACTAAAAACAGGAAAAGCAGCTATGTTTAAAAAAACTTTCAAGAGAATTTCTATCTTTGTTTACACAGCATTATTTTTTTTGTACTCAGCTATACCTGTTAAAGCCCAGGGCTCTAGTTGGAGTGGCGTGTGTGTTGACGATACCAACACCGATGTAGCTACTCTTCAGGGTTTTCAATGTTTAATCGCCAGGCTATTGGGTAGCTTTTTAACCTTAGTTGGCATTGCGGCTTTTTTGATGTTAGTAGTTGCTGGAGTTAGAATTTTACTATCTGGAGGAAATTCTCAAGCAATAGAAAAATCAAAAAACTCAGTGACTTTTGCTATCGTCGGTCTAATTGTAGCCCTAAGTTCTTTTGTCATTCTAAACTTACTTTCAGAATTTACTGGAGTAAAAAACATTCTTCAGTTTGTGATCCCTACTTCTGATACTCAGTGGTAATAAAGGCTATTTACCAAATCTTCTTTTTCTCGAGTTTAACTCTTTAATGGCTTTTTCTAGTTCTGTTTGATCAAAATCTGGCATTAGTACATCCGTAAAATAAAACTCAGAGTAGTTGCTTTGCCAAAGTAAAAATCCAGACATTCTTTGTTCACCACTAGTCCTAATAATTAACTCCGGATCTGGCATATCAGCTGTATCTAAGTAGGTTGAAAACTGTGCGGTAGTTAATTTTTCGGCGGCTAACTTACCAGCCTTTACTTCTCTAGTTATTTTTTCGACTGCTCGTAGAATTTCATCTCTACCACCATAATTAAGTGCAATATTTAAAGTTAAGTTGGTATTATGCTTGGTTTTTTCTTGCCATAAGCTAATGTTGTCTTGAATATCTTGGTCAAATTTCGTTAGGTCACCCAAAGTATTAACCCTTACTCCCTCTTTGGCTAGTTTTTCTGCTTGGTGTTTAAAGATGTTTCTAAAAATATCCATCAAGGCTTTAATTTCTCTGGGCTCACGATCCCAATTTTCTGTACTAAAAGCCCACAAAGTTAGATACTTAATTTTCAAATCAAGAGCTGCTTTAACCACTCGTTCAATACCTTCATTAGCCATTTTTTGATGACCAACAATCACATCAAGGCCTCTTTTTTTAGCCCATCGTCTGTTGCCATCCATAATAATTGCGACATGCTGTGGTATTTGCATAAACTTCCCTTTTTAAACTATTGAATATTAGTCGTAAAAAAACTTAAAAACCTACAACCAGTTTTTTTATTTTATTACCAGAGGTAAATCATGATACAATGCAGTTTATCTATGGATAGTCGTTACGATCATCAACACCAAGAAAAAAAACTCTATGAAGCTTGGGAAAAAGCTGGCGTTTTCAGTCCTAAAGAGAACTCAAGTAGTAAAACTTTTACTATTATGATGCCTCCTCCCAATGCTAATGACCCATTACACATTGGCCACGCAATGTTTTTGGCTATAGAGGACATTTTGATTCGTTATCATCGCATGCTTGGAGATGAAACCCTTTGGCTGCCAGGTACAGATCATGCTGGTATAGAGACTCAATTTGTTTTCGAAAAAAAACTTAAGAAAAAGGGTCAAAGTCGTTTTCAATTTGACCGAGATACTCTTTACCAAATGATTTGGGACTATGTTCAAGAGAACTCTGATGTAGCTGTTGACCAGATGAAAAAAATTGGTGCCAGTGCAGATTGGTCGCGCTTCACTTTTATGCTTGATAAACAAGTGGTCAAACAAGTTTTAGAAACTTTTATTAAGCTGCATCAAGATGAATTACTTTATCGTGATGAACAACTCGTTAATTACTGCACCCACTGTGGTACTAGTTTTTCAGAGTTAGAAGTTGTTTATCAAGATCAAGTTTCACCCCTCTACTACGTCAGATATCCCCTAGTTAAAAATCCTAATGAGTTTCTTACTGTCGCTACAGTTAGGCCAGAACCAATTTTTGCTGACACTCACTTGGCTGTTAACCCCACAGATAAAAAACACCAACATTTAATCGGCGAAAAAGTTTTAAACCCACTAACCAATGAAGAAATGGAAATTATTGGGGATGAGTTTGTCGATCCAGAGTTTGGTACCGGAATTGTTAAACTTACTCCAGCTCATGATGCTAACGACTTTCAAGTTGCTCAAAAAAATAATTTACCAATGTACCATGCCATCAACCTTGAAGGAAAAATCACTGCTAATGGGGGTAAATATGCTGGTATGAAAGTTAAAGCTGCTAGGGATGAAGTGGTTAAAGATTTACAAACAAAAGATCTGATCGAAAAAATTAACGAAAAATATACCAATAGAGTTGGCACTTGTTATAGATGTAAAAGACCGCTTGAACCACTCCTTCTTCCCCAGTTTTTTATCAGAGTTAAACAATTAACCACCCCAATTTTGGAGGACTTAAAAAACAAAAAGTTCACTGTTCATGGTGCTGGCTTCGATAAAATCTTAAAACACTGGCTAGAAAACCTCAAAGACTGGAATATCTCCCGCCAAATAGTCTGGGGAATCAGAATTCCTGTTTGGTATGATGTTGAAAAAAATCCAGACATTATTGTTAGTTTTTTAAATGAAAATCAAGAAAAAGTTACAGGAAAACTAGCTGAGTTTTTAACCAAAGGAATAAGCCTAGAAACAATTAACCAAGGTTTACAAGAATTGAGAGCACCTATTGGTGCAAAATTCACTGTTAGTATTGATTCTCCAGGAAAAAACTTTATTCAAGAAACAGATACTTTTGATACTTGGTTTAGCTCTGCTCAATGGCCTGTAACAACGCTAAGAAAAAATCCCCAAGATTTTACCAAATTCTACCCTACTCAAGTCATGGAAACTGGTTATGACATTTTACCCTTTTGGGTGATGAGAATGTTAATGATGGGTAAATATATTACCGGCAAATTACCCTTTAATGACATTTATCTCCACGGCCTAGTTAGAGATCAAAAAGGCCAAAAAATGAGTAAAAGTAAGGGCAATGTAGTCAATCCACTGGACATAGCCGAAAAATACGGATCTGACGCTCTTAGGATGGCTTTAGTTATCAGATCATCTGCCGGTTTAGATAAATCTGTAGGCGAACCAGACTTTAAAGCAATGAGAAACTTTTCCAATAAAATCTGGAATGCTTCTAGATTCATTCTTGAATACTTAGATTTATCTCAAGAAGGAAATCCAAAAAACAACCAAGAATTTATTGACAAATTAAACCAAGCAACTAAACAAATCACTGCTAATTTAGAAAAATTTCAGCTTGGACTTGCAGCAGAGACAGTTTATAACGAGTTTTGGCATTGGTTTTGTGACGAACAAATTGAACTAGCTAAGACTGGTAAGGTTGGTGGCAAACAGTTGATTACTGGACTGAAAACATTTTTAGGTCTTCTCCACCCGTTTGTCCCTTTTGTCACTGAAGCAGTCTGGCAAGAGTTGAAAAATAAGCAACTAAGCACAACAAAGTTGCTAATTACCTCTTCCTGGCCAACTAAAAACTTGGCAGAATAATAATCATGAGATTACTCTCTTATTTCAGTTTAGTGGGCAAGCTATTTTTTTCTTTAGTTTATTACTTGTGTTTGTTTTTTTTAGAGAAAATTTTTGCTAATAAATTTTTTTTGATAACTAATAGTTTGCTCACTGGACTGGCTTTGCTGCTTTTATTAGTTATTTTTCAAACACCAGACTTTATTCCCCCTCCTGAACCAAAAATCTTACCCATTAATAAAACTGACCAAGTAAAAACAGTTAAGCTTTCCCAACAAGAAGCCCACCTACTTTTACAAGCCAATTTAATTCCCAGCATTGAAGAAAATGTTTCTCAAAAATACTATTTAAACTTAGCCAACTTAAATCTCATTGCTAGTGATAAACAAAAAGCGGACTACTTTTTAAAAATAGCCCGCTATATAAATCCAAATACTAGTTTTATTGAATAAAAATTATTCTCCAGCCTCTTTATTACCTTCTGTAGAAGCTGTTTCACCACCTTCAGTTTTATTTTCAGGAGTCTCTTCTCCAGTAGTTTCGGTAGCTGGTTCTTCTTCAACTTCAGCTCTTTGCTCTTGAACAATAATTAGCGGTTCGTCCTCTCCTTCTTCTCCAAGCACCAGGGTAACTTTTTCTCGATCAATTTTTAAATCTTTATAGGTGATAGTTTGACCTATTTCAGTTAAATCTTCAGCCGAAAAAACAAAGTTTTCTGGCAGATCTGTTGGTAGAGCTTCAACTTCGACAGCATTCTTGACCATTACTAGTACCCCACCTGGGACATTAAACTCACCTTCAATTTCAACTGGAATCTCAGCAGAAATTTTCTCTTTCAAACTAACTTGTTGAAAAGCTACATGAGAAACCTTAGCAGAAATTGGATCTAGTTGTACTTCGGCAATCAACACCGGTCTGGGTTTCTTTTCTCCCTCAACCGTCAAATAAACCAAACTACTTTCACCAGCCTCATCATAAAGCTTGACAAAGCTTTGGTAGTTCATCTCGACTGCTTTTGATTCTTTTTCACCATAAACGTTAGCTGGAATCAACCCCATTTTTCTAATTTGTTTGGGTTTTTTAGTTGATCTCTCAGTAACTGAGAATTTCATTTGTGTCATTTTACCTTTCAACGTTGTTGTTTTTAGTTTTCTTTTAAACCAGGCGTACATTGTACCACACCCAAGTCGAGTTATCTTTGCTATCAAAAGATATCAAACTAGTTTTTTAATAGCCATATATTTTTTAATTGAATTATCAATCTAAAGTATCTTTTTTATCTTTAAAACACGTGAAAATAATCTGACATTTAAATGACACGAAACTGACATAAAACTGACAAACAATCAGTTTACTTGAGAAAAAAAGTTTTTCACAGCCAGACCTCAATTCCTCTAACAATAAAAAACTAATTAATGAACTTAAAATTGTAGTTTTTTTTAAAAATAAAGATAAGTAAAAAATTAATTATTTTTTTATAAAGTTGTGAATAAAATGTGGATAAATAAAAAATTATTTAGTTTGCAACCCAACACCCACAAAAGAATGTTCGCCTGTCTGAGCAGTAAACTCGATAGTATCTCCCACCAAATTTCCCTGAGGAGCGATTAAAGTTGGCTTTCTACCAGGGAAATAGAGGGTTATCACCAAGTCATCTCGATTAACACCTGGTTGTTTTTGATCAAATAATAGATAAGAAAATGGTTCATCTAATAGCTTGGCTGTTTCATAAGTATATTGAACAGTCACTGTTGATTCTTTGGGTATTTCTAGTGGAAAACCAACAACTTTATTTTCACGTTCAGAATAGACATTGGCCAAATTACCATTTAGTTTTTTTCCATTAATTAATACTTCTCTTGGTTGAGTATCTTTAGCGGTGATAAATCTCAAATAAAGCTTATAACTCCCTAATGGCCAGCCATCTGTCTTGGCTGAGTTGGTATAAGTCACGGTTCTAATATGCTTAATTTTTTTATCAACAAATTCTACTCTCTCCTCTATTTTTCGATCAATGTATTCATTAACTCTATTTAAACCAATATTGGCTTCAACTTGATAAATCTGCTGAACCAAACAATTAGTTTGAGGAAAACTTTGAGGACAGGACGGGTTAATTATTTCTCCACTCCACCCCATTTTTTGTAAAAATTCTTGATATTTTTCATCAGAAAGACTAACTAAAACATCTTTATTTTCTAAGCCAGTTTTAAAAGCTGTGGTTAAAACTAAAGCCTGATTTTTATCAAGAGTTTTCAAGTCTTGAAAAAGTTGTTTATAAATTATTCCTGCATAGTCTTTTTGTTGGGAATTTTGTTGATTCACAAACTCATCATCAGAGTGGAACTCTACTCTTTCAAGTAAATTATCTTTTGTGAGTACTTCTTGATAATCTGGTATTTCTAAAGAATCAATCGCTGCTAAAACATCTTGCAACACATAATAATTAATCGCGATTACTCCATCAACTCGTTTTTTTAGTGCTTCTTGAATAAACCAAATAACCCGTTTGGCTGTGGTTGGAAAATCAGGATCCCAATTGCTATCTCTAATAAACCAGGTTTTCTCTCCTAGATATCTTTTAATTTCTTCGGGAGAAGTAACGGCCCCAGGCAAACGAGTATCTATTTCATTGGTGTTGAATATCTGAGAATCAATTAACAATCCTTGGTCAAAAGTTAATAAGGCTATTCCCTGAACAAAACCTCCTGTAGGACGAATCTCTAGGTTATTTTGTAATAAAACTGCATAAGTTTTTTTACCTTCTCCTCCAAAAAAATTGGTAAAAAAGCCTTGATATTCTTTAATCTTGGCAATTTCATTTTTATACTCTGCCAAGTACTTAGTCCATTTTTGTTGTTCTGCTGTTTCTTCATGGTTTAAGTAAAAAATAGCTTCTTCAACTTCATTAATTTTAGTTTCTATTATTACTGCTAAATCAACAATTTCTTGAGAAAAAACGGTTTGAGCTTCCCCAGTGCCTAAAATTCCTAAAATATAGCTTCCAGTTTTGTCAGCTAACTCTAGTTGTAAGCTTTGCAGCTCATTAAAATCTTGAAATAAACCGGCAATCATTACTTTTTCCAAAATTAATTCACCAAGAATTTTTTGGTAAAAGCTAGTTTGTTTTTCTAAAAACTGTGGCCAAAAACCAAGTTGATACTGTTGATTGTTTTGAGGAGTGTTTTGGTAAAGATATTGGTAAAAATCTTGTTTAGCAAACAGAATACTTATTTCCAAAACCAACCATAAAGCCAGGGAGATTCCACCAAAAATCATTATTCCAATGCCAGCCGTAAATAAAACCTTATTTTTCTTTGATTTATTAGAAACCTTTTTTAAAATTTTCACCTTCTCATCAAGCCTTTTTTCTTTTCTAACCGTTCTTTTTTCTTTAAAAAGCCGAGTTAACTCCCCTTCAATCTTTTCTTCTTTGGCCTCATTTGTATTTTTAGATTGATATATGGGTTCTTTTTTTATTTTTATAGTTTCAGCAACAGCAACTACATCACTTTTACTTTCTTGAACCGTTTTTTCTGCCTCTAACGAGGTTGTGGATGGTGTTTTGGTTAGCTCAGCTAGTTTTTGTTTGTTCAAAGAGGAAAGAGTGGTTAGTTGGTTTTTTAACTGTTCTGTTTTTTCAACTAAATTGCTAATTAGTGGTTTTTCATCTGTTTCTAGATTAACAACTAACAAATCATCTATTTTTAATGTTTCTCTAACAGCTTCACTCTGAATAATTTCTAATTCTCTGCCATAAACTCTAGAAAAAATCTCGGCAAAAAAACTCAGTGCTTTAGTACTAGAGATTTTTTTACCTTGAAGAACAATTTTTTGAGGTGTATGAGGCTTAAATAAAGCTGTTTTCAAATTTTCTATAACTGTTTTTAATCCAATAAAAAAGCAAGCTTGTTGTGGATCTAATAAAACATCTTTTTCTAAACCTAGAAGAGAAAATCTAAATAGAGAGGGTAAATAGTTTTGATCAAAAAAATCACGAATAAAGAAAAACAAACTATTGGGCAAATCAACAGTTAAATCTTGAATAAACTTAAACTGTTCAAGTTTTTCTATCGGCTCGGTCAAACTGACAAAACTATCAGGTAAAGCAGTGACAATAATGACTGGAATTTCTAAATTTTTTTCAACAAATTTTTTTATTTTTTCTAGAGAATCTCTATTTTCCAGATCTAACCACCAAATTATTTTATAGACATTATTTTTATCTAAAGTATCAACATCAATATGGGAAATTTCTTGATCACTCAGAATCCAAGTTTTAAGTTGAAACTCACTAAAAACACTCTCCATACTTTGTAAAAAGGGGAGATAGTTACCAAGCAATAAAACTCGAGGACTTTCCTCAATAATTTGGGTGGTTAATACAGACATAGACAGGTAGGTCTATTGTATGGATTTAACTAGATCTTGGAAAGGAGAAGTCTTAAAAACTGTTTAAACTTCAGAATAAGAATCCATTGCTTGATTAGCTAAGGCATCAGCCACAGTATTTTTATTTCTCAGAACATGAGTAATTTTAATCGGGTAGGGGAGAGTCGCTAACTTTGTCCAAGCTTCATTGACAAGCTTTTTTAATCTGTCTTCTTTAATTTTCCAGTTTTTGTTAATTTGTTCAACAACTAACTTAGAATCTAGAAAAAAATCAACTTTGCCAATTTGATTTTTAGCAGAAAAATCAACTAACCATTCTAGAGCTGTTAAAAAAGCCAAATATTCAGCCTCATTGTTGGTTTTTTGTCCAAAAAAAACTGATTTTTCAAAGACTATTTCACCTTTGTTCTCAACAACCACTCCACCACCAGCTATTCCTGGATTACCTCTAGAACCACCATCTGTGTAAATTTTTAACTCCATTATCTTTATTAACCTTTTTGACTAAGCTTTAGGCTTGTTTTTTACGAACCACTAACACTCTACCAAAAGTATCATCTTCAGAGAAAGTCTCAATATCAGCGAAGTCTTTATTATTACCGATTGCTGAGTGGACTAAAAATCTCTCATAGGAATTAAGATCATTAAAGACATACTCTCGACCTGATTCTCTAACTTTTTCAGCAACCGCTAAAGCTCTTTCTTGTAGTCTGGCTTCTCGTTCTTTTCGGTAACCATTAATATCAATAAGGAGGCGTTCTTCTTCAGTAATTTCATCTTGGTGGGCCAAACGAACTAACATTTCAATGGCTTCCAAAGTCTCACCTTTGGCTCCAATAAAGTGTTTCGCCTTTTCTTCTGGAAGAATGACGTTTAAATAAATTTTGTCATCTTCGCGAGTTTCTTCAAACCCAATCTCTGCTTCTTCAATTCCATAAAAATCAAAAATACGAGTGATTCTGCTTTTAATTTTTTGCATATTTTCCTATAAATCTTTGGTAATAAGTTTTTAACCCACCCCAGCCAGAAATAAAATATTGTTGACCAATGGTGAAAATATTACTTACTACCCAATAAAGAGCTAAGCCTGCTGGAAACTGGGCAGCAACTACTCCCATAATAACCGGCATCACAAACAACATTTGTTGTTGCATGGTGGCAGCCATTTCAGCTGTATCTTCTTCCTTTGCGTTAGCTTCTTTTACTTTTTTACTACTACTCTTATTTGGCACGATATCTCTAATTTCAGCACCTGGTGCAATCATTAAAGATAAAATTAATTGGGTTAAACCAGCTAAAATTGGTAAAATAAAGGTTGAGTCTGTTTGGGTAACGTTAAACCATAAAAAATTAAGATCCAGACTTTCTGGTAAACCACCATTTAAAAACTTAAGCATTGCTTGGTAAAGAATAATAATTACGACAAACTGTAAAATTTGGGGAATACAACCAGCAATTGGATTAGCATTGTATTTTTGGTAAAGTTCGAGTTGAGCTTTTTGGAGTTGTTGTTTGTTTTTGCCATATTTTTTACTCAACTTTTTTAGTTCTGGCTGAAGTTGTTGGAGTTGTTTTTGGGCTTTAAGTGAAGAATTTGCTAGAGGAAAAACAGCAAACTTAGTCAATAAAGTAAAAACAATAATTGACCAGCCCAAACTACCAAAAGTTTCACTAAGAAAAATTAAAAAATTAACGCTTTGTTCAATTAAATATCCCATTTGTTCCTTTTACCAACAAGTTAATAGACGAATTAACCCTTTTATCGATCCAACGATTGTACCATGTCTTTCGATTTCTGCTTGAGTATATCGGCTGCAGGTGGGGGTGTGTTTACACCGACTACTAAAACCAAAAACAGAGTAAAGAAGTTGGTGTTTAAAACTACCAATGCCTTGATAAAGACTAAAAATTAAATATCTAAGTTTTTTTGCCATGCTGTTGAATAAATGTAAAAAGACTTTTTAGATCTTTACTAAGCATAGTCTCATGGTTAATAAAATCTAAGTTATGCCTTAACCGAATTACCAATCTTAAGTTGGTTGGTTTATAAATGACTAGTTCTTGAGGAAAATTATTAAAAATAAGTCTTTTTAACTTGTTTCTAGCTGAAGCTAAACTAACAATTTTTTTAGGAATAACAACGGCAAATTGATTTTTTTCACCACCCAAAAAATCAAAGTTAGCTATAATTAATTTTCCCTTCCAAAAAAAGCCATTAAGAAAAATACTTTTAGTCGATAATAACTTTAGATTTAAACGGTGTGTTTTGGCTAGCATAAAAAGATAAAGTAAAACTTACTATCAACCCAATATTATTACTTTTTCAGTAGAGAAAATAAAGCGAAACGCAAAAAAAATTAAACTTTTTTAATTACAGTTAATTTTTTGCGACCTTTTTGTCTTCTTCTTTTAAGAACTAACTTGCCAGCATGAGAAGCCATTCTTTTCAAAAAGCCGTGAGTTCTTAATCTTTTTTTCTTTTTAGGATTCCAAGTTCGTTTTGTCTTTGCCATAGGCGAGGATTATATCACAACTTAGCTTTTAATTGGTTCTAAAAGGCATCACGATATATAAAATATCTCGTTCTTCAGGAAAACTAAACGCTACTGGTTTCAAACTTTCATTGAGTTGAAAAATAATCTCACCTTCTTTTTGGGTATTTAAGAAATCTAATAAATACATTGCATTAAAAGCCACTTCTTGTTCTTCACCAGTAAAGTCGATCTCGATCTCGCCAATATATTCTCCGGCAGCAGGAGAAACCGCTTTAACTATTAATTTATTTGGAGATAAAAATAATTTGACGATGTTTGAAGCGTCTTTCGAAAATAAATAAGCTCTTTTGACTTGAGTAGCTAACTCTGAAAGATCTAGTTTTATGGTATGAACAAACTCAGCTGGAATAATTTTTTCATAAGGTGGGTATTCTCCTTCAATTAATCTGACATAAATCTCAATCCCATCAACCACAAATAAGACTTGTTTAAGCTCTTCAGAGACTCTAAAAACAACTTTGTCTGACTCTGTTTGGGCTATCATTCTAAATACTTCATTAAGGGCTTTTACAGGGATTAACAATTCTTTCTCAAAACCTAGTTTTTGACTGTGAGCTTTCATCGTTGCTAATCTATAACCATCTGTGGCAGCAATTTCTAAACCTTGTTCTTTAAAACTAAAAAGCAGTGAAGTTAAAACTGGTCTCGTTAAGTCTTGAGCTGCAGCAAAAGTAATATATTTATCAATTTTAGCCAATAAATTTTTATCCAAAGAAAAATCTTCACCAGTTACTTCAGGAAATTGAGGATATTCTTCTGCTGATTGATAGGGGAGAGAACTTTTGCTTTTTTCATAACTAATGACTAAAGATTTATCTTTTTGTTCAAAAATAATTTCTCCTGCTGAAAAAGAAAAAACCAGATTTTTAAAAATATCACCAGGTATAACACAACTACCTGATTGTTCTATCTGAGCTGGAATAACGTTTTTTATTCCCAGAAACAAATCTGTTGCTGCCAAAACCAATTGATTATTTTCTGCTTTTAAATAAATAGATGACAAAATTGGTAATTGAGGTTTGCTCGGAATTGCTTTTTGCAAATTGGTTAAAGCTGTTTTTAGATTTTCTTGTAAAACTCTAATTTTCATAAAAGATCTTTTCTAACTATCTATATAAATATAATTGTTGTAGTAATAATAGAGGCTGTTGATAAGTGGAAAAAACCTCATAAATTACTCTAGTTAATTGATAAAAAACGATGTGTATTCATCAGTTTTACAATTCTGAAAAACTTTGTGTATTGTGCAGGAAAACTCTGTGAAAATCGAGAGCTTTTTCACAAAATTAAAAAGTTATTCAAAGTTTTCCAACACCTTTCCACTTAGTTATCCCCAAAGTTTTCCACAATTGTTGAAAACTATTGTTTAGAGACTGCTGTTAAAGACATTCTCAAAGCAGAAATATCTTGTTTTATCAATCCTTCTTCGTCTTTTTCCTTTTCTATTTTTTTAATGGCATGTAACACACTTGTATGATCTCTACCAGAGAACCACTTACCAATTTCTTCCAAAGGCATATTTAACTCAGTCCTAAGTAAATACATGGCCAAATGTCTAGCGTTAACAATCTCTTTAGTTCTCCTTTTACCTTTTAAAGCACTTTGTTTAATGCGGTAATGGTTGGCTACAGTCTTAATTACGTCTTGAGGTTTTGCTCTAATAATCAATCTATTAGCAGGGGCTTCTGTTTTAAGTAAGCTTTGAATTAATTCTTCATTGATAGTTTTTTGTTTCAGTTCTACCTCTGAACGAAGTAGTTTAACAATACCTTCAATTCTTCTAGCTCCATCTACTTTGGAAGAAATTAATTGGGCTAACTCCATTGGTAAATCAAGATTATTTGCTTGGGCTTTAATTAATAAAATGGCCGTTCTTAACTCGAATGAAGGTTGTTGGATATCAATCATTAAACCAGCCTCAAATCTGGATCTTAATCTGGATTCAAGCAAATTAATTTCGTGAGGAGGCCGATCTGAAGTGAGAATAATTTGAGAAGCTTGTTTGGTCAAAGCGTTAAAGGTATGAAAAAACTCTTCTTGGACGGCATTCTTTCCAGCAATAAACTGAACATCGTCAATCAATAAAACCTGAGTATTACGGTATTTTCTTTTAAAATCAAAGGCTTTTTTCTTTTGAATAGCGTTAACAATCTCGTTAGTGAATTCTTCACCAGTACAGTAGATGATGTTTGTTTCTGGATTTTGTTTGAGAATGTTATGACCAATAGCTTGCATTAAATGAGTTTTACCAACCCCAACCCCACCATAAAGAAAAAGAGGGTTATAAGCTACACCTGGGTTGTTGGAGACAGCAGTGGCCGCAGCATGAGCCATCTCATTAGTAGTCGAAACAGCAAAAGTTTTGAAAGTGTAATCTTCTCTGAGTCCGACTCTTCTAGCTGCAACTTTTGCTCGATCTTGAAAACTAGCTTGAAGAGTATGAGCTGAGAACAGCTCGTCAACGGTTGGGGAGCCAGTCTCTCTGGAATATGATAAAAGATTAGTTTTTGTTGAAGTTTTTTTGTCTGAACTTATTGTTTGTTCATTACTTCTAGCAAGCTCTATTGGGTTGCCGACAATAAATTCAAGTTCGACAGCTTTATTTAATTCTTTTTCCAAAGTTTCTTTGATTTGAACATAAAGATTTTTTTTTAAGTTAGTGGCATGAAAAGCGGTCGGACAAGTAATTGTCGCTAAGGCTTGATTTTGTTGATCAACCTCTACCTTGGTTAATGGATTAGAAACAATCCAAGTATTAAACACGGCTGGTGTTAATTGGGTTTTAAGACTTTCTTGGCTGGCTTTCCAGACTTTAATCACTTCACTTGAATCAAGTGCTTTAGTAAACATTTTCTCCTTAATAGGACAGGTTTTGACAATAAAATCTAAGAGGGCAGTTCCGATTTGATTGCTTAGTTATACACCTAGTTTTCCACAATTTGTCAAGTGGAATTTTAATTAAAAACTAATTTTTTGGGGGAGAATAGTCATCAATAGTGTAATATCCAGCGTAAGATTGTTTGTTTGCTGCGACTTGTTGCTGAGAAGTTGTCTGAGTTGAAGGAAGGATTTGTTCTTCAACAGAACTCTCTTCAGCCTCTGTTTCTGAATTAATAGAAACTTGGTTTTCTAGTGGTGATTGTTGTTTATTAGGAATACCAAATGAAAACTTTGGTTTTTCCTTTGGTTGTTTTTGGGCTTCAAGTTGAGCTATTTTTAATTTTTTTTCTTCTTCTTTTCTCTTTAAGACTTCTTCTGGATTGGTAGTGATGACTTCATGTTCCTCATCGCTGGCTACCACTCTGAGGGCTACATGGTTTTGCCCAGCAAAAAAGATGCCCTCACCAACATCTGAAGATACTAATAACTGTCTTTCTCCTTCAGAAAGATAGAAAGTCTCTGCTAAAACTGGGATTGAAGCGGTAGATTGTTTCATTAAAAACTGAATCGAAGCATTACTCACAATTGCTTTACCATAATCATTATGAATAAAATCTTCAACGTCTTGAGTGATAGTTGTAATTCCTAAATAATATTTTCTAGCCCGCTTAACCATGGAGTGAATAAATGAAGCACTATCTTTATGCTTCATAAAGTACCAAGCTTCATCAATTACCAGGATTCTTCTTTTAAGATCTTTTTTAACTCTTGTCCAAATAAAATCAAGAATAATGAACATGGCAATTGGTCTAAGCTCTTCTTCCATTTCCTTAACAGAAAAAACAGTAAATGGATTAGTAATATCTAGGTTGGATGGTTTATCAAAAATACCTCGAAAAGAACCAGTAATAAATTTTTCTAGTCTAGCCGCAATATCATTTGCTTCATCGTTTTCCATACCAATTAGAGCTTTATAAAGATCTTCCATTAACGGTGGTTCATTGGTTTGAGTGACTGGGTCTGGAGTAATTCCTTTGGCCTTATAAGCCGAGATTAACGCCCTATCTAATAAAGCCTCTTGTTGAGAAGTCATGTTTCCCAGCATTACTTTTAGTAGGCCGTGAAGGGTAAGAATCTTTTGGCCAAGTTCATTTTCACCTTCTTCATACATGGCTGATAAATCAAATGGATTGATTTTAGTTTTTGAACCAAAAGTAAAGTTAATATATTCTCCGCCTACTTTTTTAGCCAACTCTTCATATTCATGTTCTGGATCAAGAACAATTACTTCAGCATCAAACATTAATTGACGAATAACTTCTAATTTAACCGTGTAAGATTTACCAGCACCTGATTTAGCAAAAATCACCATATTGGCATTTTCCATTTTAAATCTGTCAAAAATAACTAAAGAATCATTGTGCTCATTAATGCCATAGAGGATACCTGTTTCCATGGTAAGCTCTGAAGAAGTAAAAGGAAAAGTTGTCGCCAATGAAGTTGTATCCATATTGCGGGTAACCATTAACTTGTCTCTTCCCATTGGCAAGGTTGTTTTGAAGCCCTCATCCATTTGTAAAGTAGCCTTTTTAGAGACAATTAGTAATGAACCCAACATTGATTGAATGTTTTTGGTTACTTTATTTAAGCTGTCCAAACTGGGGGAAGTAAGGGTTACATAAAGCCCAAATTGAAAAAATCTTTCAGCGCCAGCTGCTAGTTGTTCTCTAATGGTTCTGGCATCGCCCAACTTAATTTCAGTATTAATATTACTAATTTTTCCTGACCTAATATCTGATTGGATTTCAGCCTCCATTTCAGTAATTTTTCTTTTCAAGTTATCTAAGACCTCAGCAGAGTCAACAGGATAAATAAACATCGAGATATTGGCTTGATTTGGATAATTAATCAAAGGAGATAACCAGTTGGCTGGAACTGTTCTTGGATAGCCAGCCACAAATAATGTTCTGGTGTAAGTCGAGTTGATTTGTTGATAAGTAAAATCAACTTCAATTGCTTCTGGCGCAATGATATCTTGAATTGTTACCAAACCTTGAGAAAACTCTTTGATTTTCTCCATTTGTTTTTGTTCAGGAGTTATTTCTGGCTGATTATCTGTTTTTTTTGGGTTTAAAAATGGTAACTGAAAGGGCATTGGTTTTTATTTTAACACTCCATAACTATTTCTATTAAAGCTCAGCGACCGGAGGCATGGTTTTCTCTACCTTTGGTTGTTGCGCTATTTTTAATTCTGGAACAATTGGCTGTGTTTTTTCAACTCCTGGTTGAGCTGGCTGAGGCTTAGTTATTGGAACAGAAGATGGGACTTCAGCTTGAAAAACAGTTTGTTGTGTTGGCAGTTGTGGTTTAGGTAATTCTTTTTCTGGAATTGGTTGTTGAGCTGAAGTTTGTTCAATGTTCACATTGTTGGCTGGAGGAGTATTCTGTGGCATATCAGGAATTTCTTTTGGAACAACAGCAGATTCAGTTATTTCGGCAATTCCAGCTGGAGGAATATCAGTCAAAGAATTAACTTGTTCTTGTGAAGAATTATTATCTGTTGTGAGCGCTTTGAGAGAATCGGCGTCTGGAATTGTTTTGGCCTGCACAACCATGGTGGTGTAGTCTTTACTATCAGTAATTTGTTGGCCCTCATAAGCTTCAGGATTATAGCTATTATAGAAAATCTCAATAATTTCTTGGGTATCTAATTGTCTAGCATAAAGCCCAATTCTATTAAATTGGGCAATTAAATGATCTCTTCTTGGTTCTAAAACACCCAAGCCTTTTTCGATAACGGCAGCCTTTTGTTCTCTAGTTAAAACAGGCTCATTTTTACCGGGAAGAACGGTTTGTGGAGTAATCATACCAACTTCAGCGGGTGCTGCTGGCACTACCACATAAAATTTCTTATCTAAAACATTTCTTTCTTTAATTAGTTGACCGACAAATTGTTGATAGCGACCAATTAAGTCTTTTTTTTCTAAAGTAGAAGCTTTGGCTGCTTGTTCATCTAATAACCTCAAATAGGCAGTCGCATCTTTTGTTTTTGAACTAATAATAATTTGAATCGGAAAATTTAATGAATTGAGTAAAGCAGCATAAGCATAAATAATGGCATCTTGTTCTTGCTCGGCTAGCAAACCAAAGTTCATTGCACTGATTACCATCACCAAAGATATTGTGCCATCTTTTAAAACGACAACATTATTAGTGATATCAAAAATATCAAGGAACTTTTGGGTTGTAGAAGAAATTTCACCAGCATCAGACATACTTGTTTACTATGGTACTAGAAATCAAGGCTAAATCGCAATGAGAAAACTCTAACTTGAACGAATTTCTAGCGGGGGAACCAGATTTCCACTTAAAGCAATAGTTTGTTCAGGAAAAGTCAAGCCAACTTTTTTTACTCCCACAACATAAGTGCCGTTGGGTAGTGCAGTACTTAAAGAAAATTGACCCAACAAGTTTGTTTTTAAGGCATTAATTACTTGTCCTTGGTTATTTTTTATTTCCACTACAGCCTGATCAACCAGTTTGTTATCTGGAGTTAAGACCATGCCAACTAAAGCATTGGGTTTATTGGGTTGTTTGGGAAAAGGAAGAGTGTTGTTAGTGACGACTTCTTTGGTTGGCAGTGAAAAAGATTGTGTTGGCAAATCAAACTTCGTTGATTCAACAGCAGGGGTATCTAGCTGTGGAGCTTGACTTAATGATTCATTTTGCGCAATGATTTCTTGCTTTTGGTTTTTTTGTTGTTGCTGAAAAATCACGTTTTCTGAGCTAGCTACAGGAATAGTTTTTTGTTTGGCAAGATTTCTTGGTTTAGTAGTTAGTTTCGGTTTTATTTTTTGTGGTTTAGCGATCACTTCGTCGACTTTGACATCATTGTATTGAGCCAAAATATTAGCCATTCTTTGTTGGTCATCATCGTCTAATTGGTTTTTTTCAGTGTTAGAGCTAACAGAGTTTAAGTATTCTCTAATTCTCTGTCTTCTAGCTGGGGTTAAGTCAATTTCAAATTCTTCCTCTTCTTTGGTTTTTTCTCTTTTAATATGTGTAAAGGCAAACGGAACTTCAGTCTCTTTTTTCCAATAAAACTTAGTAGGACTATACAATCTTCTAAAAAAAGTAGTGATCCAATGATCTAGGGGTCTTTCTTCAATGGGTACAAAAGCCACCATTGCCCCAAAGCCTGCCGATAAAATAATTAATGGCCACTTAATAAAAGCAATTAAATTGGTATTGTAAATAATTACGCCAATTACTACCCCAACAGCAATCTCTGCAAATTGTTTCAGGGTCATGTTTCCAACAATGTGGAATTTGTAACCAACGACGTCCTGTGGAATTGGATGTTCTCGCATGCGACTCTATCTTAGCGTGTCTATAAAATCGTTGCTAGGGTTACTCTGCTACTTTGACAGCTGGAGCAATTATTTCTGCCTGGATTTTTTGATTATCTTGGTTAATTATTTCTCCTGAAAAATGATAAAAAGGATAAGCTAAATTGTTTTTTAAATCGGCTCGGTATTCCAATTGAACAGCGGTTAGATCTCCAGCCACAATCTCTTCTAAACTGAACACGCCGGTATTTGGCTCATAGGCAGAAATAATAGAGGCATATTGTTTGTTATTAATGTTTTCCAAAACTTCTCCCAAAGAAAGGATTTTAAATTGTTGTTCAGTAGGCAGCGGGTAGAAAAAATTAGGTTGAAAAACTATTTTTTGAACTTGATATTCACTATTAACCAGAATCGTTAAAGGAAATTTTTCTCTATGTTCTATTAACAGCGGAACACCATCAACACTATAAGTAAAAGGAATCTCCAAAGCAGCAATCTGCCCAGTTTTGACTTCTTCCATTTCTTGTAAACCAGAAAACTTTTTAATTTTATCTAACTGAATAGTAAATGGGATTTGATCAAAAACTTCGTTAACATAGTTTTGAGCAACAGTGATGGCCCTATCTCTGCTTGTCAAGACAACATCTTTGGGTAAATAGTTAGAGTAAAAAAGGTATTCATCATCTTGATTATTATAAGAAAGAGTATAATTTTCTCCTTTCCACAAACCATCAATATTCTCAACTGGTTTTAAGTTATGAGTTTCAATAAATCGTTTTTTTAGATATTCAACATTAGTGTTGCTGGGTTGAATCTTTACTAGAGGAAGATTGTTTTTGAGTGTGGGCAAATCGCCAGAAAACTTAATATTATTGAAGTGAGATTTATTACCATCGCTATTGACTTTGATAAATTCATTTTCTGGGATGACAACATTTTTTGGTGTAATAAACCTAAAAACCACAGTTATAAAGATTCCGACACAACTCACAATGAACAACATGACATACCATTTTTTATTTTCAAATAAGTTTTTATTCATAACAAGTCCTCACTGGATCGTTAACCTTAACACTAGCTCCATCAGGCATTAAAGCGGGAAGTGTCCCAGAATTTGGGGCACTACCTCTGAGCTCAAAGTGAAGATGCGAGCCAGAAGAGTTGCCTGTGTTTCCCATTTGACCAAGTACTTCTCCAGCCACAACATCTTTACAAGACTGAATATTGCTAGATCTAAAGTGCCCAAAAACAAAGGTACCAACTTCAGTTTCAGATAAAACAACATGAATACCATAACCAGGATCTAGATTTCCTGGACAGGCTTTACCAGAAAAAGGCGCAAAAATAGTAGTGCCTTCACTGTTAGCAATATCAAAAGCATCAACTCTGCCATGAGAATAACTACCGCCTGGTAGCTGGGTGATGGTTCCACTCGCTGGCCAACAGCCAGCCCCCTGAGAATAATCACCAATATAAATAACCTCTCCAGTAATGGCATTATCAGTGCCTTCAACTCCTGTTTGAGAATCTTTGGCAAAGACCTTGAGGTCAAAAGTATTCAGTACAGAAGAATGATTGTAGTTGCTATCGAGAGATTCTGAGTAAGTTAAAACAACCGACTCTCCAGGTTCAATAATCATTTCTTCATATAGTTCTGGGAAATCAGCTAGTTTTTTGATTCGTTCTGGGACGGTAGGTGGTTTTTTCCCTTCATGTTCTTCCCAAGCTTTTTCACTATGATTAACTTTCATGGTGTCAGTAGCATCAAGGACTTGAACAGTGTAATTACCTTTTGGGGTAATGGTGATAGTGTATTCAACCTTAATCGGAAAGGCTGGATTTTCACATTTATTTTCTGGACAGCCAGCAATAAAGGCTCTTTTTTCAATAGTGACATATTCTGATTCTTTACCTGGAATAGAACCAGAAACAGTACTTAAAGGATCAACAATTGGGAAGTCAGCAACTAAAGCACTAGAAATTGTAGATTGTACTAACAGTCCAGTGCCAGCAACCGTGGCAATTGTACCGAGAACTGCTTGACCACCAATATGAACGATTGATTGACCAATAAAACTGGTTGGCTGTAGGGTGGTTGCCTCAGCAAGACCCTGAGTTGTTGTTTGGGCTGCTGCCACAGTATTGCCAGTAGCCCCATTTTGAAACGAATAATAATTCTGGCCTTTTTTTCCAGTAAAGATCTCTTCTAAAAGTTTACCAATTCCGAAACCTCCTCCAGCTCCAATTCCAACGCCAATTGCAGCCCCAACCGGCCCACCAATAAAGAAACCGGCAATTCCGCCCCCAATAGCCCCCAAAACTGTTGGGATTAAAGTTAATAATGATTGAGCAGCATTAATTAAAAAGTAAGCTAGAGATCCCAAACCCAATCCACCCAACGCCATAAGAGTTTGTCGACCTCTTTTGGTGGTAGCTAGTTTAGTTAAAAAACCCAGTGCTGGGTGAATAGCTGTTGTTGCTGTAGCTGCAGCTTTACTAAGGCCAGCTTCAGCTGCTTTGTCGGCAGCCTTGCTAGCTGCTTTTTTGCTAAGTCGAGATCTTAGTCCTTTGACCCCTCTTTTTAATCTACCACTAAGCCCTCTGCTCCTTCTAGTAAATTGATTGACATTAGCTAGCGGACTTTGTAAAACACCATTGTCTGGAATATAACTAGAATTAAAGTTGTTTATCTCTTCGGTGTTATAAAAGGCCGCTCCGCCAAGTAGGGGAGCCATGTCATGGAGACCAATTTCTTTGGGATAAAAATCTGGGGTTTCAGCAATATTTTGGATTGTTTTACTACCAGCTTCGCCATAACCAAGCACCACAAGAATTTCTTTTTTGGTTTCAGTGTCTTTAGCAGCCCAAACTTGTTTTAAGAAAACCTCTCTTTTTTCAGCATTGGTAACACCTTTTTTATCATTAAAAAACTCGATTACTTCCTGAGGATTTTTAACAGGAGCCTCTTTACTACCAACGAGGATTTGTTTAGTTGGAGTAGCGATGGCTCTTTCAAAAACTTGATCTGCTTCTTTTTTATTTAAAACTTGCTTGTTTTCATCCAGCAAAGCTAAAGCTTCTTGGGTGGCGAATTTAGCTTCGTTGTGGAGTAAAAGTTGACCAGTTCTTTTGCCAATAATTGAACGTCGAGCAATCCAAATTTCACCAATTGTTGACAAAAACTCTTGATTAAAAGGAATTTCTTCACCAAAAATTAGTTTAAATCTGCCTTCATCAACATATTGAAGTAAATCTAGTGGTAGCCCTTGCAAAATCCAAGAATCAACTACATTAACTACATTTTTTTCAGCTAGAGTTAGTTTATCTGCCTGAACCCCAATTCTTTGTAGTTCACCTTGCAGTAGCTTGGTAGCTTCTTTGGCTAAATAGTCATCTTTATCTTCAACCAGTTCCTCTTTTTTTAGTTCCCCAAAAACTTGTTCTAGAGCTGGATGTTGAGCTAGGTTTGTCACCAGCTCAGAAACGGCTGGCCCAGTGCCAGCCTCAGCTTCTTGAAGAGCAGTCTCGATTTTTTCTCTAAGTTCTGGATTTTTATTGTTGCTTAAGGTTTCGGTTAGATGAGTAGAAATAAGGGCAGTAGTTCTAAAGTCATTTTGCACCAACCAGACATATTCTCGAATTAAAGTGAGTCTAGTCTCAGGATTAACCAAATCATCTAAGCGACCATTTCCCAAGGTAGTTAAAAAGAAGCCCAAAGTTTTATCTGATAGGACTCTTTGTAGATCTTTGGAGTTGGCAAGAGTTCCTGGTGGTAAACCATGTTGTTGTTCCAATTGAGCTAAGGCAATTCCAGTAAAATTGGCGGCTTGTTCTCTTAGTTCTTTGCTAAAAAGAATGTTTTTAGTAACGAGTGGATCATTTTGTTCTTCTTGTAATTTGTCAGGAGGTTGGGTTTGAACTTCCTCTTCACTAGTAGTTCCACCAGAATCACTATCAGTTGCTGCAGTTTGTGGGGCCCCTGCTGAAAGAGGTTTATTTTCTTCTACGACTTGTTCTTCTGGTTTTGCTTCTTCTTCGCTTTCTGGCTCTGCTTGAGCGTTGAGATCTTTATCTTCTTTGATTTTAATAAGATCTAAGAGTAGTTTGGCAGTACTACCAATGTAGTCTGTCAACAAAACATTTAACTCATGATCATCTTTACCAGTAATCTCTAATTGATTGTAGGCGTGTTTTTCACAGGAAATGATAATTACAAATAAAATTTGTAAGGTATCTTTATCTAGTTCCAATTTGCCAGCATCAACTTCTTTTTGATACCAGTTATTAATGTCACCCAGGAAGTTATTTGCTATATCTGTAAACAAAAAAGCTAAATCACTTTTATAAAGGAAAAAATTCAATTGATCAGCCAAATGATCTCTAGAAATGATGTAGCTTCTATCTTTAGTGGTTAGTTTGAGGCTACTAGTATTAACTTCTTTGAATAAACTTTGAAAAGAAAAATTTAATTCTGGTTCACTAGCAATATTAGACCTAGTTAAAAGTTCTAAGAAACCTTTGATTGTGTCCAAATTAACATCATCCCTTAATCTCTTTAAGAAATACCTCTCTTGGCCAGTTAATTTAGGCTTTGCATCGGACATCTACTTTTTATTATATCCTTTGCCAGATAGAAACGCACGTCTGTCTTCATCAATGAAATCTAGATTAAATTGGCCACAAATGAGCCCAAGCTTTCTGAATCAATTATTGGTTTGTGAGTTTTATTTTTGTTAATAGCGGACTTAAAGATGGGGCTACTGTCCAAAGAAGTAACTTTTGGTAGGTTGTAGTTCATTTCACAGTTTAGGCACCAATCACATTCTCCGACCCAAGTATTATTAGCGCCACATTTCAGACAAGAGCCAATTTTCCATTCTTTTGCCCGTTGGTTACCCACAAACTTAGCCAAATCTACTCTAGATAGCGAAGCTGGGGTTAGTCCTTGTAATTGTAAGTTGGCCAGTTGCTGAACACTGCTAATTGGACTTAAAGCAACACATTCCAACAACGAAGTATCAAAGGCTTTGACGGCAGAAGAAAAACCAATCCCTTTGAGAGATAGGGCAAAATCATTTTCGGTTAAGTTACCGAATTTTTTGAAGTGATCAAATAAAGCCGTTCTTTTTTGGGCTGAAATTTTTTTAGTATCAAGAATGCCGGCAAAAACCACTCTTTTCATAAAATTACTTAACTTAGTGACCGTATTGGGCGAGAGAGAAGGATCTCTTTTAACTTCAGTGGTAACGACATCGATTAATAATTGAGAATATTGTTCCAAAGCTGGTTCCATTTGTTTGATTTTCATCCGAGTGATTTTTTGCCTAAGCCTCTGGAAAAACTTTTGTTTGGGAAATAGTTCCAGAAAAGTTTCATCAGCCGGAGTGACTTGAAACTTGGTGGGTAGGGAAATTAATTTTTCCATGACTAACTGTTCTTTTTCAGCAAAAGGCAGCTCAGTAAAATTTTGAGGTAAGTGAGCACCAATAATGTTGAAAAGTTTTTGGTGATCTTCCCAATTTTTGGGAGCCAAATGTTGATCATGAAGCAAGATAAATCGGTTTAGGGTTGGAATGAAAACTGGTTGGGCAATGACAATGACACTCAAATTGCCTTCATGGACCTCAGATTGAGGCATAACATAAAGATATTTAGGCCCAAGGGTGATTTCTCCAGCTAATTTTTCTAGTTTCATTTTTTCTTTAACTTCTGGTTGGATGAAAGTAAAAGCTTGTTGAGGTGAAAGGGTTACCCAACCAGTATTTTCAAGTTTTTCTCTAGTGATATTTGCATCAGGCTGAATAACTTTATCTTCAGTTTCATAAGTTTGCTTAGCTAGTAAAGACAACATGGCATGAGGGCTTAGAGCAAAAAGCTGGTTCAAGCTTGTCAGTAAGTTTTCAACTTGGCTTTTTTCTAGTTGATAACGGTTTTTTTCGGCTTGATTAATAGCTAAAGATTCAACCGCATCTTGGCAAATTTGTAGTAAATCTGGTCTGAGTAGGTAAATATCATCATGGAGAGCCAACCCGTTGTCTTTTGAGGTGATTTCATAAGCCAAATGAGTAACTGGTAGTTTTTGGGTTTCTGTCAGAATCGAGCGAAAAAAGTAGACCAGCAAAGCTTTTTGTTTTTCTGGGTCTTGAATAGGCAAAACTTCTTTGAGGATAAAATTTAAAATAACGATGAGTTTATCTTTTTCTGGATTAGGAATTTCTTTAAGTGGGTGATGATCAGGTTGGTGAGTGGTTTCTTCTCTTGGTGCTGCTTTTTGGTCAATTAAGTTAGGAATAAAATCAGCCAGCGAAAAAGGAAAAACTCCTTTTGAGTCTTGAGTCGGTGAGAGTGATTGATGAGTAAAAGTTTGTTCTGGTAACACAAAAGCTCCTCTGTTAGAGGAGCATCGGGAGGCAAAGTTGTTTATTCATGCCCGATGCTCGTCGGAAGAAATAATAAATTTCTTCTTCATTCCAGACTTGGAATGGTTTACTCCGACCGGACTTGTCTCAAGCGAGCATCACCGTTGCGGCACAGTCTCCGAATCTGACGGAACTTCCGAGTAACAAGGCTTGTTATAGCATAGTTGGGGGTGAAATGTCTATCTTTTCTTGGTGGTTTGTAGTAAAAACTATGAGGCTGATTATTGGAGGATTTTTTTTAGAGAAAATGGTAGAATACATGGTAGTTAGTTATGTCTGAAAAATATCAAAATTTAGAGCAGGCTTTACAAGCCAAAGTCAAAACAGAAAAAGGCAGAGAATTGCTAGTTTCTAAGATTATTGATATTGATCAAATTGCCTTAGCTGTTGAAGAAAAAGCTGGTGCTAAAAACTTGCGAGTAGTACTTGCAAATATAGAGAAAAATATTTTCTCTGGTGGAGAAGTTTCTGACAAAATTAAAGAACCCAATAAAGCTAAACTTAGACAAGGAATTGCTAAGGCTTTAGAAACAGTTTTTAACTCCTTAGAGTTTTTTGAAGAGCAAGTCATCGAAGGTAGTTTAATGGGTGAATTTCCAGAAGGTGTGAAGGGTAAAAATCCCAGTGCTGAAGATGTGTCCAATGCTGTTGAAGTGATTAGAAATTTAATTATTTCCTATATTGAAGCTATCAAAGAATTTTATCAACCAGGAGAATTAACCGCTGAACAACAGCAACTTTTTGGTGTGGCTGAAGAAAATGCTGGAGCAAAAGATCAAGATCCTAAAGACCTGGTTGAGTTTTCTGGTGAGGTCGCTGAAATAGATAAAAGACTTGTAGAAGAAGATGACTTAAACGGTGACTTTTTCGATCCTAGAGAAGATTATAAAGAAACTGAGATGTCTGCAATAAAGTTTGTCAGAGATAAAGTTGCTTATTTTGATGTAATTTATGATTTAAGTGCACAGGGGGATCCAGAAAAAAGACTTAAAATAGTAAGTTTAATTGATAATTATATAAAACCGGCGAGAGAATTGATTCTAAGGTTAGAAAGAAGAGTTGAAATCATTGAGGAGAAAGAACTAAAAGATTGGAAAGCTTCTATTCCACAATTTTCAACACTGGAAACCCAACTAAAAGGTTTTGAAGAATCTACTAATGGAATTTCTTTAGATGGTAGTGTCGATGTATCAACAAGCCTATCAACATTAAGTAAGACAGCTGAGAAATTATCTGAAGCCATAGAATCTTCTATTTATGCAGCAAAAGGGGAGCTTTTTAGAGGACTTTTTGCTAGATATCATGAGGTTTTGGGACTTTTACAGGTAGCTCAATACCGATTTTTATTAAAAGATTTGTTGAAAAATATAGCTGATATTGAAGCAATTAGTACTCAAGATTTAAAAAAGAAAAAAAGCAAAGAAAAATTAGGTTTGTTGGAAAAATTAGATGAAAGTAGACATACAAATGAAGGGGATCTCCTTGGATATTCATTTTTTGCAACACAAATATCAGATCTGTATGGAGTTCAGCAAGCCGCTCAAGAAAGAGCTCAAAAAGTTGCAGATGAGATAAGAACAAGATTTGATCGGGCTCACCAAAGACTAGATGAAGAAAAAGTGACTAGTGTTGTTTTGGAAAAATTTAGAGGAATGAGTCTTCAATCTTTAATAAAAGATTGGCATACGAAAGATATTGCTCCTGATGATGAACCAAGAATTGCTTTAGAAATAGCTTTTGCTGAAAAACTAGATGAAATGGAAGTTGGCTTTATTGAACATGCAACGAACAATGGAGATTCTCCTGCTGAAGCAAAGCAGAGATATGAAAACTTTAAGAAGATGTATGAACAACTATATGGGTTAGTTTTCTTTGGAATAATGAGGGGTGATGCAATGAATTCTTTGCAAGGCACAGCTAAGCATGAAGAAATTTTAAAATTTGCCAATACCCCTGGAGCTATGGCTACAAATGTGGAGTTCAACAAAAATCCCTTAGTCGGCTCTGTGGGAGAAACTTTACATCAAGGTGAAATGTATGGGCCCAATATGGGTATTCTCCAGATGATTACTTTTGCTGCTTTTCAAGAAATGAAGGGCTTAAGGTCTAAATTTTCTAGAAACCAAGGATATACAGCTGGAATGATTGAAGAACTAATTGATACTGTTTGTAATAGAGAAGATGTTGTGATGTGGAATTCATATGAACCAAATGCTACAACGGTTTTAGCAGCAGATCACCCAGAAATTGGTGAGCAAGTAAACATTAAATCAGAACTAGCAAAGTATCCTCCAGAAGTTATTGAGATGATTAAAATGTTTGCTAAGTGGAAAATTTCAAGAGATGATCTTGGTTCAAAAGCAGCAATTTGGCATTGGGGAAGAAACAAAGGTGCTTTTAAGAAAAATGACGGAGTGAGTGACAAACAGGCAGATGGTTGGCTGGCCGCTCAATGTTATCAAGTTGGTAAAAATGGTAAAAAGCAAGGTCATTTGGCAGCGTTAGGTTTTGTGACTCCAGAAAAAACTGACTTTATGGCAGCCAATCATGAGAATGATGGCAATATTGAGTTGGGAATAGAAAGAGTTGATCAATATTTATTATATAGATTCCCACAATTAAGAGGCGTGATGTATCGAGACGCAGCTCCGGGTGGAAGTAGACTGGAAGGCTTACATAAATATACTCCAGAAAACTGGTGGGAAGATTTTCCAGGTCTTGAACACTTCTTTAATAAAACAGACACCGTCTTTACCGGTAATGACTATGTAAAATCAAGAGATGCTGTCTTTAAAATTATTGAAATGGCTACAGAATCGGTATATATCGAAGTTCCAAACGACACAGAGGACTTAGAAACATTTTTAAATGCAGTAATAACTTCTTTTGATACCCAAATAGGAATGGCTTTGGCATATATTGGCAAATTTAATGATCATAGTGAAGGTTATTCTTCAAGCTATCCTATAAATGAACTAAATTATGTTCATGAGCTAATTTTAGCTGCTATGAAATTCTACTTAATGAACATTTTAGTAAGAATTCCAGTTCATATTAAACTTGAGAAACCAATTCCAGATTTAATTTCTAGAGGAAAAAATATTTTACCTATTTTAGAAATAGCTGATATGGATTATCACTCAAATTATAGAATTGCTGTGGAAACACTGGTTGATTTGATATCTAGAAACTCTACTTTGGCAACTTTTTACCAAAAAGAGTTAACAGGAATTATCAAAAGAACCCCCCTCTCAGGACGTGATGGATTTAATATTGTTAAAAGGTCAGATGGAGTTACTCCATTTTTAGACCTTGATTTTAGGGCTGTGTATAGGGATGAAAATGTCTTGGCTGGTAAGTATAGAAAGTGGTTAGTGAAAAAGAAAGATGAAGAACTAGTTGCTTCTGGTCACCATAAAATGAGATGGCAAGAAAGAGACAAACTTAGATTGGGCAAACCAGAAGCTCCGTATCATTTTAAAACTGGGGCATTTTTATCTGCTGAAAAAGGGCAACTTCATTAATTCTTTATAGAGATTTTTTACTAAATAAAAAGCCGAGTTTTTAGCTCGGCTTTCTGTTTTATTTTTTTATTAAAAAACTAGTGTTTATCATCTTCCCCGTAAGTTTCAGCTCTCATTCTATCTCGTTTTCTCTTTGCCATCTTTTCTTTTTCTTCATAAGAACCTCTTTGGGTGGCGTCTCTACCCATCCAATCTTGATCACCAGCTATTCTCTTAAGTCTCTCTGCATCGCTAAAGTGCTGACCACCTCGGTCAACAATTGTTTCAACTCCAGATAGTGCTGCTGGTGTCTTAGCGCCAACTTTATCTGCCAACCATCCACCCGCTTGAGTTCCTTTGGCCATAGTGTTTCCAGCACCCCTACCAGCACCTTTAAGAATATCTCTACCAAGATCCATACCTCTATTTCCAGCTCTCCAGCTTTGCACTGTAGCTCCAAGACCACCACCAATTGCTCCAGCTCCGGCTCCAAATGTAGCCCCCGCAATTCTAGAACCAATTGGAGCCCCTTCTTTCATCTGATCAACAGCCTTGAATGCCAAGGTTTCCCAAATACCACCATCGATTTTCATGGCCTTTTTCATTTCTTTAATCAACTCTGGAATGATTAAAATAATACCAATCCCAACTAAAGTCATCATGACACTACCAGAACCACGACCGATTAAGAATGGAGGCATAAAACCACCAACACTGAGGTCTCCTTTGGTAAACATTTCATAGAGAATAAGAGAAAAAAGCACCATGGGGAAAGCTAGTAAATTGCCAAAAACAATTTTAATCCAGTAGCCAAAGTTGCTTTTTCCTGGCACAGCACCCATCATTAATAAAAGTGGGCTCACGACAATAGCCACAATAATCGTGATATAGATTTTGAGTAATTCAAAGAAAAGTTTAAACACACCAATCAAGATAGCAATCGAAACAATTAAGCCCATTGTTAGACCACCTAACCAGCCAAGCACCTCACCAACAGCACTAGTATCAATACTAGCAGCAAAGGTCTTAACAGCTTCATTCATACTAGAGAAAGCACCATTAGTGTTAACTCCTGTGACGACATCCCAACCAATTTGTAGGAAAGTCTTGCTAATTAATTCAGTTCCACCTTCAGGGCTAAATAAACCGATCATTAAGTACATTAGTAGATACATTAAATCAATCAAAAAGCCAGCAATAGCATAAGAAAAAGTGACAAAAACCAAAGAAATAATAATGCCTGGAATGGCCTGTTGAGCTGTGATCACTGTTTGACCATTTAGTTTTTGGCGGAACATGATCATAAAACCAATCATTAAGAAGATCACCACAAAAAAGAAATAGGCAATATTTCTAAAAACTTTCCAGGTTTCTAAAACTGGATCGAGAGAGGAGAATCCCAAACCTTGAGCTTGAGCCTGAGGAATGACGTGGGCATCTTCTAATAATTGGGCGACATAAGTTGTTCCAGAAGCTGGAGGAGTGTAAAGCATAGCCAAAGCTTGAGTGGTATCACCAATTACTCCTCGGCCATAATGCTCATAAACAATGGCTTTTTCTTCATCAGACATGTTTTGGACAGCGACACTGTCAGCGGGAACGCCATTAAGTTTTAAAAACCAGTCAGCTTCACCCACTTTAGAAACCGAAGGAACTAAGGAATGCAAAGACATCTTGCCTTTGTCAGCTTCTATTTGACCTGTTAGGGTTTCCTCGACATTTTTATCAACACCAAAAGTTTCTCTAAACCAATCAAACAAGCCAGCGGCCTGAATTGGTTTGGCCATAGTAAACGAACCTATTAGCAAAAAAAAGAAGAAAATAGCAATCCGAGTGAGCTGCTTCATTGCTTAAATATTGTACGTCAAGAAATAGAAAAGCAAAACCCCAAAAACTCCTTTTGAATACTACAAAAGTAATCAAAAGTGTACTATACTACTCATATCATAATGATAGCGCTAGAACAAGTTAATTCTCTCAAAGAATATTTTCAGTCGGCTGAATCAGTGGCTGTTATTTTGGGTCAAAAACCAACGGTTGACCAGCTCGCTTTAGCTAGTGCTTTATTTATTGGTTGCCAAAATCTTAACAAAGAAGTTGGCCTATACGCTCCTAAAAAAATTAGCGATGACCATTTCGATGTTTTGGCTAAACTGCAAACTGAATTAGGTAAGCAAAACTTGGTTGTTTCTTTTGATTATAATGAACAAGCAGTTGATAAAGTGAGTTACCACATTGGCGAAGAAACTAAAAAATTTCACCTAACCATTAAACCAAAAAAAGGCGCTAAACCTCTTAATCCAGAATCGGTAGAGTTCTCTTATGCTGGGGCCGATGTTGATTTAATTTTTTTAATTGGTGTTCATGATCTAGAAACTTTGGATCAGTTATATTTTGGTTACGAATCGCTTTATGAAAATAGTTATGTAGTGACTTTGCATAACTTCAAACCAGAAATTGGAGCCACTCAGTTTGATTTGTCCGGGACAAGCAGTATGAGTGAAACCATGGTTGATTTACTGCAAAGCTTGGGAGTCGAACTCAATGACACCATTGCTACTTCACTGCTAATGGGGATTGAACAGACAACGAATCATTTGCAGTCGCTTACGACTAGTGCCGAGACTTTTGAAAAAGTTGCCCAGTTACTAAGAGCTGGTGCCAGAAGAATCAAAAGACAAGAAGCTCCAACTGTTGCTTTGGAGGTTAAAAAACTTAAACCAGTTAGGAAAAAAAGAGTTACTACGAAGAAAGTGATCTCAACCACTTCTTTATCAACCAAAACCAAAGTTGGTAAGTAAAAGCAATTTATCTAGTTTATCTAATATTGCCACAGTCTAAAGTGAAAGTATCCATCGTACAGACACAATAGTTAGCTCCGCCACAGCCTTGAACTTCTTCATAACTACCACAGGCTGGTTGAACTAGGTACTCAGTGGGTACACCATAGTTTCTACCTGCCATCATGTAGTAAAGCTGTTCGGTGGATGGAGTAGAGCCGTTAGCGGCTTTGTATTGTTCTACCAACCAACTTCTTTCAGATAATCTTTTTCTGAGGACATATTCCATTGAAGTCTCAATATCACAAGCAATGTCTGGATTTTCTCTAGCTTCTTTGATCCACGGGTCACTAGTGTCGTCAGCAATGTAAGCTGCTTGTGGACAGCCCTCTTTATCGATGCATTGAGGAATTAAAACACCAACAATTCCAGAAGCTCCACAAGCGTTAGTAACAATTTCACCACAACTCATCTCTGTTTCACCAGCTCTGATTTTTCTCAGCATGGGGCTGGCTTCTATTTGTAAGAAGCCCCACAGCATTTGGGCATTATTAGGATCATTACCCGCAATACTACAAGTCATCTTCATTAGTTCGTTCATGGTGGGAAGTTTGGTGGTGCGACTTTTAATTTCTTCACAAGATTTTTCTTCACCATCATCTGGGTCTGTGTCAACATAGCCCTTGCAACGACCTAAGAAGAGATCTTCAGTCCGTTTACAACTACTAATGTATTCATAAGCTTTAGAGCCATAATCTCTCAAATTTTCTTGAATTTTCCTAATCATCCAGCCCAATTCACCACCCAAAATTCTCATTGGTTCTTCTGGCCACTCAACCACAATTCCAGCCATTTTCTTTTTTTCACACTCGATACAATATTTATCATCTTCTGGACATTTTTCTACACAGCCAGGTGGTTGATGATAAATAAATTGAAAAACGTCTGGTTTGGTTTTGAGCAGGGCACTAGTGTTAACAAAAGTTAAGTTTTCAGGAATAATGCCACATTTACCATCAAAATCTTCGACACAGTTATTTTCAACGATGGTTTGAAACTGTTCGGTGGTAAACATTTGTTTTAAAACAGCATTAATATAGTTCATATCACTACCATAAGGAGTAATTAAGTGGGCTCTAATAACAATCGGGTCTCCATCTAAATCTCCATTAACCACTTCATCTTTGACAATAATATTCCAATCAAAAGTGTAGGATGCGTCTGAAGGGAAAACTTTAGAGAAATAAGGATCTCTGAGTTCTCTTTTATTATCTGGGGTATTGGCATTAGAACCAAGTTCTCTTACTAGTTCATATGAACCTTCAAACCCCCCGCAATCAAGTCCACTACCATTAATTTGATCAATAAGGGAATTTAAAAGAATTTTTTCTGGGTCAGAGCCAATACATTGGGGTAGAGCACCACAATCAATAATTTTTTCTGTGCCAGGAAGACCTTGTTTAACTGCCAAAATATCACCAATATATTTTTTGCGCTGATCTTTCATTTCTTCTAAATGCTTGGCAATAATATCTGGATCACTCAAAATATAGGAAGTTAATCGAGCGGAATCGGTGAGGTTGGGAAGGGAAAAAATCATGTTTGTGGCAGTAACGGGGACTTTGAAACCAATTACAATTGGAGCTTCTTTTTTGATTGGCATTCTTTCAAAAGTTCCTCCCCAGACTGGTTCTGGAGTTTGAATTTCTAGAAAGTCAAAAATATCCTCATTACTCTCAAAGAGAGCTGGGTTAACTTCTTCGTTACCCTCCATCACATTTTGTCTGATTGAGACAACTAGAAAAGCCAAGCGGTACAAAGCTTCAAGATTGAGTGGTGCTAGGTTAATATCTTCAGCAAAGGGTTGAATATTATTTCTAAATTTTGATTCACTGATACCAAACTCTTCTTCTATCTCTGGAGTCCAAGCATTCATTAACTCTTTACAACTAAAATTTTTGTTTGGATCTTTTTTACTTTTAATATCGAAAATATCTCTGAGCGCTTCAAAAAGAATCCAGCCACCATAATCACGGCCAGGAATATCAATTTGGTTGAGTTTACAAGGATTACCTTCTTTAAATTTGTCACAAAAAAGTTTGTTGTAGACTTCATAAAGGTTGTTGTACTTCACCACACATTGTTGTTCTTTATCTAGGAGTGCTGTTGCTACGCCACCAGAGTTTAGTTCAGCTGGTTGTTTTTTTAGGTTTTGCGCACCGAAGTAACCTTCGTATGAAGAAATCTTGGTGGTGTCAGAAAAATCTTCATCTCCTTGGAAAAGAGGAATTTTACCTTCGGCAAAATTACCTTCATAAACAGAGGTTGAAGTCAATCTAACTGGTTTTTCATATTCTTCAAAATATTCTTTAATATCACCGTGAACTTGACCATTAATCCACCATTTTGGTCTGGCACATTGCACTTCATAACCCTGGTTGTAAGCCATTTGGTAAGTAATAATGTCTCTAAGCTCTCCAGTATTACCCAGAGAATATTCATCCTCAATCACTAAGGGTAAATAGTTATACATTTCTGGGTCACGACGGGTGTAGTTAACGTAGTCATCACTAGAGGCTGCTTGAATTTGAAAAATTCTCCCAGCCAACAAAAAAACAAAAAAAGACAAAACAAATAGACTACTGAATCTAGTTTTCACAAGTTTATTATACCTTGAATTAAATGGATGTCCCAAAGCAAAGGTAGTCAAGTTGTGGTCAGGTTGTGGTGAGACACTTACCCACGGGGGAAAGGGGGTGTGGTGTTATTGAGTTTTTAAAGAATTTTTACCCCAAAGATAATCTCTAGGATTTGGGCTACCCAATAAGAAGCAAACAAAATCAAAAAACCAACAATAGCCATGGTGACTCGTTTTTTACCTTCTTCTAAGCTTTTAGCATTAGTCGCTCCAGCTAGAATTTGTAACCCACCGGCTACAATCATGACAAATAAAGCTAAACCAGCAATTGGAAAAGCAAAAGTTAGTGCTCGGCTAATGATTCCTCCTGGGGTAGAGAGTTCAGCTGCATGGGGGGAGTTAGCTACTTTTAGTGGATCAAATGAGTCTAAAACATCAGATGTAACTTCATAAGAGTTTTCTTCAGCTGGTAAATCGGCAGCATTAACTAGAGTTGGAGAAACTAAACTTAGCCAAACTAGACTGGTTAAAACTAGCATTTGTTTGATTTTATTATTCATGTTTTTAGCCTCCAAAACCAGGGATCTGGAATAGGTTGACACCAATAAATCTTAGCATGGTAATAGAGAAGATGATAAAGACCATGCCGATAATAGCTGAAGTAATCTGCTCTTTAGCATCTTTGGTTGCTTGTGGGTCTCCTTGAGAAACAGATAATCTAAATGCTCCAGCCAGAATTAGTAAGAAGGTGGCACCCCCTCCAACGCTTAAACCAACGGTAATAAAGGTTTTGATAATGCTATCAGGTTTAGCTGGAATACAGCCAATCGCAGTCCACACGCCAGCATTGCCATTGAAAGTTTCTCCACCGAAACAAGCTTGGCATTTATCCCGGTCTTCAGCTGTAGCCTGTTCACACAGTTCAAAGTTTTTCACCATCACGTTCTCAGAAACATCAGTTCTAATGTCATCACACATTTCGTCTTCACAGTAGTCAATGGTGTTAAAACTAGTTGAACAGCCAGGAAAAATATATTTGGGACCTTCAGCAGTCTCTACATGAATTTTATAGGTAGTTTGATTGTCAGCTTCAAAACTAGCAGAGGCTTTACCTCCTGTAGCTTTGGTTTTTTCGTCAGCAGTGCTCCCACCCTTAATGACAAATTTTACTTCACCAGAGAAGGGTTTGCCTTGTGAATCTTCCAAACCCTCGACTTCTATTTTGGTGGTAGAAGAAGTTGTGTCCATGCAGCCAGATGAATAACAGGTTTGCCCATCCCTACTTTGTGAAACATACAAAGCACATTTGCCACCAGTGTTGTTGTTGCTAGTTTTATAAGTACCAGCATCACAGATTTTTGAACCATTTTTATAGATAGAAATATAATGTTCTGCTTCTTCGCCACTGATTCCCCAGTGAGTTAATGCACCTTCTTCTTTAATTGTCCAAGTAACCTTACCATTTTTTAAGTTAAGAGTATTGCTACCATTGGTCAGAGTACCACTTTTGGTAGTTTTAAATTTGGCTGAAGTTGCTTGAGCGTCTCCCCACCAGCCACTAACAACTATTTCGTATTCACCATTTGGATCATAACCACTACTCATATCGATTTCGATAGTGTGAGAGGTGGTGCCAGCAGGCAAAGTGCCTCTTGCTCCACTCAGTACGCCACTACATGAGCCAACAGCTTCCACATTAGTGACACTAATTGCCAAGAAAGATAATCCCAAAAAGATAGTAAGGAAAATTTTTTTAACCAAAACAAAAAATGATTGATAAGTCTTAATCATGTTAAATACTTTAAATCTGGTTTTTATGGAGTTTATTTTATCATGAGCTGAGTTTGTTCAGCTAGTCGTAGCTTCAAACTATTTTCGTCTATATAATAAAGATGTGTTTAGAGAAAAAAGACTACGATCTTTTGTGTTTTTGTTTCTATTTTTAGTCGTTGGGGTTTTTGTTTTTAAATCAGAATCAATCCAAGTTTTTGCTGAAGATCCAGTGTCTACTTTACAAAGACAGATTGATGAGCTCGAACAATTAAAAAAACTTTCAGAAGACGCGACCAAGCCATTAGAAGCAGAATTAAATTCTTTAGAGAAAAAAATTGCTAATGCCAGACAAAGTATCATTAATGCTCAGCGACAAGCCAAAGAGTTAGAAAAAACTATTGAAAAAAGAGAGGAAGATGTTGCTGTTCAGTATGTTATTTTTTCTAACAGAATTGCTCAACAATATAAAAGATCACGAACTTTTTCACCTTTGCTGCTGTTTTTTAACAGTAGTAATGCCAGTAAGTTGACCAAAAACTTAGCTTACAGTTCTTCTGTTCAGGCTCAAGACAACCGATTAATTAGGTCTTTGACCGAAGAAATAATGAAACTAGAAACAGATAAAAACAAGCTAGAAACAGATCAAGTTACTCTGGCTTCTTTGGAAAAACAACTTGATAGTCAAGCTAGTTTTTTTAAAGTGGAAATCGACAAAGCCAAAGACTACCAGTCTGAGCTAGCTGGTCAAATTGCTACTTTATCTGCTAGACAACAAGAAATTATTAATGCTAGGTCTGGGACTTTTACGGCTTCGATCGGTAATAGTGAGCTAGCTGATGACTACAATGCCTCAATTAAAGGTTTTAGAGAAGCTGCTCCAACTGGTAGCTTTGCAGTTTTTTCTTTTGGTGCTTACACTCATCGCAAGGGGATGAGTCAATATGGAGCTAGGGGCAGAGCTCAAGCTGGCCAAAACTTTAAACAAATTCTTCAAGCTTACTATGGTAAGGAACCAGTTAATAAAGACACTGGAGGAAATATTAGTGTGGCTGGCTATGGTTCAATCGAGTTCGAAACGACCTACTTATATGGGATCGCCGAGATGCCATCTAGCTGGAGTTTAGAAGCATTAAAGGCCCAAGCGGTAGCAGCTAGAACTTATGCTTATCGCTATAAACAAGAGGGCAAAGAAATCTGTACGACGGAAGCTTGCCAGGTTTTTAATAAAGCAAAATCAGATAGTCCACCAAGCGCCTGGAAGCAAGCTGTTGATGAAACCAAAGGTCAAGTTTTGGAAGATGTCGTAACTTATTATGCTTCTACTCATGGAGGTTATGCTTCACCGATTGGTTGGGATACTACAGATGGTTCTGGTGGGAGTGATTTTATTGATAAATCTTATGACAAGCTGGGGGGCTCTCCCTGGTTATATAAAGCTTGGTACACCAAAGGGTATAGTCCTTCATCTGATAAGTGTGGCAGGGCGAATCCTTGGTTAACTGGGGCCGAGCTTGCTGACATTATTAATGCCGCTAAATACCGTGATGATCGAGTAACACCAATCACCACGGCCTGTTGGGGTGGCAACCCTTATTCTCATGAAGAGCTTAGAGCTAAAGCAAATGGACCTGCCAATGTAACAGGAGTGACAGTTAAACAAGGTAATGGAAGTACTTCTGAGGTTGTGTTCCAAACAGACAAAGGAACGATTACTTTATCTGGCTCAGATTTTAAAACAGCTTTTAATCTGCGTGCTCCTGGTCATTTATCAATCCCTCAGAGCGGTTTTGCTTTTTTCAATATTGAACACAAATAACTAAATTTAGTGAGATAAAGTTGGCAATGGATTTTTAGACAAAAGCTCTTTTTAGGCCAAATTTATTGAGAGGATTGTTGGTTGTGACTTGATTATTTTTGGTTAAAGATGGTAGTTGAGGGATTTTACTAGGTTCAATGGCAATTTTTTTTGGTTCAGGTAAGGTCTTAAGTTGTTGTTGATCTAGCTTAGGGGCTTCTTTTTGTGGAGATAGTAGGTGAATATCTTTACTATTATCATAAGGTCTGATGATGGCAATTGGTTTTGAACGATACATTAATAGGAAACTCTCTCCTTTGTTCAATGCTCGATGAATGGGAGAAAAACTTTGTCTGAACTGTTTCATTGACACAATTTTCATGCTACCTACCAGTGTACTGAAAAAACTAGAGTCTCGTCAAACCAATCTTTAAAGTTCAAATTAGTCCATTGTTAGTAGTTTTGTCAGGTTGAAGTGAGACACTTACCCACGGGGGAAGAGGGGAGGGCAAAAAATTATTTTTTAAACTCCTTGTAAATACTTAGCTGCCCAAGGTCGGTAATTAGAATAGTAGGTTTTTTGTCTGATTATTTCGCCATTTTTATCTTTAACGGTGTGGGTAAATTGAGCCTTAATGCCGCTAGCAGCCCAATCAATTTGTTTAGTTTGACCGGTGGGCAAGGATGGATCTGGTACATAAACAGGAGGAAGCGGTTCTCGAAAATCCCAAGATTTATAGTTTGTTATCTCGGTTGTTCTGCCATCGCTAGTGCCATAAAGCTCCACTTTCATATAAAGATTTTGGCTGTCTGCTTCTGTGTAAATGAGGACATAGTTATTGGTATCGTTAATGAATCTGAGATCGACATTACCATCATAGACAGTGGCATCAAAACCAGGATTATTATCTAGCTCATAGTAACTAACGCGGTAACTATGAGGCAGCCTTAAGGTAATATTGAGACCAGCATCCAACAAAGATCTAAAGAGAGTGGTGCTGACTTGACAAACCCCGCCACCGTCTCCCAAGACAGTTTGACCATCTTTAATTACATAGGCTGGTTTGTAACCGGTTAGAGCCGAGACCTCTCCAAGAGCTTTGTTAAAAGAGAACTCTTTTCCTGGTGGAACTATTGAGTAATTAATTTTTTGAGCAGTTAAAGCTACATTATGAATTCTACTAGGAATACTGTGGGCATAATAACTATCTCCAAAACCAATTCTTTCAGCTATACCGAGATTATTTGTGTCAGCCAAACTAACATCAGGAGGAGAGGCAGTGATTGGAAACTCTTGTGTGATTGAGGTGGTAGTTGTAGTTTCTGAAGTTTGACTGAGTAAATCAGTAATTGTTTGTTTGATCATAGCGACTGTCTTAGCCTGATCCAGAACAAGCCCTTCTTTATGAGGTTTAAATTTTGTGACTTTGAAGGTTTGTTTGTCAAACTCAAACTCAGCATTTTGGGCTGGTCTATCTAATTTTTGTTTCCAAACATCAATTTTTTTTTGGATTTTTTCATCGATAAAACCGCTAGGAAAAGTCAAAAAAGATACTAGGTCTTGATCAGTGAGTTTTTCTTTTGTTTTGTCATAAGTGAAGATTAGTTCTTGACCAACTAATTTTTGAGCTGTTTTCAAAGCAGTGGTGGTTTGAGAACTATCGAGAGTTTTACTTAGCCAGTGAGTAATGGGTTTAAAGGTTAGAGTGGGTTGCTTTTTTATATTTGTTAAAGAACTGTTTGTTTCTAAAAATTTGTTCAATTCTTTGATTGTTTGTTCAACATCAATGCCTAAAACGTTTTCACCTGGATTTAAAACCAATGATTGAGGGTTGTTAGATTGTTCTAGCGTAATTTGAGGAAGGCTTGGCTCCTGGTTAAATTGATTTTTAACTATAGTTATAAATTCAGCTAGTTTTTGTTGATCATATTTAATTGGCAATGAATGTGATTTTGGTTGATAGGGAGAAAAAAAGAGTTTTCCTAACCAATGAAGTGGTTGTTGCTGCTGGTCTTTTAAGATTTTGGTTAAAGTAGCTTCGTAATCGTAGTAAGCGGACAGAGTTGTTGAAGCTGTCGCAACTGAAAAGTCTTTTTTTTCAAAGTTATCCAAATCAAGGTTGTTTGCTATTTGAAATTCTTCAGTATTTAAAGCAATTATTAAATTGTGTTCTAGGGGAATGGGGTATTGTTGGCTAATTTTTTGGAGAGTTTCTTGTTTGTTTAAACCGCCAATTCTGACTTCCTCGAGGTATGTTTCCGGAAGAAATTTGGAAGAAGAATAGGCAACAAACAAACCCATGGTGGTAATGACTAAAACAAGAGAAAAAAGACTTATTACTTGAAAATTCTTGGATTGTTTTTTTTCGAATGGATTGAGTTTTTCCTCAAGAATGATCGGTGCTTTCTTTTTACTTAAAAAGAACCAATTGCCCAACTTGAACTTGATAGGGTGACCAAAACGCTCCATAATAGATAGTTAATTGTAACTGATTTATGAATACACCACTACCTAAACCTTCTGAGCCAACCTCAAACCAATCTACTAGTAACAGTGGGGGGAGTGTTGGCTCGCCAACTCCTAATAATAATCAACCTGTTTTTCCTGATCCAGCCAAGATTGGACGCTCTGTTGCTCCAACTGGAGTGCCTAAAATGGAAGGGGTTAATCCTAATTTAGCTCCCAAGACTGAAGAACCAAGTGAAAAAGTTACTAGTAATCAACCACCAGCCAAATCAGAAACTGGTGGCCCTATGGTTACACCTCCGCCAAAATTAGGTGTCGATAAGCCAATTCAACCGTCAGCTCCTGTTAAACCGTTAGTGGTTCCTCCTGGAGGAATTAAACCACCCACTCAGACTAATCAACCAGTGGTGGGTGCCAATCAACCCAAGATTGCCGTGGCAAAAAGCGATCCTAAAAAAATGATCTTGATTATTGCTGCTGTTCTGATTGGACTTGGGGTGATTGGATCTCTTTTGGCGAATGTCTTTGGTAGTAGAAAAACTACTTCGGTTGGTACTGGTAATACCCAGAATAATCAGGTTAATCAAGAAGTTGTGCCACCAGAAAAACAAACGGTTTTGACTTATTGGGGCTTATGGGAGCCAAATGCTGTTCTTGATGAGGTGATCCAAGAGTACCAAAAACAAAATCCAGCGATCAAGATTGATTACAGAATTCAATCTCATAAAGATTATCGGGAGAGATTACAAACAGCGATTGCTTCTGGTAATGGTCCAGATATTTTTCGCTACCATGCTTCTTGGGTGAGAATGTTAAGTTCTGAATTAGCTGTTCTTCCGGCTAGTGTCATGAGTGCGGCCGAATTTAAAGAAACTTTTTATCCAACAGCAGCCCAAATGTTACAGATAGAAGGCAAGATCGTTGGTTTACCAATTATGTATGAAGGTCTAGGTCTTTACTATAATAAGGATATTCTACAGACAGCTGGAGTTCAGCCCCCAACTACTTGGGCAGAACTAAAAAAACTAGCGGCTGAACTAAGTGTCCCTGCTGATAAAAATGCTCGGAAAAGCGGGGGTATTACCAGAGGTGGTTTGGCTATTGGTAATACAGAAAATGTTGATCATTTTGCAGATATTTTGGCTTTATTAATTTTGCAAAACGGGGGTACTCCTGGTGAACCAGCTTTTACCGAAGTTAGGGATGCCTTGGTTTTTTATAGCAATTTTGTCACTGAGGATGCTATTTGGAATAGTTCTTTACCCAGCTCTACAGTGGCTTTTGCTAAGGGTGATGCAGCCATGATGTTTGCTCCTACCTGGCGGGCTCATGAAGTGAAAGATCTTAATCCTAATTTAAACTTTGGCATTGCTCCAGTACCACAGCTTTCTGATGAGCCAATCGCTTGGGCTAATTATTGGGCAGAAGGAGTTAATGACAAAAGTTCTAACAAGGAAGAAGCTTGGAAATTTTTGAAATATATGACTAGTGCAGAGGTAATGAAAAAACTTTATTCTGCTCAAAGTAATATTAGAACTTTTGGGGAACCTTACTCTAGAGTAGATCTGGCTAGCGAATTGGCTAGTGACCCTTATGTAGCTGGTGTTCTCAAAGATGCACCAGTTGCTGTGGGTTGGTATATGAGTTCTGCTACCCACGATAACGGTATGAATGACCAAATTATTGAATATTACAAAACAGCAATCAATCAGTTGGTTGCTGGTGAAGACGAAGAAGAAGTTTTATTGAATTTGGAAAAGGGAGTTAAACAAGTTCTTCGACAATATGGCATAGAGTAGCATATTTAGATTTTTTGAAGAATTGCTTTTAGTTTTTCTGGATCATGTCTTAGTAAGCTTCGAGAGATAGAGTCGTTATGTTGTTGCTTAACTGTCACTTTCGAAACTAAAGCTGCTCTTTTGATATATGTTTCTTGGGGTAGATCATCGACAACAGGATACTCTTTTTCTTTTTCATAGGCTTTTAAGATTTTGGGAGGAATTTTTTCTGAGTTAACAATAATAAAGTCTGGGTATTTACCAAAGTATTGTTCAATAGTGGCGACATGATCTGTGGCAGAGAGGTTATGAGTTTGAGAAAAATGGGTCATTAAATTGATTATAAAAATAAAAGTACCTTGGGCTTGTTTGAAAACATCTTTAAAGTCTTCTACTAAAGTATGTGGTAATAAGCTGCCATAAACATCTCCTGGTCCGACAATAATAGTATCTGCTTCTAGAATGGCTTTTTTGGCTTTGTGATAGAGCCGAGCAGGTTTGCTTAACTCTATTTTGCTAATTTTTTTACCACCTTTGTCGTGATCATCCAAAAAATGTTCGCCGACTAGCTTTTTACCATCTTCATAAGTAATAACAAGATTGGTTGAATTTTCTGTAATAGGAAAGACTTTGCCTTTGATTCTGAAGATTTTACTGGCGGCTTCAATTGCCTTACCTGGTTTTTTTTCTAGATCTTCTAAGGCGGTTAAAATTAAGTTGCCTAAATTATGACCTTGTAGTCCATTGCCTTTTGAAAATCTATAAAGTAGCAGTTCCTTGATGTCTTGTTGAGTTTGGTCATCAGCTAAAGCAGCCAAACATTGTCTGATATCACCAACGGGTAAAAAACCGAACTCATCTCTGAGCCGACCAGTTGAACCACCAGAATCAGTTACCACAGGGAGAGCAGTTAACTCGATTTGGGGGATATTTTTTAGACTAGTTAAAACAACTGAAGAGCCAGTTCCACCTCCAATGACAACAACCTTTTTCATGATAACAAGGGTAACCTGATTGTGTTTGTTTGACAAGCTATCTTTTAATTGAGGCTATATAATAACCACTATGGCTTTTTCTGTGGCAGAAAGAATTACTTTGGCGGTTTTGGCTTACAGTACTAAGTTTGGTTATCCTTTGACAGAAACAGAAATTATTACCAGAGCTTTTAAGCCTCACGTTTTATTTGCTTTAGAAAATAATAAAGACTCAATAGAGCCAAAACTTTCTCAACAAGCTTTATCCTTGGCATTGAAGTCACTCTTGAAGAAGAAAAAAGTAGTGAAAAAACAAGGGTTTTATTTGCTAAATGGAGAAAAAATCAAAGCGAGAAAGCCTAACCACCAGATTAAAAAATTTAAAGAAGCAGTAGTTAATGAGTTGATTTCTGTGGCTGAAAAAATCCCTTGGGTTTTGGGGGTAGTGATTACTGGTTCATATGCAGCAGGAGTAGTAGAAGAAAAAGATGATTTGGATTTTTTAATTATTACTAAGAAAAATCGGTTGTGGTTAACTAGGCTTGTTTTTTTACTGTTAGCTTGGGGAAGAGGTAGAAGGCCTCAACTACCCAAAGGAGATTTGAGTCACAGTTGGGATTTTAATTTTTGGTTGGATGAGTCAACTTTGAGTTTGCCAGCAGAAAAAACTGGTATTTATGAAGCTTACGAAATTCTTCAAACTAGATGGGTAGTTAATAAAGACCAAGTTAAAGAACGTTTTTTTAAAGCCAATCAATGGGTTTATAATTATTTTTTGTTTGCAGTTTTTCCAGATTTAAAGGCCATTAAGCCATCAACCCAGAAAAAAATAGACTGGTTTTGGCCAATCGAATTTTGGTTGTATAAATTTCAAGTTAGTTACCGGCAACTGCGACACGGCCAACAAAATGCTTTTTTACACAGTGCTTTTTTTCATTCTAACTCGACTAAAGGAGAGATTTTGGCAGAATGGCAACGGCGATATTTTCAGGCTATTGGCATAGAAAAAAAAGTTTTAGTTACAGGTGTGTTTGATGTTTTACACCAAGAACACATTAATTTTTTATTAGCGGCTAAAAAATACGGAACTAAATTAGTCATTGGTCTGGAAAGTGATCACAGGGTTAGGCAACTAAAGGGTAAAAATCGACCCATTTTCAATCAACAACAACGAAAGAAAAACCTTGAGAAACTTGCGATAGCTGATAAGGTTTTTATTCTTCCGGAAAAATTTAATACTAAAGCTGATCACTTGCGCTTAATTAAAAAATTAAAACCGGCTGTTTTAGCTGTTTCTTCTCATACTGCTCATCTCAAAGAAAAACAGGCCATTATGAAAGAAGTAGGGGGAGAGCTAAAAATTGTTTATCAACACAATCCAGCGGTATCTTCAAGTAAGTTGATTAACAACTCAGCAGGTTAAAGCTTTAAAGTTTACAGCTTTATCTTTATACTTTTAATAACTAGTAAGTATTTAAAGGGAATCATGAAAAAACTACTTTTACTCTCTTTTGTTTTATTTTCTGGAGTTATTTTTGCTGGATGTATTCAACAACAACCTAAAACAACTAACACTCCAGCCCAAACAACAGAAAAAGTAGGAGATACTACCAAAACAGGCACAATTAGTTTTTCTGATGGGCGTTATTTTCTAGCTGAGACAGGTCAAACACCCAAAGAGATTGATAGTTATGCTGTTGATTTGTCAGCTTATGTTGGTCAAAGAGTTACGGTGACTGGCCAATACAGTGGTGATACTTTGTTTGTTGGCAGCATAGAGTAAGATATCACTAGTGGTAAAAAAACATTCTCGATTTATTTGTCAGCAGTGTGAAGCAGACTTTCCCAAGTGGCAAGGCCAGTGTAGTAGTTGTGGAGCTTGGAATACTTTAGTCGAAGAGTTGATTGAGTCAAAAACCAGTGTTAACAAAACTGTTTTTAAAGATCCAGAAGAAATTATCACCTATTTTCCAGATGTAGAGTTAGTAGAAACTACCAAAAACAGGTTTTCTACCACCATGGTGGAGTTAGATCGGGTGTTGGGCGGTGGTTTGGTTCCTGGAATGGTAACTTTGGTGGGAGGAGAACCCGGAATTGGTAAATCAACTTTGTTGACCCAAGTAGTAGTCGGTCTTCTCCTAACTCCCGAAAGAAATGACTTTTCTGATAAAGAAATAATCTATGTTTCTGGAGAAGAAAGCCCAGCACAAATATCAATTAGAATCAATCGTTTTTTGGAAAAAGAACAAAAAAATAGCTCAGTTAAAAAATCAACTAGTGACCCGAAACAAAAATTAGCTAAATTGCTTTTTGTGGGTAGTACTCAAGCCGAAGAGATTGTTAATTTAATTGTGAAAAGAAAACCTAGATTGGTAATTATTGATAGTATCCAGACTATTACCAGTGGTGAGTTAACTGGAGCTGGAGGTAGCATTGGTCAACTTAGAGAATCAACCGAGAAAATAACCCAAATCGCGAAGGCTTTTCATATTCCTGTTTTTTTTATCGGTCATGTAACTAAAGATGGGGTAATTGCCGGACCAAAAGTTCTTGAGCATATTGTTGATGCAGTTTTAGAAATTAGTGGTGAAAGATCAAGCCAATTGAGATTAGTTAGAGCGCTTAAAAATAGATTCGGGGCAACAGATGAAGTCGGCGTATTTCAGCATGACGAATATGGTTTATCAGAGGTAACTAATCCTAGTGAGTTGTTTTTGGAACAGGTTGAAGTGGATGTGCCTGGAAGTGCTACCATTTGTGTGATGGAAGGGACAAGGCCATTATTGGTTGAAGTTCAAGCTTTGGTTAATTACTCTCAACTAGCTATGCCACGAAGAGTGGGGCGAGGGATAGAACTCTCCAGAATTCAAGTTTTGGCTGCAGTTTTGCAGAAACACGCCAAATTACCTCTAGACTCTAATGATATTTTTCTTAATGCCGCTGGTGGGTTTACCATCAAAGAACCTGCAGTAGATCTGGGTTTGGCGGTGGCAATTGCTAGCTCTTTGAAGAATAAAAAAGTACCTCAAAAAACCATTTTTATTGGTGAGATAGGTCTTTTGGGAGAGATAAGAAAAGTGCCTTTTTTGGATAAAAGAAAAAAAGAAGCCAAGAGATTAGGTTTTACTAAGATATTTTCTAGGGAAACTCATGCTTCTGTAAGAGAAGTTTTGGCAGAGTTGAATTTAATTTAAATACCTCAATTTGTCAGTTTAACCTGAGACGCTCACCCACGGGGTGAAGGGGCGGAGTAGATTTTTATTGTCTTTTTTTGGAGTATCTCTCTCGGCTAACTTTAATTACTTTATCTTTATTTTGGTTGCTGCTTTTGGCTAAGCCCAAAGTTCTAGCTGGGAAAGGTTTACTAATTACGTTATCAATAGAGATGCGGTTAATAATTTGGTATTTTTCTAGGGAAACTAGTTCCTCTGGGGTGTAGTGTTCACCAAACTCTCGGCTAAAAACTTGGGCGTCTTCTGAACCCATGACAAAACTAGCCGTACTTCCACAGTTACCAAAAATAGCTTTTTGTACTTCTTCTGGTATTTGGGCAATGTATTGGTTGGCCAAAGTAAGGTTGAGTCTATATTTTCTAGCCTCTGACAAAATCTTGATAAAAGCTTCAGTGGCAAAATTTTGAAACTCATCAACATAAAGGTAAAAATCTCGACGCTGTTCTTCTTGAATTTGAACTCTAGTCATGGCTGCTAGTTGAATCTTGGTAATCATCATCGCACCCAAGAGAGTAGCATTATCTTCACCCAATTTTCCTTGAGAAAGATTGACCAATAAAATCTTGCCTTCATTCATAATGTCTTCAATACTAAAAGAGCTTTTATGAGCATTGACCACGTTACGAATCAACGGAGAAGAAGTAAACTGACCAACTTTATTGAGAATTGAGGCAATTGATTCGGTTCTCAATCTATCTTGCATCTTGTTATATTCATCCACCCAGTAACTTTTCAGAATTGGATCTTCTAGGTTTTCAACGTATCTATCTCTAAATTTTTTATTAGTTAACAGTTCCAAAATGTCAGATAGTCTGGCATTTTCACTAGTCAATAGTGTAAGCAAGGCATTTCTTAAGATATATTCAAGACGAGGACCCCAAGAATAGCCATAAAGTTTTTGAAAAATCGAGATAATACCAGAAGCGATTAGCTCTCGATGGACGACGTTTTTACCTTCAAAAAGATTGATTTGCACTGTTCTTTCTGGATCACTTGGGTCAAAATAGATAACATCGTTAATTCTTCTAGATGGAATGTAGTTAAGTAAGGTCTCGACTAGGTCTCCATGAGGATCAATAACACACATTCCCTCATTGTTTTTTAAGTCATTAATAGCCATGTTGGCCAGCAGGGTGGATTTACCAGTTCCGGTTTTACCAATCACATACATGTGTCTGCGACGATCTGCTCGTTTGAGGCCATATTTAACAGCCTTATTTTTATAAGTAGTTTCAGCAAACACATTAGTGCTGTTTTTAAGTTCTGGGTCAGTGTCTCTGGTAATAATTGGTAAATTTTCTGGTGGCTCACCAAGTAGATTTTTACCCCAGGCAATATTAGGAATAACCTCCAAGTTTTTGTTGGGGAGGTGATAGAGGGTGGCTAGTTCATCAAGAGTTAAATGAACTTTTTTAGATCTAAAAAATGAGCGGGCTTGCATCATTTTCAAGAAATGCTCTTTGAAAAAATAGTTTTTGCGTAAAACTAAAGTATTACCTTCACTTTTTGAAATCGAGTTATACGTGGCAGCCAGTGTTTCTAAAATCAAGTCGCTTCTTTGGGCGGAGTCTGTTCTAACTGCCAGTTTAATACCTACTTTTAAGGCTTCTTTTTTTAGCTTTTCTTCAATCAAAGCTTTTTGTCGGTGATAACCACTGGTCGCATCATCGATAGATTTACCCTGAATTTCTCGCCAACCTTTGTTTTTCCAGTTATCTGTATCTGGTGAAACTAAGTACTGAAGGTGAACAATGTCACTTGGTTGGCTTTTTGATAGACTGGCCAAGAGAGAAGCAAGTGGATCAACATTTTTAAAATCCAAGTAGGTTTTCATTGGTAAATATTCTGCATTAGTCAAACCAAGACTACCAGTTTTGACAAAGGAAGGGGTAATTAACTTGCCGTTTAGGTCGAAAAAATCGACAATGGGGTCTTCTGGATTCTCTGTAATTAAAGCTTCTGGGTAGCTGGCAATAATTGCTCCTCTGACATATTCCATTAATCTAACGGGCAAATACATTAGAAACTTAATTGTTTGATCCCTGACAAATATTTCTAGACTAAATGACTCATTTTTACTAATTAGTTGGTAAAAAATATTATTATGTAGTTTGGGTAGAGTAGAAAGAAATTGAACCGCTGTCTCTGGGGTGTGTTCGGCATCTCTACCTGTTCTAATTTCTAAAATAGTATGTGGAGTCATAATGATAATTTCCATTATATACAGATATCTGTTCAAGGTGGAGAGAGAAGACTTGACTAAAATTCTTCTAATGGAACAACTGTTGTGCCAGCAACATGGTGAATTTCATTCATGATTTTGGCAAACATGATAGCTCTCAAACTGTTTGCTCCGGCAAATAAACCAATAGTAGTGGCCTGGTCAAACATTTTTTCAGCAGTTGCCTTGTTTTCGTTAAGGGTGATAGGAGCTAATTCATTTTCTCCCAGCAGATCAATCACTAGTAAAGAAAAAACTCCATTTTCTAATAGTAGTTGTAGTTGAGTAGTTTCATTAGCATTTTCAGTTTTGATGATTTCTTTAGTCATATTAAAGAAGATTATAGCTTATTTTAGTTTTTACACCAGTTTCCCCCAATCATGTTTTTAATGTAGATAACTTTTTAAATTAGTCTGGTTTTGTTTTAAAAAATATTATATAAGATATCTAAAAAAATAAGTATTTATTATTATAAGATGCAAAAATTTGACAAAATGGTCCCAAAAGAGTTATAGTAAATTTGTTTTAAAAATAATAAGTAAAAGAAGCCGGTTTTTCACTGAAGGACTGAATAATTTAGTGATTCACAGGTTGGAAGATTCTTTGAAAAGTTGTTTTTAAGGCATTAAAAATGGAAGAATAAATTCTCTAACAATTTTCCTCAAGATGGAAAACTAGAGATAAAAAAATCCACCGCAATTTGTAGATTCCAGAACATGGCAGGCAGAACTACAAACACGGTGGATAAGGGTGCAAGATTACCGCTGGAAGACCACGAATAATATTGCTCTTTGATTCTCACTTGCCATTACGGTTTGTGAGAGTTGATCTGAACATAGCATTTTCGTCGGGTGGGGTAAACTAGATATTAATAATTGTTAATGTTCATTACTATATATTAATGTTCAGTCTTGCTGTATAATACGGGTTAGATTCGTGAAAGCGTTAAGTTGAAGTTCGGTTGGTTGGGCAGGCTACCGAACTTCAGCTTAGCGCTTTTTTTATTTGCCAAATAATTCCCAAAACGTCCTTATAACTTGTATATTTTGATGCTTTTTGCTATAATTTGTAGGATTTGAGTCGTTTTCAAAGATTTTTGCAATCTCTAGAAAAAACTCAAGTTTTAGTTCTTTAACATGGGGAAAAACTTATTTTCTTAAGATTTTATTTTTTGGTTTTCTAGTGGATAACCCAGATTTAGAGATGGTGTCTTTAGATCTGGGTTATTCTGACTCTAGCAATGGAGGAGGAAGCCTAAATTTAATGTTCGTAAGGAGATAAGCATGGATTACGACAAAAAGTTTGAACGATGGTTGACGAGCGGAGTGAACTCAATTCCTCAGCTCAGGCGCAAAATTAAGCGACACCTCAGAAACACTCGCAATTCTGACTATCGGGCAATCATGAAACGATTGACCTGGGATGAGGAATATGCTGAGGACTTTCTTGGTTTAGCAAAATAGCGCCACCAACAAAATGAAGTATCTCCAAAGATGGAGGTGCGGGTTTGCCCGCACCTCCAATCTCCTGGCTAAAAACCAGGCCCCATGTTAATTTTTAAACCTGAATTAAACTAATTTTAGGCTCATATATTTTCTTATTTGACATATTGTGATATAATATGAATCTGTTAAATTTCTTCAATTTGTATTTGCTACAAATTAACAAGATTTTTAACAACTAATTTTTGCTCGTTAACATGGGAAAATAGTTTTTAGGATACTTTTTGAATTGTTGTTAATATTTGTATTTTTTAGATAGTCCCGGTTTGAAGAACTAAGTTCTTTTGACCGGGATTATCTATGAGCCTCTGCGTCAGCAGGGGAATATAGATGTCTACACTATTTCAAGGAGTTCCCTGTGAACAATAAAGTTGATTACCGCTCTTTCATGAGCAACCTGCTCGATGGCGTCGAAACCGTCGAAGGACTGCGCGCCAAGGTCCGCCCGATGCTCGAAGACCGCAAGTCGGCTGACTACGTCAAGCCCGGCACCGAATGCACCTGTGATTGTGGTCGCGACCTCCGCGCCCACCTTCAGGACATCCTGGACAATGATGACTTCGCTCAGCATCTGGTCGTCGGCCTGTCGTTGGCTGACCTTCTCGGCATGCTGGGGCTGTCCGCCTCTGGGCCTGGCCCGGAGACCATCATGACCGGCGTCATCATCATCGGCGACGAAGAAGACTAACCAACAACGCAGGCACAACCAACATGGCGCACGGGCTTGCCCGTGCGCCATCCTTGATGTTCACTAACTATTCCCATGTTAACGACATCTACATATTTTGTAGTTTAAATTTCCCATTTTTTTATCCTATAACATTGACAAAACTGATGTTTTTTGTTATAATAACAGATCATTATGCAAGCTAATAACCAGACTAAATCAGCCAATTTTAGCCTTAAATCACTCAAAAGAGTGTTGGTTGGTGATGCTGGTTGGACTGATGGGCAAAAAGCTCAGCGCTTGCTTCAGCAAAAACAAAATAAAAGCCAAAAGAGACAAGCTCCTCAACGAGTAAATATTTTCAAGGCTTTTCTCAAAGCTGTGTTAAATTTATTGATTATTTTAAGTTTTGGTGGCTTAGTTTTTTGGCAAGGGCCAAAGCTCTTTTATACTATTTTTCCTCAAGAATCAGCCAACCAACTAGTTCAAGCTGAGGAACTAACTGGTAACTTTGCCTTAGATTTTAGTATCTTGGACGAAGAAGCTACCAAAAGAAAAGTTTTACCTTCTCAAAGAAGCTACAAACCTGCTTATAATCCTGATTTGCCAGCTGGCAATTGGTTGATTATTCCTCGAATTGGAGTGAGATCAGAATTACAAAGAACCGAAAACTATGAAGAGGCTTTACAGGTTGGTCTCTGGTGGGTACCAGATTTTGGTGAAGTAGGTGATCGATCTAAACCAATGATTGTCGCTGGCCATCGTTATGGTTTTGACTGGTGGTGGAAAGATGATTATTGGAAATACCACTCTTTTTACTCTTTGCCAGACTTAGAACCAGGGGATAGAATTGAGATAATTGCTGATCAACGTAAATGGATTTATGAGATTTATGCTGGTGAAGAAGGTGAGCAAATCACTGATTACCAGGCAGATTTAATTCTTTATACCTGCAAACATTTGGATTCACCAATTAGAATCTTTCGTTATGCTAAGTTGGTTGAGATCAAAGAAGAAAGTGCCCTGGGTATTTTGAGTAAATAAACCAATCTTAGCTTGGAAACAACAATTTTTGGTTTATTTAATGTAAATGTAAGAAGGTTAAATTTTATACAGCTTTGCTCTGTTTTTGTAAGGTATAATACTAAGCTTCTTTCTTATTTTAAAAAGGTAGAAAAAACTTATGAAAAATCAAGTAAAACTAGCTGCATTTGATGTTGATGGAACACTGAGTACTGGGGTTTTATCGTTGGCTTTTCTTGAAGAACTAGTTAAAAGAGGTTTGTTTAGTAAACAATTTTTTAACAAACTTCATGGCCTTGAAGTTGATTATGCTCAAGGAAAACTAGAGAGAGAAGAAATGTCTGAGTTATGGCTACAAAACTATTTGCAAGCCATGAAAGGCAATGATCCAGAGCAATATATCAAAACAGCGGCAGAGGTTTGGGAAAGAGCGAAAGATAATACTTTTGCCTTTGTCCAACCAATGTTGACTCAGTTAACCGAAAAAGGTTACACCACCCTAGTGATTAGTGCTAGCCCAGATGAAATTGTGAGGTTTTTTTGTGCAGCGCATAACTTTACGCCAGACAGATTTAGAGCTACTAAGGTTAAGGTTGATGAATTTGGTAGGTATACTGATCAAACAGAGATTATCTTGGCTTTGGCTAAGCACAAGCTAGACCAACTTCACGGTTTGGCGGAAAACTTATATCCTGAACAAACCATTGATTGGCAAAGCTCATTGGCGATGGGAGACTCTTATTCTGATTTGGAAATGTTAAGAGCGATTGGTAAACCAGTAGTGATGAAGGAATCAACTAGGGAACCAAATGAACTAGTGAAAATCGCTGAAGAGAACAACTGGACAGTGGTTGATGAAAACACTGCACTTGAGAAAATTCTGGCTTTAGTCTAAAGCTTTTTTGACAAAAAAGAGCTTCTTTGCCATAATACCGTAATTCTCATTTGGTTTTATCTATTTTTAGATAGCTAAGGCAGAAAGAACTTCCCAAATTTTTTGAAGTTATCATGATCCAGTTATTATTTTTTGTCATAAGTAAATAAAGAAAGGAAACAGACGCTGTATGCCAGCTAAATCTGATATTTCTACAGAAGAGCTTGTTGGACAAGCTCCTAAAAAAGAAACTGAAGCTAAAGAGGTAAGTAAAACCTTGGTGGCTAAAACAGTTGACAAACCTTCAACCGAAAAAGTTGAAGAAAAACCCATTCCCACCAAAGAAGTTGGTCGGGTAGTGGTTTCTACTAAATCAAGAGTTAACCCTCATGGTCGAATTAAGGCTGGTTTTTCTAAAACCATGGCTACGCCCAAAGACGATGATGTCGAGGTAATCACTGGAATTCTTGATAATTCTCGTGACGGTCATGGCATTTTACGAGTTTCTTTCTCTGAGGACGACCACGATACCTATATCTCTAATTCTCAGGTAAGAAGATTTAAACTCAGGCCAGGTGATGTTATCACTGGTCCCGCTAGAAGGCCTAAGGATAACGAAAGATATTGGGGCTTACTCCAAGTGGATAGAATTAATGATCAAGAAGTTGACGAGTTTTTGAGAAATTCACGAACTGTTTTTAAAAACTTAACTCCAGTTTATCCCGATGAACAAATTAAGTTAGAAACTGGGGCCGAGCCACTATCTCTTAGAATGATTGACATGATCGCGCCGATTGGTAAAGGCCAAAGAAGTTTGATTGTCTCTCCTCCCAAAGCAGGTAAAACAACTTTGCTGAAAAATATTGCTACTGGTGTGGCAGCCAACAATCCAGAAATTCATTTGATGGCGGTATTAGTTGGGGAAAGACCAGAAGAAGTGACTGATATTAAACGTCACATTGAAGCTTTGACTAAAGGTAAAGGTGAAGTAGCTGCGAGTAATTTTGATGAATCAGCCCAGGACCAAGTTAGAGTGGCTGAGTTGGCTCTGGAAAGAGCTAAAAGATTAGTTGAATCTGGTAGAGATGTTTTAATTCTTTTAGATTCGATCACTAGATTAGCTCGAGCTTATAACCTAGCGATGCCAACTTCAGGGAGAACCCTGTCTGGTGGCTTTGATCCAGCTGCCTTGTTTCCTCCCAAAAAGTTCTTTGGGGCAGCAAGAAACTTTGAGATTCCTGGTTCATTAACGATTGTTGGTACGGCTTTAGTCGATACTGGTTCTAGAATGGATGATCTTGTTTATGAAGAGTTCAAAGGCACTGGTAATCAGGAGGTTCATCTTGATAGAACTTTGGCTGAAAGAAGAATTCATCCAGCAATTGATGTTCAGCGATCTGGGACTCGAAGAGATGATTTAATGATGGATCCAATGGTTTATCAATCAGTGATTACGCTTCACAGAATGTTGGATATGTTAAACAAAGAAGAACGTACCACTACTTTGATCGAAAAACTCAAACGAACTAAGTCTAATAAAGACTTTTTAGCCTCTTTAAAGGCTGGTTAATTTGTTACTGAAACCCTGTACTAGCAATAGTGCAGGGTTTAGAATGTTCTTTTAAGAATTATTACTGTCTATGCAAGAAAGAAAGTTTAGTTTGCAAGGCTCTGAGCTAGTTCAAGATCTCGGTAGCTATTTTGTTTTCTTGCGTTCCTACCTAAAATTCAGAGGTTATGGCTGGTTTTCAAGGTTTGAAGTAGGTAAAGACTTTATTGTTGATTTGCTTTACAAAAAACGTGGCCGTTATGCTCGGCCATTTTTACATTTTGGCACGATTGGGTTGGTTTTTTTGCTGATTACTCTTGGTCCAGTTATTTTTAACGATAATGAAGAGCAACAAGCAGGTGGCATTGGGCCAATTTTAAATAGTGCTACTGCTTATGCTCCTGATTTTTATACCCTTCAAGCTGAGGAGGTCCGTCAATATCGGGGTGGAGAGATCCTTATGCATATTGTGACAGAAGGGGAAACTCTTTCCTCAATTGCACAGCGATATGGCTTACAAATAGAAACTATTCTTTGGGAAAATAACTTAACAGAAACCTCTAAAATCAAGCCTGGGGATGAATTAAGAATCTTACCTCTTGATGGCATTAGGCATAAGGTGGCTCGTGGTGAAACAATCTTTTCGATTGGGAAGAAATATGGTCTAGAAGGCTCTCAAGTTCAGGTAATAGTTGACTACCCGTTCAATGAGTTTTTAAATGACGAAACTTTTGATGTGGTTGCCGGCCAATACTTAATGATTCCAGATGGAGTTAAACCTTCCGCTGTTACAACCACTACCACGGCTGCTAGATTTGGTACTTTGACTCCAGATGCGGGCAGTGTTTCTGCTTCTGGCTCATTTATTTGGCCAGCTTCTGGTCGAATTACTCAGGGTTATCGTTTTTACCACAAGGCTATTGATATTGCCAACAAATCTGGTGGTTCTATTTTAGCTGCTGATGCTGGTGTGGTGACTGTCGCTGGTTGGCCAGATAGCTCTGGTTATGGCAATAGAGTGATCGTTGATCATGGCAATGGCTTTGTGACGCTATATGCACATATGAGCGTCATTCAAGTTAAAGCAGGCCAAAGAGTTAAAAGAGGTGACGTACTAGGCCAAATGGGTAATACGGGCAGATCTACTGGGACTCACTTACATTTTGAGATTAGACAGGGTGGGGCGTTGTTGAATCCTCAATCATATTTGAAATAAGTTTCTTTTCCCAATAAAAAACCAAATTACCAGGTATAATATTAAGCTAATGATTGATTTAGTCAAACTAAAACTAATAGCTGGTGATGGTGGGCATGGCAGAGTGTCTTTCCGTCGGGAAAAATATGTGCCCAAAGGTGGCCCAGATGGTGGCTATGGTGGTGATGGTGGTCATGTGATTATTGAATCTACTAAACACATTAATACCTTGAAACATTTAACCGGTAAAAAAGAAATCACAGCTTTTGCCGGAGAGATTGGTGGCAGAAGGAAAAAGACTGGTGAAAGAGGTGAAGATATCGTTGTAAAGGTCCCAGTGGGGACAGTGATTTGGGTAGAGAAGGAGAATCAACCTTCTTTTTTCAGAAGAAAAAAATATGGAGTTGAGTATTTAGTTAATAAGAGTGAGGTGGAATTGGATAAATATTCTGTTGAAAAAGAGGGTCAAGGTATCCCTTTCAGAGAATCAAGTGAGTGGCTGGAGATTGAAAGAGTCCCGGTTTTCACTTTTGATCAACCAGATCAACGAGTAATCATTTGTCAGGGTGGTTTTGGTGGTAGAGGTAATGTGGCTTTTAAAAGTGGTAGCAATACTACGCCATTAGAGGCTGAATATGGCTCTTTTGCTGAGAAGAAGTTAGTAACTTTGGAACTTAAATTATTGGCGGATATAGGGTTAGTGGGTTACCCAAATGCAGGGAAAAGTACGTTGCTGTCCAAAATTACTAAAGCTAATCCTAAAACAGCCAACTATCCATTTACTACGATTGAACCCAACTTGGGTGTTTTAAGTTTTGGAGCAGAAAAAGATGTAGTGGTGGCTGATATTCCTGGTTTAATTGAAGGTGCCAGTGAAGGCAAAGGCTTAGGATTAGATTTTTTGAGGCATGTGGAAAATAGCAGAGTTTTACTTTATGTTTTGTTTTTGGAAGAAGAACAACTGAGTGATAAAAACTTAACGGTTGCTGAAAAAACAGCATTAATTTGGCAGCAATACCAATTATTGCAAAAAGAATTAAAAAACTATCATCCATCGTTAATTAAAAAACCTTTTGTGGTGTCGGTTAATAAAATTGATCTTTATGATCAAGAACTACAACAAGCCATTAAAGAAAAATTTGAACAAGCCAGAGTAAAGGTCTTACTATTTAGTGGTTTTACTGGCGATGGCTTGACAAAACTAGTTAAGAAATTAGAACAAGTTTTAGCAAAAAATTAGTTATAAGTTTTCAAAATTTGATATTTTTTACACCCCTTTCCCCCGTGGGTAAGTATCTCATCTTTAGCTGACAAATAAAAAACCCGATCTTGCGACCGGGTTTTATTTATTCAATAAACTAAGAGTTTAGAAACTCTCTGGATTAAGTGAAGGATCTCCAGCTGGGTTTAAAATATCAGCTTCTTGTTGTTGAACATTCTGTTCAGTAATTCCAGGAGCTTGATTTTCTTCTGGGAGAACATCTTCAACATTGAGCTCTTCATTAGCATCTGGTGAAAGATCTACTCCTTGAATAGCATCTTCTAGTTCTGCTAATTGTTGGCTGAGTGCGAGGTAGTCTTGAGAGTCGTTCTCTAAGAGTAACAAAGCTCTTTGCCAAGCTTTTTTGGTATCTTCCAACTGATCTAGTTGCTGAAAAGCTAAACCAAGGTGATAGTAAGCAGCAGCCATATCAGGTTTAAGTTCAGCAGCTTGAGCAAAGAAGGTTAAAGCATCTTCAGCTTTGCCATCTGCTAATGCTAGTCTACCAATTTCTAAACGAAGATTGGGGTTAATGGGGTTAACTTGTACAGCACTGACCAAACTGCTGACCGCCCAGTTACTAGCTTCTTCTGAAGTTCCAATTAAGTTGCGGTAAATTTCAGCCAAGACCAACCAATTTTCTACGTCAGCTGGATCTAAAAGAGTAGCAGCCTTACCATCTCTGATTGCTTGACTGACCAATTGAATGACTTGTTGTTGCTCTTCTTCAGTAATGTCAGCATTGTTTGATAGGGCAATGGCTACTTGAAGATTTGTTAATGCGTATTCTCTGCGCAAAGAATCAAGATAGCGATTAGCAGCAACAGCCTTTCTTTGGTTCTCGTAGACATTAACGATGTCTCTTTTGATCAGTGCTGTATTTGCTCGGTACATATAGTTATGAGCCAGGTAAGCTCTTCCTAGTAGATAAAAACCACCAGCTACAGCTACCATCATGGTGAAAGAAACTAGGCTAATTGCCCAATCTTTTTTACCAAAGACTTTTTTCAAGAACATCAATTTCTTTGGAAAAGTATTGATTCTCCAGTTTCTGAATTGAAGCAAGGAAAAATGATTCTGGTTGGCAGCAATCCAGAAAACAAACAACACGGTTTGGATTGCAATGAGCACAATATTGGCGGGAGCTAACAGTTGAATAGCAAAGATAGTCAAAATCATCCATAGCAATGATTTGCTTTCTTTGTTGGTGGTTTTGGTTTGCATGGCTGTTTTGACAACTAAGAACAACCAGGTTAGCAGACCAAATAAACCAACGGTTACAACTAGAGTAAGAGGTACATTAGTTCCAGTTGAAAAATTAACCTGCCAGTATTGTTGACCATTAGTCCAAAGTGGTTTGAAACGAGCATATAGGTTGGCATATGAGGCTGGGCCATGACCAATAATGGCACTTTGCAATGACTCCAAACTTCTCAACATTACAGTCCAACTGGCGTTGAAAGGAGTAAAAGCAACAGCGGCTTCTCTGCTAGGTAAAACTGACCAGGCTCCTAGGCCAAAGCCAGCTAAATTGGTTACTCCCAGAATTAAATCTTTGACTGTAACTTTCTTTTTAGCCATGATTGAAGTAATTAAACCAACCGTAGCAACCGCAATAACTTGAATAGCCACAAAAGATGAGCCACTTACATTAAAAAGCAAAGAGTGTGGCAACTCAAAGGAAGAGATGGCATTAATTAAGTAGGATGGTCCGGCACCAAGCTTTTCCAAAATCATGGTGAGTCCCAAAATTCCACCAGTGATTGACAGTAAGTCGACTATTTTTTGAGTATGGTTACCTTTAATTAAAGAGCTACCCAACACACTGATTAGTGACATAGCAATGTAAGCTCCACCAAGACTGAGCAAGTTCTCTACAGGATATTTCTGGGAGAGAAAACTAGAGATTAAGACCGAGCCACCAAATAAAGCTAGTGGTAAGGTGAGTGGAGAAACAGCCACTTCCCATTTCTTTTTAGCAAAGGTTTTGATCGCAAAACCTAAAGTTGTTAATAAAGCAGCTGCCAAGAATATAAACAACTTAGTATCAACAATTAAGTTTCTGGTATAAGGAATGACCAGCAAGGGTGCAGCAACTAATAAAACTTTGAGCGCAACTGTGGTAACAGTTTGAGCAAGTGAGAGGGCAGAATTGTTTTTCATATTCACTTCCAGTATAGTTATTTCTTGATAGTAAGAGTAGTAGAAATTTTGTTTCTATGAAAGGGGAAATTTACCCGAAACAAATGTCATTTTCCTGGCTAAAAAGTACAAAAAAATCCTTTTCGCATCGCTTTGATACACAAGGTATGTCAATGATCGAAATACTGATAGTGGTAGCAATCATTGGTCTTTTGGCAGTAATGGCTTTGTTGGGTTTGAATAGACAAATCTCCAAAGCTCAAGATGCTCAACGTAAAGATGACTTGGAAGATCTAAGAGTAGCTTTCGAAGACTATTTTAATGATTATGAGTGCTATCCAGATCTCACTATGTTGAATAATTGTGGCGGCGATGATCTTCAACCATACCTTAATGAGATTCCTTGTGATCCTAAAGATAACTTGCCTTATGTTGGTTCTACTTTGGGTGGAGATGGTTGCGATGGTTATCGAGTTTTAACTCAACTAGAGAATGTTAGTGACCCGAATATTGAAAGTATGGGTTGTGATGCAGTTAATGGTTGTTTTTATGATGACCCCACTTATAACTATGGAATTGCAATGGGGGCGCCAATTACTGCTACTAACTGGGAGCAAGAAGCTGGTCCCACTCCAGAGCCAACAGCCACGGCAGCTCCAACTCCCACCCTTGGTCCTGGCCATTGGGTAATTGCTCCAGATGGTACTTGTAGTCACTATACAATTGATTACTATCCAACCGCCGGTTGTCCAGGAGACTATCCAGATTATGACACCTGTTTTGCTGTCAGTGGTTGTACTGCTAGTTGTACAGAAGATGATGTGCCTATGGAACTGCGTTGCTTGAGGTAAAAAAGAAAAAGGAAAAATGAAAAAACGTTTAAATATCAACCAGCACGGTTTCACCATGATTGAGTTATTGATTGTGATGGTAATTTTATCTTTACTTTTGGTGGTTGGGATTGGTAGCTTTGTTTCTTCACAAATTAAATCCAGAGATTCTGCTAGAAAAACTGACTTGCAAAACATTGTTCGAGCTTTGGAACTTTATTACAATGACAAGGGTGAATATCCTATTGATACAGGCAAGGTTGGTATCTTGGGCCAAGAATGGGGTGAGCCTTTTGTTGACCCCAACAATACTGAAACCTTGTATATGAACTTACTGCCATCTGATCCAGGTGGTTATACTTACTACTACACTTCTGTTACTGGAGATCGTTATCAGCTTTATGCTTATCTTGAAAATGAAAATGATATTGATTTGAACAAAGATGGAGCAAATATTCAGGTTTATACCGGGACAGATTGTGGGGTGAGTGGGATTGTAACTTGTAATTATGGTATCTCTAGTCCTAACATCTACCCAGAAACTGGGCATGCGCTAACGGTAGAGTAGGAGGAAGGAAGGGGAGGCAACAATTTGGAAAGAAAACTGTCTCCATGGAGTCGGCCAGTCAATATCTTGGACAAAGATGTTGATCAGCAAATAGCCGAAAATGGAAGACAAGCAAAGTTGCTCCATGATTATGGCTACCATCGATGGGATCAAGCAGCTTACCAGTTTTTAATTTTAGCTAAATGGGGAATGCCAGGAATAGTTTTAGCAAAATTAATTAGCAAACTTAAGGAATTAGATGAAAAATAATTTTAAAAATTTTGGCTTTACTTTGGTTGAGTTATTAGTGGTGATTGCTATTATTGGTGTTCTGGCTGCTGTAGCTTTGCCCAACTTACTTGGTGCTCGTGAACGTGCTCGTGATTCTAGAAATAAGAATGCTTTAATTCAACTTAGAAATGCTCTCAGACTTTATTATAACGATTACCAGACCTATCCAACTGATTCAAGCGGCAACATCTTGGGTTGTGGCCCATCAACTGCTCCAGAAACAGTTGTTTGTACTGATAGTTTTGAAACTTCTGGAGCTAATGGAGTTACCTATATGAAAACCCTGCCAGAGAGTTTTGTTTATACACAGACTGAAAGTGGCGATAACTATGAACTCTATGTGGTTCTAGAGAACAAATCAGATGCTGAAATAACTGATAGTGCCACTAGATGTGGAATAACAACCCCAGTGGAGGGTGCTTACTATACTTGTGAGTAATTTTTAAAACTAAGTATAAAAATTCAACTTTTTTGTTTTTCTCTAATAGCCAATTGGTTTAAAGTTGTCATATAAAAATTTTAGTTTAAGATATTTGTCCTTAATCGATTTTTACACCCTCCATTTTTAGTCCTTCAAATCTAAAACTACCCGTACCAAGATCAACTACTGAAGTTGCACACCAGTCACCAGTACTACCATCATCAGCAAAACTGCGAACTCTGTATTGATAAGTATTGTCAGCACTAATATTTTCATCGCTATATGAGTTGACATTAGCTGAAGTCCGATCGACCAGCGTCCAGGTTGTCCCATTAATTCTTTTTTCGATTTCAAAACCCAACTCCCCAGTGGCTTTGTCAGTCCAATGCAAGGTAATTTGGTCATCATGAGGAGATTCTTCTAAGTAACAATTGCCAGTACTGGTGGTTGAGCCATCAAAACCGTCAGCGGTAACTGAGGATAAAGATCCAGAAATAAGAGTGTCGGTAGCGGTAAAAATAGTGCGATATTGGACGTAACGATTGCCAGTGGTAGAAGTAATCGCAGAACTCAAAGGAGTAGTTAGATAATCAGTGGCAGCTTTAATATCATCCAGCCAAATAGTTCTACCTTCGTGGCCATTGGTTAATCTAAAGGTTAATAATGAAGCAGTATTACGGTGTTCTGGTTTACTACCAGTTAGGTCAAAAAACTCTCGTTGCCACTTAAAGACTTCAGCATTAGCCGTGAAGCCACCTGCAGGGAAAGTGCCACCACTATCCCAGGCTGAAACAGTTACAGCGCCAGTTGAAGCATTCACAGAGTCAACTGTGCCTTGAGCAATATATTCTGTGCCATCATAGTTTTCCCGAACAATAATTTTGTCACCCAAATAAAGGTTGCTACCTTTGTTACTCAGACCGTAAACAGTAGCATCAACAATAAAGGAAGTATCGCCAGCACCAGTGATTAAGTTACCACTATCTAGCGAGGCGCCAAAATCAATCGTGACAGAGTGAGTGCGTTTACCGATGTCATAAGCTTGACGAATTTCTTCGGCAGATCTTGCTACATTAGAGATTCTTAGCTCATCGATAAAACCCTGCCAAGAAGCAACCTGAAGGGATAGAGTTTTGCTTTCTTTAGTAAAAGTTCCAGCTGTGTTGTCTGCAGCAATTAGCACTCCATTTCGGTATATTTTTTGGCCAACCCCATTCTCTGAAACAAACGCCCAGTGAGCCCACTGCTGATACCAGCCAGCATCGAAAGGTGTAGAAAGTCGACCAACATTGTTTATATCACCATAGTCCCAATATAAATAACCATTACTCCATGGTAAATGAATATTCAGACGGTTGGTTGTTACATCTGGAGTAGCATACATGAGAGTGGTATTGACGGGGGTGCTAAAGTTTAGATAAGCCCAAAAATCAACTGTAATACTAGCTCCATCTAATCCATTTAAAGTGGCACCAGTGTTGTATTGAGAAGTAGTGTAGCCATTAGCTTTACCAACGACACCTTCTACTGTGCTGTTAATTGTTCCTCCGGTAAAGTTATTACTATTTCCAGAAGAATCTCTTGGAACGACCCCAGAACCATTAATTTCTTCGAAGCGATAAAGACTGATAGTATTTTTATCTGGCTGGTAATTAGCAAAAGCCGACTCACCAATTGTTGCTGCCAAATAAGTGCCCGGTCGATCAGCCGCCACATAAAAAGGTAAGGTAGATTTATTGGCTAAATCCTGAGGAGTGGCTAGTTGGTAGTTGAGATAATGATCACGGCCATTTCTATAGTTTTCGGCAATTTCTGCAGCAGAGCGGGCAACATTAGAGATGCGAACCTCATCGATAGCGCCACCAAAAAATGAGTTTCCACCGCTAGCTGTAGCCCCTATATTTAAAAGATTAGTTTGAATTGAAGCCGTTCCTACTGATAAAGTGACGGCTGAGCCGCCATCGAAGTAGCCCCTAGCTACACTCCCATTCCAGGTCACTGCTACATGGTGCCATTTGTTATCAGTAGCGCCGTTGGTTTGCAGGGTAGAGTTAGTTCCTCGTAAGACTGTGCTAATTCCTCCGGTGGTATTGACGAAAACAGCAAAAGTTGCAGCACCACCTGTGCCACCACCACGACCCACAATCATCTGATTTGCCGCAGTACTAGCTGAATTTTTGTACCAAGCCTCCACCGTCCATGATTGAGTGTTGTCGGCAAACAGAGGAATAACAGTATGATCTAGGCCCGTATTAACATAGTCACTACTGCCATTAAAACTTCTAGCCTTGCTAATAACTCCATCTGTGACAGTTGTTCCGACTGGTGTGCCATGATAATTATTACCACTTTCATCTTTGAGATATGCTCCGGTACCACCGGTTTCATTTAACCTCCACAAACCCACAGTATATTGATCAGCTTTTAAAATACCCGCTTCAGTTTTCAAGGCCTGACTACCAGCAATTTTGATGTTACTAGAAACTTTATTAGTCAAACTGTCTGGATTTAATGAGCCTTGTAAATAATTTTTGGCAATTGTCTCAGCATCTAGAACAGTGTTGTAAATTTTGAGTTCATCGATCTCGCCGGCAAAAGCTTGATTGGGATCTAGGCCAGCCATTTCACCATCTTGATCGTTTCCAATAACCAGCGAACCGTTGGAAGTAATACTCGTTCCTGGTACCAAGCTGGCATAGTAAACTCTAACTCCATCTTTATATAATTCGACTAAACCAGTGGCACTGCTCCAAGTTACAGCGACGTGATGCCAACGACCATCATTAACAGCAATATTGGTGGTGACAAACCCCCCAGCCCCACGGTAAATCTTTATGTTACTACTATCATAAATTAGCCATTCATTAGCAGTCGCTCCTTGGTCATAGGAAATAATACCATCGGTAGTGTCGGTGGTTTTGATCCAAAACTCAGTAGTAATGGCGGTGGTAGGGAAGTCACTCAGTCCGCTAATTGAAAAGTATTCCGTAGCAGAACCACCTGGTAATGATCTACCGTTATTAAACTTGCCACTGCGAATCTTGGAGCCGGTACCACTGACAGTTAGATGTTTAGTGGATTTTTTATCACAGATATCCTGGCCTCCAGAACAAGTGTTATCAGCGGTTTCGTCCATCGGCCAGTAAGCATACAAAGAGGTTGCAGTGGCATCGTAGAGGTAGCTTTCCTCAAAGTTTTTTAGCAACGATTCATTAGCTGGTTGCCAGTCTTCCCAGGAACCATCATTAGGTGTGCTGTCAGTCCCAGCCCTGGTTTGGAATTGAATATTGGTGGCGTTGTAGTTGTCTTTAACTTCGGCGGCAGTCAATTCTCTTGAGTAGATACGAGCAGAATCTATTATTCCATCAAATAAAGTAGTGCTATTTCTTGCTCCAATATTTGGGTTTATGTCATTAAGAATTGTTGCTGACAAACTATCAGCACCAATTGTTACATCAGAATTTTCACCATTTATGTATAGAGAAATTCCCGAAGCAGAACTGGATCCATCATATGTTGCAACGATATGGTTCCAATCGTTGGTATTAATTTTATTTTTAGTTATAGCATGGGCATAGTTTGAACCTGATGTATTAGAAACAACCAAAGCCACTGTTCCATCTGTCTCTGTTCTGAACTCATAACCAGTATATGGGCTAACAGATTGGCGTTTTGATATAACAACTCCTTGAGTTGCTGCACTAGTATTAACCCAAGCTTCTAAAGAAAAAGCATTAGTTCTTTCAAAATCAAAAGCACTTTCATTACTGATTGATACATAATCATTGCTTCCATCAAACTTCAGTGCTCCAGCACCCCAGCGCCTGTCACTCGTCCAGCCAGAGCTAGGATTGGCATCTTGTTCGATGTAGCCGGCAGAAAAGTTATATAAAGTACCATTACAACTTACTCCACAACTGCCATTACTCGTAGCAGCGGTTCCACCACTAGTTTCATTAAAGTCCCACTGTGCTACTAAGCCATTAGTATTGCTGGGTATTTCACCATCTCCAGTTCGGCCACCACTTTCTGTCCAACTTAAATTTTGAAAAGCTGACCAGTCATTCTCGTTAGTCCCTAAGTCGATCACGGGGGAAGTATAAACAGCATAGGGTCGGCGTTGAGCTGAGGCCCTGATTTCCTCAGCAGAACGAGCCACTCCACTTAGCCTGACTTCGTCAATTTGGCCATTCCAAAAGCTTTGGTAGGTGGTCCAGTTGAAAGCACCAATCGTGAGTGGTCCAGCACTGCCGGTATCACGAGTGCCACTGGGAATATTAGCTATTGAAGAAATTTCTCCATCCACATAAGTAGCAAGAGTCGTGCCACTAGCAACGCAGGCCACGTGATGCCAGTTACCATCATTAATTTTTTTAGTAGATAAAGTTTCCAAATAGCCGGACCCAGCTCCATCATTATAAATTTTACAGCGTAAAGTATCTGTTGTATCTTTTGACATAATGTACATCCAGTCAGCTGTATCACCATATGTGATAATCAAACCACTGTTGCCGGTATCGGTAGTTTTCACCCAAGCTTCTAAGGTAAAGTCTCTTGTGAAGTTGAGCGAACCATTAGCGGGAACATTAATATAATCACTGCTCCCATTGAAACTTCTGGCATTACCAAAGCGTCCAGCCACCACCGTTGTACCGGTAGGAGTACCAGTGTTTCCATTACCACTAGCATCAGAGACGTTGCCAGACGCTTCATCAAAATGCCACAGCCCACCAGTTTGTTCATCAGCATTGGCTTCTTGGTAGTAACTTTCCAAAACTGGGGCTGTGCCGGAACCGGTATCGGTGACCCGGTTAAAACTGCCCACTGCAAACTCAGCACTAGTGTCATGAATAATAGTTGGATCGATAATGATAGGATATTGTCTTTCTGGAGATAAAAGCCACTGAGGATCAACAGAAACAATCAACTCATATTCGTTAGTATTCACCTGGATATCTTGTAAGGTTTCTAATTCGAGTAAATTTTGTGGTCGTTGGCTTTTTTGGGCGAACGGATTATTGTTAATGGCGGTGGTTTTGGGTTTAAGAGTATAAGTTAGAGCAAAAGTAGTTTGGCCAGATGCATCGATAGCGTATGGTCTCTCGAGGTGAAATTGGTAGTTGTTGTTAGTGTCAAAGAAAAAAGGGATTCTTTCGTCATTCATTTTGACAATTAGGTTTTGAACAAGAAAACTACTCGTAAACTCAAAGTTATTGGTTGGTGAGTTTAGGATGATCGATTCTTTGAGTTTGTTAGTTTCAAATTCATATTTAACTTCAATGTTTTTATCAGCATTAATGTACGTAGCGGTGTTGTCTTTAACTTCTAACGAAGGGTTATTAATCGGTAACTGAAACTCTATTTGCGAATTATCTCTTTCAACCAGTACTGCTAGAGCCGTTTTTTCTTTTTTTAGGCTAGTTTTCATTCCAGCAATGTTTTTGTCACTAGTGTATTCCCAGGAACTCAAGACTGAACGGCGAAAAACCGCCCCATCTTGCATGGTGTTTTGGTTATATTTAACCAAATACATCACTGCCGCCACCAAGATAATTACTAGAGAGAAGATAATTTTTTGTTTGCTATTTGTTCGGTAAATTAGTTGGTAAAATTCTGTCAGCGAATCGCGGGTGAACAATTGTTTTAGAGTTTTTTTGTTAATGTTTTTTAAACCTTTAAAAAGCTTTAACCAGTTTTGTCTAACACTGTCTAATAAGCCTGGTAATTTTTTAAATATAGCAATAGTTTTTTTGCCTAAATATTTGAAAAAAACACCCTGCTTAACTTCATTTTTAAGGTTTTTGATAGCATTTTGGTGGCTAGAATGTTTGTAGTATTTGGCTAACATTTGGGCATTAAAAAAGAGCTATTTTCTCAAGTAACATCATAGCAAAATATCAGGTGGCATGTAATAGGTTAATGCTTACTGCACCATCCACCAGTTGAACTCAACGTCTTGAGTGAGAGGAAAGTCCAGGCCAACCACAAAATTGCCTTCCTTGACAAGAGTTGATTTATCTTCAGCCACTTGGTTCTTCACGTAGAGGACTTGGTTATTAGTACTACCCAGTGGCGTAACGTAAATCAAAGTGTTTTCAGTCAAGTCTTCAGATCTGATAATCACTTGAGTGCTGCCAGCGGGTAGGTAGGCCTTACCAGCCGTTTTAGTGGTAGTGAAGATGCCAGGGCTGGAAACACTGAGTTCGCCTGTTTCCACTCCCAAACCACCAGCAAATTTAGCTTGACCAGCAGCAGAGATAGTAGCAACTGGCGTGCCGAGTTCATCAACGATTTCAAATCTGGAGTTATTAACTTGACCAGCCATACTTGCTTCTTCGGCAAGTTGGACTTGGACTGGTCCATCATTGAGTGGTTTGATTAAGTTAGTGAGCAAGGAAGTTTCCACTCTAGCTTCACCAGCGATATCAACAGCGCCAGCTACTCTGAGATCACCAGAAATAGTAACGATGCCATCTTCAGTTAAGGTCATTAAGTTGGCCATGAATGATAAGGTGCCGGTGCCATCAGGTTGGATGTAGAAGATGCTACTACCAGCAGTTGGTTTGTAGGCGATAGCCCCGTTACCAATCTGGATACCATCACCCACTAGTAAGTTTTCATTGATACCAAGTGAACCAGCGATATAACCAGAACCATTGACTTTGAGGTAGTCATTGATGAAGACAGCGGATGGAGCAATAACTACATCTTCGGCAGCTAGATCTAGGTCAGCCAAAGTGAGGTTGAGGTTTTGAGCATCAGCCGTACTGAGGTCAAAGCCATCAAATGGGTCAACTTGTTGAACATCACCCATGATAGTGGCCATCAGCGAAGGTTGTCTAAAGGCTTCAGCAACCATGTTATCGAAGTTGTAAATGTCATCAGCGTATAAAGTACCAGAAACTGTGGCTTCACCAATCTCTGCAGTGAGAGTTTTGACATCTTCAAATTCAGCGATTCTACCTTCTAGGTAAGTGATTCTAGAAGAGACAGTGTCTAGGTTTTCAGTCTCAATATTGGTGGCGGTCAAAGTCCCAGAAACAGTGGCATCGGTGGTGACGGTTAATGAACCAAGTTTAGAAGTCCCAGCCACTTCAACTTCTTGAGCAGTTAATTTACCCAAAGTAGAAACGTTGCCATTGTTGTCAATGTTCAAGACTGCTTCATCAGTTTCCAAGTTAGAAATTTCCAGAGTAGAGAGATCAGCGTCTCCTGATGGAATAGTATTGTTAGTGTTATCGGCAATTCTGGAGTCAACGATACCGGTAACGTAGTCGTAGAGAGATTGGCCAGCGATGGTGATGTTGTCAGCAAACAGATCTCTGGTTCTAATCACTCCAGCAGTTAGTTCAGCGATTTTTGCTTTGGCAAAACCTGCTATAGCAGTGATTGGATTTGAAATGGTGCCGTCGTTGTAGACAAGGGCATAACCATTTACAGCGTTACCATTAATGCTCAGAAAGCCTTCATTATTGAAGTTAATTGGTCCGATAAGTTGTTGTTGTTCTTTGATCGCTTCAACCAAGATAGCAGTCATTTTGTTATAAGCAACTGATTTATAACCATCATTATCGGTACTAACTAACTCGGGGAAGTATTGCTCTAATTCTTGAGCAATGAAACCAGTTTGTAGTTCGGTGCCATGAGCTTCATCCAACCAATAGTAATTAACACCTCTAAGCTGAAGAACTCGATCAAGAACTGGGTTAATACTAGTAATTTCTTTTTTAAATCTAACGTCAGAAGAGTCAGTAATGCCAAAACCACGGATGGTGCCGTTGACGTCAAGTTTGTAGGAAGGAGTAGCATCATTAATACCAACGTTACCGTTAGATCTTATTGCTAAGGTATTTCCTGAAAGACCAGCACCAAGGTTAGTATTATTTAAGTAAAAATTATTTGCAGTAGTTCCATCTCCAGCCAAGTAGATGTCCCAGTAACCACCATTAGTACTGTTTCTCAAACTTAGGGCATTAGATGCTTCTGGAGTAGATGCAAGTATTGTTCCAATAACTGATAGTTTTTGTGCAGGGGTAGTGGTGCCAATTCCCACATTACCTGAAATCAAGGCATCTCCACCCGTGATTTGTAATTTTGCTGTTGGTGTAGAAGTACCAATGCCCACATTACCACTAAAAGCTGCATTGAGCAAATTTGTTAAGCTATCACCAGAGAACGACACATTACCAGAAGCAGCATTAATGGTGATGTCACCAGCTGAGTTGGAGATAGTTGATGAAGCACCAGCTATATCAAGTTTGGCTTGAGGGTTGGTGGTGCCGATACCCACATTGCCGGTGGTGTAATAGATGTCAGAACCAGAGGCGGTCCACAAACCACTGCCAGAGCCAAAGTCTGCCCAAGTGGAACCATCGTGACTGAATTGAAGAGAATCAGTGGTGCTGTTGTAACGGATACCGGCATTATTAGCGGTGCCATTATCGAAGTAAATATAGCGAGTGGCATCTGATTGGCCTAGTTGGATGTTGCCGTTGACATCAAGAGCTTGCTCTGTCGAGGACAATCCACCCACTGCCACGGTACCATCTCGTTCGATAATAAACTTATCACTGCCATCGGCTTGAAGTTTCATTAGACCACCACTTAGGCCGGTTCTATTGATGAAGATAGAATACTCATTGTCATCGGCGTCGACATCTGCTGCGGTTGGGGAGAGTGAGACTCCACCGCCACCAGCCACACTAGTCACCACATTGAGCTTGAGGTTTTGGGTAATACTCGAATCATTGTAGAGTCTGACAGTATTGTTATCCGGAATTTCAATGCGGAACTTAGAGTTGGCTTGGTAGAGTTCTTCGACTTCACCGGCATCAAGGGGTCTGGAGTAGACAAAGAACTCATCAAGTGAGCCATCCCATGGGTTGGAGGAGCCATCAGAGTCAACACCTAGGTAGAAAGGATTATCATTGCTAGTAGATTCTGTGCTGATGATATCGTAGTCAGCCGCCACTTCTTCACCATCAACAAAGATCTTAATGTATTCGTTTTCATTTTTAACAGCAACAATGTGGTGCCATTGATTATCATCGTATGGATTGGTGGCAGTAGTAGCGAAGTCTTCTGGGAAGGAGTTTTGGTCATCATCAATGCCAAAGACGATATCACCGGCTGGGTTCATGTAGAGTTTGTAGCCACCTGAGGAGTTGGTGATTTGGGTAGTGGTTGCACCAGGGGATGAGGTACCAGTAACTGCATCAACATATTGAACAAAGACGCGACCAGATCCACCAGCTCCACCATGAGCAGTATCACCACCATCACAGTACGTACTACCATAACTACAATCATCACCACCGTCTAATCCACCTGATCCACCATTAGCGTAAGTAGTACCAGCTCCTAGATTAATATCACGGCCAACCAGCATAACAGTACCACCAGCACCACCACCTCCACCACCGTTTTGAATATCTGCTCCTCCATCAATTGTTGTGGCGTTATTACCATTTTCACCTCCGGCATCAATGGTGCCGTTGTTAACAATGGTGTCAGCACCAACATAGATAATGCCACCGCCACGGCCACCACTACCACCAGGATAATTCCAGCCGGACATATATCCTCGTCCACCACCCCCACCACCAGAGCCAAGAGTGAGAGTAGAACCATTAGAGTTACCATAAGTACCTCCACCACGGCCATAAACAGCGCCAGCCCATGATCCAGGTGAAAGACCATTTGATCCAGAAGTAGCATGACCACCACCGCCACCACCTTTAGTGTCGTAGCCACCACCGCCACCACCATCAGCATTTGCAACGTAGGTTTGAGATTGGGCATTGTTTTTGTTGGTAGATCCTTGATAAGCATAACCACTAGCAGTTCCAATATTTGGCCCACCAGCGTAACCACGGCCATTGGTATATCCCAGAGTACCAGCAATACTAACAGTACCAGAAGCTCTGAAGGCGATTACTCCGTTGCGAACCCCACCGTAGGCAGAAGATAGGAAAGAGACCCCAGTCCCAATACTTACGTTTCGGTAGTTGGGGACACGCATCAGCATTACGCGTTGTGTACCATCAGTGGTACCCAGGCCAGCATCAGAGCCAGCGGTTGAACCATAATATTTAGTTTTGGCGGTGGTAAAGGTGGCCACATTTCCTGAAATATTTTCGATTCTCAAAAATTCATAGTTACCCAGGTTGGCTACGGCTCCAGTAGTCCCTTGAAGGTTAATCAACATGATTTCATCACCAGCGGCTAAACAGTTAGTAGTAAAGGCTGGAGTAACTGTAGCCGTAGTGCTAGTTAGAGCAGTGACGTTATATGTAGGAGCATCGGCACAAGTGCGGCCAGCGATAAAGGCTGTGGCGTTAATATTTGGAGTTGAACCATGAGCAGCCGTAGTCAGAGTAATATCACCATCAGTTCCGGTACCAGTATCAGCGGAGGCAGAAGAGGAGTATTTGGTGACCAGGTAGTCTGGATTGGTGGCAATAGTGTCATGTTTAAACCAACCACCGATAGTGAACGAGCCATCACCAAAATCAAATGAGTCGTTGTCTGCACAGGTCGTACCAGTACCGGTACAGAAGAAAGCAGATGAACCATCTAGGTCAATGGCATTGTTAATTTGACCAGTTTGAGAGTAGTTTGGAGTACCCTTATCAATTAGGTCACGGCTAGAAGTACCTTCAGCATTGTCTAGGTCACCAGAAGTTTCTTCAGCTTTGTACCAACCAATCAAGTTGGGGTCATAGATATTGTGAGAAACACGGCCCAGATCATCGATTTCTACCCAGTTGGTACCGTTATGCACCCAGCCAGTAGCTACCACATTCAAGGTTTCTTGGTTATGGACAACATCTAGGTATGAGCCAGCAGCAACTGCTGCGTTGGTGTTGGTAAAGAAGGAGTTACCACTGGAACCAGAGCCAAGATCTGACCAGACTACACCATCATGAGAATACTGCATGGTATCAGAGGAGGAGTTGTAACGGATGCCAGCATTGTTAGCCGTACCATTATCAAAGTAGAGATATCTAGTTCCATCAGAGGTGCCGAGTTGAATATCGCCAGTGGTGTTGAGGGAAGTTTCTGGGGTAGCTGTACCGATACCGACATTACCAGTATTGTAGTAAAGTTCTGTGCCAGATTGAGTCCAGTAGCTACCAGATCCAGAGGCAGCAAGTTGAGAGAGAGTAACAGTGGAACCATAAGCTGGATCATAGAAAATCATATCGTTACTAGAGGTATCGATATATGCACCATTGTCGGAAAAAGTCAGTCTACCAGTAGTAGCCATATTACCAGAGGCATCTAAGGTGAACACATCAGTGCCTGATACCTGGAAACGCATAAAGTTACCGCCAGTTCCTGTTTTATTAATAAAGATTGAAGAGGTACTAGAACCAGCATCAATGTCAGGATCGGTTGGAGCCAGGGAGATTCCAGATCCGGTGCTGACATCGGTGACCACATTAAGTTTCAAGTTGGAGGTGACACTCGAGTTGTTGTAGAGACGGACGGTATTGTTATCCGGAATTTCAATGCGGAACTTAGAGTTGGCTTGGTAGAGTTCTTCGACTTCACCGGCATCAAGGGGTCTGGAGTAGACAAAGAACTCATCAAGTGAGCCATCCCATGGGTTGGAGG
>JBMORP010000006.1:649886-652381 GCA_049322655.1 Patescibacteria group bacterium
CACCAGCGGCTAAACAGTTAGTAGTAAAGGCTGGAGTAACTGTAGCCGTAGTGCTAGTTAGAGCAGTGACGTTATATGTAGGAGCATCGGCACAAGTGCGGCCAGCGATAAAGGCTGTGGCGTTAATGTTAGGGGTAGTACCATGGACGCCAGTTGTTAAATTGATATCTCCATCAGCTCCGGTACCAGTATCAGCGGAGGCAGAAGAGGAGTATTTGGTGACCAGGTAGTCTGGATTAGTAGTAATATTGTCATGTTTAAACCAGCCACCAATTGTGAACGAGCCATCACCAAAGTCAAAATTATCTTTATCGGTACAGGTTGAACCAGTGCCAGTACAGAAGAAGTCGGTGGCTCCATCCAGGTCAATGGCGTTATTAATTTGACCAGTCACAGAATAGGTAGCAGAACCTTTGGCAATTAAATCTCTACTCGAAGTACCTTCAGCATTATCTAGATTTCCTGAAGTTTCCTCGGCTTTATACCAACCGATTAAGTTGGGGTCATAGATGTTGTGAGCAACACGGCCCATGTCATCGATTTCTACCCAGTTGGTACCGTTATGAATCCAAGCAGTAGCAATGACGTTATAAGTACCTTGATTATGAACAACATCAAGATAGGAGCCAGCAGCGACAGCAGCATTAGTATTGGTAAAGAATTTGTTTGAACCAGCAGTGCCAAAGTCATACCAACTGGTACCATCATGAGAGTATTGCATCATGTTGCTACTAGAGTTGTAACGGATCCCAGCATTATTGGCGGTACCATTATCAAAGTAGATGTAGCGGGTGCCATCAGTGGTGCCGAGTTGGATATCACCAGTAGTATTGAGAGAGGTTTCTGGAGTATCAGTGCCGATACCAACATTACCAGTGTTGTAGTAGGCATCATTACCATTTTGTGACCAGATTCCACCAGAACTAGAGAAAGCATTCCAAGTTACACCGTCATCAGAAAATTCCATAGCATCGGTAGTTGAGTTGTAGCGGAAGCCAGCATTGTTGACCGTACCATTGTCAAAATAGATGTAACGAGTGCCATCAGTGGCGCCTAACTGGAGATTGCCATCAGCATGTATAACTTGTTCTGGAGAGGCAGTGCCAATACCGATATTACCAGTAGCATCTTGTAAGAATAAACCTAGCACTCCACCATCGTCATATAAGGAAAGACCGGAAGCAGAGGAGGCTCTTAGAGCAGTTAGATCAATATCATCTTCTAGGGTAATAGTAGCGTTAGTAGTACCAGTGATATCAATGTCATCACCAGCAGTAAGTAAGGAAACAACGTTAGACCAGGATGGAGCACCTGCACCACCAGAGATTAAGAGTTGAGAAGTAGAACCGGCGGCCAGGGAGTCATAAGCGGAGGTACCAGTGGAGTAAAGTAATTCACCAGCACCAGCAGCAGTAACGTTTCCTCCTAAGCCACCTCTGGTGACACTCAGGTATTGTTCAGCAGTTAAGGTATTAGCATCAGACCAATAGGTGACATAACCACCAGTGCCAGAACCGTCTACCAAAGAAGAACCCCAGATTCTGGAGTCAATAGTTCTGGCGGTGAGAGTACCATCAGTTTCTCTAGTGATAACAGAATCAGTAGTACCAACACCGGCTGTTCCAAGGACAAAATTGTCATCGGTTTTGAGAGTGTTGATGGCTGAGCGGTAAATATTGGTATCACCACCAAAGTCAATGCCACCTGTGGCTAAAGTATTAGCAGCAAGGCTTAATTTGGCCGTGGTTGAAACAGTACCAATTCCCACATTACCAGAGCTACCCTCAACAAAAACATCATCATTGAGGTTAATATCAACATCACCACCATCACCGAGTTTGACAATATCTTGAGTTAAGTCTTCAGTTAGATTAATTAAGGTTTCGCCACCGACTTGGATAGCAATATTGTCATCAGTTAGGTTAAAAAAGGTATCAGCATCACCGGCATGTCTTAAGTATTGAGCAAAGTCAGTATAAGTATTGTTGAAGGTTTGCAAACCAGTCCAGGTATTAGCATTAGCTAGATTGAGAGAAGCAACGACATCTCCAGTAGTTGGTGAAATAGTAAGAGTACCATCAGAATTAGTTACAGAAGAAACAGCCCCACCACCTAAAGCATTAATTGCTGACCAGGTCACACCATCATCAGAATACTCGATTTCATCAGTGGTCGCGTTATAGCGGAAACCAGCATTGTTAAGAGTACCATTATCGAAGTAGATATAGTGATCACCGTCAGCGATGCCTAATTGCAAGTTACCAGTGGTGGTAAGTTGTTGTTCTGGGGAGGAGGTGCCGATACCGACATTGCCTGAGGTATCTTCAATGAACAAACCAAGAGTTCCGCCATCTTCGTAGAGGGATAAACCAGAGGCTGAGGAGGCTCTTAGAGCAGTTAGATCAATGTCATCTTCTAGGGTAATAGTAGCGTTAGTAGTACCAGTGATATCAATGTCATCACCAGCGGTGAGAAGTGAGGCGATATTAGACCAG